>JBELIP010000010.1:56338-72033 GCA_042090785.1 Cellvibrionales bacterium | reverse complement strand
CCCAGCAATGCGCAATTACTGGCAAATATTGAGCGTGCGCAACGCATTCTCGACAAGGTAAAAACCCTCAAACAGGGCGGATCTAACAAAAATCGTTAGCCTTTATTGCCGAGTAATCACAATACAAAGCAGCCTGCTTATGGTTAAATGCGCGCTTAATCGCCGCTTAGCGCTAGGTATGCCCAGTGCTGAGCATAATAAGTGCTATCGAGCATAAAACTAGTTAGAAAGAACCCAGACTTTGGCCTCATCATCTCTCTGTCAGCCGGTAAAGGCACCCGATTTATTCTCCTATCCCAAATACTGGGCCGAGTGCTTTGGCGTGGCGCCTTATTTGCCGATGACAAGGGCAGAAATGGATGCGTTAGGCTGGGATAGTTGTGACATTATTTTGGTCACTGGCGATGCCTATGTAGACCATCCGAGCTTTGGCATGGCGGTTATAGGTCGCATGTTAGAGTCACAGGGTTTTCGCGTTGGCATTATTAGCCAACCTGCATGGCAGCAAGGCGATCCTATAGCCGAAAAAGATTTTGCTGAACTTGGCGCACCGAATTTATTTTTTGGTGTAACCGGCGGCAATATGGATTCTATGATTAACCGCTATACCGCCGATTTACGTATGCGTAGCGATGATGCCTACACTGCTGGCGGGCAGGGTGGCCAACGTCCTGACCGCTGTGTCATTGTTTATACTCAGCGCTGTCGTCAGGCTTTTCCCAATATTCCTATTGTTATTGGCGGTATTGAGGCCAGTTTGCGCCGCATAGCGCAGTACGATTACTGGAGTGATTCTGTAAGACGTTCGGTGTTAGTGGATAGTGGTGCTGATATTTTGTTATACGGTAACGCTGAGCGAGCGCTTTGTGAGGTTGCCCATTTATTAAGTTCGGGTCGCGATATTAAAGCGGCAGGTCGTTTACGCGGCACCACAACCATTATTAACGAAGCACCTAAAGGCTTTGTTGAAGTTGATTCAACCCGTATCGATTGGCCTAACGCAATAGATAAGCTGCCTAACCCTTATCATTATGATGAAGGTGAGCTCGACTGTGATCGCGATAAAGAAAAAGCGCAGCAAACAGAAGATGTGGTTAAAATTATTCCCATGCCGTTGGCCACTAAAACATTAAGTGAGCAAGCCATTAGTGCAGACAATGTGTATGTGCGTTTGCCGTCGTTCGAAAAAGTCCGCAACGACCCAGTGTTATATGCCCATGCTTCGCGCGTACTGCATCAAGAAAGTAACCCTCATAATGCGCGTGCTTTAATGCAAAAGCATGGCAACCGTGAGGTATGGGTAAACCAGCCGCCCATTCCATTAAGCACCGAAGAGATGGATGGCGTGTTTGCCTTGCCGTATCAGCGGCGGCCGCATCCTAGTTATGGCGATGCGGTTATTCCCGCTTATGACATGATAAAAACCTCTGTGAATATTATGCGAGGCTGTTTTGGTGGCTGTACTTTCTGTTCTATTACGGAGCATGAAGGAAGAGTTATACAAAGCCGTTCGGAACAGTCGGTGCTCGATGAGATAGAAAAAATTCGCGACCAAGTGCCTGGTTTTACCGGTACGATTTCGGATTTAGGTGGCCCAACCGCGAATATGTACCATTTGAATTGCAACGATGATGTCATTCAAGCTAATTGTCGTCGCTTGTCATGTGTTTACCCAACTATTTGCAAGAACCTTGAAACCGACCATAAGCCAACCACGCAGCTGTACCGCAAAGCACGTGCATTGCGTGGTATTAAGCGTATTTTAATTGCCTCGGGCTTACGTTATGACTTGGCGGTGCTTGATGAAGAGTACGTAAAAGAATTAGTGACGCATCATGTGGGTGGTTATTTAAAGATAGCGCCAGAACACAGTGAGGATGCCACGTTATCAAAAATGATGAAGCCGGGCATGGGCAGTTATGATGCCTTTAAGAAAATGTTCGAGAAGTACACCAAGCAAGCTAAGAAAAAGCAGTATTTAATTCCGTATTTTATTGCCGCGCATCCAGGCAGTAGTGACGAAGATATGATGAATTTATCATTGTGGTTAAAGCGCAATGATTTTCGTGTTGACCAAGTGCAAACGTTTTATCCTTCGCCAATGGCGCTGGCAACGGCAATGTATCACTCGGGTCGCAACCCACTTAAAAAGCTTATGTATAAGCGCGGTGAAAAAATCTTTGTGGCTAAGAACCTTGAGCAGCGCCGTTTACAAAAAGCGTTTTTGCGCTATCACGATGAAAAGAACTGGGCTTATTTGCGTGCATCGTTAATTAAAATGAATCGTGCCGAATTAATAGGTGATGGGCCGAATCAATTAGTGCCTTCAGAGAAGTCTACCCAGCGTCGCGGTGCTCAGTCTGCGGGACGTCGTGGCACGCCGAGCAATAGATCTTCTAATAAGTCGGGCAGAAAGCCTAGCAATAAGGCCGTTGGTGGGCAGTGGAGCACGCGTTCACGTAAAAAATAGTTTGATTTTTTAGCGCTTTATACTCGTGCGGCTAAAAGGCTTTTTGTATAAGGGTCGCTGGGGTTTTGGTAAACTGTTTCGGTCGCATTAATTTCTACAATTTTTCCTTTATTCATTACGGCTGTGCGGTCAGCAATATAACGCACCACGGCTAAATCGTGAGAAATAAAAATCATTGTTAGCTGGCGCTGCTGACATAATTCCAATAGCAATCTTAATATCTGCGCTTGTATCGTTACATCTAATGCCGATACCGGTTCGTCGGCAATAATTAATTTTGGCTCTACTGCTAAGGCTCTAGCAATGGCAATACGCTGTCGTTGGCCACCAGAAAACTCATGCGGGTATTTATTCGCCCAGCGTGCTTCCAGTCCTACATCTTGCATTAGTGAAAGTACTTTGTTTTTAAAATCGTCAGCACCGCTGGCTATACCATGCAGGCGCAGCGGTTCAGCGAGTGTATTAAATACCGTCATGCGCGGATTAAGCGAGGCGTAGGGGTCTTGAAAAATCATTTGTATATCTTTACGCGTGGCTTTTAATGCGCTGCCTTGTAGCGCTTCTAAAGGGTTTTGCTGCAAGCAAATTTGCCCTTGTTGAATATCAATAAGCCGAACAATGCTGTGTGATAAACTGGTTTTACCGCAGCCTGATTCGCCAACCAAGCCTAATATCTCACCTTGTTTTACGGTTAAGCTAACATTGTCGACGGCTTTAAAAGCATTGTATTTCTTACCATAAGAAATACTAATATTGTTGAGCTCAAGAAAGCGTGAGTCCTTGTTGCCAGTAAACCGATACGCTTCTGGCTTGGCGCTATTCGGTATAGAAGCAATAAGTTTTTGCGTATAACTTTGGCTGGGCGAAAAAAAGATATCTTGTGTGTTGCCTTGCTCAACAATATGGCCTTTTTCCATCACAATAGTACGGTCCGCCATGCGTTTAATGACATCAAGGTCGTGAGATATAAAAATCACCGCGATATTTCTTCGCTGCTGTAGCTGATGAATTAACTCGAGTATCTGCGCTTGAATGGTTACATCTAAAGCCGTAGTGGGTTCGTCGGCAATTAATAATTCCGGCTCGGTAATTAATGCCATGGCAATTACTACGCGCTGGCGCATACCGCCAGAAAATTCATGTGGATATTGTTGGTAGCGATTAGCGGCATCGTTAATACCCACTTCTTCAAGTAGGGCAATGGCTTTTGATTTGGCTTCGCTTTTTGATAAGTGACTATGTTGCAGTAAGGGTTCAATAATTTGCTGGCCGACCCGCATATAAGGGTTTAGCGATGTCATTGGGTCTTGAAAAATCATACTTATACGTTTGCCACGTATTTGGCGCATAGTTTTTTCATTGGCTTGCAGTAAATCAATGCCATCAAATACTGCAGTGCCATGTTGAATATTGCCTGGCGGCATGGGGATTAAGCCCAGCAGTGAATAGCAACTAACGGATTTTCCTGAACCCGACTCGCCAACAATACCGAGTGTCTCGCCTTTATTAACAGAAAAAGAAACGTTGCTAACGGCGTTAACGGTACCGTCACGGGTAGTAAAATCAATAGATAAGTTGTTAACGCTTAATAGGCTCATGATTAATCCTTAGTCGCGCGTGGGTCGAGTGCATCGCGTAAGCCATCACCTAAAAAGTTAAGTGCAAACAAGGTTAGCGACAGTGCAAGGCCAGGAAAAATTAATAGCCATGGATATTCTTCCATGGTTTCTACGCCGCCAGAAATCAATACGCCCCAAGAGCTTTGTGGTGGTTGTATACCTAAACCTAAAAAGCTTAAAAAGGCTTCTAACAACATAACGCTGGGAATGGTTAAGGTAATGTAAACAATGACGGGGCCTAATACATTAGGAATCACATGGCGGCGAATGATCTGCCAATGGCTAAGTCCGGTAACAATAGCCGCGCTAACAAATTCTTGTTTACGTATGCTGAGCACTTGCGTTCTTACAATACGAGCCATGGTTAGCCATTCAATTAAACCTATGGCTAAAAATAATAGCAGTAAGCTGCGACCAAACACGACCATTAATAGAATAATAAATATCATAAAGGGTAGGGCATATAAGATGTCGACAATACGCATCATGATGGTATCGGTAAGGCCGCCGATATAGCCTGCAATGGTGCCCCATAGTACGCCAATAACCAATGAGACCGCTGTGGCGGCAAAACCGACCATTAGCGATATACGTCCACCGTACATAAGGCGTGTCATTAAATCACGGCCATGAATATCGGTGCCTAGCCAATGCTGAGCCGAGGGTGCCGAGGCGCCCAGTGCTAGGTTTTGTGTTTCGTAACCATAGGGCGCAATCCATGGCGTGAGTATGGATACTACGACAAAGAAAACAATAAGGTATAAACCCAGCATGGCAAGTTTGTTTTTATTTAGCCGGTACCAAGCGTCTTGCCACAGTGAGCGACCTTGTTCAAATTTGAGGTCTTGATAGTCTTTTAGTGAATCAATCATAGCTAATTTTTTTCGTTAGACAGTGCAAGGCGAGGGTTTAACCACACGGCTAGTAAGTCGGATAACATGTTGAGTAATACAATAAGGCAGGACAGCAATATAGTTGTGCCTAAAATCATGGTGTAGTCGCGGTTAAATGCAGCTTGCACATAAAAGCGACCTAAGCCGGGAATTTGAAAAATAGTTTCAACCACAAACGAGCCGGCTAACAAGCCGGCTATAGCGGGCCCAAGAAAAGCAACCACTGGCGATAAGCCTCCGCGTAAGGCATGACGGGTAATAATTGTTGCCGTCGGTAAGCCTTTGGCTTTGGCGGTTCGAATATAGTCCTGCGAAAGTATCTCTAACATGCCACCACGGGTTAGGCGGGCAATATAAGCGGCGTAGGTTGAACCTAAGGTAATGGCGGGTAAAATTTTATCGCCAGGCGAATAACCCCAGCCGGATACGGGTAGCCATTGCAGCCATATACCAAACACCAATACTAATAGTGGCCCTAATAAAAACGACGGCATACAGATGCCGGTCATGGCGAGTGACATAGGGATATAATCTTGTGCGCTGTTGGGTTTAATTGCGGCGAGCATGCCAGCGCAAATGCCTATAACTAAGGCAATCATAATGGCGTAAATAGCCAGTTCAAACGTAATCGGTAAGCCAGCGTAAATCATTTCGGTGACAGTGCGGTTGGTGTAGCGAAATGACGGGCCAAAATCGCCTTGGACTAAATGCCCAAGATAATCGAAGTATTGCTCATACGTGGGGGCATTAAGATTGTAGCGTTCGTTGAGCCGCTCAATCACTTCTGGACTTAATGTCTTTTCAGCATCAAAGGGGCCGCCGGGAGCTGCACGCACTAAAAAAAATGTGGCGGTAATAACAATAAAGATTACTGGTATGGCTTGTAATAATCGACCAACAAAAAATCGCATCATGATTTATTTGGGCTCTTGCAAGTAAACATATTTATACGGGTGCTGATCAAGGATGTTAGGGTACCAACCTTGAAGCTGTGGATGTTTAAGTAATACACGAGTGTAGGTGTAAATAGGAATAATGGGGCTTTCATCCATTAAAATTGCTTCGGCTTGTTGAAACGTGCGGTAGCGTTGCTGTTGGTTAGTCTGGCTAGCAGCTAATGCAATTAGACGATCATACTCGGGGCTAGACCAACCGGTTTGGTTATTGCCACCATCGGTAATAAACATATCAAGAAAGGTGTTGGGATCGGGGTAGTCGCCAATCCAAGCGGCGCGCGCAATACTGTAATCCATCGACTGAATACGGCTTAAGTAGACTTTCCAGTCTTGATTAGAAAGCCGTATGTCTATGTTGAGTGCATCCTTCCACATTTGTTGTATCGCAACAGCAATTCGCCTATGGCCATCGCTGGTGTTGTAGGTTAACTCTATTTCTGGAAAACCCTCACCATTGGGGTAACCAGCTTCGGCTAATAACTGACGAGCTGCTTCAATATCAAAGGTAATAGGGCTAGTGGCGGCATAGTAACCCTGTGTGTTGGGCGGCGTGAACGTATAGGCAGCAAGCTGACCGCCCTTAGTTATGGAGCTTACAAGCATATCTCTATTAATAGCCATAGACAGTGCTTTGCGAACATTGGGGTTATCAAGTGGCTTAATATTAATATTGATACGGTAGTAGTAAGTACCTAAGTAAGGGTCAATAGAAATTTTATCGGGATCTTTTTGTTGGTAAACCGCAATTTTATCAACCGGTATTGAACTGGTGGCATGTAGCGCGCCAGTTTTAAACATGCGCTCTTCGGTTTGCACTTGATCGATTGGGTAAAAAACGATTTCATTAAGCTTTACGTTTTTGCTATCCCAATAAAGCGGGTTTTTACTGACACGGATAATATAGTTAAGTCGCCAATCATCTAATACAAAAGGCCCGTTACCGACAAAATTACCGGGCCGTGTCCACAAGGTGCCAGCTTCATCAATAGCGCCATACTTTAATATAGTTGGCGGGTGAACAGCATAGGTGCTGTAATGGGCGAGTAGCGATAAAAAGTAGGGCGTTGGGTTTTCTAAGTCAACTTGTAAGGTTTTTGCATTAAGCGCTTTAACACCTACTTGATTAAAGTCTTTTATATCGCCGTGGTTAAACTGCTTGGCGTTTTTAACGGTAAATAATTGGTAGGCATATTCGCTGGCCATTGCGGGTGACAGCATGCGCTGCCATGACCAAACAAAATCATCGGCGGTTACCGGGTCGCCGTTCGACCATTTGGCGTTGTCGCGAATAACAAAGGTATAACGTTTGCCATTGTCTGCAATGGTCCAGCTGGCTGCTATGCCGGGTTCCGGCGCTAAGGTTTTTGGGTTGACTGTTACAAGGCCTTCAAATAAAGCGCTAATAATGTTGTGCTCGGGTACGCCGGTAACCGAGTGGGGGTCAAGGTCTTTAGGCTCTGTACCATTGCCGAGGTGTAAAATTTGATTACGCGTGCCGGATTCAACATTGCTTGGGCCGAGGTCGCAGCCGCTAAGCAAGCAAGCGCTAAGACATAGCGTAAATATAAGTGATAAAAGGGTTATTTTATTCGGCATTAAGCTGCTCAATAAATGCTTGGTAGTTAAAAGGGCGACCTAAAAAGTCTGCCACTAAATCGGCGGCATCACGGCTGCCACCTGGAGCTAGCACTTTATCACGATAGCGTGCAGCCACTGTAGGGTCTAGTAAACCCTTGCGTTCAAATTCAGAAAATAAATCTGCGGCAATGACTAACGACCACATATAGGTGTAATAGCGCGCAGAGTAGCCATAAAGATGACCGAAGTTGGCATAAAAGTGGGTGTCGTGAATATAGTCAAATGGTGAGTAAGCTTGTTGTAACCGAATAAGTGTTTCGTTTAAGTCTAACGTTTCGGGTTCACTTGAATAGTAGTTCAGTGATAGTGCGGCATAAAACATTTGGTTACGAATGTGTGTGCCTTGGCCAAAGCCACGAGCACGTTGCATTTTATCGACCATAGCTTTAGGAATAGTTTCACCTTGGGCATTAACCGCAAACGTTTTTAAGGTATCGTAATTCCAAACCCATTCTTCGAGTAGCTGTGAGGGTGCTTCGACAAAATCACGCTCAGTAGCAATACCGGATAAACCACTCCAAGGTTGGTGTCCGCCAATTAAGCTATGCATTAAATGCCCAAACTCATGTAAAAAGGTTTCAACTTGGTTGTGTTCCATTAAACCGCGATTGATACGCTGACCGTTTTTATCAAGCTGTTTATCTTCGCCAGGAAAATTACAGATAAGTGCAGAAACGGGCAGCTGTTTGTTGAGCACTCCTGTTTTTATACCAAAGTGTGCAGCGTGCTTGTATTTGCCCTCGCGCGGGTGCATATCAAGATAAAAATAGCCGAGTGTTTTGCCGCTAGTGGTTCGCAGTTCATGGGCGCTAACTGCCGGGTGCCAGACGTCGGTTTGCCAAGGAATAATTTCGACATCAAATAATTGACCGGCTAACGCAAAAATACCTTGTTTAACATTGTCGTAGGCAAAGTATTCGCGAACGGCTTTGGCGTCGTATTGATACTGCTGTTTTTTTACTTGTTCTTGTAAAAAAGATTTTTGCCAGCTACCCACTTTGCTTGCAGTTGGGTCTGTCGTCTGCAGTTGGCCTAACAACTGTTTATAGTCGCGCTGTGAACGTGGTTTGGCTAACGCAGCTATGCGGTCAATAAATACTGCGGCGTTATCGGCAGTGCCTATCATCGCGACCTCGGTAACATAATCGGCATAGTTGTCATAAGCTAAAGAGGTAGCGAGTTGGTGACGCTTGCTAATGATTTGTTTTAGCAATGCTTCGTTGTCGGGATAGCCTCGATTTAGAAAAAGTGTATAAATGGCTAAGCGCTTGGCGTCGTCTTGGGCATAACGTAAAAACGGAAAAATACTTGGGTAATCTGTGGTAATAAGCCATTGGCCATTGGCGTTTTTGTCTAGGCTGTTTATATAGTCTTGTGGCAGGCCGTTGAGCTGTTCGATATTATCGATAGTAATATGGCGTACATCTTCGCGAATATTCTTAGAAAATTGCTGACCTAAATTGGCTATATCAATGTGCAATTGTCGCAGTTTTTCACGTTGCTGCTGGTCTTTATCAACGCCAGAGCGGGTAAAGTCGGTGAGTAATTTTTTATGATAACGCTGTGTAATGGTATCGCTGTTACTGCTGTCGATTTGTTGCAGTTGTTGGTAGATGGCCTGCGATAAGCTGACATCGGTGACTAGGCTGTTAATGGTTTCTTGGCATTCGCTGGCACTGCTACGAATATCAGCATTGGGATGGATGTTAGTATAAAGCTGAGCAACGCTATAGGTGTTTTCAAGCTCAATATAAAAATTGTCTAATGCGGTTAAAAACGATAGCTTACTTGAAAGGCTTAAGCTGTTTTCAAGATTGATAAATTGTTGTTGAAGATAAGCCGTATTTTTGCTGCATTGTTGTTTTAATTGTGCGGCGTTCTGGCTAGCAAATAGCTGGTCGGCATAACTTTTTTTGGGGGGCTGAATTAACTGGCAGCTGCTAAGTAGCACTGAGGCGAGTATTAAGGCGAAGGGATAGCAGTGCATCTTAATAATAGTTGTTGGCAACATAAACGTAGGGGCTCTTCAATTCGGTTAATCAATGACGCTTTAAAAGTTATCTTTCCACTGTCGAATAGTCGCAAATACTTCGTCAGCGCTTAATGACGATTGCTGTAAGCGATTAGCTGCTGCTGCAATAACGCTGGGCTTATCGTAACGCAAGAACGGATTGGTTGCGAGTTCCTCAGCGAGTTCACAGGGGACTGTAGCCTGCTGGTTTTTACGCAGTAAATTAACGCTGATAATACGCTGAATTAAATCGGCGTTGTTCGGCTCTACGGCCAATGCAAAGTTTAGGTTGGCTTGCGTATATTCATGCGCGCAGTGAATGCGGGTTTCATTAGGCAGCTGCTTAAGTTTGCTCAGTGAATGACGCATTTGCGCAGGACTGCCTTCAAATAAGCGTCCACAGCCACCGGCAAATAAAGTGTCGCCACAAAACAGTTGCGGCCCGTTAAGTGGGTTAGGGTTGGCAATAAAGTAAGCCATATGATCAAGCGTATGGCCGGGCACCGCAATAACATCAATGACTAAGCCCAGCAGCTCAATTTGCTCGCCGTCAGTGACGGTGCGAGTGACTTGCGGAATATGAGAGCTGTCTGGGCCAATGACTTGTACATTAAAGCGTTTTTGTAATTCAGCGACGCCACCAATATGATCAGCGTGATGGTGGGTGGTTAATATGTAATCAAGGCGGAGTTGTTTGGCAGCGAGTTCAGCGATGATGGGCTGGGCATCACCGGGATCAATGGCTATAGCGGATACGCCGTTATCAATTAGCCACAAATAATTATCGCTAAATGCAGGTATGCGAGTAATACAAAACTCACTAGTTGAGTTCGTTGTTTTTGTTGTCATTCGTTTTTCGGCTGATTAATATATTGATGTATAGTCTACTTTATTTTGTGCTTATAGTTTACCTTAAACCGAGCGAAGTCATATGCATGATGGGGAAAAAACAGTAAAGCCCTCGTTACCCATGTCGGCGGCAATGAATGATTTTAAAGACTTTTTAACTACTGCGTTAGGCGAGGCGCTACTGGCAAGTGAAGCAGCGGTAGTCGATAGCCATCTGCCTAGCCTTGTTGGTTGTAATTTGCTTCAGTTAAGCGTGCAAAAAGCTAAGCCGCTTTCTCAAGCCGCTAACGTCGGCCAATATATTCAGTTGGGTTTTGCCCCCAGTTTTAACGGCGAGTCGCGCGATAGTATTTGCGCAGATTATCAATCTTTTCCCATTGCCACCGATTGTATTGATATTGCGTTATTGCATCATACCCTAGAGTTTTCTACCGACCCCCACCAACTGTTGCGTGAAACCGATCGAACGCTAACAGCGGGTGGCCATATGTTAGTGGTGGGGTTTAATCCTATGAGTATTTGGCCGTTGTATCAGCGATATGCGCAATGGGGTAAGGGCTTAGCTATGGGGCATACTGCTATTCGGCAAAGCCGATTAACCGATTGGTTATCGGTGTTGAACTATAATGTGGTTCATCAGCAATCGTACTTTTATCGACCGCCCATTAATAGCCAACCGGTTCTTGAGCGTTTGCAAGGGCTTGAGCATTTCGGCGAGCGTTGTTGTTTGCCGTTCGGTCTGTTTTATGTGGTGATTGCTAAAAAGCGAAGCTTTCCGGTTAACTTTATTCGCCAGTATTGGATGGGACGTATTAAAACGCCACGGACTACAGGCCTGCATCACCGACATTAATCATTTAAGTTTGTATGGGTCTTGAAATTATATCGGTCAACCACCAGAATAGCTGGGCTTTTAAAAGGGCTCTCTTATAAGGGCTTATATTTATAATTTAAGCTTATTCATCGCAAATAAACTGACAGGGTAATGAGTGTGGCAATAGAGTTGTATACCGATGGCGCGTGTAAAGGTAATCCTGGTCCTGGAGGTTGGGGCGTACTAATGCGTATTGATGGCGAAGATCATCGCCACTGTGGTGGTGAGCGCGAGACGACTAACAACCGTATGGAGCTGCGTGCAGCCATAGAGGGTTTGCGATTGTTAGAAGCGGCTTCTACTGTTGTGCTCGTTACCGATTCACAGTATGTGCGAAAAGGCATAACTGAGTGGATAGCTAATTGGAAGCGCAATGGCTGGCGGACAGCAGCAAAAAAGCCGGTTAAAAATGCCGACCTTTGGCGCGAGTTAGATGATCAATCCCAACGGCATAGCATTGAGTGGCAGTGGGTTAAAGGTCACTCGGGGCATGCTGAAAATGAAATTGCTGATGAGTTGGCAAATCTAGGTATAGAGAAAATATAATAAACCTTATTCAATAGCATTCATCAAAAGGCAGTAACCCATGGCGACACGACAAGTTGTACTTGATACAGAAACTACCGGTTTAGAGCCGTCGCAGGGCCATAGAATTATTGAAATTGGCTGTGTTGAGTTAGTTAATCGCCGCTTAACGGGTAAGCACTACCATCAGTATATTCAGCCAGAGCGCGAGATTGATCAGGGCGCGTTAGAAGTCCACGGTATTAGCAACGAATTTTTAGCAGACAAGCCCTTGTTTGCGAATGTTGTTGATGATTTTTTAGCTTTTATTGATGGCGCTGAATTAATTATTCATAACGCCCCGTTTGATATTGGTTTTATTGATCATGAATTAAAGCTGGCGGGTAGTAAGGTTAAAAAAACCAGCAGTATTTGTGGCGTCATAGATAGCTTGGTGCTGGCCCGCAAAAAACACCCAGGCCAGAAAAATAATTTGGATGCATTATGTAAGCGTTATGCCGTCGATAATGCTAAGCGAGAGTTGCATGGTGCACTACTTGATGCTGAGATTTTAGCTGACGTTTATTTAATGATGACAGGTGGCCAAACGTCTTTATATTTAGGCGGTGAGGCCGAGGCTGGAACTCAAGAAGAGAACCATCAAACAGGACTGGTTCGGTTAGACACTGGTCGCCAAAAGCTACCGGTTATTGCCGCCAACGCGCAAGAGCTAGCAGCGCATGAGGCGTTACTTGCAACTATCGATAAAAAAAGTGATGGGCAATGTCTTTGGTTAAAAACGCCTGAGGTATAGCCAACGGTATGGCCGCAGGTACACATAATTATTTTAAGATAACGGGCTAATAAGGTTTTTTCACGCCTTCGGGTTGAACTTTAAAGCGCTTATAAGCCCATTGATATTGCGCAATATCGTCATTAATGGCTGTTTCTACCATGGTATTTAAAGCCGCTATAGACACATCTTGGTCAGCACTATAAATAGCCGTTGGCGCCTCACAATATACTACCTTAAAGCCACCGGGAACGCGCAATGCGTAACCGAGCACTGCGCGACAACCTGTCTTTTGAATTAAATTATAAACCAGTGTCATGGTGTAAGCCGATATGCCGTAAAAGGGGGCGAAAGTGCCAGAATTCTTTTGTGGCACTTGATCGGGCAAAATAGTGGTTATTTCTCCACGTCGTAGCGCTTTTAATAATGCGGCTACTCCACGTTGATTGGTTGGGACGAGCGTAGCGCCTGAAAGCTCACGGCCCTTTTTAACAATGTTTTCTAAAGCGGTTATTTTAGGGGGTTGATAAAGGCTAGTGGTTGAAGCGTAGCTGGGTAAATGTCGACCGAGTACTTCCCAATTGCCAATATGCGGAGCAATAATAATGACGCCTTTTTGCTCGGCGATGGCTGCGCTTAAGTTGGCGGCACCCTCTATAGTTTGAGTTTTTTTGTCTACCCAGTTATTTTCACGCTGCCAGATAATGGGCATTTCAAATGCGTTAATCACTGTACTTGCAACGCTGTCTTTGCTAATGCTATTTAATTCTTTATCGCTAAGCTGCGGTTGAGTGAGCGCAATATTAATGCGGGTGAGTCGATAAATTTTGTTATTGCTCAACGATAATAAGTGGGCAATGCCACGGGCAATTGCGCGTGCAACTGACAATGGCATGAGGCCTATGAATTTTAATAGTGATGTGACTAAAAGCGTTTTCACAATATATATGCTGAGCTAAATTATTATTTTATTAATAGCTTGTTGGTTTAGTGATGTCCCGAGCTGCCAATATCGGTTGGGAGCTCAGAAAGATGTAAGTTAGAGATAATGCCTTCTTGGATCATATAGGCTGTGGCGTCAGGCAAAATAAAGTGCACGCTTAACAAGCCGACAATAGTGAGCACTATAGTATAGGGCAGTGCTTTATAAGCCATTGTGCCATAACCTAAGCGTATAAGTGGTGCCAGTGAAGAGGTTAACAAAAACAAGAATGCGGCTTGGCCGTTTGGTGTGGCAACCGACGGTATGTTGGTTCCCGTATTTATTGCTACGGCTAACATATCGTATTGTGCGCGATCAATCGTGCCGCTCGTTAGTGCTTGTTTGAGTTCAGTGATATACACCGTGCCAACAAATACATTATCGCTAATAGCCGATAGCATACCGTTAGCTAAATAAAACATAGGCACTTGCATGTCTCTATCCATAGCTAAAACGCCATTGATAATGCCAGTGAATAATCCTTGTTTTTCGATAACGGCAACAATAGCAAAAAACACAACGAGTAATGAGGTGAAGGGCAGGGCTTCTTCAAATGCTTTACCTAAAGCATGCTCGCTAGTAATGCCGTTAAATGCTGTTGTTAACACAATAACGGTTAAGCCAATAACGCCGACTTCTGCCAAGTGTAATGCTAAACCAACAATTAACCATAAGGCCACTAATGCTTGAATAACTAGTGCTATCTTATCTTGATGGCTACGTTTTGCATCTTGTTCTTCGGCATCCTCAACCAGGACTTTACGTACGGATTCAGGCAGTTGCCAGCCGTATCCAAACCAATGGTATTTTTCGAGAAATACTACAACACATAATCCAGCTATTAAGACCGGGATAGTGACCGGCGCCATGCGCCAGAAAAACTCCATAAACTGCCAGTCCGATTGAGCAGCAATCACTAAGTTTTGTGGCTCGCCGACTTGTGTGCAAACGCCACCGAGTGCAGTACCAATAGCGGCATGCATCATCAGGTCACGTAAAAAGCCACGAAATTGATCTAAATCTTCACGGTGTAAATGATGGATATTGTTATCTTCATTATTACTATCGCTGTGCTCAGATTCTTCATAACCCTCTATGGATGCAACTTTTTGAAAGATGGCATAAAAACCAACGGCAACGCTAATGACTACAGCAATAACGGTAAGTGCATCGAGAAACGCTGATAAAAAAGCAGCGACAAAACTAAATAATAGCGAGAGCCAAACCTTGGAGCGCACTTTAGTTAATAGCTTAGTGAAGGTGAAGAGCAGTAGGTCCTTCATAAAATAAATGCCGGCCACCATAAAGACCAATAGCAAGATAACCGGTAGGTTGAGCTGTATTTCGTGGTAGACATCCTGTGGGCTGGCCATGCCAAGAATGATGGCCTCCATAGCTAGCAAGCCGCCACTTTGCAGCGGGTAGCATTTTAGTGCCATAGCAAGCGTAAAGATAAATTGTAAAATCAATATCCAGCCCATAATAAACGAGCCAGTAATATTTAATAGAAAGGGGTTGGCAATTAAAAAAAGGATAATGGCATTCTTATACCAGTTTGGCGCGTCGCCTAAAAAATTACGGTAGATGGCTTGGCCTGTTGATACGCTTTGCATGAAATAAATCCTTCGAAATAGCGGTGTTAATAACGCAAGTTAAATAGCATTGGTTAAATACGTTAAATGACATTAGTTAAAAGCATGGCACGGTAGATACGCATAGATTTGTGTAATTGAGCGGCTAAATTGTCTTAACGCTGAAGGGACGAATTATAGACTGTCTATAACCGTTTTGGGGCTGTTATGGTCTTAATCGATATAAAAAAACAGTCCATTAGCTTGTCTAGTCAAAGGTCTAGGTGAAAGTGTGCCGGAGGCATGTGGAGCTGCTGTGCGCAGTCTCTTGAATCGCTACTTGATCGGGGTCACGGTGCTCGAGGCGGCTTACCTTGCACAAGCGCAATAAGAAAGTGGACTTTGATCACATCTAGGCGGCTGTGTTCATTGATTACAGCACTATGGTCAACGTGAGGACGCTTATTACCTATACTGAATGTCAGCAGTTATTTTTACAGATCCGTGGCAATATCAGCCGCAAAACAAGCACAAA
>JBELIP010000010.1:38150-56238 GCA_042090785.1 Cellvibrionales bacterium | reverse complement strand
GTCATTTCAGTCATTTCAGTCATTTCAGTCGTCTCAGGCTGCTGCGTTTATATCACAGAATATCTTATTATCAGAAGGCACTCTCGATGTCGTGGAGCCGGAATTGGTCGAGGCGCTCTCACGGGTTTCTGAACAGTTAAATGCATTAGTGGAGCAAAGCCTTAATAATGCAGTACCTACTGAGGCTCTGGTTAAAAAATTATCGTTGCAGTTGGATGAGGTGGCCGGTGTCTTTACACTGCTTGATTTGCCGGTGGCGGCAAGTTTGTCTGTGCAGTTAGCGCAAGCGGTAGAGCGGGTTTATCAAGCAGAGCCCGATGTCGAAAAAGCGATTAGTGCTCGTCAGTATGATGCCTTGTTTCAGTGTGTCTATTTATTGCCCCGCTTTTTTGAATATGTACAAACCACCGGTGTTGCATCGCCGTTGCTTTTGGCACCATGTTTTTATGCCTTAGCAAGCGCAGGTTTGTCGGCATTTGTTAGCGAAAGTACGCTTATTGAATTCGATTATCAAGCTAAAGAATTAATGGATGACGCCGTAGGTCAATTAGCCAATGACTTAACTGAGGAGCCAGCCGCCGCTGTTGCTGATGTCATAGAGTTGAGTTTGGTGCCCATAACGGGTTCTGAATCTGTCGACAGCCCAGAGCGACAGGACGACGTTAGCGCTGAGACAGCTCAGCAGCAGGAGCAGTATGAACAGAATGAGCATCAAGACGCACACAGAAAAACGTTTAGGCATCTGCGCCAAATGTATCAAACAGCACTTATCGGCTTGTTACGTGACAGTGATGTAAGCGCCAAGCTGGTGTTGATTGATCGAGTAGCTGAGCGTTCTATGAACTTGTGTCATGGCAGTGTTAACGCATCGGTTTGGCGGTTACTAAAAAAACTGGTCGCAGCCTATGCTGACAATTCGCTAGAGTTAACCGCGCAGCGAAGACATTTTTTCACCAAGTTTGATCGAAGCCTCAAGCGTTTAGAAAAAGACCCTTTACACGGTATGCATAGCCTGCCGGATACTGAGGTATTAGCAGAGCTAAGCCTATTAATACTGTTGGCTGACCCTCAAAATGTTAACGATGAAGATTTAAATCGACTGGGTAAATTCACTCCATTGCCATGGAATGATAAGGCTTTAATGGCACATCGCGAGGCAATGGAGCGAAGCACCTACAAAGCATTGCTCTCTATGCTGGGTGTGATTAAAGACGAGCTGCTCGGCGCTAAGCGCATTCTCGATATGATGTCAGAAAGTGGTCTTTGTGAAACCGAGAATATTGATACTTTAATGACAAATTGTGAACGTATATCTGCGGTATTAAAAGTGAGTGGTTATATGGCGGCAACCTCGCCGATAGATAAGGCCGTTGAGCAAATGAATAACTGGCGTCTTGATCCACCCGATCAAGAGGCCTTGTTAGATGTAGCCAATATGGTGTTGTATATTGAAAATGCATTACTCACCGGCTCATTACTTGATGAGGGTGGCAGCCAAGAGAATAAATCTACGGTTGCTAGGGGCTTGTTACAGCAAGCGCAAATGAATTTATATGAAGAGTCAAAATCGAATATTGGTTTGGCTAAGCGAGCGGTCATTGCCTATATCGATTCTCATTATGATCGAGACCACATTGCCAATATTGGGGTATGTTTACAGAGCGTTGGCGGCGCTTTTAATATCATGGATGTCAGCAATGCCGAAGCGTTAATGAATCGCTGTGCCGAGCTGTTGAACATGGCTTATCAGGGAAACTCTAATGATGCGGTAGGTGACGATTGGTTAGAGCGTTTAGCGGATGCGTTAGTCAGTGTTGAGTATTTGTTGGATGAGTTGAGTGCCGGTCGATCAGCAGACAGCAGGGTAAGCCAGTTAATTGATGATAGTTTAACCGCTCTGAGGTAAAGTTCTGCTTAGGGAAAATAATCATAAGAAGGGTATTCTCGCGTTGTTCAGGGTAATATCGTGGTAGACATTGCTGCTTTTTCCTTGTTTAATCTTCTCCGTTTCGGCTGGCTAGCGGTTTAGTCCGTTCCAGCTATCTTTAGAAAGCGTCTAGTTAACAGGCTTCTTACTGTTTGCGCATGTGTTTTCATTTATTTGAAAGTGCGCCTTGTTTGAAAAATAGACGTATTTTACTCACTCGTTTAAAAGGTTTTGCTGTGTTAATTGAATTACTTGCTGAATACGGATTATTTTTTGCCAAAGTGGCGACATTTCTTATTGCTATCGTTTTATTGATATCGGTGGCTGTTAATGCCGGTCAGCGTGGTGGTGAAGGTGAAGGGCGCTTAGAAGTTAAAAAATTGAATGATCGCTATAAGCAAATGGAAGACGTAATGCAGCATGCTGTATTAGATGAGCATGTCATTAAACAATTAGAAAAAACCGAAAAGCAAAACCAAAAGAAAAAAGACAAAGCGGCAAAAAAAGAAGCAAAAAAATTAGCTAAACAAGCCAGTAGTGATGCTGAAAGTGATGTCGAAAGTGATACGACTAGTGAAGTTGCCGAAGCCAGTACCGGTCATGTTTATGTATTAGACTTTGATGGCGATATGAAAGCGTCCGAAGTTGAAACCTTCCGCGAAGAAATTACTACAGTATTAACGCTTGCTAAGCCCAAAGATGAAATTGTTGTTCGGCTCGAAAGTCCAGGCGGTATGGTTCACTCATATGGTTTAGCATCATCGCAGTTAGCAAGAATTCGCTCGGCAAATATTCCGTTGACTATTTGTGTTGATAAGGTCGCTGCGAGCGGCGGTTATATGATGGCTTGTATTGCGGATAAAATTCTTGCTTCACCATTTGCCGTTATTGGTTCTATTGGTGTGGTAGCCAGCTTGCCTAATTTCAATAAGGTATTAAAGAAGTTTGATGTCGATTACGATGTATTAACCGCGGGTGAATATAAGCGCACCTTAACTATGCTAGGTGAAAATACAGAAGAAGGTCGTAAAAAGTTTATTGATGACTTAGAAGAGACGCATGAGTTATTTAAAGGCTTTGTGAGTGATTATCGTCCTCAGTTAGACATTCCCTTAGTGGCTACAGGGGAAACTTGGTACGGCAAAGTGGCGCTAGAGAAGCAACTGGTTGATGGTATTAGCACCAGTGATGAATATATTTCTAAGCGTATAAAAGAAGCTTCTGTGTTTGAAGTGAAGTATGTACAGAAAAAGACATGGCAAGAGAAGTTAGGTGTTTCAGCGCAAGCAGCAATAGAAAAAAGCCTTGATAAAGTAATTGCTAAAGGTATGCATAGTTGGACGACGCGACACTAGTCGTTAACTCAGCGTTATAGCTTGTGACTGCTCGTCGCCAACTCGTTTTATATTCACGCCAAGAGTGTCATCTTTGTGATCAGGCGCAGGCTCTCATAGAACAGGTGCTTAAAGAGCAGATGACTGCTGGCAGTGATTGGCAGCTTGAAAAAGTAGATATTGACACGGATGCTAAACTCACTGAGTTATACCGTTATTCCATTCCTGTTTTGGCCCTTATTGATGGCGACGAAATAACGACGCTTAATTGGCCGTTCCCGCCTAGTCGAATTAGAGGTTTATTAAACGGCTCCCTTTAAGCGGTCAGCGCAAAAAACGCTTTTGTGGTTCGAGTCGTACTATCAATTAATTCAGCCGTTTCAACGTTAAGGCACTCTGCCAAGGTGGCAGCGGTATAGGACAGTGTCCACGGTTCGTTCCGATGTTTTTGAGTGAGCTGACTTTTTAGGCCGGATTGCTGCGGCGTTAGGTAGGGCGCATCGGTTTCAATCATTAGTCGATCAAGCGGTGCATATTTTATTATTTCTCGTAGTTCGGCACCGCGTTTTTTATCACTAATCCAACCGGTGATACCAATATATAAGCCTAAATCAAGATACGTTTTTAATGCTTTTTCATTGCCGGTAAAACAATGAACAACGGCTTGAATATTGTCGTTTTTGTGGGCGGCCAAAATGGCATAGAAATCATTAAAGGCATCGCGCTCATGTAAAAACAGCGGTTTTTTGAAGCTATTAGCTAAAGCAATTTGTGCTTCAAAGGCTTGACGTTGATTATCCGGCGTTGAGAAGTTGCGATTAAAATCCAAGCCGGTTTCGCCAACGGCAACAATAGTAGGTTTATCCAGTATCGAAATTAATTGTTCCTCAATGTTAGCGTTATAGGTATCTGCATCATGGGGGTGAACGCCTGCTGTGGCATACAAGTAGTCTGGCTGTTGTTTGGCTAATTGGAGCGCGGCTTTGCTGCTTTCGGCGCTAGTGCCGGTGACAATTATGCCCTGAATGTCAGCGTCTTGAGCGCGCTGTAAAACATCGGCCAAATCATCTTTAAAAATAGGGTTGCTAAGGTTGGCACCTATATCAATCATTATTTATGACTCTTTTTTTGCTATGAATTTTTACCCGCTGTTTTTATCAAATTGGCCGAATATTCTTAGGGTAAATTATTTGTTCATGATTATGAATAAACGGCACTGCCTTTTTATTTTTTAATGTGTTTTTCTGCTTGTCTACGATAATAGATTGCTCATCATAAAGCAGGGCGTGAATTAAGCTAAAGCTAAATACATTTTGCACATACTGGCGTGTTTCTGAAAACGGAATTATTTCTATCCAGGCATCCAGCGGTAGTGGTTGCTCCATATTTTTTAACCAATTATCCGCGCGGCGAGGACCGGCATTGTAGGCGGCAGAGGTCAGTGCACGATTTTGATAGCGCTTATTCAGTTGCTTTAAATAGGCACTCCCTAAAACAATATTATAGTCAGCATCCAAAAGCTTACTGCGTTGATATTTAATCCGTTGTTTATGAGCTACTTCTTTGGCAGTAGAGGGTTTTATTTGCATTAAGCCCATAGCACCTGCGCTGGATTGCGCGTCGTCGGCAAAGGCGCTTTCTTGTCGTGCAACCGCATAGGGCCAGCGTGGGGAGTTCATTACTTGGCCCGTAAATTGTTTTTTAAATTGTTCAGTAAATAACTTGGGAAAGCGCAAGTGATAATGCTGCCATGCCTTAGCCTGCGCGGCGCTATTAATGGCTTGATGATGCCAGCCTATTGCTTGAGCAAGATAGGCCGAATCTATTCTCATGGTCGTATTAAAGCCTTGGCTACCACGACGCCATTCGCTTCTTGCGGGTGCATATTCCTGTTGTGCAAAGTGCTCTATAGCTCTTTGAATATGGAGGTTATTACGCATTTCCTCAATATGCTCTGGCTTAGGCGCATGCGCTATCGGTTCAAACGCATAGGGTAGGCCGAGGTTTTGGGCAGTGGTAAAGCCGTAAAAGCTCGCTTGGTTTGCCACTGCTCTGTAACTATCTTGTTCTTCTAGCTGGGTGAGCTTGCCAGACAGCGATTTTGCACGATAGTACCAGTAGCGCCATCGCTCTTGCTCTTTGAGCTCACTGGGAAGTTGTTTAATGGTTTCAATCACCGCTGGCCAGTTAGCTTGTGCAATATAAGCACGCAGCAGCCATTGCAGTGAGCTTTCATCTTGTGGTGAGCCCAGCGCAATATAATGCTTGGGCAATGTGGAGTAACCCTTTATAGCTTGGGCCTGAATTAAATAGCGAATTAGCTTTTCAGCGAGCGCTTTATCTTTTGGCTTGTTACTGATAACGACAGCAAAGTCACGGGCTTTTTGTGGGTGACTACGCGCGAGCTTTTTTAAGAGCTGATACTTACTTTCTAAGAGATCAACGTTGTGCTCGGGTATATTGCTAACACTTTGCCACTGGTTGACGATTTTTAGCGGCTGACGATAAAGCTTTAATAAGCGATTAGCATCTTGCCGTTGTTGGCCATGCAGTAAGCGAGTTAAATATTTTGCCAATTTCTGTTGGCGGGCATTAAAAGCCAGAATGAATCGCTGCCAAGCTAAGTGGCTATCAATTTGCTCTGTTTTAATGAGCACATGAAAAATAGCATCGCAACTTTTTGGTCGGGATTTAGAATGCATCCATAAAGTTTTGGCTTGTTGTAGCGCGAGTTGCTGCTTTTGTTGGTCGCCGGTCTTATACAATGCCCAGGCATACTGGCATTGCATATTGCTATTGGCGAGCGATTGATCGTAATTGCGAATAAAGGTCGGCCATTGTCTGCGCTTAGCTAGATGTTGTAGCCATGCACGTTTAAGTTTATTACTTAGCAGCCAATTATTATGCGTTGTGGCAAAGTGCTCTAACTGTTGATGGTTGAGTTGGCCGAGATGCTGGCGGTGATATAAGTAATCCAAATGACCAGCGAGGGGGTAATCATCTAGCGATTGGCGAAGCGTTGCATAAGCCACTGGATTGGATTTTTGTAGCTGAACTTTAGCTTGGCTGTATTGTTCGCGCTGGGTTTTACTGTGTTCACTGGGTAGATAAGTCAATGCCTGAATGCTGCTATTGGCATAAGAAGGAGTAAGCAGCATAGTGGCCACTAACATGACCATTGATTTGGGTTTCGGATGAAATAAATGACCGATTATTTCGATTGTTTGTTGAAAGCGTCGACTAACCTTTGCGCTGTGATCGAAGATTGTTTGAGTGCTCAACAAAAGGCTACCTGCCATAACTTGCCATGAATAATGGGGCTTGGAGAATACATTGTCGCTTAACTGACACTTAAGAGTTACTCAATTTGAATGCCAACTTTAGTGTCACTTAAAGCTTATTGAGTGCGCATATTAGCATTGAATCTTAATGCAAACTGTAAATCTCATTGCCGGTCAGCAAATTTTTTTAGCCAGCCAGCAAATATTTATTTTGTGGCAGATTAAGTGTCTAAAGGTGTCCGTCAGCCGGCCTGTTCGATGCTTTTACCGACAACTTCGCTTAATTAGCTCGGTTTTTTGTTAGGGCAGCTAGGGTAGGTATTATTAAAATAGTTGAACGAATTGCTTGACCAACCGCTCTTCCTTCTCTATATATGTCGCCCTTCGTTTAAATGTCGTTGGGCCAATGGGGCAAAACGAGCATTTGACACTGCGGCTGGTAACGGCAAATCGTCAACATATTAGGAAGTTATTATACAAATGGGTAAGTCACTCGTTATTGTAGAGTCACCGGCGAAAGCCAAGACCATAAATAAGTACCTCGGCAAAGACTACGTTGTTAAGTCCAGTGTCGGTCATGTCCGTGATTTGCCTGTGAGTGGCAGCGGCAAGCCTGTTGACCCTAAAGCGCGTGCAGCCGAAGCCGCGAAGACACGCAAGCTATCGCCAGCTAAAAAAATTATTCATAAGGCGAAAAAAGCGCGTGAACAGTTAGTTGCGCGAATGGGTATTGACCCAGCAAAAAATTGGCAGGCGAATTATCAAATTTTGCCTGGCAAAGAGAAAGTCGTTGATGAATTACGACGCTTAGCCAAAGATGCCGACTCGATAGTACTGGCGACGGATTTGGATAGAGAGGGAGAGGCGATAGCCTGGCACCTACGTGAAATTATTGGCGGCGACGAATCTCGCTTTCAGCGTGTGGTGTTTAATGAAATTACTAAAAAAGCCATTAACGCGGCTTTTGAAAAGCCGAGTGAGCTCGATATGCATCGGGTTAACGCCCAGCAAGCACGCCGCTTTTTAGACCGTGTTGTGGGCTTTATGGTTTCACCCTTACTTTGGGCTAAGGTTGCCAGAGGTTTGTCAGCGGGTCGTGTGCAGTCGGTGGCGGCTAAGCTGGTTGCCGAACGTGAACGAGAAATTCGTGCGTTTATTCCCGAGGAGTACTGGGATTTATTTGCCGATTTAAAGGGCAATGCTGGCGATGTGCGCATGCAAGTGACGCGGGCCAATGGCGAGAAATACCGTCCAACAAGTAAAGAGCTAAGCGATAATTCACTTGCCGATTTGAACAAGGCGAGCTTTGTAGTCGCCAAGCGCGAAGATAAACCCACTACCACAAAGCCTACAGCCCCTTATATTACTTCTACACTGCAGCAGGCCGCCAGCACGCGCCTAAGCTTTAGTGTTAAGAAAACCATGATGTTAGCTCAGCGATTGTATGAAGCCGGTTACATCACTTACATGCGTACAGATTCGACTAACTTAAGTGCCGACGCCATTGCGGCTTGTCGCGAACATATTGTTGGCAAGTACGGCAAGCAATACTTACCAGAAAAGCCCATTAGCTACAGCAGCAAAGAAGGTGCACAAGAGGCGCATGAGGCTGTTCGTCCATCTGATGTTAAGGTAATGCCAAGCGATCTCGACAAAATTGATCCCGACGGTGTGCGGCTTTACGAATTAATTTGGCGTCAATTTGTTGCCTGCCAAATGACAAAGGCTGAATTTACCAGCACTAGCTTAGTGGTTGAAGCCGGTGACTATGAGTTGCGTACTCGCGGCCGTGTTATTCGATTTGATGGTTTTACTCGCGTGCAAACGCCATTAGCCAAAAAAGAAGAGGATCGAGTATTACCCGACTTTAAGCAGGGCGATAGTTTAACGCTTAAAGCCTTAGATCCAAGTCAGCACTTTACCAAACCAACGGCACGCTACTCAGAGGCAGCGTTAGTTAAAGAGCTAGAAAAGCGTGGCATTGGTCGTCCATCAACGTATGCATCTATTATCTCTACTATTCAAGATCGTGGTTATGTGCGAGTTGAGAATCGTCGTTTTTATGCCGAGAAAATGGGCGATATTGTTACCGAGCGATTAAATGAGAGCTTTGGCGATTTAATGGATTACGGTTTTACCGCCGAAATGGAAGAAAAGCTGGATGAGATTGCCGATGGTAAAAAGCCATGGCATGCCGTGCTCGATGAATTCTATACTGACTTTAGCGATAAGCTGGCAACGGCTCAAGGCGAGGTAGGTGATGGTGGTATGCGTCATAACGACCCAACGACTGTTGAAGACGTTAAGTGTCAGCATGCCGATTGTGAAGCGCGACCGATGCAAATTAGAACAGCCACTACGGGCGTATTTTTGGGCTGCTCGGGTTATGGGTTACCGCCGAAAGAACGTTGTAAGCATACTGTTAACCTAATATCGGGCGATGAAGTGGTCAGCGCTGATGCTGATGATGAAGCCGAGTCGCGGTTACTGATTAACAAGCGTCGCTGTGCCAAATGTAATACTGCAATGGATAGCTATCTTATTGATGAAGGCCGTAAGATACATATTTGTGGTAACAACCCAGATTGTGATGGCTACGAAATTGAAGCGGGCCAATTTAAGATTAAAGGTTACGAAGGGCCGGTACTTGAGTGCGATAAATGCGCTTCCGAAATGCAATTAAAGTCGGGTCGTTTTGGTAAGTACTTTGGCTGTATGAATGAAAGCTGTAAAAATACGCGCAAGTTATTGCGCAGCGGTGAAGCTGCACCGCCAAAAATGGATCCCGTGCCGATGCCTGAGTTAGCCTGTAATAAGGTTGATGATACGTATGTTTTACGTGATGGTGCTGCAGGTATTTTTCTGGCGGCGAGTCAGTTCCCTAAAAATCGTGAAACACGAGCGCCTTTTGTCGATGAGATATTACCGCATAAAGCGGCGATTGATCCTAAGTACCATTTTTTGATGGAGGGGCCGGTAACCGATACTGACGGTAACCGTGTGCAAATTCGTTATCAGCGAAAAACTAAGCAGCAGTATTTGATGACCGATATTGATGGCAAGGCTACGGGTTGGCGTGCTGATTTTGAAGGTGGCGCCTGGCAGATAACAGAAAAAGCAGCGCCTAAAAAGCCGGCCAAAAAAGCCGCTAAAAAGAAAGCTAAAAAGAAGGCTGTTAAAAAAGCGGCAGCAAAAAAAACCGCTGTAAAAAAAGCGGTTAAAAAGAAAGCTGCGGACAGTGATAAGTGATTGAGTCGCTAACTATTATGGCGTGTCATAATGGATAGCGCGGCAATGGGTAAAATTAATCAGTCGCTATACTTTGCGCGTTTGCATAGCGATAGTGCTAAGTCGTTAGACGATTGTAATGGCCAGCCTCAGTTTTTTCGTCAACAGCAGCAGTGCTTTTTAGAGGCGTCGGCCGAATGCTTGTTTAGAGCAATTAACTTTTTGGCCATTGACCTACTTGCTAAAGGGCCGCTGCGCACTGAGTTAATGCAGCGCCCCAATTCATTGCTTACGAGCTTAAAGTCAGCTTATCAAGAAGCACCCAGTCCAGAAGTGAATAGTCTTATTCAGGCGCTCGAAGATTCTCATTCACTGGCATCGTTACTCAGTGCACGTCAGGCCATTTGGTCTCATAATGCCGTGCGCCCAACCTTGGCGAAAGATGCTATTGCGGTAGTTGACCTGTCTTTATCGGTAGATAGTTGCGAGCACTGGCAGCAGGTAATTACCGATATATTGTTTAAAGTACAAGGCACTAGCGCTGAATTTTAGTTTCTGTCGAGCTTTTGTTCGTGCTTAATTATCAGCGAATGGTCTCGTTTATTTCTTGTTAACCCTCGATAGCCGCACAAGCTGCTGCAAATAACGCTTTTAAATGTTAGACTAAGCATTCTTTTTTGTAGTGAGGTTTGTAGTGTCTTCTTTTCTTGAAATTGTAGAATTAGTTAACGGTGATATCGTTTTGCAACGAGCAGACGGTGATGGTGAGGCGTTAATGACTATTCGCTTTTCGGATGAGTCGAAAGACTATATGCCGAATGGCCGTTTAGAAGTGGCTAAAGCTATGATACATGCGGGTATTGAGGTTGCTTCGGAAATGCAGTTTGTGCGTTCTGATGTGGATGATGAGGAGATGGAAGTCGACTCTCCACGTGTGCTTCACTAACTAACTATTGATTAGCTGCTAGCGGCGAATGACACCAACGCTTAAACCTTCTATCGCAAAAAACTGTTCGTGCAAATCTACTTCAATAACATTAAATTCTGAGTTTTCCGGTTCTAACTGAATCAAGTGTTTGCTGCGTGTTCTTCGCAGCCGTTTAACCGTTACTTCTTCGTCTACGCGGGCAACAACAATATCGCCATTATTGGCTTCGGTTGTTTTGTGAACGGCAAGCCAGTCACCGTCATAAATACCAACGTCTTGCATACTCTCGCCCACAACTTGAAGGAGGTAGTCAGCTCTTGGGCGAAAGAAGCTGGGTGAAATATCACAGTAATCATCAATATGTTCTTGTGCCAGAATTGGGCTGCCGGCTGCGACGCGTCCTATTAGCGGCAGGCCGTTAGGGGTTTCGTCAATTAGGCGAATGCCGCGTGAGGCACCGGGTATAATTTCAATGGCACCTTTTCTAGCCAGTGCTTTTAAGTGCTCTTCGGCAGCATTGGCAGACTTAAAACCAAATTCATTGGCAATGTCAGCACGAGTAGGCGGGAAGCCTGTATCTTGGATATGCGAGCGAATTAACGAGAGTATTTGTTGTTGGCGTGCAGTTAATTTCATTTTTTTACCTTCTTCACATTATTCACGTCTATCATAGTCATAGTCACTGTTGGTCATGGTTATCGTAACTGCATCTATCGCTTTAGCGTTAAAAGTGCATTGCGGATGCGGCATTAACTTTTAACTGTTTAAATTCACAGTATGTAATTATATCCAGCTTTTCGTAGAGAGCAAGTGCTTTGATAGTTTTTCTTTTCTGTGTGTTTTTTAGGCGGAAGGGGCTTTTATGGTGCCAAGATTGGACAAAATACCAATGGCTGAACTATAACTGTAAAGGCGTTTATATGTGTATCCTGCGCTCAGAAGCTGTTGATTTGAGAATACTAAAGTGTTTTTGAGTATTTTTACTGAGATAGTTTTACTGAGATAATTTTTTTGTGGATTTCACATTGAAAATATAATGAATAAATAGGATTCGAAGAATCGGTGCCAGATAACACTTAAATCTAACGACAGCTTCAATTTACCCACAAGCTTAAACTTAGCTTGGATTAACCGTAGTAAAGTGTAATGATACGATCGATGACTTTGTTTTTTTTAACGTTCCATTTTGTGAGAATCAATACGTGTCAGCTATTTGTCCTAAATGTAATAACAATGCAATGCCCAAGTGGAAAAAAGCTTTTTTAAGCCCGTTGGCTGCTATACCTTGTGAAGCTTGTGGTGCTGAACTTCGCGTTTCGTGGCGCTCTTATTTATCAGCTATTTCGCTAGGCAGTATTATTTTTTTATTAGGCTATCTTCAGTTCGAAGAAGGCTCGCTCTATCAGTACCTAGTTTTTGGTATTGGTTTTGCGGCAATGCTCTCAGGCCAAATTTACTTTATGTCTATTGGTGTTGATAAATCAGAAAACGATACTGATAAGTCAGAAGAGACTTAAGCGTCTGTTATTAAAAAGCGTTTTCTAACAATATTGCTTATTAAGAGCCGTTGCTGTGGAAAAGAAAAAGCTATTTATTATTTATCATAGCCAATCACAAACAACGGCTACATTAGTTGAGGCAGTTGCCGCGGGCGCAGCATTAGAAGCTGAAATAGATGTTATTGTTAAGCGCGCTTTCGATGCCGATATTAATGACCTCAAAAGCGCTGATGCCATTCTGTTTGGTACCCCTGAGAATTTTGGTTATATGTCTGGGGCATTAAAAGATTTTTTTGACCGCACGTATTATCCTGCCCAGCCTTTACAGCTTTGTACTCCTTATGCGTTATTTGTGAGCGCGGGTAATGATGGCAGTGGGGCAGTAAGAGAGGTTGATAGGATTTTAAAAGGCTATCCCATGAAAAAGGTTGCTGAACCTTTAATTGTTAAGGGTGAGGCGGATTCGGCAGCACTAGACGCATGCAAAATCCTTGGTCAAACCATGGCTTCTGCACTGCAACTAGGCGTCTTTTAATTTCGGTTTATAGTTTGTTATAACTGTTTGATGGTTAAGTTTAACGACTCACATACCGCTTTATAGTTTGCTTCTTCACCTTTATGTGTAATAACCCCCACACTTGCTTGTTCTGGGCGTAAGTATTTTTCTGTCACACGTTTCAAGTCGGCTTGTGTCACATTTAATACCGCATTTCTAAACGTACTATGGTATTCAGGTGTGCGGCCAAACAAGTTGTTGTGAAAATGCAGTTTGGCAGTGCCAGCAGGTGATGAAGGTTTATCAATGGAGCTAATAACCCCTAAAATAGCTTCTTCGACTACACGCCATTCATGATCTTTTTCTAACAACCAAGTAATAGACTTATCGAAGTCGTCCAGAGTTTCGCCCAGTCGTGGGTCACGATAAGAATAAAAACGGAAGCCGCCAATACTTGAATCTTGGCTGGCACCGCCGCCATAAGCACCGCCTTGCTCACGAATAGACGTATGCAAAAAGCCATTGCGTAACACGCCGCCTAATACGGCGAGTGCGGGCGCATCTTCATGGCCGCCATTAACGGTTTGGTAGGCTTTGGCGCAGAAATTAACCTGAGTGTTACAAAGCCAGAGTTCGCGGGTGTTCTCTCTTATTGCCGGCAGTGAAAGTTTACTGTTGCTGTTTGCGTCTTGGCCCTGCCAAAGTTCATTAACTTTTGACCAGATACCGGCGGCGCTTTGCTCTTCACCCACCACTAAAAATTGCTGTGAGCTATTAATAATGGCTTGATGAATATCACTTAGTGATTCTGTTAGTTTGTTGAGTGATGCAGGGCTGTCGAGTGAATCATCCAGTGCTTTAAGGTTTTGAATGCCTAATATGCCACTACTCGCATGGCTAAGCTTAGCTGTTGGGCTAAAGCCTTGCGAAGCTAACGTCATAGCTAAGCTGTGACCGTTGCCGGTAACGGATTGCTCGGCGCGCGCACGCGATTGTGAGATGAGCTCACGAATACGTTGCGGCTCATCAAAGCGTGCCTGATGATATGTTTGATGCAGCAAATCGCTAATCGCATTGTTATGAATATTTAAGCCTTTGGCGGATAGCGTAAAATAGCCGCTGACATCTTGCTCGTTGTTGAGTTTACCGCGAATGCTGCTTTGCGCACTTATCCCTCCACACACTTGTGTTTGCCAGTTTTGGGTGGCGAGATAATCTTTGTTACCAACGCCTAAATCGGTCAGTACGCGGTTGTGTATGCCAAGCAAGGCAGCTTGCTGCTGATTTAATGCGGGTAACTGTGTGACGACTTGTTGATAACTAATACCGTTAGTGCCTTGCGGATAAAACGTGGCTGGGCGTTGAGCAATAGTCTGCTGTGAAAATTCGGGCACATCAGTAACGGGTGGGATATCACTTAAATCGACTTTAGGTAGGATTTCTGGGTCATCGTCATCGCTTTGACGTGCTTTAAGTGCTGCAGAGGTCTGAATAATATGTTGTTTTTCTTCGTCGCTTAATGAGGCTTTAATAGCCGCTAATTTTTGCTGCTCTTGCTCAATACGTATTTGGCTAAGCTGGGTGTCTGGCGACATCACTAATGTGACTCTATGTTGGTTCTCTAAGAGTAATCGCTTAACTAAGGACTTAATAAAATTGGGGTCTTGAATTGATTCACGTAGCTGGCTAAGAATAGGATCAATGTTTAATGCAGCAGCGGCATCGCCACGGTGAATGGCCGTAGGAAGGCAAGACAGCATTATTTGTAAGCCATATGGATAGCCACCGCCGCCAACTTCTCGCTGTTGCAGTTCTAACTGGTCGAGTAAGGCGGTCATACGCTCGGTATTAACACCATTATCGGCAACCCCTTGCAGCGCATTGAATACTAACGCTTCTAGTTGCTCAACTTTGTCAGCCGAGCTACCTTCAACTCCGCACACAAATACCATCTCTAGGCCTGAGTCATCCATGCCGCATAGCGGCGAGGGTGCCGTACCCAGGTCGGTTGTTTCTAATGCATGTTGCAGCGGTGAGGCGCTGTTTTCAAACAGTACTGCAGATAGGAGATGGGTGGACATAAGTTCTAATGGGTCGCGAATGTTGCCGAGTACCCAGGCCATGACTAAGTGTGTTTTATCGCTGCTGGCTTCTTCTTTCGATATTGGAAATGTTTTTGTTGCTCTAACAGCAGTCTCAAACTTGGTTTGTAAGGGTACTTCTATATGTTTGTTAATAGGGGCAAAGTGTTTAAGTGCAAATTCTTGTATTTTAAACTGGTGCTCTTTGGCGCTGATATCACCAAAGGTGACAAAGATAGCATTATCAGGGTGGTAGTGGGTTTGATAAAAATCTTGTAATTGCTGGTAGCTCAAATCGGTAATGTTTTCTGGCTCGCCGCCGCTATTAACGCCGTAGGTCGTATCGGGGAATAGCGATTCGCCTACCGCCTGCCAAAGCTGTGAAGAAATTGAGCTCATAGCGCCTTTCATCTCATTAAAGACTACGCCTTTATAAACCAAATCACTGTCGGGATTATTTGGCTCTTCAAATTCGACGCGATGGCCTTCTTGTGAAAAGTCTAAGGGGTCTAAGCGGGCAAAAAATACGGCATCTAAATAGACTTCTAGCAAGTTATTAAAGTCTTTTTTGTTTTGGCTGGCAAACGGATAAGCGGTCCAGTCTGAGCTGGTAAAGGCATTCATAAACGTATTAAGTGAGCGCCTAATCATCATGAAAAACGGGTCGCGTACCGGAAATTTTTTACTACCACAAAGGCTGGTATGCTCAAGAATATGTGCGACACCGGTTGAATCGGTGGGTACAGTGCGCAGCGCAACCATAAAAACGTTTTCGTTATTATCTGACGCTAAATGAATATGACGCGCACCGGTAGTGAGGTGTTGATATTCTTCGTATTGGATATTTAACGATTCAATTTTTGTGGTTTTAATTAATGTAAAAGCGGATACGTCTGCGTTCATAAATTTATTTTCTGTTGTGATAAATTAAGTTTTGTGATGAATTAAATTTTATGAGTTAAAGGTGTTGTGGTTAAGCCTTTTTCACAAATTCGGATTTAAGTTTCATTGGGCCTATGCCATCAATTTTACAATCAATATCATGATCACTATCAACAAGGCGAATATTTTTTACTTTGGTGCCCACTTTAACCACGAGCGAAGTACCTTTAACTTTAAGGTCTTTAATAACTGTCACCGAGTCGCCATCAGTTAATGGGTTACCGTTTGCGTCTTTAATCTGGGCGCTGGCTTCGCCATCGCTGGAGGCTTCATTGGTAGACCATTCATAACCGCACTCGGGGCAAATAAGTAAATCTCTATCGGCATAGGTATAAGGTGATTCGCATTTGGGGCAGGAAGGTAATTCACTCATAAATTTAGCTTGTCTTATATAACAATCATAACAATCATAACGATCATGACGATTGATTTTGGCTTTAGATTGCATGCATAGCGTTGCAGCAGTGAGATGCGAGTATAACGGGTTTTTGAGTCAGCCCATAGCGGTCTAATGGTGTATCTAAGCTTAATTTAAGTGTGTCTACGGTGATGCTACTGGCTGGATACAAGCTCAATCTCGTAAATACGCTGCCAGTACTTGCCAGTGATTAAAAGGCGCTGGTTAGCGGCATGCCAGGCAATACCATTAGCTACCTCGCTTGTCCCCGTTTTTTGTTCGTGAGCAATAATCCGGCTTAAATCAATTAGGCTGGTTGTTTGTCCACTCGTTGGGTCAATAATAGCAATATAATGACTTTGCCAAATATTGGCTAACACGCAGCCGTTGACCCATTCTAATTCATTAAGCTTGTTCAAAGGTCGGCCAAGGTAGGTGACATTAAGAGTGGATTCTACTGCCAGCGATAGTGGGTTACGAAAGCTGAGTTGGGCTGAGCCGTTGCTGGTTATTAACGATTGATTGTTGTGAGTAAGTCCCCAGCCTTCGCCTTGAATGGTTTGCGTTTGTACTAATGTCATTGCAGGCAGTGAGTAGCGATATACGGCCCCCGATTTCCACGTAAGCTGAATGAGCTGTTCGTTCCAGATGGTGGTGCCTTCGCCAAAGACGTTGTCATTGAGCGGTCGTTGTCTAATGATTTTTCCGCTGGTTAAATCTAACTGGCTAATAGTTGATTGACCATAATGGCCGGTTGACTCAAACAGGGTATCTTGGTGATAAATAAGGCCTTGAGTAAAGGCATTGCTTCGGTGTGGATAGCTTTTATGGACTTTAACATGCCATGTTGTCGGTGTTTTTGTAACGCTGCTGGTAATGCTACTAGTAGCGCAATGAATGGACGATGGTTTGTTGCTGCCTGCATAGGTCTGTAGCGATAAAGCATAACAGAGTAGTAATGAGAATAAAGCTAAGCGGGTAGTGGTCATGTTTAATGGCTACGAATTAATTGGCGCACTAAGAAACGGGCAGGTGCAATGCTTTGACGTAGCTTATCACCAATTGGCATAGGGGCGCCCTCAATTTGTGCCAATAATATTTCGGCGGCTAGTGGGGCGGTAGTATAGCCATGTGAGCCAAAGCCTGTACTGACATAAAGGCCTTCTTCAAGCGTGGCCAGTTGTGAGGGAGTTTGCTTGGCGTCTTTTTTTAAGCAAATAAACTGCTGGTTAAAAGTTTCTACTGCGGGTATTGGTCCAACAATGGGTAGGTAGTCGGGTGCCACACAACGAAAACCAACGCGGCCTTCGAGTTCTGTTGGGTCAATGGATTGTGTTTGTAGTTCTTGTCGCCAAGGGGACTGCTCGCTAAGCATGGCCACTAAGTTATCGATGTTGGTTTGGTGGTCGGCGGTTTCAACATAAGGATTATTATCTTTTACTGCGTAGGTAGCGCCAATAGAGTGCTTGCCATTACTGGCGGGGGTCATGTAGCCACGCTGACATACCGCCATGCCTAATTGGCTGCTAGCTGCCGATGCCGGTAATGCAGTAGTTTGTCCGCGCATTGATCTGAGTGGCAGCCAAGCGCTTTGCTCAAATTGATGGCTAACTTGGCCAGCAGTAATAATAGCAATATCGGCCTTAAGTGTATTTGACTGATTATTATTGCTGCATTCAACATGCCAGTGAGCGCTTTGTTTATTGAGGGCGATTACTTTACTGTTAGCATAAAAACGAATATTTTCATGCTGAGTTAATGCTTCGCATACAGTAATCGGATCTAGCCAGCCCGATTCAGGATAATAAATACCTTTGTGTGCTGTGCTAATACCGCAGAGCTCGCTGGCTTGCTCTGCACTTACGTTATAACGAGAATAAGCTTCGGGATTTAGGCTTAGCATTTCGTCACTTAACTGCTCATTCAGTTTAAGCATGCCGATTAGCCCTTTGCTTAGCCCTTTGCTTAGCCCTTT
>JBELIP010000010.1:0-38050 GCA_042090785.1 Cellvibrionales bacterium | reverse complement strand
TTAGCCCTTTGCTTAGCCCTTTGCTTAGCCCTTTATTTGGCCCATTATTTTTTTCGTTAGCTGGCAGCTTATCGTCAAGGTCTTTATAAAAACGTGTGGCGTAGTGAAAGGCGGCTTCATGAAAGTCAGCTAGGCTAGAGCGTTGCTGTGCGGTTCGTGCGTAGAGTACCGCACGAGCATTGCCCGAGGCGGCAGAGGCAATTGTTTTTGCTGTATCAAGCAACGATATTTGCCAGCCACGCTGTGCTAACTTATAGGCGATGGTGCAACCAGCTATACCTGCACCAATAATGACGGCTTGACGCTGCTGCTTAGGTAATTGAGCCTTACTAGTCTGAGGGATATTATTAATATGGCGATAATAGCAGGGGGATAAACTGAAATTTTTACGCGAGTGTTGAGCGGGGTTTGTGTGTTCGACGCTTTGTTGGCAAGTAAACTCTGCCGTTAACATATCGCGTTTGCGACCAAAGCCTTTGACTTTGTTAACATCAAAGCCATTGGTGCTGAGTAAGTCACGCACTTGACGCGCCACCGAAAATGTTGCGACAGTTGTTCCGTTTTTGCTGTGTCGTGCCATAAGCGAAAACAGTGTTTCTTGCCACATGTCGGGATTTTTTGATGGCGCATAACCATCAAGAAACCAAGCGTCCACTTTTAAGCCGGTATTTATTTCTAGTGTTGAGCTTTGTAGTTCTGCCTGTTTGTGTGTTTGAGTTGTCGGATAGTGTTCTAGTCGACTAAGGCATTCGGTGGCGTCACCTAATAGCATAATGAGCTTGACGGGATAGCGGCTGTTATTGTCAAAGTTTAAAAGGTACTCGCCGCCAATCGGGTCTGGATATTGTTTTGTTAAGCTTTCGGCAAGTTCAGGAAACGGGTTGTAATGGGCAATGCTTTTTTCTAATGCGGCACGCGTTAATGGGTAGCGTTCGGTAGTGTAAAAGTAGAGTGTTTTTGGTGTCTGATTTGCGTTGCTATTGCTGTGTGTTTTACGCCATAAATCCCAGCAGGCCAGAAAATTGAGTCCGGTGCCAAATCCAGTTTCGGCAACAATAAAATGTTGATTGTCAGTTCCTTTTTGCCAGCGTTTTTCTAGCTGGTTGCCATTAAGAAAAACGTGCTTACACTCTTCGGCGCCTTGTCCAGCATTGTAATAGATATCATCAAAGCGGCAGGAGCGGAGCCCTCCGTTATCATCAACAGTTAATTGCTGGCTACTAGTGCAGCTTATGGCTTGGTTGTGATTGGCCAGACTCATTGAGTAATTACATCATCTTTTGAATGGGGTTAGGCCGCTATGATACCTGTGGCAATGGTTAATGTCATACAATAGTGCGTACCGCGTTTAAGCAATGATATATCGATTAACAGGAGCTGATATGTCGATAGAAGTAGAAGAGAAAATAACGGCTTGGCTTGAAGAGGTTGTACTTGGGCTGCAGCTTTGTCCTTTTGCCCTTAAACCGATTCGGGATTTGCGACATAGGATTTATGTTAGTGACGCTATTGATGCCGAGCAGGCATTAAACGATTTGGCGCAGGAGTGTCAGCGCCTAGATAATACAGCGGTTGAACAGTTAGAAACGACCTTACTAGTCTTGCCCAATATGCTGCAAGATTTTTATGATTTTAATGATTTTTTGTCGGTGGCTAATGCTTTGTTAAAAAGCAATGGTTGGGAGGGGGTGTATCAGCTTGCAAGTTTTCATCCGCGTTATCAGTTTGCGGGTACACAGCCTAATGACGCTGAGAATTTAACTAACACAGCGCCGTATGCTGTTGTCCATCTTCTACGAGAGCAAAGCGTTGAGGCAGGCATTAATGCCTACGAAGACGTTGATGACATACCTGAGCAAAATATTGCGAGGATGAAAAAATTAAGTAAAGAGCAGCGATTACGTTTGTTTCCCTATAAAAAATAGCAATAAATCTAATAATAACAGCAATTTGAGTTTATTGTGTGTCTTGGTGTTGAGTTTTTGCCCTAAATAAGTGCGCGCTATAAGTCAAATAGCTGTTTTGAAAACTGTCAGTAGCCAATATAGATCTAAGAATTGTAAAAAAATGAAAAATACCCATTTTCTGTCATTCAATGCTGGTGTCTGCATCAGTTAGTTGCTATTTTTAGAACCAGTCGCCATTTTTAATTTTCTAACACTTTTATTATGTTTCGTATAAAATAGATAACAGTAAAACCTATGTTCTCAATTCTTTACATCATTTGCGGGTATTATTTAAGATAATAAAACATATGATTTTTTCTATGCCGAGAGGGCTTATATTATGAAAGGAATCATATTTACTGAATTTGTTGAGCTTGTTGAAACGACATTTGGCTACAGTGTTGCTAACGCGTTGATGGATGGTTGTGATCTACCATCAGGCGGTGCTTATACATCTGTTGGCACATATGATCATCAAGAAATTCTCACTTTAGTTGGTCAATTACAAAAATTAACGGGTACGCCTGCGACTGATTTGCTTGAGGCATACGGCAAGTATTTATTTCCAAAGCTCGCCGAGCAAATGTCAGCTATGTCGTTAACTTTTGATGGCGCCTTAGATTTACTCTGTTCGCTTGAAAGTATTATTCATAAAGAGGTACTTAAGCTATATCCTGATGCTGAGTTACCCTCGTTTAATATAAAAAAAATCAACGACAAAGAAATACTCATGGAGTACCGTTCATGCAGGCCTTTTGCTCATCTTGCAAAAGGCCTTATCGATGGCTGTGGTGAGTACTACCAGCAAACGCTTTTAGTCTCTATGAAGCATTTAAATACCGAAACGGAATTTTTCACGCTTATCACAGTGAGACAATCATGAGTGAGAGTAATGAAAATATTGAATTATCCTATTTGCGAAAAAAAATTGATCGCGAAAAAAACGCCCGTATGCAAGCAGAGGTGTTGCTAGAAAATAAAAGCACAGAGTTGTTTGATATTAATAAGCGCTTGCAACAAGCTAACGACAATTTAGATGTCATTGTTGCGCGTCGTACGAAGGCGTTAAAAATAACGACCGAGCGAGTAGAGGTTACCTCAGAAGAATTACAAAATACGGTTAACCGACTCAATCTAGTGCTAGATATTGCCAATGCTGTGACCTGGTTGTTCAATGTTAGAAATCAAACCATGGATATCGCGGGTAAAAGCCAGAGCTTATTAGGTTTAGAGCCTACCAAAGATATTCCTGCAAATGATATTTTGCTGCGTATTCATGAAGAGGATCGAGAGCAGTTAACCGCTGAGTTATCGCTGGCATTAAAAGAAGGCAAGGCAATAAACCTTCGCTGTCGTGTTATGAGCCGAAACGGTTCTTATCGCTGGTTTTTAATTAATGGCGAGCTAAGTTCTTTTGGTGCTAAGCGCTCGCTTTGTGTTATTGGTTCTTGTATTGAAATGCATGAGCAGGTAGAGCGAGAGCGAGAAGTGTGGCGCATAGCTAACCATGATGCATTAACCGGTTTGCCCAACCGTAATTATTTTGAAACTCAATTCTCTGCATTGGCTGGCGAAAGCTTTGTTTCGGGTGAAGGCTTTACCGTTGCACTAATCGATATTAATGATTTTACCCAAATTAATGATACTTATGGCCATCGTACCGGCGATGGTGTACTGCGTGATTTTGCCGATATTCTAAGAGGTTATTCCGACTATACCTCTCAGGTGGCAAGATTATCCGGTGATGAATACATTATTATTTTCAAAAACAATATAGCAACTTGGTCAGCCCATGAGTTGTGTCAAAAGCTTATTGATGAATGCGCAACGATGTCGATTCAGGATGGCGAGCGTTTAGGCTTAAGTTTAACTATGGGGCTTGCTGTTTTTCCTAAAGATGGCGGAGCGCTAGATGATTTAATGCAGTCGGTGTATTCGGCAGTACAGGTTGGTAAGAAGAAAAAACATATTGGTAGTAGCTGTGTGCTTTATAACGCGGCAATAGAGCGCGAGCGTTTTCGTGAAAAAGATATTCGCTCAGCATTAAAATTGGCTATTGAAAATCAGTCGTTCGATCTTGCTTTTCAGCCGGTAAGATGTAACCAATCAGGTTCATTTGTTGGTTGTGAGGCGCTTTTTCGCTGGCCTGATATTGGCGGTAAGTGGGATATTCAAGAGGTTATTGATGTTGCTGAAAATAGCGGTTTAATTCTTGATGTGGGTGAGCAAGTTATTGAAATGGCATTTTCAAAACTCAGCCGCTTGAGTGAAATGGGCATTAAAAAATGGGTGGCTATTAATATTTCACCGTTGCAGTTTCAGTTTCAAGATATTCCTCATATTATTTCTAAGGCGTTAATTAAATATAATGTTGACCCTTCTATGTTAGTGATTGAGGTCACTGAAAATATCTTCTTAGAAAACATCACCCGCGTGGCGGCTATTCTTAACCAGTTATCAAAAATGGGTGTTCGTATTGCTATTGATGACTTTGGGTCTGGTTATTCAAGTTTGCGTTATGTACAGATGTTGCCGATTGATAAAATAAAAATCGATAAAGTCTTTATTGATAATGTCGGTTCTAGTGTTGAGAGCCAAGGTATTGTTAAGGCAGTGGTTAATATGTCTCATTCAATGGGCTATAAAGTGGTTGCTGAAGGTGTTGAGACAGAAGAGCAGTTCGAAGCATTAAAAAATATGGGTTGTGATTATATTCAAGGTTACCTCTTTTCCAAGCCAGTCTTTTTTGACGAGCTTATGGCATTGGATGCTTTTAGTAAAAGCGCGCCATTAGTCTTAAAAACGCACCTTGGCCGTACGTTATAGTTTTATTGAAAAGCTATAGGGTAGGATTTTACCTATTCAATCTAGACGATTGAATAGGGCTTATCATCTAAGCTGATTGTTGGCAGTTCTGCCGCTTCTATTGATGCTTTCTCGCTGGGCGCGATAACGCCTGACTCCCCAGTAGCAACCGTTTTGCCGTGCTGGTTTTTAATGACGCAGTTTAATGTCACCAATTTAAGCCGGTCTTGTTTTTCTTTCACGCTAATATGAATGGTTAACTCATCGTTAATAAAAACCGGTTTGCTAAATTTAATGGTTTGGCTTCTATAAATGCTGCCTGGGCCAGGAAAATTCATGGCAACCGTGGCAGAGATTAGCGCGCCGCATAACATGCCATGAGCTATAGGTTTACCAAAAGCGGTGCTGGCAGCATAGCTGCTGTCGAGATGAACGGGGTTTAAGTCGCCGGATAAGGCGGCAAACAGCGTGATATCGTCAGCAGTAATGGTGCGTGAAACTGATACTGTTTGGTCTAGTGTAATGTCTTCGTAGCAATAGTTAGTAATAAGCGATGGGGTGGCAGCAGTGGACACAAAAAATCCTCGTTGGTTTGTTATTTAATGGGTTATTACTGACACTCGTTGGTTTAATAAAAGAATGACAATAAGTTAATTATATCAATCAGGCTCAAGTATCGCAGTAAGCAGTATCAAAAAGTAGCCAATTTCTTTGGATAAACCGTTTTTTTATTGCTTTAATTTGTTCGCTTATTAAAGAATTGCTAGCTTATCTTTCTTTAAATTGCCTGCAGAAGCGGTTCACGCTAACATGGCAAAAAAAATGATCCAGCAATTGATAGAACGAAGCTCGTCTAAGCTGGCCGATTAAAACGGATAGTAATTCGTAATTCGTAATCCTTAATAAAGGTAATTGATGTGCAAATAAGTGAAGCCATTTCTGCATTGCAGCAACGCGTTAATATAGCTAGCACGATTGATGAAATAACAGACAGTCATTTGGCGCAGTTGCTTACAGCTACCGCTGCCGATCAGCCAAAAAATCTTGCTTTTACCAGTTTGGGTCATTCCATTAATTTTGCGCAGCTTAATGCGTTATCTGATGCCTTTGCTGTTTATATTCAGCAGCATACCGATTTGCAAAAGGGTGATCGACTTGCTATTCAACTACCCAATATCATTCAATATCCGGTGGTTTTTTTCGGCGCAATAAAAGCCGGCCTTGTGGTGGTGAATACTAATCCACTGTATACCGAGCGTGAGCTAGTGCATCAATTTAACGACTCGGGTGCTAAAGCCCTAGTGGTGCTTGCCAATGTTGCGCACTCAGTACAAGACGTTATTCCTAAAACCGGCATTCGCCATGTTATTGTCACCGAGATTGCCGATTTACACGGTACCTTATCGCGCACCTTTATCAATTTTGCTATGCGTTATATTAAGCGTGCCGTGCCGGCGTATGCTATTCCTAATGCCTTAACACTACGTGGCTGTTTAAAGCTAGGCCAGAAAGGTGAGCTTCAAGATCCGAATATCGCAGTGGATGATATTGCGTTACTGCAGTATACCGGCGGCACAACAGGCTTATCAAAAGGCGCTATGTTGAGTCATAGAAGCTTACTATCTAATATTGCGCAGCAAAAATTGTTATTTAAAGCTTTTGGCGGGCCCGAAGATGAGGTTAACTCAACCGCTGTGTTGCCTTTGCCCCTGTATCATATTTTCGCCTGCTCAGCATGTGCCTTTTTGGTTAGCCAAGGGCGACACTGCTTGTTGATTGCTAATCCGCGTGACTTGCCGTCTATGGTGAAAACCATGTCGGCTTGGCCGTTTAGCGTGTTCTACGGTTTAAACACCTTATTTGTTGCCTTGTGCGCAGATGAAAATTTTAAAGCCTTAGATTTCTCCAATTTATCAATGACTCTTTCGGGCGGCATGGCTTTAACCAGCGATGCAGCTCAGCGCTGGTATGACACAACGGGTGTTGAAATTAATGAAGGTTATGGTTTAACAGAGACATCACCAGTGGTATCGATTAATACCGGTGGAATTGGGCGTAAACTCGGCTCTATTGGTGTTACTGCACCCAGTACGGAATTAAAAGTTATTGATGGCGAAGGCAACGCCTTGCCTTGTGGTGAAAAAGGCGAGCTTTGTGTGCGTGGCCCACAAGTGATGCAAGGCTATTGGCAGCAGCCGGAAAAAAGTGCTGAAGTATTAAGTGCTGACGGTTGGTTTGCTACCGGTGATATTGCTGTTGTTAGTGAAGATGGTTTTCCGCAGCTTGTCGACCGTAAAAAAGATATGATTATTGTCTCGGGCTTTAATGTTTACCCGAATGAGTTGGAAAACGTTATCAGTAGCCATGATAAAGTATTAGAATGTGCGGTTATTGGTGTTGCCGATGAGCGTGCCGGTGAGCAAGTAAAAGTGTATGTGGTTAAGTCGGACCCATCTTTAACCAGCGAAGAAGTTATTGCCCATTGTCGCACGCAGCTAACACCTTACAAAGTGCCGAGTTTAGTTGCTTTTATTGACGATTTACCTAAATCGAATGTTGGTAAAATTCTGCGCCGCGAATTGCGTGATGCTGACGCCAGCAATAGTGCATGATAAGTTATTTGAGTAAGTGAATCCGATTATTGAATTAGCCATCACTGAATTAGCCATCACGGAATTACCTGCGGCAGAGCAATTACCCGCCTGCCATAAAACCATTGAGAAGCTGCTAGGCGATGTATTGATTAGCGATCAATACGCGCTGCGTCATCTATGGCAAAAAATAATATTGCGCGCCGATAAGGGTCAGCCTTTTACAAAAGATGCGCAGCAATTACTGGATAAAATAACTGCCTCATTAAAAACGGTTGTCCTGCGTAAAAATAGTTTTTCTCGCATTCAATACCCCGAATCGTTGCCGGTTGCGGCTTGCCGTGACCAACTAGCTGAGGCTATTCAGGGGCATCAAGTGGTGATTGTGGCGGGTGAGACTGGCTCGGGTAAAACCACGCAAATTCCAAAAATTTGTGCCGAGTTAGGTCGTGGTATTACGGGCCGAATTGGTCATACTCAGCCGCGTCGCTTAGCAGCGCGTACCGTTGCGGCTCGTATTGCCGACGAGCTAGAAGTGCCGCTAGGTAAGGCGGTGGGTTACCACTTTCGCTTTAACGATAATTACGACGACAGCACTCGCATTAAGGTTATGACCGATGGTATTTTATTAGCAGCCATTGCCAGTGACCGCTACCTGCGTGACTATGACACGCTGATTATTGACGAGGCGCACGAGCGTAGTTTAAATATTGATTTCTTGCTGGGCTATTTAAAAACCTTACTGCCCAAGCGTCCCGATCTTAAACTGATTGTGACTTCCGCTACTATCGATGTTGAGCGTTTTGCTAATCATTTTAGTGGTGCGCCGGTTATCGAAATAGCTGGGCGAAGCTTTCCAGTAGATATTGAATATTTAGAAGACCCCTCGGCTTTTTCAGATGCGGATTCCAATACCGATAAAGATCAAGATAAAGAAACGCATTCAGCGAGCCTAGCCGATAGCGGTGCCGCAGAGCTTAATTTACGCGTTCGCAATGCCTTAGCGCAAATAGAGCAAAACGACAGCGTTGGCAAAAGGGGTGGCCCGCGTGATGTGCTTATCTTTTTACCTGGCGAACGCGAGATTCGCGATTTAAGTCAATTCCTAAAGCGCGATGAGTCGCAGTTTGAAATATTGCCGTTGTATGCGCGTTTAAGCCAAAAAGAACAGCAGCGTATTTTTACGCTAAGCCGTCAATCAGCGGCCAGACGACGAGTGGTGCTGGCAACTAATGTGGCAGAAACATCGGTGACTGTGCCAGGTATTGGCTACGTTATTGATTCGGGTATTGCGCGCATTAGCCGCTACAGCGCGCGCAGTAAGTTGCAACGTTTGCCTTTAGAGGCTATCTCGCAAGCCAGTGCTAATCAGCGTGCTGGGCGCTGCGGGCGACTCGCACCGGGTGTGTGTTACCGCCTGTATACCCAGGAAGATTTCAACTCGCGCCCCGAGTTTACCGAGCCCGAATTACTAAGAACGAATCTAGCAGCGGTAGTGTTGCAAATGAAAGCGTTAGATATAGGCGACATTACACGCTTTCCATTTATGGAGCAGCCTGATGGTCGGCAGATACGCTCTGGTTTAAAAACGTTAGAAGAATTGGGTGCGCTTAATGCACAGGGTAAATTAACGGCTATTGGTAACGATTTAGCGCGGCTACCCATTGACCCTCGTTTAGGTCGCATGTTACTTGCCGCCTTGCAGCAACAGTGTATTGATGATGTGTTAATTATTGTGAGTGCTTTAGCTGTGCAAGACCCACGCGAAATGCCGGCCGATAAGCGGCAAGCAGCCGACCAAGCGCATCGTCGTTTTTGGCATAAACGCTCTGATTTTTTAGCATGGATTAACCTCTGGCATTATTATGAAGATCGGCGAACTGAGCTTAGCCAAAACCATTTACGTAAGCTTTGTAACAAAAGTTATCTGTCATATCCGCGAATGCGAGAGTGGCGTGATTTGCATCGGCAATTATTGCTGGCAGTAAAGCCGCTCATTAAAAATAAACAATCGATTAAAAAACATAAAGATCGTGAGTGGTTTAAAAAAGAAGAGGGCGATAACCCCGTTGATCTTCATCAGCTAGTGTTTAGTTCGGCAGATATTGAAAAGATACATCGCGCATTGCTCACTGGTCTGGCATCGAATATTGGTTTAAAAGAAAAAAAAGGCGAGTACCAAGGGGCGCGTCATCTTAAGTTCTTTTTGTTTCCGGCCTCCTCACAGTTTAAGCCTGCGCCGCAGTGGGTTATGTCGGCCGAAATTGTAGAAACCCGCAAAGTCTATGCGCGCGCTATTGCTGCTATAGATCCTTTATGGGTTATTGCTGCAGTGCCACATTTAATTAAGCATGAATACAGTGAGCCGCACTGGGATGTTAAGCGCGGGCAGGTCATGGCGTTTCGTAGTAGCACGCTTTATGGTTTAACGCTGGCTAATCGTCAAGCTATTGCTTTTGATAAAATTGACCGCGCCGCCGCGCGCGAGGTTTTTATTCAGCAGGCGTTAGCCGCGGGTAATTTGTTTTCTAAGCAAAAGCAGTTTAACCAAAAGCTCCGTAAACGAGCATTATTTTGGCAGCATAATTGTCAACTAATTGCTGACATCACTTTGTTAGAAGAGAAAGTGCGACGTCGTGATTTATTGGTTGATGAAATAGTGCTGGCAGCATTTTATCAACGTCATCTACCAGAGGGTATCGTAAGTCGCAACGGTCTAGAAGCTTGGTTAGAGCGCGCTGGGCCCGATGAGCAGAAAAAACTTTTTTTACAGCGTGATGATGTTTTACTGACCACTGATGGTGATAATTTAGTTGAGCAGTTTCCTGATACGCTTCACGTTGCTGGCCAATCATTTGCATTACGCTACTGCTTTAAACCTGGTGATAATAAAGATGGCGTAACCGCTATTATTCCTCTGGGTGCCTTAGGCGCATTACCTGTTTACCCCTTTGATTGGTTAGTGCCAGGTATGTTGCGTGATAAATGTATCGATATGATAAAGGCCTTGCCTAAGGCGCAACGCAAGCGGCTTGTGCCGGTACCGTCAGTTGTTGATAGTTTATTGCCCAAGCTAAAGATAGCGGTGAGTCAGGCTGAAAACCATTCCTTGGCGCAGGCTTTAGCCGAACAGATTGCTATTTATTATTCATTAACAATTAACCCTATTGAGTGGCGTGACCAGTGTGAGGCGGTACTCGATGATTATTGCCGTATGCGTTTTGAAATTCATGATAAAAACGGTGTAACGCTGCACAGTGGTCGCGTGCTGTCGGAGCTTATTAGTCAATGTCGTCAGCAGTTAGATGTCAGTATTAATGAATATGCCAGCGATGCTTTTAGGCAGGAATCATTAACGCAGTGGGATTTTGGCTTGTTAAAAGCAAGTCATGATTATGAGCAAGATGGTGTCCGGCTACGAGGATACCCCGCATTAATTGATGCGGTAGATTCTGTTAGTTTAGATTTAATGGCAACGCCAGCCGAGGCTTTGTCGGCTTCGCGAGAAGGCATTGTTCGGTTAATGATGTTGGCCATGAAAGACAAGGTTCGTTATTTGAAAAAAAGCAGCTGTAAGAATGCGTTAGCAATTTTACCGTTTGTTCATTGCGGCAGTCGTGAAGTGTTAGTGGACGATTTAATTAAAGCCGCTTTTGCCGCGTGTTGCCTTAATGATTTTAATAGCGACTTGCCTGCGACTAAAGAAGCGTTTGATCAGGCTGTTAAGGAGGGTGGCGGCAATATTCTCTCTGCAGCTTTAGAGATTGAAAGCCTACTTTATGAGTCGCTGGATTATTATCAGCAAATTATTGAGCAATTAGCCAAGCGTCGCCCGCATTTTGCCAAGCAGTGTGACGATATTGATGCTCAGTTAGCGCGTTTAATCTATACAGGCTTTTTGCAGCGAATGGGTTTGCAGCGTCTTAAGCATCTACCGCGCTATCTGCATGCCGTGCTGCTACGCTTGGACAGATTAAGTGGATCGGCCGCAAAAGACCTTGAATTGTGTGAAAAGTTGTCATCTCTCGAAAAACCTCTTCAAACTCTGCTATATAACTATCCTGAAGCCATGTTTTCGGATAAAGCTGTTGCGGATTTTCGGTGGTTACTTGAAGAGTTGCGCGTTTCTCTATTTGCTCAACAATTAAAGACACCTAAACCGGTATCGCTACAGCGAGTGACGAAAGAATGGATAACAATAAATCACAACCAATATCCAATGCTGAGTTAGCTATGTCATTGAATCAATCATCTACGCAAACAACTGGCGATAATGAGCAATTCTCATTTGCACTTGATCCTGTTGAGCAGGATTTAGAAAATAGTGATAGCGGTATTGCTGCATCAGTTTCCGAATATAGCGCCGAATACAGCAGTGATGAACCGTTAGACGATAAGCCGACCATAAAAACAGAATCTATATGGGTTTCTATGCCCAATGGCGAACAGTTGCATATGCGACATTTGCAACCCTTGTTGGATACTGGCTCACCTTCTAAGCGGGTATTTATGCTGCATGGTGAAGTTGAGTGCGGACGGATTTTTTACCATGAATCAGGCAAGGGCGCGGCTTATTATTTTGCCGAACAAGGTTATGAGGTCTTTGTTGCTGATTTAGGTGGTCGCGGCCGAAGCTTAGGTTGTGATGGTGAGCCATCATCACTCACGGTTCATGATATTGTGACCGATGCGATCCCTCGATTATTACGAGCAGCTACGCAGCATTGCTCGCTCTCGACAGACGACAATGCTTATTCGCTTTCCACCGCTATTGCGCCCACTATTTGGGTAGCCCATGGCTTTGGTGGCGTTTTACTCTCGGCAGCTTGGGCGCGGATGTCAGAGTCCGAGCGCACGGCGACACAAATGATATTTTTTGGAGCGCGTCGCAAGTTACAAGCTCAGCATCGTATTGCAAATGCCTTTGTTAAGGCCTTTTGTCACCCATTAACGGCGAAGTTGGTTAACTGGCATAATGCCTTTCCTGCAACGCGTATGCGTTTGGGTTCGGCCGATGAGAATACTCATTGGTTCAGAGTTTATGCCGATTGGATAAGCAGCGATAGTTGGTGCGACTCTGAAGACGGTTTTGATTATCAAGCTGCCTTACAAGCTCACCCAATTCCACCCACGTTACACTTTGCTACGGCGGCTGATAAAATTTATTCTGGCGTCGCCGATGTTCGCGCCTTTATTAATGAGTTAGGTCCTCACGATGCAAGAATGATTGTTGCTGACACTATTGGTGACAGTAAGCGAAAGTATGATCATTTAAGTTTACTGCTCGATCCTGCCGCTATTGGTGATATTTTTAGTGATGCCATTGATTGGCTTCTTGAGCAGGACGATAACAGTAAAGCGACAGGCACAGAATCGGCTGTTGAAAAAGATCTTGCAATAAAATCGTTGGCCGAAGAGCAGCAGGTGTCGGATACCTCTAGCGAAGGCGTATCTGAAGAGTTTAACCTTGATTTACCCCTTGGCTATTCAGCACTCGATGACGATGTTTTTGTCGATGAAGATGAAAAACCCGCTGAGTTAAGTCTGGTTGGTTAGCGCATGTGAGCCTAGTCTAGTTGATTGATGCTAGTGAATTAGGCCTAGTGAATAAAAACGAACGAGTTATCACTGTCTATTTCTTTCTGTTTTCACGTTGCTGTATAGTTTTGTTGTTGTAAAAGTCATCTAAAATGTAAATTTTTGGATGGCATGTGAGATGTATAGCCACAATTAATCTCTAAAATCTGCCATATTCCGCTCTGTAGCTTCAAGTTCACATAGAGAAGTTACTTTTGTGTCATCTATACCCTTTAATGTTTTCGTCTGGCATATTCTGCTTTTCATTATTAACCGGTGGTTATATGATTCATTGCATACATTGAACGAAAGCAGCCGAGGTATGTCTGTATATCTGCTGTCACAGATACGATGTTAGCTTGGAGCTCGTGTTTGGTATTAATGGGTTGAACCGTAGCCAGCATGCTAGCTGTAACTATAGCTACAAAAACGAAATGGTTTATCACAATTTATTTATCATATTAGGAGCGTAATTATGTCTAAAATTAAAATGAAACCAGTAACAGCTGCCTTAGGCGCAGCATTTTTAGCGACTGCTATTTCACCTATGGCTAGTGCGGATGTAAATCCATTTTCTGCTACGCCACTCAATGCCGGTTACGATATTGTTAATGCCGATGATCACGAAGGCAAATGCGGCGAAGGCAAATGTGGCGAGGGAAAATGCGGCGAAAGTGATAGCGGCAAAGATAAAGGCGAAGAAGGTAAATGCGGCGAAGGCAAATGCGGCAGCTAATGTTTATTGTTAGTTGTTAAATCACTCATTAATAGTGAGTTAAAAAATGGCGGGGAGGTTTCTTTCCCGCCATTTTTGTTTTAGCCTTAACGCTTTATTTAAACGAATTAAAATGAATAAGGTTTCAGTTGCAATGAACACCATAAACAAAGCTTGGCATCAAAAAAAGGCCCAAGCAGGGTTAGGCTTGCGTCGTGGGCTTGTCGATATGTTTTCTGCCTTGCAGCAGGGTGATGTTGATTTTATGGAAGTCGCGCCCGAAAACTGGATTGGTGTTGGTGGGCTTTTTGCAAAGCAATTACGAAGTTTTAGTGAGCGTTACCCGTTAACTCTTCATGGCTTATCATTAAATATTGGCGGCCCCGAGCCTTTAGATATTGAGCTGATAAAAAACATTAAGCAGTTTATTCAAACCCATCAATGCCCTATATATTCAGAGCATTTAAGCTGCTGCGGCGATTCTGGTCACCTCTACGATTTAATGCCTATCCCTTTTAAGCGCGATGCTATTCGTTATGTGGCTGATCGCGTTCAGCAAGTGCAGGATATTTTGGGTCAACGTATTGCACTAGAAAATGTGTCTTATTATGCTGCGCCATCACAAGAAATGAGCGAATTAGAATTTATTAATGGCGTACTAGAAATGGCAGACTGTGACCTATTGCTGGATGTCAATAACATTTATGTCAACAGTATTAATCATAACTATGATGCCGCTACTTTTTTACAGGCATTGCCAGGTCACCGTGCGCATTACATGCATATTGCTGGCCACTATAAAGAAGCGGAGGACTTGCGTGTTGATACGCATGGAACGGCTGTTATTGACCCTGTATGGGATTTATTGGCGCTGGCTTATAAAACCTTTGGTGTAAAGCCAACGTTGGTAGAGCGCGATTTTAATTTTCCACCGTTAGCCGATTTAGTTGCAGAAGTTGATCATGTGCGCGCTATTCAGCAAGCGGCGGGGCAGTAGACTCATGGTAGCAAAGCTGTCCGACATTCAGCGCGCCTTTGCTGCGCATATACGTGAGCCTAATGTGTATCCGGCACCATCAGACATTGAAGATCGACGGATGAAAATTTATCGCGATTTGTTTTATAAAAACATAGAAGGTTTTATTAGTAGTGCCTTTCCTGTTTTGCGTAAACTTTATAGCGACACCGACTGGCATTTAATGGTGCGTGATTTTATTCATCGTCATCAGTCGCAATCGCCTTATTTTTTAGAGATTAGTGAAGAGTTTCTGGCTTACTTAGAGACTGAACGAGAGCCGCATCAATGCGACCCTGTATTTACTTTAGAATTGGCTCGTTACGAGTGGGCAGAGTTGGCTCTGTTTGTGGCCGAGCAGGATATTCCTGACGATAATGTCTCGTCCGATCAATCATTAGTAGATCATATCCCTGTGTTATCGCCGTTGGCGTGGTCAATGGTATTTTCTTATCCGGTTCATAAAATTGGACAATCGTTTCGCCCCGAAAGCCCTAGTGAACAAGCTGTGTGTTTAGTGGTTTATCGTAATCGGCAAGATAAAGTTGCTTTTCTCGAGACGAACCCAATAACAGCTCGATTATTAGAGTTATGCGAGGTCAACAATGAGAGTGATGCTCGGCATAGTGGGTATGGTGGCCATAGTAGGTGTAGTGGTCGAGATTTACTGCAGCAAATAGCTAAAGAATTACAGCATCCTAATCCGGATGTCATTATTAATGGCGGTGCTGAAATATTGGCGCAATTGCGTCAGTTGGATATAATCTATGGCGTTTCCGCTTCTTCGTAAACAAGACTAAAATCGCCGATAACCGTTATGGTTGTTTGTTAGATTTATAGATGGCCGCCTATAGCTGCCTAAGGATATCAACCATGCTACCTCTAATTTCATCACGTGTATTGTCCGCCACATACAAACCTCTGCTAGCTGTTTTATTACTCACCGTAGCCATGCCTAATTTTGCCGCCACTGTTGATCCTTACGAAAAAGTTAATCGCAAAATTTTTGCCTTTAATGAAGTGCTTGATCGTTGGATAGTTAAGCCCTCTGCTAAAGCCTATCAGTTGGTAACCCCGAGTATTGTCGACCGTGGTGTAACGAATTTCTTTGATAATGTGGGCGAGGTGGCTAATGCGGTTAACGGTGGCTTACAGGGTGACCTTCATCAGATTGGTAATAGCATAGGCCGTTTAATCATTAACTCTACCATTGGCATTGGCGGTTTCTTTGATGTGGCTAGCCATTGGGGTGTCGAGTCGCGAAATGAGGATTTCGGCCAGACACTAGCGGTGTGGGGTGTAGGCGATGGCCCTTATATTGTTATGCCGCTACTGGGTGGTCGATATCTGCGTGATGCTGTTGCAACGTTTCCCGATGCTTATATTTCTCCGTTAGATCATATTGATGACGCTCGCACTAGCAACGGCTTATGGGCTTTAAAATTGCTTGATAAACGGGCCGATTTGCTTGATGCGGAACGTTTAGTGTCAGGTGACCGCTATACCTTTATTCGCGAAATTTATATTCAACAACGTGAAGTTAGCATAGCTAACGGGCTGGTAGAGGATGATTTTGATGACGATTTCTAATACAGTAATAAGTCATAAGCGCGCTGTTGAGCCATTATTGCCAAATATAACCACCGCTTTTCCTTGGCTTAATTCTTCCATTAGCGCGCGCAAAAGTGGTTAAATAGCTAACTCTCACAAGTAAACAAACGTATGTTGATATAAGCCATTGGACATTCCTAGCAGCACTGATTTAGTTAAAGTTCTCATTATCGATGATGATGAAAACGTGCGTCATTCCATTGCATCTTATCTGCGCGATAGCGGCTACCGCACCTGCGAAGCAGTTGACGGCGAAGAAGGTTTGGCCAGAATGGCTATCGAAAAGCCCGAGCTTGTACTATGTGATTTAAGAATGCCTAAGCTCGATGGTATTAACGTTTTAAAAGTGATTGCCGACGCTTATTCCCATGTGCCCATTATTGTTATTTCTGGTGCTGGTGTTATGAGTGATGCTGTTGAAGCGCTCCGCCTAGGTGCTAGTGATTACCTTATAAAACCTATTCTCGACCTTGAAGTATTAGTGCATGCCATTGAGCGTAGCCTAGAGCGCTTTAGTCTACGACGTGAAAACCTCAAATACCGCCAGCAGCTTGAGCAAGCCAATAGCGAATTAAAAACCAATTTAGCTGTGCTTGAGCAGGACCATCAAGCAGGCTTACAGGTGCAGATGAAAATGTTACCCGTAAGCCCCATGCAAAAAAGTGCTTATATTTTTCATCATCAAATTGTGCCATCGGTATACTTAAGTGGTGATTTTGTTGAGTATGTGACTGTAGGCGCCGACCATGTGGTCTTTTTTATGGCCGATGTTTCAGGCCATGGTGCATCATCTGCCTTTGTTACCGTGCTAATGAAAAACCTTACTGCTCGCATGCGTAGTGACTATAGCCGACATGATAATGATGATATTTTGCATCCTTCCGAGTTTTTAGCGCAAGCTAATGCCGAGCTGTTAGGTACCGGTATTGGAAAGCATGCCACTTTATTTTACGCCGTGCTCGATACACAGAATAATCGTTTAACTTATTCGGTTGCAGGTGCTTTGCCTTTACCATTATTAATTGCCAATGGTGAAGCGCGTTATCTCGAGGGGCAGGGCGCACCAGTAGGTTTGTTTGACGAAACAAACTACAAAGAAATTGCTGTTGATTTGCCTGATAAATTTAGAATTATGATGTTCTCTGACGGCATACTAGAAGTGTTACAGCAAGAAAGCTTAGCAAAAAAAGAAGCCTTTTTATTATCTGAGGCGCCAAAAATGAAAGCCGATATTGAATCCGTCTTTAATGATTTTAATGTCGATGATAGTCAGCAATACCCCGATGATATTGCCTTGCTTGTTGTTGACAAAATATAGTGTAGATCGATTTTTGTTTAGTAAAAAAAGATATGGCAAATAATAAAAGAGTAATAGCCGCGTTTCATTCGCGAGCTTTAAGTATCACTTTAGGAGTGTACCCTTATGTCCAATAGCAAGGTGCTAGTGGGCCTGCAAGATAAGCAGCGTTTCTGGATTAAACTAGAGGGTGATGTGCGTGTACCTTGGTGCGTAAGCTTAGAGACCTACTGCGAAGCGGTGATTCAGCAACCTGGCATTACAGGTGTTTGTGTTGATTTAACGGCGGCAGAAAACCTTGATAGCACGACATTAGGCGTATTAGCAAAAGTGGCTATTTATACGCGCAACCATTGTGTGGGTTCAAGCGCGGATAGCCGTAGCTGTAAAGCTATGCTTTTATGTCATGATGAAAATATTCTTCGTTTAGTGCGGAGCATGGGTTTTGAATCGGTCTTTGATATTCGTGATCATTTTGCTGCCGAAATGTTAGATTTCGATGAGTTGCCATTGCTGGCTTGTACCGAAGCGGATATGAAAGATGCAGTAATTAACGCCCATAAAACGTTAATGGAAATGACCGAGGATAATCGTGCTTCATTTGGTAGTTTAGTCAATGCTTTAGAGAACGATAGCTAACGCTCTAACTTTTGTTACTTCTTCTCCGCTAATACCTCATGTTTAGCGCGAATAAAATCACTGTGACCCACATAAATTAAATCGGCTACTTTTCGAATAAGGTGGTCTTCGTGTTGATCAATTTTTTTATCGGCATAAGCGACTTGCCAAATGTTTTTTATTAATTGGTATTTAGCGGCTTTATTAAAATGCTGATTAATGACCTCGGTAAACTCAAACAGCGAGGTAGCTTGATCGTTTTTTTGTTGTGCTTCGCTAAGCAGTGTTTGTGCTTGCTGCTCATTTAAATCAAACGTTGCTTGAGCAATAGCAATAACCTCGGCAATCTCTACTTTATCAACGTTATTATCTGCCCGACATAATTCAATTAATAAAGCCGTTGCCGCCAACTGAGAAAGCTGTTTTTCATCAGCTTCAGTTGGCGCATCGGTTGTGGCAAATAAACCAGCCAGTTTAGCAAGCACTAACCGCTAGCCTTTAAAAGCTGCTCTAATTTTACTTGGTCAGCAGCAAAGTTGCGGATGCCTTCTGCCAGCTTTTCGGTTGCCATTGCATCTTCGTTCATAGACCAGCGAAAAGCAGATTGGCTATTACTTGGCGCTGCTATAGTACTGCCAGTATCGCTGTTAAGCATTTGAGGTAACACACCATTGTCGTTTGCTAACTCTTCTAACAGGTTAGGGCTAATAGTGAGGCGGTCACAGCCGGCAAGCGATTCAATTTCGCCAATATTACGAAAGCTGGCACCCATAACCACGGTGTTATAGCTGTTAGCTTTGTAGTAGTTAAAAATTTCTGTTACAGATATTACACCTGGGTCTTCGCTAGGTGCATATTCTTTTTTATCGGTATTGGCTTTGTACCAATCTAAAATTCGACCCACAAATGGTGATATAAGAAATACACCAGCATCGGCACAAGCGGCTGCCTGACTAAAACCAAATAAAAGTGTTAGGTTACAGTTAATGCCGTCTTTCTCTAATTGTTCGGCGGCTTTAATACCTTCCCATGTTGAGGCCATTTTAATTAAAATGCGCTCGCGGCTAATGCCGCTTTGCTCGTACAGATCAATCATTTTATGGGCTTTGTCAATGGTTGCTTGAGTATAAAAAGATAATCGAGCATCTACTTCGGTCGACACTCGGCCGGGAATAATAGATAAAATTTCTTGGCCAATAGCAACCGCAAATTTATCGCCGGCATCAGATAGCTGTTGCTTGGAATCTTTGCTCTGCGCAGCAGCCCAAGTAACGGCATCATTCAAAAGCGATTGGTAGTGAGGCAGCGCAGCCGCTTTTAATAAGAGCGATGGGTTCGTTGTTGCATCAAGGGGCGCGTATTTTTTAATCGCTTCGATATCGCCAGTATCGGCAACAACATCGGTCATACTACGGAGTTGATCGAGCTTGCTTGAGGTATTTGTCATTAAGGTTTCCAAGGGCTATGAAGGAATAAAGTAACGGGTGAATAATCAGCTGTTAATGATACTAAAGGCATAAAGCGGATGCCATAAAAGCGCGAGAATTTTTGTATCAGATGCGCTCATTTCAGCCAGGTTAATTGAGTTTATCGAGCGCGGTCATGAATACGTCAGTGCCAGCCCCTAATTTATTGGCATTTTCGCTTAAATGGCGACGGTAGAGTCGGGCTCCAGGTTGGCCATTAAAAAGACCAAGCAAGTGACGTGTCATATGGTTTAGCCTAACGCCTTTAGTTAGCTGGGTATCCATATACTCGGCAAAGCGATGAGCAACGGCAAGCGTACTAGCAAATTCAGCTGCGTTGGCGTCATAGATTGCGCTGTCCACCTCGTGCAACATAGAAGGGTTTTGGTAGGCCTCGCGACCAATCATCACGCCATCGAGCTGTTTAAGCGCTTGTTGGCAATCATCTATTGTCTTTAAGCCACCGTTAAGCACAATACTTAGGTCTGGGAAGTCTTGTTTAAGTTGAAAGACACGCGGGTAATCTAACGGAGGCACTTCGCGGTTTTGTTTAGGGCTAAGACCCGAGAGCCACGCTTTACGTGCATGAATAATAAACACTTCACAACCGGCATCGGCGTTTAGCGACACAAAGTTACAAAGCGCTTCGTAGCTATCGTTATCATCGACACCAATCCTGCATTTAATGGTGACCGGAATATCCACCTTGTCACGCATGGCTTTAATGCCATCGGCCACGGTTTTTGGGTGATTCATAAGGCAGGCACCAAAAGCGCCAGATTTAACCCGGTCGCTAGGGCAGCCAACATTGAGGTTAACTTCATCGTAGCCATGCTCTTCACAAAGCTTAGCACAGTGGGCAAGGTCGTTAGCATCGTTACCACCCAGTTGCACAGCAATAGGGTGTTCGCTTGAGTCAAAGGCAAGGTGTCTGGCAATATCGCCATGAATTAACGCGCCGGTGGTGATCATTTCTGTATATAACAACGATTCACGGGTGAGTAAGCGCCAAAAATAACGGCAGTGGCGGTCGGACCAATCCATCATCGGGGCAATGCTAAAACGTCTATTTAAACTAGGCATAAATCAGTAACTTATTTCGAAGATGGGCCGATTCTACAGTATTGTTAGGCTTGGCGGCTATATAGCTTTTTTTCTTTTTATCTTTTTATTACCCAGCGTTCATGATCGACAATAACCTATCTTCAATCACTTCGGTTAAGATAAACAGGCACTCAATGTCGGAGAGTAGAAGATGCCCGCTGAAACCAAAACGCACTACCGTGCTTGTAATCTATGTGAAGCTATTTGTGGTCTTGAAATTAAGACTCAAGGCGATCAAGTGCTCTCCATTAGCAGGGCGCTTTTCTAAAAAAGCAGTAAGCCCTTCTTGGCCCTCTGGCGATACTCGTATAGCGGCAATGCGTTTGCTGGTTTCTTGAATCAGTCCGGTATTGATTTCACGTCCTGCGATATCAAACACTAATTGCTTAGACGCTTTTAAGGCCGCAGGACTATTGCAAAGTAAGGCGTCAACGAATGTATTAATGCTAGTATCTAATTGTTCAGCGTCTACAATCTCACTCACAAGACCTAAGTCCTTAGCTATTAATGCATCAAATTTTTCTGCGGTATTAAAATAGCGCCTCGCTGCGCGACTGCCTATGGCGGCAATTACATAAGGGCTAATGGTAGCGGCAGTTAAACCTATTTTGACTTCGCTTAAACAAAAGCTTGCATGAACGCTGGCTACTGCTATATCACAGCAGCTAACTAGTCCAACCGCGCCACCAAAGGCGGCGCCTTGGACGCGGGCAATGGTCGGTTTAGGCATAAAATTTAAGATTTTAAGCATATTGGCTAATGCGCTGGCATCGGCTAAGTTTTCTTTATAAGCATATTGCGATATGCGTTTCATCCAGTTGAGATCGGCACCAGCTGAAAAGCTTTTACCGTTAGCGCTTAGCACCATAACCCTTACATTGTCATTATTTGCGACGTGCTCAAAGGCTTCGGTCAGTTCGCCAATCATGATGTCATCAAAGGCATTATGTTTTTCTTCATTTTTGAGCGTTATGGTAGCTACACCGCGACGATCAATAATGAGAGTTACTTTTTTATCACTCATAAGCAGTTTCTCTACATGCGAAACACGCCGAAATGGCTGTCTTCGATGGTTTGGTTGAGGCTGGCAGAAATGGATAGGCCAAGTACTTTACGTGTGTCCGCTGGATCAATAACACCGTCATCCCATAAGCGCGCCGAAGCGTATTCGATTATTTAAGTTGAGGGATAAGTTTTAGGCTTGATTTTAGATGGCTTTAGATAGCTTTAAGATCGATTTTAGATAAGTAGCTAGCAAAATCATCAATAGCTCAAAACCGATTAAGCATTACACAGTAGCCTAACCATTAAGTAATGGACAGGACCGAAGAACTAGCATTAAATAAGGCTTTCATGGGGTAGGTGGTATTCAGTGTGTAGCGGGCTTCACGGCGAATAAAGATCCGCAAGTAACCCCGTAGCGTAAAGCAATAATCGTTATTACTCTATGTACTACATGATGCACCCTATAGCTAACAACAAGAACCTACTACTTATAACAATATGTCTGTTTGAGGTTAATTAATGTCATCTTATCCACTTTTATTTCAACCTTTAGATCTCGGTTTTACCCAATTAAAAAATCGCGTATTAATGGGCTCAATGCATACCGGCTTAGAAGAAGCCGAAAATGGGTTTGAACGAGCAGCCGCATATTACGGCGCTCGCGCTCGAGGTGGTGTTGGCTTAATTGTGACAGGGGGCATTATGCCAAACCCTGAAAGCGGCAGCTTGGGTATGACGCATTCGCTAGAAACGCCAGAAATGGAAGCTAATCATCGCCTTATTACCGATGCTGTTCATAAAGAAGGCGGCAAAATTTGTATGCAGATTTTGCATGAGGGCCGTTATGCCTTTAACCCTAAGTGCGTGGCACCTTCGCCTATAGCCGCACCCATATCGCCTTATACGCCAGAAGAACTCACCCACGAGGGTGTGTTAGGTGAAATTGATAATTTTATTAAAGCTGCGGCTTTTGCTAAACGCGCCGGTTATGACGGTGTTGAAGTAATGGGTTCTGAAGGCTATTTTATTAATGAATTTTTGGCACCAAGAACCAACCATAGAACCGATCAATGGGGTGGCAGCTTAGAAAATCGTATGCGACTGCCGGTTTCTGTGGTTGAGGGTATTCGCGATAATGTCGGTGAGGAATTTATTATTATTTACCGTCTTTCAATGCTTGATTTAGTTGAAGATGGAAGCCCATTTAGCGAAGTGTTAGTTGTCGGTAAGGCTATTGAAGAGGCGGGTGCTAATATTATTAATACCGGTATCGGTTGGCATGAGGCGCGCATCCCAACCATTGCCACTTCGGTACCGCGGTCTGCATTTACTTGGGTAAGTGCTAAGTTTAAAGCGCAAGCCAATATTCCTGTTATAACTTCTAACCGAATTAATTCACCCGATGAAGCCGAGCGTGTGCTTAATAGGGGCGATGCCGATATGATTTCAATGGCGCGTCCATTTTTGGCCGACCCGAATTTTGTTAATAAGGCAAGTGAAGGTAAGGCCGATGAAATTAATACTTGTATTGGTTGTAATCAGGCCTGTCTTGACCATTTATTTGAGGGTAAAGAGGCAAGCTGCTTAGTTAACCCTTGGGCCTGTCGTGAAACCGAGCAAGTTAAAACGCTAACCGTTCGCGACGCTAGTAAGGCTTTAAATGTTGCGGTTGTGGGTGCTGGCCCAGCGGGTTTATCGTTTGCTACCGAAGCTGCCTCAAGAGGCCACAAAGTGACTATGTTTGATTCGGCCGAAAAAATTGGTGGCCAATTTAATATTGCTAAACAAATTCCGGGCAAAGAAGAGTTTTATGAAACCTTGCGTTACTACAAACGTCAGCTCGAGTTGAATGGCGTTGAATTAAACCTTAATCAACGTGTCACTAGCGCGCAGTTAAATGACGGGGGCTTTGATCATGTTGTATTAGCAACGGGTGTGGTGCCACGTACATTAAATATTACGGGTAGCGACCACCCTAAGGTATTAAGTTATTTAGATGTATTGCGTGATAAAAAACCGGTTGGTAAAAAGGTGGCTATTATTGGTGCCGGTGGTATTGGTTTCGATGTGGCGGAATACTTACTGCATGATAAGAAGCCACAATTTAATGGCAATGAAGTACCAGAGCAACGGTCGATTGATGAATTTACTGCTAGCTGGGGTATTGATCAAGAATTGGAGCATCCGGGCAGCTTAACGGGTAAGGGTAAGCCGCAACATCCTGCGGATAGAGAGCTTTTTTTATTGCAGCGTAAGGCGGGTAAAGTGGGTGCTGACCTTGGTAAAACAACCGGTTGGATTCACCGTACCGAATTGCATCGTCATGGCGTTAAGATGATGAATGGTTGTGAATACCTATCTATTGATGATGCCGGTTTACAGCTGCGTAATGGCGACGTTGAGAGTGTGCTTGAAGTGGATACCGTTGTAATTTGTGCTGGCCAAGAGCCATTACAAGAGTTAACTAACGGTTTGTCTTTGCCTTATACCTTAATTGGTGGGGCAGATATTGCTGCAGGATTAGATGCTAAACGAGCAATTGCTCAAGGTGCAGAGTTAGCGGCTTCAATGTAATTGATTTGAGGGGCTTATAACATTCACAGTTATTTGTTTCATCGCTTTAAGTGGTACAGTCATAAGCTTTAGTCGCTTGTAAAAAAGTGACTAAGGCTTTTTTTGTTATTGAAGTTAACGTTAAAGTGGTAATGTAATACTAACATCCAAGCCGCCTTTTTTGCTATTGGCTAACTTAATATGGCCGCCATGCGCTTTAACAATACTTTCACTAATTGATAAACCCATTCCAATGCCGCCATCCATGACTCGCCGTGCTTTATCGGGCCTATAAAATGGCTTTAATACATTTTTTAATTCATTTTCGGCAAGCCCTGGCCCTTTATCACTGAAGATAAATAAAACGTTGTTCGTGTCAATTTGGCTTACAGTAAGTGTTACTTGTTTGCCATAACGTAAGCCGTTATCAATAATGTTGCGCATTGCGCGACGTAAACTTATATAGCGACAGTTAAATACTTGGTCCTCATTACCATTGTATTCAAGTGTGCAGGCTCGGCCTGTGTCAGTGTATTCGGCAATTAAACTTTCGCAAAAATTGTATAAGTCGACAGGGCGAGAAACTTCTTGGCTTTGTTCGTCGGCCTCTTCACGCGTGAAGTTGAGAATGGCAGCAATCATTTCATTCATTTCTTCAACGGTATTAATCATTTTTTCTTTTTGTTCGCCGTCATCAATAGATTCTAAGCGTAGCCTTAACGAAGTCAGCGGTGAACGTAAATCATGACTAATGGCGCCGAGCATTTGTTTTTGGCTGCTAAGCAGCTGTGTTAGGCGAGTATTCATGTTGTTAAACGCAGAGAGTGCTTCACGAATATCGTTGGGTCCTTTTTCTTCAAGACGCGGTACGCTTTGGCCTTTACCGAGTTTTTCGGATGCGGCTGCTAGGCTTGATATTGGATTGGTCATTTTTATAGTAATTAAAACTCCCGTTATGCCAACAATAATAATGGTTAAAGCAACAAGACTTATTAGGCGCGCTTGTAAACCAATAGAGAGTTTTTCAATTTTGAATGAACCGTAAAGCCATAAGCCAGAGGGGAGTTGCGCTTCAATGTCGAGCCGATCAAAAGCAGGGGAGTGACTAAATATTTGGCGATTAATGTGCTGATTTGGTGCTGATAATAAGCCGTCAGTCAGTGTCTGGTAGTTTTTCTCTACTTGTGTAAATGCTTCGTTACCAATATCGGTAACAATAATAATAGGGTTACCAATGCTGTAGTCACTTTGGGCTAAGTACTCAGTAAAGCGCTGTTGCGCCTCGAGGTTAACGCGATTAAGTTTGGTTTTCTTAATGGTGCTTAGTTGCTTAGTTTCGTTAATCCGAAAAAAGCTTTTTTCATCATTAACAGATTCGAGTAGCTCGCTATGCAGATACTCTGGGGTTGTGTCAGCCAAATTGGCGAAGGTACTGAATTGATAAATACTATTATCTATTCGTTGCGTAATGCTAATAAAGCTGCGCTCGCCAATAATTAGAAAAAAACTAATAATTTGGGCAACCACTAAACTGCTTAATAGCAGTAAAAGCACTTGATTCCGAAAGGAGTGGGGGATTAGTGTATTAAACATTATCCACCAATATGGTTAACTGGATAGCCAAAATTATAGCCGCCGCCCCAAACGGTTTTTATGTATTTAGGTTGTTTAGGGTCGGCCTCAATTTTTTTACGTAGGCGGCTTATTTGGTTGTCTATGCTGCGATCAAAAGCGACTAGAGAGCGGTTGCTAACAATATCGAGTAGTTGGTCGCGAGAAAGAATTCTTTTGGGGTGCTCTAAAAAAGCCATGAGTAACCTAAACTCACCGGTACTTAGCGTTTGTGCGTCTGAATTATCTGCAGGGCTATCCTTATGTCTAAGCAATTGTTGATTGACATCCAATACCCAATCACCAAATGTGTAGGCTTCGGATTCTGGGGTGTCGCTTGTTGACTTAGCGCCATTGCTTGATTCGGCCTGCTCTGTAGTGAGTGCTGCGCGGCGAAAGATAGCTTTGATTCTAGCCAGTAGCTCGCGCGGGTTAAAGGGTTTGGTTAGGTAGTCATCTGCACCAAGTTCTATACCGACAATGCGGTCAGTCTCTTCGTTCATTGCGGTTAATAAGATAACCGGTGTCTTAATGCTTTCATGAATAAAGCGGCATAGGCTTAGCCCATCTTCACCTGGCATCATGATGTCAAGAATAATAAGCTCATAATGATTTTCAGCGAGGTGTACTCTTGCCTCAGCGGCGTCAGCAGCTTGATCTACTGAAAACCCATTCTTTTTAAGATATTCTGAAAGTGTTTCTCGAATTTCTGGATTGTCATCGACAACAAGCAACATCTTATTTTTGCCTCATTCATTTAAAATTTTAGTTCAGCTTAATTCTGGTAGCTTACACGAAGATTAAAATAATTGCTTTCATAGGTTGATGTTGCAAGATTGCTATCGCGGTCCATAAAGTCATAGGTTCCGCGTATGGACCATTGGTCATTCATTTTACTGTCAATGTACACTTTAAATCGAGCTCTCTCTTCGCGAGATTTTATCGTGAGAGGCTCGGTTACTTTTGGGTAGTCGCGATTGCGAATAGAGTAAGAAGCGTTGATTTTACTGGCATATGTACCAATGTTAATGGGGTATTGAAAAGCAGCTGTTGTTGTATTTTCATCGTAATCGTTATCGTTGCTGTTAGCTTCTTCGTTTCCTTGGGTGTAATTAAGTGAAATAAAAGCTTTGTTATTGGCAAAAAAGTAGTAAGCAGTTAGGCCTGTAGCATTATTTTTTGCGTCAAAATCGCTGAACGTATCAAATGATTTATTTATCCAGGTATGGCTCAAATTTAAATAAATACCCGATTCAAAATAGTAGGATAATGAAGGCATTACTAAATCCATCACTAAAAAATCGTCACCCTCTAACGTCATATTCATATGGCTGGTATTTAAAAAGAAATCAAAGGGCCCGATGTTTCTGTCATAGCCGGCATTAAGCGAATGATATTGTGTGTCGTTTTCACTCAGGTCTTGGTAGCTTTCATTATAAAATTCATAGCTAAATGAGAGCGAGTTATTGAATTGATACTCGGCACCAAGTAGTTGAGCTATTGCGGTGTCACTGTTGGCTTCGCTGTTAGTGCCAATATTAGCGGCCTCAATGGTAACTGCGCTGTCAGAGAGTATTGTTAACTCGGCGTTATAGTTGAGTTGCCCTGCATGTGTTGATAGTGAATAAGTCAAAAGAGCAAAGTACATAGGAAGTAATAACTTTCTTATTATTTTTTGAGTCATTGTTAATGCCTTATTTTTTTAACTTCAAATTCATCTAATGTTCTTTTGGTTTTTTTAAAAAGAAGCGCGTAATAATGGATACTTAAAAAAAGCGGCCAATTATCGGCCGCAGTATGCAAGGGACGCACTCAAGGAACGGATATAAATTAATAGCTAAACTAACAAATACCTAATGCATTATTAAGGCATATTGCGTTGTTTTTTTCGCTGCTCACGAAAAGTATCACCTAATGCTTCACGAACTGCGGAGCGAACATCACTAAAATCCTCAGCAGCAGCTTCGCGTGCAGCACGCATGGCTTCTTTTGCTGATTCGCGTGCCGCTTTTGCAGCTTCACGAGCAGCTTCTACTGCTGGATCGGTTTCAAGTCCTGCTTCGCTTAACGCTTCGGCGACTATTTCAGAGGCAGCTTCGCGTGCGGCGCTACGGCTTGCTTGACGAATTTCTTGTTTCGATAAACCGGCTTCTTTTGCGCTCTCACGTGCGAGTTTGGCAGCAGTTTTGGCCGCATCGCGGGCTTCAGGGCGTGTAGCTTTAAGGACTTCTTTTGCTTCTGGTGATATGGCTTCGCGGGCAGCTTGATTGGCAGCGCGTGCAGCGTTCTGTGCTTGAACCGATGCGGTTAAAGCGGCTTCGGCGGCAGCAATGGCTTCGGCAGAGCCTGCTTCTGTTGCGGCAGCGGCAGCGGCAGCATCGGCTGCGACTTGAGCGGCAGTGTTGGCCGCATCGGTTTCTTCTCCTTGGGCGAATGCTAACGAGCAAAGTAGCGTTGCGATTGCTGTTACTGATGTTGGGATGATAGTTGAAGATGTCGATTTAGAAAAAAGCTTGTGTATGTTAGTCATGATTATTACTCATCAATTTGTTATCAGAGTGGTCACTTTATCCATAACATGTAATTAAAATATATCTAGAGAAGCTTAAGTTGTATCAAAATGTATCAAGTTTTATCGCCTTAGCTGTCTTTTTATCGCCTTAGCTATCTTTGCTTTTATGCGCTAGCTTATGGGCGTTAGATTCCCAGTTTTGGCCATCAAAGTCGGTAATATTAATTTGCGATATTGGTGTGTCTAGGCAGTTAACATTGATATCAATGCCATCGGCGTTTGATCGAGGTGTATAAAAAGGCTTAACGCCACAATGGGTGCAGAAAGAATGTTTAGCTACGCGGCTATTAAACGTGTAGGTCGATAAATTATCTTCGCCCGACACTAACTTGAACTTACTCAGTGGAACAATTAAATGCAAGTAACCGGCCTTAGTACAAATAGAGCAGTTGCAGCGGTCGGCTTCAATACATTCGGGTGCTTCAACTTGAAACTGAACTAAACCACAATGACAGCTACCTTGATATTGCATATTCTTTTAGTCTCGCCATTTTTTGACAGTGATTAATCTAACAAAAATTATTTCTCTTCAATGATATTGGTTTGTCTGTCGAGTGTGCCCACATCGAGTACCGGTGCAGCATCAATGTGTTGTGCATCCATCATTTGAGCAATGCGGCCCAGTGATGAAATTAGCATAAGCTGTTCCCATTCCTGTAAATCATTAAACTGCCGAGTAAATTGGTCCTGCAGTGGAAGAGGGGCATCTTTTAAAATGTCTAATGCGCTGTCGCTTAAATAAACTAATACTTTTCTGCGGTCAGAGGTTGAGCGCTCTCTAGATATTAGGCCTTTTTTTTCTAAGCGATCTAAAATAGTAGTGACTGTTGCTTGGCTTAGGCTCATTTCTTTGGCTAGAGCGCCTACAGTGTCTTCGCCTTTGTTGCGCAAGGTTTGCAGTAATAGCATTTGCGGTGCTGTTAGCCCCGTATTTTTTGCTAAATACTTTGAGTGCAAATCTGTTGCACGAATAATACGCCGTAAGGCAATAAGCACTTCGTTTACTTTTTCCATTAGATATTTTTCTCAATCGTCATTTTCTTTTCTTCTTTTAGGCTTGATGCTAGCCCCTTAAATAAGCTAACGCTAATTAATAGTAATACTAAAGTAAACGGAATCCCAGTAGCAATGGTGCCTGCCTGCAGTGCTTTTAATGCATGTTCACCACCACCGTACAGTAACACGCCAGCAATTAAGCCTTGAATAACGGCCCAGAATATTCGCTGTGCCACGGGTGAGTTAAGTTTACCGCCAGCGGTAATGCTATCAATAACCATGGATCCTGAATCGGAGGAGGTGATAAAAAATATTAATACCAGCAATATGCCAACTGCCGTCGTTATTTCAGCAAAGGGCAAGTTTTCTAGCATTTGAAATGTGGCAAGGCTAATGGAGCTAACACCATTGGCAAGGCTGCCAATGCCGGCTTGGGCTTGCTCTATCGCATTCATACCAAAAACACTCATCCAGACAATAGTCACCACTGTGGGTATGACTAATACAGCCGATAAAAATTCACGCACAGTTCGCCCTTTAGAAATACGCGCTATAAACAAGCCGACAAAGGGCGACCAGCTTACCCACCATGCCCAATAGAAAACCGTCCAGTCGCGCATCCAGTCAACATCTTCACGGCCAACGGAATTACTTAGTGGTAAAATATTTTTAACGTAGTTCTCTGTAGTAAAAAATATCCAATAGAATAAATCAGCGATAGACCCCAGTGTTGCGACAAACAGTAAAAGCATCGCGGCTAAAAGCATATTCGTATTACTTAATATTTTTATACCGCCATCTAAACCTCTAACCACCGACAATATGGTGACAAAAATAACTAAAATAATAATGGATACTTTAGTGTTAAGCCCGTCCTCTAGTCCCACTAACATGGCGAGTCCGGCACTGACTTGGGATGCGCCCAGCCCCAGTGAAGTTGCTAGCCCAAATATGGTGGCCAGTACAGCAAAGGTATCAATAATATGTCCTGGCCAGCGCCAGCATTGTTCGCCAAGTATGGGGTAAAAGGCGGAGCGTAAGGTTAGGGGTAGGCCGCAGTTAAAGCTAAAAAAGGCCAGCGCTAATGCCACTACGGCATATATGGCCCAAGCGTGCAGCCCCCAGTGGTAAACCGTCGCGCCCATGGCTAGCCCAGCCGCTTCATCAGTCCAGGGTTCGACATTAAAGGGAGTGCCGGCCCAGCCGGTAAAGTAGGCCATGGGTTCAGCTACGCTCCAAAACATTAGCCCAATACCCATACCCGCAGCAAATAGCATGGCAAACCAACTTAAGCGGCTAAATTCGGTTTTCGCTTTGCTGCCGCCCAGGCGAATAGAGCCCAGCGGTGAAACAATTAATGCAATGCAAAAAACTAACAGTGCATTAATGGCGGCCATGACAAAACTATCAAAACTCGTTAGGCACCAGCTTCTAATATTCGAAAGCGAGGCGTTCATTGCATCGGGAAACTGAATCGTAGCAATAACAAACGCAATAATTAAAGCTGAGCTAATAATAAAAACTGGATTGTGGATGTCGAGACCAAAAGCCTGAATGTTGTCATCGCCGGTTTCGTAGTTTGATGTATAACGTTTTACCATTGTTGTTCTCTGTGAGTGTTATTTGATCATGCTGTGTGTTTTTCGAACGTAGTTAGTTCACGATGTATATTTATGCATCAACTAATAGTAAATACACCTATTTTTTTTAGAGAACGATGCATTTTTACTGCGCTTATTGGCGCTAATGACGTAATATAACGTTTTTAACGGCTTAATAAGAATAATTCTAACGTTTTTTTATTTATACCTAACAATAATGTTTAGAGTTATATCTTTTATACGACTAACTTTTTTAACCATTCAACTATAACAATATAAGGATGCTTCATGTTAAAGAGAACCGCACTATTTAGCAGTATTCTCATTGCCAGCACTGCTCACGCACAAATCGAAGAAGTGATTGTTACCGCCACTAAGCAGGAAGCGAGCACACAGGATATTCCGATATCTGTCAGTGTGTTAGATAAAGAAGCAATGGACAATCTAGGCGTTACTGACTTTAGCGATTATGTTTTACAGCTTCCGGGTGTGACCTCTGGTGGTAATGGGCCAGGTCAAAACACGATTTATATTCGAGGCGTGGCTTCTACTACTCCTAACATTACGACTTCGGGTGTTGCGGGTCTTGCACCTAATGTTGCGTTGTATCTTGATGAGCAACCTTTATCACAGCCGGGGCGTAACTTAGATGTCTACGCTGCCGATATTAATCGTATTGAGGTACTTAAAGGGCCGCAGGGCACTTTATTTGGTGCTAGCTCACAGGCTGGTACGGTTAGGTTAATTACTAATAAGCCTGATGCTTCGGGTTTTGCTGGCAAAGTGAAACTGGGAACCGCTTTTACTAGTGGTGGCGAGCCAAGTAATAATGTTGAAGCCATGATTAACATACCCGTTAGCGACGCGGTGACTTTACGTGGTGTGGTTTATGTCGATAACCAAGGTGGCTATATTGATAATGTAGCCGGCAGTGTTAACACAGGGCAGAGCGCACGATTCGAAGCGGGCGGTTTTCAGGCCGGTGCTAATTTATCGGGTGTGACATTGCAGCCTGCATTTAGCAGCGCCGAAGACGATATTAACGAAGTGACTTATGCTGGTTCACGACTTAGCGCTTTATGGCAAATCAACGATGACTGGAAGCTATTGGTTGGGGTTTCTCAGCAAACCGTTGATTCTGATGGCGTGTTTTTTCAGGATCCAGAGTTAGGTGATCTTGAAATTCAGCGCTATGAGAACGATACGCTTGAAGATGAGTTTGTTAACACCAACTGGACGTTAGAAGGACGATTAGGCGCGCTTGATGTTATTTACACGGGTGCCTTTACCGATCGCGAAAGCAGCCAACGTGTTGACTACACCGATTATTTGTTTGCTGGCCAATATATTCCTTATTATATTTGTACCAGCGCTGTGACCTACACTAACTTTGATAGCAATGGCGATCAGTTGTTACCTAATAATGAAGGTGATGATACCTACGTGTTAGCTGGCGTAGAATCAGCGGATGTTGAAAATAATGGCACTGTTATTGGCGCTGACCCAGTAGGTAATTGTCCTGCACCAAGTCTATTTGTTGATAGCGTGGTTAAAACTCAAGTGCAAACGCATGAGTTACGTTTTTCTACTGATCAAAGTAATACGGTAAGAGCAACCTTTGGTGGCTTTTTAAGTGATTTAGAAATTCATGAAGATAACCAATTTAATTACCCCGGTTCAGAATTATTGGATGGCGATAGCTTTGGTCCCAACTTTTCGGCGGTAGGCGCTACAGTGGGTGATACGGGTGTATGGCCAGAAGGCGTTATTTTTAGAAATGACGTGTTACGTACCGATAAACAATACGGTTTATTCGGCGAGCTCAACATTGACTTATCAGAGCAGTTGACCGCTACATTTGGTGCGCGTTGGTACGATGTTGAAGTTGATATTAAAGGGAGTGCTGCTGGTTCGTTTAGCAATAAAGGCGCGACTGAAGATAACAATGCAGGCAACAATTTGGATGAGCTGTTTAGTGGCGCAAACGATACAGCACAAACCGACGGTGTTATTGGTAAATTCAGTTTGGCTTGGACGCCTAACGAAGACCAGCTTTACTATGTTACTTGGTCAGAGGGTTTTAGACCGGGCTTCTTAAATCGACCTGCAGGAAAGGGCGATGATAATTATCGAGTGCCATTTTCCTTTGATACTGATAACGTAACTAACTACGAGCTTGGTTGGAAGCTTGACCTGCTTGATGGCAATTTACGTGTTAACGGCGATGTCTTTTTTGTCGATGTTGAAAATCTACAAGTGGGCATTTTTGATACGAGTATTTCAAACTTATTTTTCTCTGACAATGCCGCTAATGCCGAAGTTAAAGGTGTTGAAGGTGAGTTTATTTACCTTCCTGAGGCCGTTAACGGTTTAACCTTAAGTGGTGGCTTTTCTGTACTTGATACTGAGATTACAGAAAGCTTTGTTACTAGCTTTGTTCAAGAAGGCGATGAGTTAGCATTTGCACCTGAATTACAGCTGAACTTGCAAGCACGATACGAGTGGGATTTAGACTCGGGCCAAACGGCTCACATCATGCCGCATATTAGCTATTCAGATGAAGCCGCTACCGATATTGTTGTATCTAACCGCACTATGTTAGATAGCTGGACAGTATTGGGTGTTACCGCGGGTGTGACCAATGATCAATGGTCAGCTGAACTCTTCGTTGAGAACTTAACCGACGAGCGCGCAGAAGTTTCTGGCAATGCGACCTTTAATAGAGATCGTATTACCGTCACGCGTCCACGTACGGTGGGTATAAGAGTATCTTTTGATATCTAACGAATAAGTACCAAAAGACTAAGGCCTCGCTATATAATAGCGAGGCCTTTTTTTTAATCTGTGGATGATAAAAATAACGTGATAGATCCGATAGTTAAAATGGATGCTGCCAGTGTTCAAAAAAAGATAGCGGCTGGCCAGTTTGAGCAAGCGTTATCTGAGTTACAGTTAGTGCTCGATAATGATAGTCATAACCCGGAAGCCAACTATATGGCAGCGGTGACATATCGTTATCAAAAAAACTATAAAAAAGCACAGCGGTACCTTAATGAATTAAAAGATTTAGCTATAGATAAAGGCCGCTTTTTTCAAGAGCAGGGCCATCTTTATCGTGCGCAGAATTTAAGTTTGCCCGCATTAGCGGCTTATCAAACGGCTTGTCAGCTTAATCCTGCGTTAATAGCCAGCTGGAAAGCACAAGCTGAATTGTTGGATTTAAGTGGCAACGCAGCTGCTGCACAACAAGCAAAAATGCAAGTGGTGCGCTTGCAAAAACTGCCTAAAGCATTGGTTGCCGTTACGGATTTAATGGAGCAGGGCAAGCTCTTTAAAGCTGAGGCAATTTGTAAACAGTTTCTTCAGCAAGCACCTACCAATGCTGAGGCTATGCGTTTACTTGCTGATATTGCGTTTCGACTGGGCACCATGGATGAAGCCGAATTTTTACTTAATAGCGCTATAGCGTTTAATCCAGATAATACGCAAATAAAAATAGACCATATAAAAATACTGGGCAGAAGGCAGAAATTTGAAGCGGCAATGACAACGGCCAAAGAGTTAGTCAGCGCCAATCCAGCTAACCCGCAGTTTCAGTCGGTGTATGCTATTGCCAAAATGCAGCTTGGTGAATATGCCGATGCTATAGAGCACTTTAATAAGGTGTTAGCTATTTTGCCTGATGATTCGGTAACGCATACATCAAAAGGTCATGCGCTTAAGACTTGGGGTAAAAATACAGAAGCGATTGAGAGTTATCAGCGCGCAATACACAGTGACCGAAGTTATTGCGAAGCCTATTATTCGTTGGCTAATTTAAAAACCTATCGTTTTGATGATGCTGAAATAGAAAGCATGCTAGATATTGAAAAAAATGAATCGCTAACGCCAAGCAATGGTGCTTACCTTTATTTTGCTTTAGGGAAAGCGTTTGAAGATAAAGAAAACTGGAGCTTAGCATTTAATTATTATGAAAAAGGCAACCGGGTTAAAAAGCTGCAAAGCAGTTACAGCGCCGAAAAAATGACCGAGGAGCTACTGTCGCAGCGTCATTTTTTTAACAGAGACAATATTGAGTTGTTAGGCCGTGATGGTTACCCCGATGCTGCACCTATATTTATTGTTGGCTTGCCGCGAGCGGGCTCTACTTTGCTCGAGCAAATCTTGTCGTCTCACAGTATGGTTGATGGCACGCTTGAATTACCTGACATGCTTGCTATAGCGCAAAAGCTTGTACGCAAGGGGCGACTGAGAGCGGATATTGATTATCCCGAAATAATAGCAAGCTTATCGGCAGAAGAGCGCTATGCACTTGGTAAGCAATATATTGATGAGACAAAAGTTCATCGTGGCGATGCGCCATTTTTTATTGACAAAATGCCAAATAACTTTAGGCATATTGGTTTAATAAAAATAATTCTTCCCAACGCTAAAATTATTGATGCGCGCCGATTTTCTGTGGCCTGTTGTTTTAGTGGTTTTAAGCAGTTATTTGCAGAAGGTCAGGAATTCACTTATAGCATTGATGATGTTGGCCAATATTATAATGATTATGTCACGCTAATGGCGCATTGGGATAATGAGATGCCAGGTGATGTTTTGCGTGTATTATATGAAGATGTAACTGAAGATATTGAAGCTCAGGTAGTGCGTATTTTAGATTATTGTGGGCTACCGTTTGAAGACGCTTGTTTAGCGTTTCATAAAACTAAGCGTGCGGTGCGTACCGCGAGTTCGGAGCAGGTTAGACAGCCGCTTTATAAGAGTGGCGTAGACCAATGGCGTAATTTTGAGTCGCATTTACAACCGCTTATTAATAAACTTGCGCCCGTTATTGGTAAAAGTGACTATTGAAATTAGTTAGATAGTATTTAGGATAAGGTCTGGATAGTATACCAATAAGGGATGAATGTCCTGCAAGTAGAATTAAAGCATTGATAGAGTCTAAATAAAAAAACATTCATTAAGTAAAAAATAATATATAAGTTATCAAATGGAGAGTAAGTCATGAAAATAACATTAATAGCATTGTTTTCATCAGCTGCAATTTTAATAAGTCATTCTGTGTTCGCCGATCTTTATATTGGTGGGGCCATTGGTGATGCTGATTATAATAATGATTTAACCGATAATAGTCTGTCGCTTGTTATAGGCTACGATGTAAGTGATTTTGTTGCTATAGAATTTTCATATGTCGACGCTGGCAGTGCCACTGGGCCTTTACCGTTATTTGATGATGAAATTACGGCTAACACCAGTACCGTGGCGACCTCTGTTGTATTCGAAAAATCTATTACCGACCAGCTTTCTGTTATTGCTAATGTTGGGCTTCACGTCTGGGAAGTTGACGTAACGACAAACTTTAATGGTACGAATAGTGTCAATGGCACTGATTTGACTTATGGCGTAGGGTCGGAATTTCATATTACAGACGGCATTTCAGCGCTAGTAAAGTGGCAGCGCTATGCGGTTGAGCTGTATGGTGAAAGTGAAGAGATCGAAGATGTTTCTGTTGGCGTAAGAATTAACATTAACTAATGCTTGAGCTATAGGGTAAGTGTAAAAGCACTTACCCTGTTTTTTTAATTCATAATAAAAAAATTGAAATTTCTTCTTTAGATATGGCTTAATTAGCCGCTATGCCCAATCTGCTTAAACAATCCCTGATGACTACACTTAGTTTCGCGCGCGCGAATAGCTTTCGTGGCTGTATTGTTTTGTCTGGCAGTCAGGCTTGGTGCCAGAAGGCTGCCATGCAGTCTCTGGCTCTGGCGAGCCAGCAAGCGGATGTTAAGCGTCGTTCTGCCTATTGGGTTGGTACATCTGTTCCAGCATCGGACAGTATTCGCGCGATTGCTCCGCATGCTGCGGCACAATTACTGGGTGGCGATACCGATTGCTTGGTTATTGATGCTTGGAGTGGTTTAGCGCCCGATATGCTTGGCATGACCTCGGGTACGCTTTGTGGAGGTGCTTTATTATTGTTGCTAACGCCACCGTTTGAGCAGTGGCCCACGTACGATGACCCCGATTATCAACGTTACCAAGCGCTGCGGCCATCGCCTTATGCAATGAGCGGGTATTTCTTACAAAGAGTTGTAAGACTGTTTGAGCAAGCGAAAGTGGCAAGCAAAATACCTTGGTTGTCTATTGTAGAGCAGAGCGCTTGCGTTGATGGCGATGGCTATGTTGATAGCGATGGCTATGTTGATGGCGATGGCTATGTTGATAGCGATGGCTATGTTGATGGCGATGGCTATGTTGATGATTATGTTGATAGCGATGTTGATTTAACGATTCCCGCTATGCAGAAAGCAGACGTGCGGCCAGTGTTTATTGCTTCTGATGAGCAGCTAGAGGTTGGTGAGGCCATAGATAAATTAAGCCAGCAAGTTAAAGGGGTTGTTCTATTAACCGCTGATCGCGGTCGAGGTAAGAGTGTCGCTTTGGGCTTAGCGGTTAATGCATTGCTAATAAAAGCACCTATGAAAATATTGGTTGTTGCTTCACTGCGTAGCCAGGTGGAGAATCTTTTTTCTGCTATAGATCATTTATCGGCGTTGAGCAAAGTAACATTTGTTGCTGTTGATCAGTTAATTATAGATGCCGCTGCGTCTTCAACCGACAAGCCGCTTTGCGACTTACTCATCATTGATGAAGCTGCTGCCATTCCTTTACCTGTTTTATATCAGTTAGCAGATGCTGCTCCGCGTTTAGTTTTTTCATCGACTTTACAGGGGTATGAAGGTAGCGGTAGGGGCTTTTCACTGCGGTTCAAACAGTATTTATTAGCGCAGGATCCATTGTTGCAAGTGTTAACACTTAAGCAGCCAATGCGCTGGGCAAGCAACGATCCTTTAGAGGCATTTTTAAATGAGCTATTAATGCTTGATACCGATGTCGGTTCATATTTAGAACCAGAACCAGAACCAGAACCAGAACCAGAACCAGAACCAGAACCAGAACC
>JBELIP010000022.1:17144-18591 GCA_042090785.1 Cellvibrionales bacterium | reverse complement strand
GTTAAAAAGCCTTCTAACTCTAGGCCTGAACCGGCAAAGGTAATCGGTGATAAGCGACCATTGGCTGCAATCGTAATGGCATTCGATGTCAAGCTTAATGCCTCAGACGCAGTTGTAACTGAAGGTAAGGCGCTATCACTAAACGCGGCAACCGCTTTAGTAATACTACCCGATAAAGTTAACGTTGAGCCATCGGCACTAAACATTGCCATACCGCCCAAATACGTCGATGCATTTAATGTGACATTAGATGAATCAATGACTATGCCTTGCAAATCAAACATTAGATTTTCTAAGTCCTCATTGGTTACACCTGAGCCTAACTTCACAGCATAAGTGCGTGAGGCTGGATCACCAAAGGTCATTAAGTCACCTTCGCTATCGGCAAAACCATACGTTGATTCATCAGCAAAGAATAACTCGACAGCACCTGATGAACTGACTGTATATGTGCCTGTTGTGGCAGGTAACTGATCCAAAAAGCTAACATAACCATCCGCTAAGCCTAAGCCAGAAATATAGCCACTGCCATCAGCCAGCGTTAAACCACCGTTACCATCAAAGCCAAAGACACTCACTACAGAAAATAGATTAACTAGCTCATCAATACCAGGAATCGCTTCGGCACTATCATCATCACCATAAACAACATCCATGATTACCACACCATAATCGGCATTTAAATCAGCGTCACTTGAATTGCCGTCGGTAAATGATAAGACGCTAAACGCCTGCTCTTGTGCAGTTGCTAATGTTGTTGAAGCACCATTCAAGCTTACACGACCCGAACCAATAAAGTTATGCTGGCCCCAAGCCGTTAATGCTGTGGCTGGCGTTTCATCAGTGAATGACAATACACCGTTAGACAACGCCACTGTGTTAGCAAGATCATCCATCGATACTGTTGTATCGGTTAACGTTGCATCCGCAGTTGAAAAATCAGTACCGGTATAACTTAACGACTCTTCTGTGGTGGCATAATCGGCGCGCACATCAAAGCTGCCGTTACCTGTTCCATCGCTACCAAGATCCAACGTCGTTGAATCAACACCCGTGCCAATGTCAATCGTGCCATCAGACTGAGTGACGGTTTCACCAACAACAGCGGCTTTAAATGCATTCGTGTCACTGCTTAATTGGTTGTAGAAAAAGTCAAAATGGTAAATTGATTCTGAATTTAACTCATCAGGGTCACTAGCATTCGCTAAAGTATCGCCGTCTTTATCAGCATCACAGGCATCACCTTGATTATCACCATCAGTATCGGTCTGATCCGTATTAGCAAGATTTAGACAGTTATCTGATGAATCATCAATACCATCTTCATCTGCATCAGCAGAGACATTAGGATCTGTTGGGTCGGCATCGTCTTCATTAAGAGCACCATCACCATCGATATCTGGGTCACAAACATCTCCGATAGTGTCTGTATCAATATCAGACTGAT
>JBELIP010000022.1:0-17044 GCA_042090785.1 Cellvibrionales bacterium | reverse complement strand
TCGATATCTGGGTCACAAACATCTCCGATAGTGTCTGTATCAATATCAGACTGATCCGCATTGGCATCCAATGGACAATTATCCGCGTTATCGCCTGTGCCGTCTGAATCGGTATCAGCAGTTTCTGATGCATCATTCGGGAATGCATCGGCATTATCGCCTGTACCATCTGAATCGCTATCAACGCTTTCCGATGGGTCATTCGGGAATGCGTCATTGTCATTTAACACTGAATCACCGTCGATATCTGGGTCACAAACATCTCCGATAGTGTCTGTATCAATATCAGACTGATTCATATTTGGATCAGTTGGGCAGTTATCGCTGTTGTCACCCGTGCCATCTGAATCGGTATCTGTTGTTTCTGATGCGTCATTCGGGAAAGCATCAGCGTTATCACCGGTACCATCTGAATCGCTATCTGCAGTTTCCGATGGATCATTCGGGAAAGCATCGGCGTTGTCACCCGTGCCATCTGAATCCGTATCTGTTGTTTCTGATGCGTCATTCGGGAAAGCATCAGAGTTATCTCCGGTACCATCTGAATCACTATCTGCAGTTTCCGATGGATCATTCGGGAAAGCATCGGCGTTGTCACCCGTGCCATCTGAATCCGTATCTGTTGTTTCTGATGCGTCATTCGGGAAAGCATCAGAGTTATCACCCGTGCCATCTGAATCGCTATCTGCAGTTTCCGATGGATCATTCGGGAAAGCATCGGCATTATCACCAGTACCGTCTGAATCCGTATCAGCAGTTTCCGCCGGATCAAAATCAAAAGCATCATCAACGTTATTCGTGCCATCCGCATCGGAGTCAACCACATTACTCGGCGCCTCATCTACACCAGCATCAATAGCATAGCCCTCTGCTAAGCCTGTGGCATCCGCATCAAGCAAATCTGCAATCGAAGCGGCAGAAACTCTAGCAAGTACATCAAGCACATTCATGCCCTGTATCGCCCCAATAACCGCAACATCGTCAAGAATGCCATCAGAGGCATCAACAATAATACTGGCAAGATCAAGTGCGCTATCTTCAATAATAAAAGCTAATGCTTCATTAGCACCACGATATTGCGCAACATCGGCCTGGACATCCGCTGAAGTTGTATTCTCATCAAGTACAGGAGGAACAGTAAAGATATCAATATCCCTATCCATGCCAAACCCGACAAATGCTTTAACTGAAGATTGTGAAGCCACCAACTTAAAACCAATCACATTATCAGCAACAGTTTCTCCATCCATAGCCAAGGCAGCTGCTATGGTTGTTAATGGCGTAGCATAAACACGCGCATCAGTTAACGAAACCACTATAGTTGAGACTTCGCTGATAACAGGAGCAACACCTGTTGATAAATCAATGGTATCGGCGTTAGCAGAAACAACTACCACAAAAGGACCCATGCCGGCATCCAATGAAAGCTCTAAATCATCAGCTAATGCCGTCACTGCATCCGTCTTCGCTGCCGCAACTAATAAGTTTTCTGCCGTATCGGAATCATCGAGATAGGCTTGCAAGTCATAAACTGCAACATCAGCACCCGCCATTGGGCCGTCAGAACCGAGAACACTAATCGTGTTTCCAGTCTCAGGCGCAGCGGGGTCAGAACTAGAGCCACCCCCACCACAAGCAGCCAGAACAATAACCGAAAGACCAGTAGCACAGAATTTAGCCAGCATACGTAAGCACATAGATATTCCTTAACAATTATTTTTAACGTTTGCAAAAACGATAATAGAAAATAAACATTCAAATTTTGATTAAACAGAAAGTGACAAGCGCCATCCGCATGATAGTAGGGATATATTAACGTTATATGACGAAAATCAAGACCTGTTAGGTTCACTAAAGATTGAACTAATTTTTTTAATTATTTCGAAATGAATGATTGACGATTACCGATAGGCAGTCAACCCCGCACATCCGATTTATCGCTATTTTTAGATTGATTGATTATAAAGTAAGCAGCTTTTTCCATAAAATAAGTAATTAAAAAATATCGCGACTAGATCACAAAAAAATGTAAAAAAAAAATTTACTTCAATCACTGAATAAAAAATATTCTTGTATTAAGTAAGGCAGGAAATATCAGGCATGTATCTACGAACAACAGCGCGGTAATAACTACTCATTAAACGCCATTATCTATTAACTAAATATGTTTCACGGAATCAATTTCATATTCGATATTGCCACTCGGTGCATGGACCACGGCAACATCACCCACTTCTTTACCAATTAACGCTCTAGCTATCGGAGAGGTGATAGAGATTTTTCCCACTTTAACATCAGCTTCGTCTTCGCCAACAATTTGGTAAGTCACTTCTTCATCGGTATCCACATTAATAATAGTGACCGTTGCACCAAAAATGACCTTACCACTTTCAGGTATTGCAGAAATATCGATCACTTGCGAATCAGCTAACTTGCCTTCAATTTCCTGAATACGGCCTTCGCAAAAACCTTGTTGTTCGCGTGCTGCGTGGTATTCGGCATTTTCTTTTAAATCGCCATGCTCGCGTGCTTCTGCAATCGCCTTAACAATAGCAGGACGCTCAACTTTTTTCAGTCGATCTAACTCTGCCTTTAAGGTCGCTTCGCCAGCAACGGTCATCGGAACACGATTCATTGTTAAATACCTATTATCTATCGAAAACATATCAAAAATGCGCTCGTGTGTAGAGCGCACTTATATTAAGAAACAGCTTAGGAAAAAGCTAGGGCTAACGAGTATAAAAAACTTATCTACGCTTGGTGCAAATCCTGCAAGCGATTCACAGCAGTTTCATCGGTGACATTAAGCGCCATACACAAGGCATTAGCACCCGCTAAGGTCGTCGTATAATAAACCTTATTATGCAATGCCGAACTACGAATGGTCGCAGAGTCAGCAATGGCCTTGCGACCCTCGGTGGTATTAATAATTAAATTAATATCGCCATTTTTAATCGCATCAACAATATGCGGGCGACCTTCCTGTACCTTATTAACCGATACCGAATCGATACCCGCCGCCGCTAATGCTTTTTGAGTGCCCTTTGTGGCAATTAAATCAAAACCTAATGCCATTAAATCATTGGCCACCGATACCAAGCCTGGTTTATCGACATCACGCACACTTAAAAATGCCGTGCCGCCTGTAGGTAAGTTTTCGCCTGCACCCAGCTGCGCTTTTGCAAAAGCCTCACCAAACGTCAGGCCAGAACCCATAACTTCGCCGGTTGATTTCATTTCTGGCCCAAGTATAGGGTCGACACCTTGAAATTTAGCAAACGGGAACACCGCTTCTTTAACACTGGAAAAAGCCGGAATACGCTCGGTAGTAAACCCTTGCTCGGCCAAACTGGTACCCGCCATACAGCGTGCAGCAATTTTAGCTAACGAAACACCAATACACTTAGACACAAACGGTACTGTTCGCGACGCACGAGGGTTTACCTCGATCACATAAATATCATCATCTTGAATTGCCAACTGCACATTCATTAAACCCACAACGTTTAATTCCATTGCCATGGCTTTAACCATAACGCGCATATCTTCTTGGTGCTTTTCAGACAAGCTATATGGCGGTAATGCACAAGCAGAGTCACCCGAATGGACACCCGCTTGCTCAATATGCTGCATCACTGCGCCAATAACGACAACCTCGCCATCACTCACCGCATCTAAATCTACTTCTACCGCGGCATTCAAAAAATGATCGAGCAATACAGGGCTTTCATTAGATACTTGAACTGCCTCGGTCATATAGCGCATTAACTCTTCTTCGCTATAAACAATCTCCATAGCTCGGCCACCCAACACATATGAAGGGCGAACCACCAACGGATAACCAATTTCATTCGCGGCATCAATCGCCGCTTCACTGGACCTAACGGTTCTATTCGGCGGCTGCAATAAATCCAGTTTCTGAATCATTTGCTGAAAACGCTCGCGATCTTCTGCCTTATCAATAGCATCCGGCGTGGTACCAATAATTGGTACGCCCGCATTTTCTAAATCACGCGCTAATTTTAGTGGCGTCTGGCCACCAAATTGCACAATGACGCCTTTCGGTTTTTCAATATCAACAATCGCTAATACATCTTCTAAGGTGACCGGCTCAAAGTACAAGCGGTCGGATGTATCGTAATCGGTAGAAACCGTTTCAGGATTACAGTTAACCATAATGGTTTCATAACCGTCTTCACGCATCGCTAATGCCGCGTGAACACAGCAGTAATCAAACTCAATACCCTGACCAATTCGGTTAGGGCCGCCACCTAAGACCATAATTTTATCGCGATTCGACGGAGCGGCTTCGCAATATTCTTCATAAGTGGAATACATATAAGCGGTGGCGCTAGCAAACTCAGCCGCACAAGTATCAACACGCTTATAGCTTGGCTTAATACCAAAACCTAAACGCGCAGAACGCACATCATTTTCAGCACACTGTAATACATCAGCTAAACGCTTATCGGCAAAGCCTTTGCGCTTCAGCGCACGCATAGCGCCAGCATCAACATCTGCCAACGCTTTTTCAGCCAGCGCTAACTCGTCTTTAATTAAATCTTCAATCTGAACTAAAAACCAAGTATCGATGGCGGATAATTCATAGACTTCATCAACCGTTAAACCGGCACGGAACGCATCACCCACATACCACGCGCGATCAGGGCCAGGCGTTTGCAATTGCGCCTTAATTTCTACCAAGGCATCGGCACTGTTTAAATTGATAATAGGATCAAAGCCCGAGACGCCAACCTCTAAACCACGCAAGGCTTTTTGCATTGATTCTTGAAAAGTACGGCCAATAGCCATAACTTCACCGACTGACTTCATCTGTGTACTTAACACAGGCTCGGCAGCAGCAAACTTCTCGAAGGTAAAGCGAGGAATTTTAGTCACAACGTAATCGATAGCTGGCTCAAACGACGCAGGTGTTGTACCACCGGTAATGTCGTTTTGTAATTCATCCAAGGTATAACCAATGGCCAGCTTGGCAGCGATTTTTGCAATTGGAAAACCCGTGGCTTTAGAAGCCAATGCCGAAGACCGACTTACCCGCGGGTTCATTTCAATAATAACCATGCGGCCGGTTTTGGGGCAAATACCAAACTGTACGTTAGAGCCGCCCGTTTCTACGCCGATTTCACGCAACACCGCCAACGAAGCGTTACGCATAATTTGATATTCTTTATCGGTTAACGTTTGCGCTGGGGCTACGGTAATCGAATCACCGGTATGCACGCCCATGGCGTCAAAGTTTTCGATAGCGCAAACAATAATGCAGTTGTCGTTTTTGTCGCGGACAACTTCCATTTCATATTCTTTCCAACCAATTAATGATTCATCAATCAATAATTCATTGGTTGGTGATAAATCTAAACCGCGCTTACATATTTCTTCGAACTCTTCTGAGTTATACGCAATACCACCACCCGAGCCGCCCATCGTAAAAGAAGGACGAATAATAACGGGGAAGCCCAAGGTCTTTTGTACCGCATGCGCTTCTTCTAACGTATGGGCAATATCGGAGCGAGGTGTTTCAAGGCCAATTGCTTTCATGGCTTTATCAAATAAGTTGCGATCTTCGGCTTTGTCAATTGCCTCGCGCGTTGCGCCAATCATCTGCACGCCATGCTTTTCTAGCACGCCTTCGCGCGCAAGATCCAGCGCACAGTTTAATGCCGTCTGCCCGCCCATGGTAGGCAAAACAACATCGGGTTTTTCTTTTTCAATAATTTTAGCCACCGTACGCCATTCAACTGGCTCGATATAAGTGGCATCAGCCATTGCCGGGTCGGTCATGATGGTGGCGGGATTCGAGTTAACCAGAATAACGCGGTAACCTTCCTCTCTTAATGCCTTACACGCTTGCGCGCCAGAGTAATCAAACTCACAGGCCTGACCAATGACAATAGGCCCAGCGCCTAAAATTAATATGCTTTCTATGTCGGTTCTTTTTGGCATGGTTAGCGCGCGTCTACCTAAAGTGAAGAGTGCTGAGCCATTAGCTCAATAAAATGGTCGAATAACGGTGCAGCATCGGTTGGTCCTGGGCTTGCCTCAGGATGACCTTGAAAACTAAATGCGGGTTTATCGGTACGATGAATGCCTTGAAGCGATTGATCGAACAAGGATTTGTGCGTTGCACGCAACGTCGCAGGCAAGCTGGCTTCATCGACGGCAAAGCCGTGGTTCTGACTAGTAATCAGTACCGTGCCATCATCCAAGTTTTGTACTGGATGGTTGGCACCATGATGACCAAACTTCATCTTGACCGTTTGCGCACCACTGGCTAAAGCCAACAACTGGTGACCTAGGCAAATACCAAAAATAGGTAGGCCGGTATCTAAAATGGTTTTAATCGCCTCAATAGCATAATCGCAAGGCTCAGGATCGCCAGGACCATTGGATAAGAACACGCCATCGGGTTTCAAAGCCAACACTTCGGCAGCGGGTGTTTGTGCGGGCACAACGGTTAACCGGCAACCGCGCTCCACCAACATTCGTAAGATATTGCGCTTAGCGCCAAAATCGTAAGCCACAACATGATAAAGCTGCGAAGCAGCATCGGGCGTGGTGTGACCTTCGGTCAACGACCAAACCGACTCGGTCCAAGCGTAACTTTCTTTACAGCTAACCTCTTTGGCTAAATCCATACCTTTTAAACCGGCAAACGCTTTAGCCTGCTCGATGGCACGGGCTTCATCATCGGCGGTAATGGCTGTTTCTGAGGTTAAAATACAGCCGCCTTGTGCACCCTGCTCTCTAAGCACGCGCGTTAACTGGCGGGTATCGATATCAGCAATGGCAACAACGCCATTATCCTTTAAGTAAGAAGCCAAATCTTGCTCAGACCGGAAGTTGCTCGCCAATAAAGGCAAATCACGAATCACTAAGCCCGCCGACCAAACGCGATCAGACTCATTGTCTTCGCTGGTCGTCCCGGTATTACCAATATGCGGATAAGTAAGAGTAACGATTTGTCTAGCGTAAGAGGGATCAGTAAGGATTTCTTGGTAGCCAGTCATGGCGGTATTAAACACAACCTCGCCAACTGTAACACCTGGAACGCCAATAGCTGTGCCGTGAAACACACTCCCATCTTCTAGCGCGAGCACTGCGGTACAGAACGACAAAATGACTCCCCAAATAAAGCGATATTGGCATCGCGAACGCGAAATATTATTACGGCAGTATCAAAACGGTTATGCGATATTCGATGGCTTGCCAATCAACCATGACATCACTTTTAACCCTACCTGAGTTGGCGCGGAAGTTTAAGGAAAATGCGCTGCAGTGTCCATGACTATGTGGTTGAAAATGTCATTGCAGCAAAGAAAAATGACACAGCGCTTTCTTATTTGACCCACTACGCATGTAATTAAGGCTGCCGAGCCTCGAATCCAACTAAACGATAAAACTTAGCGGTGTTTTAACGGCTAAAAAATAATCTATTTATGTCCGTTAATCGCTCGCTTACCTTACAACACTTAATACAGGCTCAGTGCAAGTTCAAGACATCTTGCATATCGTACAAACCGGCCGGCTGATCAGCCAACCAACCCGCTGCGCGGACAGCACCAGAGGCAAATGACATTCTTGAACTGGCTTTATGCGTTACTTCTACCCGCTCACCCTCATGGGCAAACAATACCGTATGATCACCCACGACATCGCCCGCCCGGACAGTCGCAAAGCCAATGGTTTTTTGGTCTCGCGCGCCGGTTTGGCCTTCACGACCATAAACCGCCACTTTATCTAAATCACGACCCGTCGCCTCGGCCACCACTTCGCCTAATTTCAACGCCGTACCTGATGGCGCATCGACTTTATGGCGATGATGCGCTTCAATAATTTCGATATCAGCAGTATCACCCATCACTTCAGCCGCTAACTTACTGAGTTTAAAGCAAAGATTAACGCCAATACTGTAGTTAGCCGCCATCACAATAGCAATGGGCGCTATTGCCGCATTCAGCGCTGCTTTTTGTTGCTCATCAAAACCCGTAGTACCTACCACCATGCCTTTTTGGTTGGCGCCACACATTTGCGCATTCGCAATGGTTACTGCCGGCACAGTAAAGTCGATTAACACATCAAACTCATTGATCACGGCCGCAAGGTCAGCACCAATAGCCACGCCGGACTTACCAATACCAGCAACCTCACCGGCATCAGCGCCAATCAATGAGCTCGATGGATGCTCAATAGCTACCGTCAACTGTGCTGTCGATGAATTAGCCAAAGCTTCTATAAGAGTTTTACCCATTCGACCGGCGGCACCGGTCACTGCAATTTTTATCATGATCACTGTCCAGTGAGAGGTCATCGAGACTCATCAAGAGCCATCGCTAAAAGTTTATCTTACCGCGATTTTGTCAGGTAATTGTTATTCCAGTAAATGAATATTTACGTTCACTAACTTTTCATATCATCAAAAAAGGATTTAACCCCTTCGAACCAGGTGCTCTTGCGCGGCGACTGTTTACTGCCCGACGAATCAAGACTCGCTTGCAACTGACGAATTAACTCTGTTTGCTCTTTGGTCAATTTAACCGGCGTTTCAACCACTACACGGCACATAAGGTCACCACGCGCACCACCACGCACGGGTGTGACACCCTTACCACGCAAGCGGAACATCTTGCCGGTTTGCGTTTCTTGTGGAATCTTCAACTTAACGCGGCCATCTAAAGTAGGCACTTCTAACTCACCACCCAAAGCCGCATCAGGAAAACCTATCGGTACGTCGCAGTATAAATGCTTACCGTCGCGCTCAAAAATGGCATGATCACGCACATTCACCTGCACATACAAATCACCAGCAGGTCCGCCGTCAGGGCTAGCTTCACCTTCGCCAGTTAAGCGAATGCGATCACCCGTATCAACACCCGGCGGCACTTTAACCGATAAGGTTTTGGTCTCTTCAACACGGCCCTGACCATGACAGCTATTACAAGGGTCTTTAATCGTGCTGCCTTGGCCATTACAACTAGGACAAGTTTGCTGTACAGAGAAAAACCCCTGCGTCATTCTTACCTGACCCTGACCCGCACAGGTAGAACAAGTGACTGGCGAGCTTCCTTTCTTAGCACCAGAACCATCGCACGGCTCACAAGAGACCAATGTAGGCACGCGAATTTTTAGTGTGTCACCATGCACGGCCTGCTCAAGACCCAAGTCAAGATTATAGCGAAGGTCAGAACCACGGTGCGGACCTGCGCGGCCACGACCGCCACCCCCACCACCGCCAAAAATATCGCCAAAGACATCGCCGAAAATATCACTGAAATTACCCGCATCACCACCAAAACCAGCACCACCCATTTGTGGGTCAACACCGGCATGGCCATATTGGTCATAGGCCGAACGTTTTTGTTGATCGCTCAGAATTTCGTAGGCTTCGCTCGCTTCTTTAAATTTGTTTTCGGCTTCCGGATCATCAGGATTACGATCAGGATGATATTTCATCGCTATGCGACGGTAGGCTTTTTTAATATCTTTGGCATCGGTCTGTTTACCCACACCGAGAATTTCATAATAATCGCGTTTTGACATAGCGTCTTTTACCAAGCTGTTACTGCCAATGCTTATTGCAAACTGGCATTCAATGAATTGTTACTGGATATTATCAATACGCTGAATACAACTCGGGGCTAACGTCCTAAAACGCTAGCCCCATTGCTGTATCACAGCCACCTTAATTAGCCGACTAGCGGCTAGGCATAATGATTACTTACTGTCTTCTTTCACTTCTTCGAACTCAGCGTCAACCACGTCATCACCTGCAGGCTGCTCATTAGCCGCATCCGCTTGAGGCGCTTCGCCACCTTGCTCGGCTTGCTCTGCATACATTTTCTGTGCAAGTGAAGATGACGCTTCCGTCAACTTCGTCGAAGCGGCTTCAATCGCGTCTTTATCGTCGCCTTTTAATGCTTCTTCAACGTCTGTAATGGCTGATTCAATTGCTGCTTTCTCTTCATCGGTTGCTTTATCTGCACCCTCTTCAAGCGCTTTGCGCGAAGCATTAATCATACCTTCAGCCATATTGCGCGCCGAGGTCAACTCTTCAAATTCGCGATCAGCTTCGGCATTGGCTTCAGCATCTTTTACCATGCTTTCAATTTCATCATCCGATAAACCCGAAGACGCTTTAATCACAATCGACTGCTCTTTGCCTGTCGCCTTATCTTTAGCCGACACATTCAAAATACCGTTAGCATCAATATCAAACGTTACTTCAATTTGCGGCACACCGCGTGAAGCCGGTGGAATGTCTGCCAAGTCAAAACGACCCAATGATTTGTTGCCTGATGCTTGCTTACGCTCACCCTGAACAACATGAATGGTCACTGCCGTTTGGTTATCTTCGGCGGTTGAGAATATTTGTGACTTCTTCGTTGGGATCGTTGTATTCTTTTCAATAAGCGAGGTAGAAACACCGCCCATAGTTTCGATACCTAAAGACAATGGCGTTACATCTAATAGCAATACGTCTTTAACGTCGCCTGCTAATACAGCACCTTGAATCGCCGCACCCATTGCTACAGCTTCATCAGGGTTAACGTCTTTCTTAGGCTCTTTACCAAAAAATTCAGAAACTTTTTCTTGTACTAAAGGCATACGTGTTTGACCACCCACCAATAATACTTCGTCGATATCAGACGCACTCATATCGGCATCTTTTAATGCAATTTTTAAAGGCTCTAATGATCGCGCAACCAAGTCGCCGACTAATGACTCAAGCTTAGCGCGAGTCATTTTAACCACTAAGTGCTTAGGACCAGACGCATCAGCCGTAATGTAAGGTAGGTTAACTTCTGTTTGCTGTGAGCTTGAAAGTTCGATTTTCGCTTTCTCGCCAGCTTCTTTTAAACGCTGCATAGCAAGCGGGTCGCCTTTAAGGCTCATGCCGCTGTCTTTTTCAAATTCGTCGGCAAGGTATTCGATTAATGCCATATCAAAATCCTCACCACCTAAGAAGGTGTCACCGTTAGTCGACAGCACTTCAAACTGCATTTCACCGTCGACATCGGCAATTTCAATAATTGAAATATCGAATGTACCACCACCAAGGTCATAAACAGCAATCGTACGATCGCCACCTTTTTTATCCAAACCATAAGCTAACGCCGCCGCTGTTGGCTCATTGATAATACGCTTAACATCAAGGCCAGCAATCTTGCCAGCGTCTTTAGTGGCTTGACGCTGCGAATCATTAAAGTAAGCCGGTACAGTAATAACTGCCTCTGTTACTGCTTCGCCTAAAAAGTCTTCGGCCGTTTTTTTCATTTTCATTAGCACTTGTGCCGATACTTGTGGTGGCGCCATTTTCTCGCCACCCGCTTCAACCCAAGCATCGCCATTATCAGCTTTAGAAATAGTGTAAGGCACCATAGAGATATCTTTTTGCACAACCTTATCGTCAAACTTTCTGCCAATTAAACGTTTAACCGCAAAAATGGTGTTGGTTGGGTTGGTCACCGCTTGACGCTTGGCTGACTGACCAACTAACACTTCGCCATCAGCGGTATAGCCAACAACAGAAGGCGTAGTACGATCACCCTCTGCATTTTCAATAACGCGTGACGTACCGCCATCCAATACCGACACACAAGAGTTTGTTGTGCCTAAGTCGATTCCAATAATTTTGCCCATCTTGCTCTCCAAATAATCGTATTCAATTCTGTGTTTGTTGCTATAAGGTGTATTGCGCTCCAATATTTATCTATATGGAGGCATTACGTTGTATTTCAAGCCCGCCTGCTCACTGAGCTGACAGCGCTATTCGGCTTTGGCAATTACCACCATTGCAGCGCGCAATAAGCGGCCATTAAGCGTGTAACCTTTTTGCAGTACATCAACCACACTGTTGGGTTCTGCTGTAGCGCTAGGCACCATGGTCATTGCCTCATGAAACTGCGGATCAAAGGGCTCGCCAAACGGCTCTAACACTTCAACCGAAAAACGCGTTAACACATCGGTTGCGGTTTTACGGGTTAGCTCAACCCCTTCAAGCAAGGGTTTAACACCTTCGTTATCAGCCGACTCTTCTGGCACCGCACCAATAGCGCGATCCAAATTATCAAGTACGGGCAAAAGGCCATTAATAAGCTTCTCTAAACCAAATTTGTGGGCGCTTTCAACATCGCGTTCGGCGCGACGGCGCAAATTCTGCATTTCGGCCTGCACGCGAAGCTGATCTTCTTTTGCATCAGCAAGCTGCTCGGTGAGCGAGGCAAGCCGCGACTCTAAGGAATCATCTGCATCGCTGCCTTCTGTCGCCGACGCCGAAGGCTCTGCTTCGGCATTAGCCACGGCTTCGGCCACAATTTCATCAATCGTATCTTGAATCTCGCTATCCGCCTGATTCTCTGCATTAATCGTTGCATTGCTCTCTACCTGACTTTCGCTCTCTGGCGAAGCGTCCTGTGATTTTTGACTTTCGTCCACATCGGGCTCCTGTTTATTTAAACTATGACCACCAACCGACTTAAAATGGCTTGCGTGCTCAGGAATTGGGGGCTATCAAAAGGATTTCAACCCATAAAGTGAAATTTATTGCGGAAAAAAATACCCCTAAGCAGCTAAAAAATAAATGGCTTGAGTGCGGGACGCCAAGACTTACTATAAACTAGGCTTAATTATAAAGAAGCCGTCGGCCAATAGACGAAAACGTGTTGTTAGCACCCTTGGAGACCCTACATGCTTGCCCATCTGTGCATTCGCAATTTCACCACCGTGGCCACCTGTGACTTAGAATTAGCTGCAGGCTTAAGCGTGATTACCGGGGAAACAGGTGCCGGTAAATCCGTCATGCTAGATGCCCTAGGTATGGCGCTAGGTGATCGCAGTAATACCAACATCATCCGCGACGAAAAACATAACGCCGAAGTCAGCGCCAGCTTTCAAATAAAAGAAAAATCATCGCTGCATCAGTGGCTTATCGAGCATGACCTACTAACCGATGAGGATGAAGCCGAAGCTATTTTACGCCGAATAATTACCCCCTCGGGCCGCAGCCGCGCCTATATCAATGGCATAGCCGTGACCATTGCCGACCTAAAAACCGTAGGCGAACAACTGGTTGACCTGCACAACCAGCACGAACATCAATCACTACTGAATAAACGCACTCACCAGCAGTTACTCGACAATTTTGGCGGCAGCAATCAACAGCGCATAGAAGTAGAAGCGCTAGCCAAGCAATGGCAAGCATTAGACAGACAAATTAAACAACTCAGCGAGCAAAATGCCGCCAAGGATGCGCGCCTGCAATTACTGAGTTACCAAGTACAAGAGCTTGACAAACTGGCGCTTGAAAACAATGAAAGCAACGCCCTTGCTGCAGAACAAAAGAAACTCGCTAACGCCGAAAGCCTGCTTCAAGGCATTAACGAAGCCAGCCAGTGTTGCGACAATGACGATTCAAACGGCGCCATTACCCAATTGCGCCATGCCGCCCAGCTACTCAAAAAACAACTCAGCGACTTGCCCGAAATTAGCAGCAGCTTAGAACTGTTAGAAAGCGGCTGCATATTGATAGAAGAAGCGCATAATGAACTGATTGCCATTACCGACAACCTCACGATTGATCCGCAACGCCTAAAAATAGTTGAAGACCGACTTGATACTATTTATACCATTGCGCGCAAGCATCAAATTAATGTGGAGCAGTTGTTTGAGTTACATCAACAGCTATCGCAAGAGCTCGCCGACTTAGAAGGCGGCGACGCTAGAATTGAAGCGCTTATTCAACAGCAAAATAGCCTGCAAGCGCAGTTTATGGTTAGCGCTAAAAAACTCTCTAAACAACGCCGCAGCGCCGCCAAAAAACTCTCTAAAGCCGTTAACGCCAAACTCAACGAGCTACAAATGGCACACTGCCAATTTGAAATTGCCATTGACGAACTCAGCGATAACGCCCCCGCCGCTAGCGGCTTAGAAGTCATTGAATTTATTATCTCTACCGTGCCAGGCAAACCGGCTCAGGCGTTAGCGAAAATTGCATCGGGTGGCGAGCTATCACGTATTAGCCTTGCCATTGCCGTAGTCACTGCACAAACCTCTAACATACCGACACTGGTGTTTGATGAAGTGGATGTAGGTATTGGTGGTGGCGTGGCCGAAGTGGTGGGTAATTTGTTGCGCGAACTGGGGCAATCGGGGCAAGTGTTTTGCGTCACTCACCTAGCTCAAGTCGCCGCCAAAGGAGACACCCATTTACTGGCCAGCAAATCAGTATCAAAAACAGCAGCAACCACACAAGTCTTAGCGTTAGACACTAAAGCCAGAACGGCAGAGCTGGCCAGAATGATGGGGGGCATTGATATTACCGACTCCTCTATTGCCCACGCAGCAGAAATGTTAGAAAGCGCTTAAGACTCTATCGCTCTGACACTCCAAGTATTAATTACCTGAAGGCTTAACGTACAAGACAAGGCTGTGATCAATAATATCATAGCCATTTTTAGCCGCTATTTTATGCTGCAGGGCTTCAATTTCCTCGTCGCAAAACTCAACAATGGTACCGGTTTCCATACACACCATATGATCGTGATGCTCACCGCTGGCAATTTCAAACACCGAATGACCGCCTTCAAAATTATGTCGGACAACTAAGCCGGCTGTTTCAAACTGCGTTAACACCCGGTAAACCGTTGCCAAACCCACATCTTCGCCTGCCTCAAGTAGCGCCCGGTACACATCTTCAGCGCTCATATGATGAGACTCACCCGATGCGCCCTCTAACAACTGAAGCACTTTAATGCGTGGCAATGTCACTTTTAAACCGGCTTTACGGAGTTCTTGATTTTCGGTGCTCATACCTAGCCTCGGGAATACTTTTTATCGCTATGACAATTATGGCTGCTATTTTATGACTTTATATAGCTATCACTACTATGATACTTAGCAAGTGTGCCGTTTTGCAGTATTATCGCACCGATTGCTTAGCGAATGGAACCATCAAACGCGAAAGCCTCTAACCCTTAGTCAATAACAACCAACCCAAGCTATTTACGAGCAAAACTATGTTGCAACCGCTGTCTTTTTTTAAGCCTTACTCAAATAAGCCCAGCCCCAACAAACCTCGCCAAAGCCAACTTGGGTTAAAAGTTGCACTTATTGCTCTCTGCTTAGCCATAACAGCTTGCGGCAATAGTCGCTTTTTAAAGCCACATAAAATATCGATTCAACAAGGCAATTTAATTACCCAAACCATGGTCGACAAACTCAAGCCGGGCATGACCAAAAGACAAGTTGAGTTTGTACTAGGCACGCCATTAATTATCGACACACTGAATAGCGACCAATGGAATTATATATACACCTTGCGCGCAGCTAGCGGCCGGTCTATCCAAAAAAATCTCAATGTATTATTTGTTGATGGTCTGCTCAGTGAGTTAACTGGCGATTACACACTGAACGAAAAAGAATAAATAGAAAAAATACGCTAGCAATAAAAATTTACTTGCCACCCGCCTGCGCTTTATTGGCACGGGCTTTACGCGAAGCTTTAGGGTCAGCAATTAACGGCCGGTAAATCTCAACTCTATCGCCCGCATGCATCACATAATCATGCGGCTTAACCACCTTACCAAAAACCCCTATTTTCATAGTGGATAAATCAATTTCTGAAAACTGCTTATCGATAGCCGACAGCTCTGCCGCCTGATATGCCGTACAGCCTTTGCGCACCTGCAAGGCAATAATTTCTTGTCTATCAGGTAACGCAAATGCCACTTCAACATTAATCAGTGCAGCTTCGTTACTCGATGTATTTTTATCATTAGACATAAAGGTTAAAGGAATCTCTTGTTAGTTTAGCTAGCTTCCGGCGCCATAAAGCTTATCGGCACGCTTGCAAAAGGCATCGACCAGCGAATGGCTCACAGACGCCAATACGCCACTGGCCAACTTAGAAGTCACCGCATTATTCATTGTAAACTCAATATACAGTGACACTTTGCAAGCGCCTTCGCGAAGCGGCGTAAACTGCCAACGGCCAGTGAAATTAGAAAACGGTCCATCTTTTAACTGCAACTGAATTTGCGTCGGCTGGGTTAACGTATTGTAGGTAGTAAACGACAATGCAACACCGGCTTTTTCTAACGACAAAGTAGCCAACATATGAGTGTCGGAGCTTTCAATAACATTAGTAGCAGCACAATGATCAACAAACTGCGGGTAAGCCGCCACATCATTGACCAAGTTGTACATGCGCTCAGCCGAATGAAAAAGCAGAGCGCTGCGCTGTATCACTGTACTCAAAGTCACCCCCACCCGCTTAGTTAATCGATTTAAGCGCGCATATTACGCAAGTGAGGCCAAGCTTGTCATCTATCCGGCCAGCCGATGAGGCACAATACCGCCAAATAAAGCCACAAAGCGTTTTAAGAGACTGAATCATACGCCATGAAGCGCTATACTAAGCGGCTATGGCAAAGAAACCCAAAAAAGCTGGCAACAATATCATTGCGCAAAACAAACGTGCGCGACATGATTATTTACTGTCAGACAAATACGAAGCAGGCTTAGTCCTAACCGGCTGGGAAGTCAAAAGCCTGCGCGCAGGTAAAGGCCAGCTAGTTGATAGCTATGTATTTTTAAAAGACGGCGAAGCATGGCTACTAGGTGCACATATTGAGCCATTGCAAACAGCCAGCACCCATGTAGTTGCCGAGCCCACACGCTACCGCAAATTATTATTAAACGAACGCGAGTTAAGCAAACTATTTGCTGCCACACAGCAAGAAGGTTATACCTGCGTTGCGCTTTCTCTGTACTGGAAAGGCCACTTAATAAAATGTGAGATTGCCTTAGGTAAAGGTAAAAAAGATCACGACAAGCGTCATAGCGAAAAAGATCGTGATTGGGACAGACAAAAACAACGTATTGCACGACAACACAATTAATCGCAAGGCACGCTTAGCTTCTTTACCTCCGCGCATTACTTCGGCGCTTTTAATTCTTTTTTTTAGTTCTTTTTTTACTTCGGCTTTCTAGCTCATCACTCTCTAAATCATCATTCTCTAAATCAACA
>JBELIP010000033.1:0-3448 GCA_042090785.1 Cellvibrionales bacterium | reverse complement strand
AATATATCTGCCGGGTTTTATAACAAGCATTCGCTCTTTTTTAAGGTAGTTTGGGTTGTCAATGTTAGTATTCTTAGTGTCTTTTCGTTAAGCGCACAATCCCAAGAATCCTGTTTGCTTGAAGGTGCAAAAGAGGAAAACGGTTGCTGGTATGTTGGGGCCGGGATTGGAGCTGCCCGTATGGCGCCAGTTATTGATTCTACGCTTTGGAAGCGTGACGAAAATAAAGATGTTGCATTTAAAGTACTAATAGGTAAAGGGTTTACGGACCATTGGTTTGGTGAGCTACGCTACGAAAATATGGGAACGACAGAGATATCAGATATAGGGCCTACGATCTCAGAGGAGCACACTCTTGATTATAGCGCATTGGGCTTTAGCACCGGATATTGGTTATTTGAGCAGGAAAAAGAATGGAACCTTTATGGAAAAGTGGGGGTAGGCTATATAAAGACATCGCCGAGAAACCCTGTTTCTCAAAAGCGTAGCTCTCAATTGACATTATCCGTAGGAGCTCAATGGCGATTTTCAGAGCATTGGTTTGCGAGAGCGGATATAGATGCTTATGAGCGTGAAGCCCAAGTTATAGGTTTTACTATCGGCCGTTATTTTGGCGCGAAAAAGAAAAGTATTAGCAGAAAAGTTACCGCGCCAGTGAATTTAGCAGTAGCACAAGTTAAGCCCAAGGTAGTTATACCAGATCCTGCTGCGACCCCCGGTCTAATGTCAGATGATAACGATAATGACGGCATACTTGATCATGTCGATTTGTGTCCTAATACACCGAAAGGTGATGTTGTTGGTAACGACGGTTGTAAGTTGTTAGAAAAAATAACCTTGCATGTTCAGTTTGAAAATGGCTCAGATGTTGTCAGCAAACAGTATTTTCAAGAAATCTCTAGAGTTGCGGATAAAATAAAGCAGTTTAAAAACGTTAGGGTCGCAGTTGAAGGACATACTGATTGGACGGGCAAACAAGCGATTAATCAACCTTTATCAGAACGTCGTGCTGCAGCGGTTACTCGTCTATTGATTAAACAGACCGGCTTATCTGTTGAATCTTTTACTGTTAAAGGGTACGGGGAGTTAAAACCTATTGCTGATAATACAAATGCCAAAGGGCGTTTTAGTAATCGAAGAGTTGAGATTAGTATTAGTAACTAACCCAGCCCTGGGATGAGTTGTAGTGTCACAATAAATTTGGCCACCTGATTAAAAGGTGAAATTATCACCATATTGATAATTATGGTGTAATGATGTGAAAACGAACAACAACGTCATATTGCCCTGAGTTTAGGCTCGGGGTTAATAGAGTGTTTCACACCGTCTATTTACTAGAGACGTTGCTAAAAGCCTGTGTTGATTGTTTCAGGCCCATCGCAGCAGTGGTCGCTATTGGTTTCAAAACCCAAATGTAGTGGTTTAAGTCGCCGCGGTAACTGCTGGGGTAATAGCCTGATGAGAGATTTTTTTAGAAGTTTTAAAACTGATTAGATGTCAAGGAATGACCACGTCGCTTGTAGGTCAGGAGTAGTGTCAATTAGTCAATATATATTGGGTTTCTACAATGTATTGACCTCACCGGTATAGCGGTGGGTAAATACCAAGGCTAAAGCACTAGCAACACCAAAAAGCTATAATGGTGTGGCCGGTTTTACTGCATTAATAGCGCCCAGCGACCTAATGATAAAAAGAACCTATTATTCGTTGCATAACCTTTCAGGTAGGCTCTTAAAGCTCACTACAAGCCAATGAATGCATCGAGATTTAGAGCTGATTTTTTACAATGAAAAAGCCAAATACATGCGCCAGCAAGTATTTGGCCATTGATTGGCAGTATTTTCTTAGTGGGGGATGGGCGACCCAATGTTGGAGCTATCTGCAATAAACGTTGCCAACTTATGCCGCGCCAATGTGTCCACTACCGTTTCTGCTTGGTCATGGGCTACATCAATAATGAGGATTGATTCGCCTGCGTCCAAATGGTCATCAAACACACCGCGAAAATACACATCAAATGCATTACCCGCAACGGTGGCTATGAAGGTCGCAACAGTAAATAGCACTGCACAAACAATGGCTAAGGTTATAACGTTTTGCGTTGTAAATGTCATCAAAGTACATGCCATACAAGCAACGAGGGTGGTTAGAAGCGCAGCAAAGAAACTGGCGCGCTTTTTCCCGGCAAGTAATTGAGTACCTTCAAATGAACTTGAACCGTGAAGCTTGCGGGCTTTGATATCCTCGCCGTTTCTACAAACCACATAAAAATGTTCGTCATCAATGCCCACATTGTGGACTTCATTGGAGATGGAGTGGGCGTCTGCCAGTGTTTTTGTTGCGTAGAATAAACGTTTCATATGGTATTCCCTAAAACTCGTCAATTATTATCATTAGATTAATTAAAAATTTTTAACGTAGTAGGTGGATTGTCAGATCACATTTAATAACAATTATTTTACAAGTAGCGATTATGATTAACATGTCACCTGAAATACAGAGTAGAAGTAGAACACCCGTAGCGCAAGGTTAGGCGTTGTTGATTGGTCTGATTCCCAAATTTTAACCTAAGGTATCGGCAGATGAGGTAACCGATGATGGGCTAATCCGGCATCACTGAATCATCGACGTTATCAGTTCAGCCGCCATTTACCCAACCGCAGTGCACTGAGGGCAGGTGTTATAAAATACAGCAGAGCGTATTTTAACAAGCTTTTTCACGCCCTCTCGATAACAACAATATAATACTAACTACTGCCAGTGCATAACAATAATAGACACTGCTCACGATAGATAAGGGCGAGAGTGAAAAACTCGCCGCGACTAGCAGGAGTTGACCACCGTGAGGCAATAAACCTTGGGTGATACAGGCAAAAATATCCAGCATACTAGCAGCGCGAGCAGGCTTCACCTTTGCCTCCACTGCTAAGGCTTTAGCGGTATCACCACAGACAATAATGGCAACGGTATTGTTTGCCATGAAAATGTTTGTAATGGCAGCTAATAAGCCGATGGCAAGCTCGTAAACCGTGGTCTTTGCCAGCGATACCTTTGCTAATAAGCGGCGAATGGTTTTGATTATAAACGCTAGCCCGCCTTGTTGCTTCATCACCTCAGAGATACCGCCGAGCAAGATTGCTAAAATAATCAATTCCTGCATTTGTGAAAAACCAGTCGTAACATCTTTACCAATCTGACTGACGGCATAGCCTTGAGTCAACATACCCAGTACAAGCGCCGAGATGATACCTAGCCATAAAACCACGAACACATTAATGCCAGCAATGGCTAACGCCAAAATCAAAAGGTAAGGTAGTACCATCCACATATTGAAATCGTTCACCGCGTCTACTTGCGTGGGGGGCGTTAATACACCCAACAACACAATAACGGACAACGCCGCAGGAATAGCAATTAAACTATTTTGTTTTAGTTTGTCCTTCATGCT
>JBELIP010000009.1:0-73266 GCA_042090785.1 Cellvibrionales bacterium | reverse complement strand
AGAACCAGAACCAGAACCAGAACCAGAACCAGAACCAGAACCAGAACCAGAACCGATTATCCTAGGTGTTAGGCATTAGGTGCAGAGCCTTCAGATGGTCTTTCTCGTGATGTGGAATAAGGTTTATTTGTTTACATAGATCCTGCTAAGTTATTGTTTTCGAGAAATATTTTTTATTAAATGACAAATGGAGTTAAATATGAAAAAAGTTATATTGGTCGTGATGGCGTTTGTGATAGTCGGATGTTCTAGCATTGAACTAACCCGTATTTATCGGACAGTTAAATTAAGCAACAGCTTTCATCTCATAAGTATGAGGTGATTGATACCCCAAGGTTTGATGAAGGCGTTGCCGGTTATAAAATACCTCTATGTATTCAAAGATTGCTGACTTGGCTTGGTCGTGTGTATCAAAGGTGCGATCACAGGTCAGTTCATTCTTCAGGCTGCCAAAAAAGCTCTCCGCTACCGCGTTGTCCCAGCAATCGCCAGTGCGGCTCATGCTCGCAATCATGCCATGCTCATGCAACATCGCACGATACTCATCCGCCGTATAGACACTACCTCTATCACTATGATGCAGTAAGCCTGGTCGGGGATTCCGCTGCTCAATGGCCATCGATAAGGCGCCTAAAACTAAAGCCTTGTCGTTCTGGTTTGACATCGACCAGCCGACCACTTTTCGTGAGTACAAGTCCAGTAATACTGCCAGATAAACCCAGCCTTTGCGCGTTGGCACGAATGTCACATCACCTACCCAGACACGATTGGGAACGCCGCTTTCAAAGCGTCGCTCTAAGAGATGAGGAGCGACCCAGCCATGCCGTCTCGCACGTGTGGTGGTGATAAACCGTCGTCGGCGCCGAGTCACTATGGCATGCTCTCGCCTTAACCGGGCGACGCGATGCTTACCACAAGCAACACCTTCGCCTCTCAGTGCCTTCCAGATTTTTAAAGCGCCGTAGTTTTGTCGGGATTGCCGATGAATGCGCTCAATGTGCTGCAATAAGCGACGGTTTGCCTGTGCTCGTTTACTCTCAGGGCGGAACAGCCAGTCATAAAATCCACTGCGGCTGACACCCAGCACACGACACAACCGGCACACACTATGTTCTTGTCTATAGCTGCGAATAAAGGCGTACTTTACTTAAGGTCTTTCGCAAAGTACGCGGCGGCCTTTTTTAATATGTCGCGTTCCTCCTTGACCTCCGCTAGCTCACGCTTCAATCGTGCTATCTCGCTATCCTGATTCTTGGGTTTACGGCCTGGGCCATCAAAGGCGCCTTCACCTTTAGCTCTTATCTCATCACGCCATTTGTACAGCTGATTGCGCCGAATACCCAAGTCTAATGCGATCTCTGACGCCGGCTTATCACCTTGATCTAAAAGCCTTACCGCTTCGCGTTTGAATTGCACACTGAAAGTTTGTCTTGTTGCCATCGTAACACCTCACTGGGATTGTCCCATATTTGAAGTGTCCGTAAAATGCGGGCTAGTCCAGTGTAGTCTTACCTCAATTTGACGCGCTCTCATAAATGAGCACAATGCTCGAAGAAGTATTAAAATATAAAATAATATCAATAAAATAATAATAAGGTTTAAACATGCTTTTAGAGCAATGGTATGACAGCGGGAAATACTGCAAGATCAATGGTCGCAGTGTTTTTTATCAGCGTAGTGGGTCGGGTGAGTCACTCATTTGCATTCATGGCTTTCCAACCGCATCGTGGGATTTTGCTGATATCTGGCCAGCACTGATTGGCCGCTTTGATACTGTTGCACATGATATGTTGGGTTTTGGTCGTTCCGATAAATCACGACGTGATATTACGGTTAAACGACAGGCCGATATGATTGAGCAACTAGCGGTTAAGTTAGGTATAAGCCGTGCGCATATACTGGCACACGACTTAGGCGATACCGTTGCGCAAGAGTTATTGGCTCGGCAGTTTAATGGCAGCGCAGAAGTTGAATGGCTTAGCTGTGTGTTTTTAAATGGTGGTATATTTCCCGAGGCGCATAAACCACGGCTTGTCCAAAAGTTATTGGCTTCGCCACTGGGTCCGCTTATTGCGGCGTTAATTAGTAAGCGCAGTTACCGAAGTACTATGACCAATATTTTTGGACCTAAGTATCCACCTTCCGATGCGTTTATTGATGGTAGCTGGCAGTTATCAACCGAAAATAATGGCAAGCAAATGTTTCCTGTGCTAATTCGCTATATGCAGGAGCGGCGTGATAATCGTGAGCGTTGGGTTGCGCCGTTGATACAGCCAACAATACCACTTAAATTAATTAATGGTGTGCTCGATCCTATATCCGGTGACCATATGGCTAAACGTTTTGCTGAGCTGGTAGCCAACGCAGATATTACTTTATTAGATGATGCTGGCCATTATCCACATGTCGAAAAACCCGACGCGGTTTTAAAAGCTTTTATGGCGTTTCATGATCTTTTGAATAAGAAATAAAAAAAAGGAAAAAACTAGCAGTAATATTTTTTTGAACTTTTGTTACAGAGTTACATAATACTTTTTCTTTTTTTTCTTGTCCCATTCAACTATATGGCAATCTTTGCCCCGTTAACGATTCAAGTACACTCGATTTTAAAATTTGATGCTATGCCTATAAATAGGCTGACCTAAGCGTTATTTATATATTTATTTGTCATTTTGAAAATAGACATTACATATGGATTTGTTTATGAGATTTGTCAGTTACTCTTATTTGTTTTTTAATATTATTAGCTCTTAGTTTAATCGCTTATAAGGACGCTTTAATGCAAACAGCATTCTTGTTAAGAGATGAGTCACGTAGCGATTGTGTGCGTGGTATTTTAGCGGCAGGTGGAAAGTTATTTCATATTATAGAGCGTCCTTGGGAAAGTAATACACGAAATAGGAGCTGTATCCCCGCAGGCGAATATCACACGGTGTTTCTTCCACGCTCTGCTAGCGGTAAATACCGCAAGGTTTATCACCTACAGTCGGTTCCTGGCCGGAGTGGGATATTAATTCACAATGGCAATGTAGTCGCGCATTCATGTGGCTGTCTTATCATTGGTTTGCGCCGTGGTTCTTTGGCCGGCAAGCCTGCTGTGCTTAATTCTCGTTCGGCCTTGCATCAGCTTTTTCAAGTAATGGGATCTGAACCATTTAAGCTAAAAATTATCGGCAATCAAAGCTTAGCAGCGAGCGATACTATTGCTGCTTAACCCTTTATTTACGGAGTAGAAGAATAATGGAAGCACTTCTTTCAATTTTAACGTCTACTGGCGCTGGTGGCATTATCGGTGTGCTTGGTAGCTGGCTAACTAAGCGTGAGGAATGTAAAAACATTCAACTGCAGTTTGAGCGCGATATAAAGCTGGCAGAAATACATAAAGAGGAAGCAAAAATAGAGGCCGACCATGAGTTAGCTATTGCCGATAAGCAAATTGAGCGCGCGGAGGTGGAGGGCAGTATTGCGGTGGGTCAGGCTGAGGTCGAGGCGTTTACTGATGGCTTAAAAGAGCAGAATAAAACCTACGGCATTAAAGCAGTAGATGGCATTAGGGGCTTAATGAGACCGTTAATAACTATTTATTTGCTTATTATTGCAACGCTGTTAACGCTTAAAATTAATCAGCTGGTTGGTGGCTTAAATAGCTTGGATATTTCTCACTTAAAAGATATCTACGACAGTGTGATTGACCAAATGCTATTTTTAACCGCTACGGCAGTGACTTGGTGGTTTGGTTCTAGGCCAAGTAGTCAACGCCGCGATAACTAAAGATTTATTGGTTTTGCTGTTCGTCTAACTCTATCCAGCGCTCGGTCGCGGCTTCTAGTGATTGTTGATGCTGGGTGAGTGACTCAAGTATGGGTTGCGTTTCTTCAAACGGTTTGTCGTAAAACGCGGGGTCTTCTAAGATTTTTTGTAAGGCTTCTATATCGGCTTCTATACCTTCAATTTTTTCTGGCAGTGAATCAAGTTCGCGTTGCAGTTTGTAGCTCAGTTTTTTGGCGGTTTTTGTGTTTGGTTTTGCTGCGGGTTTTGTTGCAGTCAGTGAGTCTATTTCTGTTGAGCTGCCCGCTGATGATTTTGTGTATTCAGGTGCGTCTGATACTCGCAATTGCTTGCCGTGCTTTAGCCAGTCGCTATAACCGCCAACATATTCAGAAACACTGCCGTCTTCTTCGAAAACTAAAATACTGGTAACAACGTTGTCTAAGAATTCTCTATCGTGGCTAACAATGATTAAACTGCCATTATATTGCACTAGCTTTTCTTCTAAGACTTCTAGCATTTCAATATCAAGGTCGTTGGTCGGTTCATCGAGGACTAATAAGTTACAGGCTTTGGTGAATAGCTTTGCCAGTGATGCACGGTTTCGTTCGCCACCCGATAGTGCTTTAACGGGTGTCATTGCGCGTTTGGGCGAAAATAAAAAGTTTTGTAGGTAGCTAATAATGTGGCGGTCTTTGCCATTAATGCTGATAAAGTCGCGCCCAAGGCCAACGTTTTCCATTATTGATTTATCACCATCAAGCTCTCTAGCCACTTGGTCAAAGTAACCTAACGATAAATTAGTGCCTAGCTTAACGCTGCCTTCGTCTGGCTCAATAAGGCCAAGTAATATTTTAAGTAGGGTGCTTTTGCCAACGCCATTATTGCCAATAAGGCCAATCCTATCGCCGCGCATAATTTTAATTTTAAAATTATTGATGAGGGTTTCGTTGTTATAGCCGTGTGTAATGCTGCGCGCTTCGACGACTTTACGCCCTGATTGTTCGGCGTTATCCATTAACATGGTGGCTTTGCCTTGACGTTTTATGCGTTGGGCGCGTTCTTTGCGCATGGCTTCTAATGCTCTTACGCGCCCTTCGTTACGTGTGCGCCGAGCTTTAATGCCCTGGCGCCCCCATTTTTCTTCTTCGGCTAGGCGTTTGTCGAATAAGGCGTTTTGAGTTTCTTCTTCGTGTATGGCTTGTTCTTTTAAACGTAAAAATGATTGGTAACTGCCGGGCCAGCTTATGAGTTTTGCTCGGTCTACTTCAATAATGCGAGTGGCGATTTTTTGTAAAAATTCTCTATCGTGGGTTATAAATACCACACTGCCTCGATAACTACGAATAGTGTGTTCTAGCCATTCTATGGTGGCAATGTCTAAATGGTTGGTCGGTTCGTCGAGTAGTAATAAATCGGGCTGTGAGACTAGGGCTTTGCCTAGTGCAACTCGTCGCCGCCAACCGCCGGATAATTGGGCGAGGGTTTTCTCTGCGGGTAAATCTAACTGGCTAATAATGGTTTCGGCTTGCTTTTCAATTTGCCAGCCGCCACCCGCATCAATCTCGGCTTGTAGATCTTGCATGCGTTGCATTTGTTTGTCGTCGACTGACGTTTGGCTGGCGACGCGCTCGTATTCTGCAATTAGTGATAACTGATCTTTTAGACCCTCTTTAATAACGTCGATGACTTTTGTTTCTATGGCTTCGGGTAGCGTTTGCTGTAACTGGCTAACACGTAAATGATGTTGTCTGTGCACTAAACCTTGGTCGGCTTCTATTGCGCCAGAAATAATATTGAGTAATGTGGTTTTGCCCGCGCCATTGCGGCCCACTAAGCAAATGCGTTCGTTGGGTTCTATTGAAATATTGGCTGCTTTTAATAATGGGTTATCGCCAAATTCTATGGAGATATCTTCGAGACGAATAAGTGACAAAGTGTTGACCTATAAATATTGGTAAGTAGCAGGGTGGAATTGAATGGCGGGATTATACGCAGTTATACAAGAATTCTGGCGACTCTTTGCGAAATACCGGTAAATAGTTCGTAGGCAATGGTTTCTGAAAGCCTTGCTATTTCATTAGCGGCTAGGTTTTCGCCCCAAAGCTCGGCGCTATCACCGACGTTTACTGCAATACCTTGATCGGTGAGTTCGGTAATATCAACGCTAATGGTGTCCATGGAGACTTTGCCAGTAAGCGGTACGCGCCGGCCATGGAGCATGACAGGAGTGCCATTAGGTGCGTGTCGGGGATAGCCGTCGCCGTAACCAATGCCTATGGTGGCTATAACGCTGTCGCGAGGGGCTTGCCAATTGCCGTTATAGCCAACGGTTTGACCTTTTTTAACTAGGCGTGTGGCAAGGACAGGCGCGGCTAATGTCATGGTGGTAAATAGGCTTTGGCTGGCCGTGTTTGGCGTTTCTAGCGGGTCGGCACCGTACAGCATGATGCCAGGACGAATGTATTCGTCAGCGAGCCTATAGTTATCCAGCTGCTCTGCCTGCCACTGTTGATAGTTGACGGCATTATTATGGCGCAGTAGGGCGGCTGAGTTGCAAAGCGATAGTGCTAAATCGTGTTGCGTTAACGTTTGTTTAAACTGCTGCATTTGTAATGCATTGGTGGCTGAATCGGTTCGCTCGGCGCTACTAAAATGCGTCATTAGCGTTGTTGCTTTTGTGTTTTGCGCGCGTAGTTGATTTAACTCGTTAACGGTTAAACCCAGGCGATGCATGCCGCTATCAACTTTTAGCCAGTAATCTAAGTGCGGCGGCAATGCGCTGGCAGTGATATTTTGCTGGCTGTGTATTACGGCGGTAAGCTGGTTATCGGCGCAGCATAACAATGCTTCGTCACTTAGGGCCGGGCTCATTACAATTATCATTTGCTTAAAGCCGTTATTTCGCAGTGTCAGGGCTTCGTCAATTCTGGCTACGGCAAAGCCATGAGCGATGCTGGAGAGTGCGTGGGCAGCATCTAACATACCATGCCCATAGGCGTTGGCTTTTATTACGGCAATCAGTTTTGCCTTAGGTGCTATGGCTTGCGCTACGCCAGCATTGTGACGCAGTGCGGCACGATTAATATAGGCACTGGCTACCGCCAGTTTATCCGTTAGCTCGGCTTGAATAGAAAGGCTATTGCTGGCGGAATTGTCTATAGCTTTATTGGTATTTGTTGGCGCTGCAGAGTTAGGCATATCGTCCAATAGTGCTTTGCACCTGTTCTAGGTAGCTAACACCAAAAATATTTAAGTGATTTAATAAGTGGTATAAGTTGTACAGTGGTACCCGATTTCGCCAATTGGCTTCCATTGGCCAGGCTTCATCATAGGCTAAATAAAAGTCGTGAGGCAAGCCGCCAAACATTAATGTCATGGCAATATCGGTTTCGCGCCAGCCATAATACACGGCGGGGTCGATTAATGCTGGTTGACCTTTATCATCGACTAACACATTGCCTGACCATAAATCGCCATGCAGTAACGAGGGCGGTTGAATAGGTATAAGGGCAGTCAGCCGCTCGCAAATCGATTCGATTTGAATAATCCAGGGGGATTCTAGATAACCGTTATCAAATGCTAGCCGCGCTTGCTGTAAAAGCCGCTGCTCACTGAAAAAAGCGTGGCCATCATTAAACCAGCCATTATGCTGTGCGTTATCGCCACAGTAATTGTTGTGTTCTAGGCCAAAAGTCCGGTTGTCTGGGGTGTTTTCCTGAGCTTGGTTTTCCTGAGCTTGGCTGTGCGTTGAGCCGTTATTGAGTGAGTTATAAGCGTTGCGGTGTAGGTCGGCTAACTGGGTGGCTAAAGTGTGCCAATAATTCGCGGTCTGCTGCTGGCTAGGAATATATTCCATTAGCAGGCATTGATCACTGACATGCAGAACCTCTGGAATGCGTATTGTCTTTGTCTGGCTGAGTAGGTTTAAGCCATGAGCTTCTTTGGCGTAAACATCATCATTTATAGCTGCGGATAGTTTGGCGACAATTTTGTGTTGGTGATGATTGCTGAGCAGGTAAATTTGATTGCTTGCATTACCTCCAATCATGCAGGATTCGGTGATGTGTTCAAAACCATTGGCATTTAGCCAGGCTTGCGTGCTAACACAGACCGAAATTTGTAAATCATTCATCAAGCTGTCCATTAACATTGGTGAATATTTAGCCATTTGTAAGCTTTGCGGTTAGGGCTTATGCGTTGGCTGTGTTGTGATTTAAATGTGACCTTAAATGACCGTATCTAGTGCAATAACTATTGCTTTAACTATTGCTTTAACTAGTACGATAAATGCCATGTCATAAACATCCTATCATGATATGTATCAGTGTGTTAGATAAGGCGATTGGTTAACATTTTAGCGCTGTTGGTGAGTCTACAAAAGGCTTTCAATGTGGCATATACTGCTTGAATCAGGGCTTAACGGATAAAGGTTTTAAACAATGGTTTCTAAGCTAGGCGATAAACTGGTTATAGCGATATCTTCGCGGGCCATGTTCAAGATGGATGATAGTCATCGTGTTTATGAGCAGGAGGGCTTGGCAGCTTATTCTCAGTATCAAATAGATCACGAAGATGAGCCCTTAGAGCCTGGTGATGCTTTTCCCCTTGTTAAAAAACTTTTAAGCATTAATGAGCGTTTACACGGTGAGGCTCGGGTGGAAATTATATTGCTGTCGCGTAACAGTGCCGATACGGGGCTGCGTGTCTTTAATTCCATTGAGCACTATGGTCTATCTATTGCTCGAGCGGCTTTTTGCAGCGGTGAAAGCCCTTACCGTTATGTACAAGCCTTTGGTTGCCATTTGTTTTTATCGACTGATGCTGAAGATGTGCGCTCGGCATTAGACGCAGGTGTGGCTGCCGCAACGTTTTTACCCGCGAGTAATAGCGGCGCTAATATTGACAGCCAAAAAGATACCAACCAACTACGGTTTGCCTTTGATGGCGATGCTGTTTTGTTTTCGGATGAGGCCGAGCAGGTTTATAAAGCCGATGGCTTGGAGGCGTTTACTGCCACCGAGCGTGCTGCGGCTAAAGAGCCCCTTTCAGGTGGGCCGTTTAAGTCGTTTTTAGCAGCATTGCAAATGCTTCAAGCCGAGTTTCCTGGTGATGATTCACCCATCCGCACGGCTTTGGTGACGGCACGATCAGCTCCGGCTCATGAACGGGTTATCCGCACCTTAAGAGCTTGGCATATTCGTATTGATGAGTCGCTATTTTTAGGTGGCCTGCCTAAAGTTGAGTTTTTACGTGCTTATGGTGCCGATGTGTTTTTTGATGACCAGCGGGGCCATTGTGATTTGGCTGCTGAGCACATTGCTACTGGCCATGTACCGCATGGTGTTGCGAATAATGTGTCGGCCGATTAGCCACTTAATATTGCCAGGTTTTTTGACTTAAAGTTGCTAGGTTTTGTTAACTTCAGTGCTCTTTTAGTGCGCTTATCTATTTTTTGAGGACTAGTGAGTTTTTAAGTTTGCAAAGAAATAGCAGGTTGAATATCATTTGCACTGTATGGCCATAAGGCCTGTAAAAAGACTTTATCGCGTGGGCTAATTTTGACAATAGATAAGGTTTTATTGTTTTTTAACTGGTTTGGCGTGGTATTGATAAAATGCGCCTGTTGTATTTCTGCCTATGTTTCAATTATCGTTAGTTAATGGCTAATTGATGCACGGTAAGCAGATTGCAGCAATAAAAAATGAGACGGTGTCGATAGTTGTCAGTGTCCGGTAATAGGGAGTTTACGGCTTAATTTCAACTCAATTAACTGAACCAAACTACGAAAGCACCCATTATGAAACTACAACAATTACGCTATATCTGGGAAGTTGCCCATCACGACTTAAATGTTTCAGCTACCGCTCAAAGTTTATTTACCTCTCAGCCTGGCATAAGCAAGCAAATTCGCCTGTTAGAGGATGAGTTAGGTGTAGAGGTTTTTGCTCGAAGTGGCAAACATTTAACCCGTGTCACACCTGCTGGCGAAGCTATTTTAAAAACTGCTGGCGAAATTCTACGTAAAGTAGAAACCATTAAACAAGTTGCGCAAGAGTTTAGCGATGAAAAGCGTGGCAGTTTATCGATTGCTACCACGCATACGCAGGCGCGTTATGCTCTGCCAGCCTCAATAGAAACGTTTATTGATAAATACCCTGAAGTTGCATTGCATATGCATCAAGGCACACCCATGCAAATTTCAGAGTTGGCAGCCGATGGCACGGTTGATTTTGCCATTGCTACCGAGGCATTAGAGCTGTTTAGCGATTTATTAATGATGCCTTGTTATCGTTGGAACCGCTGTATTGTGGTGCCAAAAAATCATCCGCTTGCTCAGATTGGTGAGTTAACACTCGAGGATGTGGCTAGCTATCCTATTGTTACTTATGTGTTTGGCTTTACCGGCCGCTCTAAATTGGATGATGCTTTTTTCGATCATGGCCTGTCACCTAAAGTGGTGTTTACAGCCGCCGATGCCGACGTGATTAAAACCTATGTTCGCTTAGGTTTGGGTATTGGTATAGTTGCGAAAATGGCTTTTGATGAAACTACCGATACCGATTTAGTTGCCTTGGATGCCAGCCATTTGTTTTCAGCTAGCATTACTAAAATTGGTTTTCGTCGCGGGACATTTTTGCGCGGTTATATGTATGATTTTATAAAAATGTTTGCGCCTCACTTAACTAAAGAGTTAGTTGAAAAGGCTTATTTGTGTACCAATAAAATTGAACTAGAAGCGTTGTTTGAAAATATTGAATTGCCAGTTTATTAATTTTTTGCTTTTTACGTTTTTAAACTAGCGATATGTTTGTTGAATAGCTGGCGGCTGTATTATTTTTCTTGTGAAAAACGATGCGGCCGCCAGTCGTATTAAAATAATGATAATGTAGAGGTAAAAGTGGAAATAGCGTGTTTAGATTTAGAGGGTGTGTTGGTTCCAGAAATTTGGATAGATTTTGCTGACCGTACAGGTATTGAAGCGTTAAAAGCAACAACGCGAGATATTCCTGATTACGATGTGCTAATGACTCAGCGCTTAAGATTGCTAAAAGAAAATGGTTTAAAGCTACAAGATATTCAAGCCGTTATCGCTGATATGGCACCTTTAGATGGCGCTGTCGATTTTATTAACTGGTTGCGTGAGCGTTTTCAGGTGGTTATTTTATCGGATACGTTCTATGAGTTCTCGGCACCATTAATGAAACAGTTGGGTTATCCCACTTTGTTTTGTCATAAGCTTGAGGCTGATGCAGAGGGCAATGTTGTTAATTATCATATCCGTCAAAAAGATCCTAAGCAGAAGTCGGTAAAAGCGTTTCATGATTTACAGTATCGAATTATTGCTGCTGGTGATTCCTATAACGATACAACTATGCTGGCTGAGGCAGAGGTGGGCATTTTGTTTCATGCGCCTCAAAATGTGAAAGATGAATTTCCACAGTTTCAGTCGGTTGATACGTTTGCAGATTTAAAGCAGGCGTTTATTGATGCTAGCGTACGTGATTTAACACTAGATTAGCGGATATAGCGTTAGGCCTAAGACAGGTTTTAATTAAATGCGTTAACAGGGGTTGCCCGTTTACGCATTTTTTTTAAGGCATCTAAAATATTTCTAATTTTTTGCAAGCTTTCTTCGTATTCGAGATCGGCTTTTGAGTCGGCAACTATGCCACCGCCACCCCAGCATTGCACTGTACCTGTTTGGTCCTTATCTTCCTTAAAAGCTAATAAGCTTCGAATAAGAATATTTGAGTCCATATTGCCTGAGTTATTAATGTAGGCGACCGAACCACAATATATAGAGCGTGAAAAGTTTTCTAGCTCGTCAATAATTTCCATGGCGCGTTTTTTAGGTGCGCCCGTTACCGAGCCGCCGGGCAAGCTGTTTTTAAGTAAGGCTAATGACTGGTCTACGCCAGTTTCGCTAAGTTCGGCTGTGACAGTGCTCACCAAATGATGCACGTTGGGGTGAGTTTCTATTTGAAAGAGCTTGGGGACTTTAATAGAGCCTTGTTTGCAGCACTTGCCTAAATCGTTACGCATTAAATCAACAATCATTAAGTTTTCGGCGCGATCTTTTTGTGAGCCGCTTAATTCTGACATGAGTTTGACATCTTCTTGTTCACTGCTGCCGCGTTTACGGGTGCCTTTAATGGGCTGCGTTTGCACTTGCTTATCTTGCACTTGGATAAAACGTTCGGGCGATAAACTCATTAAGCTGGCTTGGGGGGTTTCGAAATAAGCAGCAAATGGCGTGGGCGATACTTTGCGCAGCTGTTTATAAGCATGCCAGCTATCGCCAGTAAATTTAGCGCTCATTTGCTGGGCAAAGTTAACTTGATAGCAATCACCTTGTTCAATGTAGTTCATGGCTGAATTGAACAGCGATTGATAGCTATTTTTACTATTACTAGAAACCCAGTCTGATTGTAATTGAAATGTAGCTAGGCTCTCGGCCTGCTGATCTTTTTCTATCGACCGACCCTTATTAATAAGGCCTAAAAGCGTTTGGCTTGTAGCCGGCGCTTGCTTAGGGTCGCATAGCAACCATGCTTGCTGCTGTTGATGATCTTGCACAATGGCCCACTGGTAAATGCCGACAATAAGCAATGGCCATACTGCATTTTCATTGTCTTTAATAGGGTCAAGCTGGTTAAGTTGCATGCCTAAATCGTAGCTAAAGACGCCAATAGCGCCAGACACAAAAGGGGCCCTGTCATGGCTTGCACCGCGAGTGGTGTGGGTGTCTATATCTTTATCGATTTTGCTAAATAATGGCGCATTAGATTCATTAAAAGACGAGCTAATAATGCTAACGGGATCGGCAGTTACAATATCAAAGCGGCCGTTTGAAGCATGCGCATTGCTATCAAGAAATACAGGGTAGGGTAGGTGGCGTAGTCGCTCAAAATAGAGGCAGCTATCTTGATAATAGGGAAGATCGTATATGTTCGCGCAAGGCTTTGTGGTCATAGTGGGTTGTGTTGTGCAACGTTGTGTTACGCAGTACTGAGTAGAGGTTTTTTATGTGATGACTTTAATGCTGCGCGATAATACCTGATTATTGATTTCTATGTCGCATGAATATATGCACTTTTTTTAATCTTGAGCGCTTAAATTTTTACATAATATTTGTTTTACTAAGTTGACATAAGTTATTAATTTAAATAAGGTTGTTTCTTTTTTTTCACTCGCATTATGCATTTGCACACCCATATATTACCCCCTTTTTTAGGGGGGTATAACGGTAAATAATTAGTTGATTAAAAGTTGATGCTGTTACCATAGGCGGGTTTTTCATACAGCTTTTAATATTATATTGACTGTTTTCGTTTTCGAACTTGCTAGACGCTAACGCCTTTGCAAGCCTTCATGTCAAAACCGACCAACACATACCGCTAACACGGAAATATATTATGACCGCGGATAAGTTAAAGCCCACTTTAAATAACCCCTTTGAAACTTCGAAAGACGTTGAGTTTACAGTGCCAGGTCAGGCTAGTTACGATCCCGGTTTGTATGAAGAAAAATTACAAGAGGGTTTAAATTTAATGCAGCGGCCATTAACTGCTGCCGGCGACGCGAATAGACAAAAACAACATTTAAAAAACCGCATGACTGTTTGGGAGCGCATTGATGTGTTAACTGATGCGCCGCCGACCATATTATTTCAAAACTGGGGCGAGAACTTAGATGGCGCTTCGCTCGTTACTGCTATTGTTAAAATTGATGGCCGCGATGTGGCCCTTTACGGTCATGACTTTACTCTTCGTGCCGGTTCTATGGATGCAACTAATGGTAAAAAACTAGCGCGATTATTTGAACTTGCCGGTCAGCGAAAAATTCCACTCGTGGGTTTAAACGATAGTGCTGGTGCATATGTGCCTGCAGGTGTGGGTGGTCTAGATGGTTATGCCGAAGCTTTTACTGCGCTTCGTAAAATCAATGGCATCGTTCCATCGATTATGTGTATGTTTGGTTTTAACGCCGGTGGCGGTTCGTATTTACCGCGCCAAGGCTCTTTTGTGATACAACCAAAAAACAGTTTTTTTGGTTTAACTGGGCCTGGTGTTGTTAAATCGGTTCTTGGTGAGGATGTTACGCCCGATGAGCTTGGCGGACCAAGCGTGCATAGCCAATCGGGTGTTGCCGACTTTGTTGTCGATGATGAAGTTTCTGCGCTATTAAAAGTGCGTGAATTATTAAGGTATATTCCTGATAACAACAGTCAAACTGCACCGTATCAGCCAACATCTGATCCTATTGCTCGAAAAACATGGGATGTTGATATCTTATTAAAAAAGGCATTTAACTCTCCCACTGGGATGAACACGCCTTTTGATATCAGTATTGTTATACAGCAACTCTGCGATCATGGTGACTATCTCGAAGTGCAAGAATTACGGGCGCGCAACACAATAACTGCGTTAGGCCGGCTAAGTGGTAACGTTGTTGGTTTTGTCGCGAACAATAGCGCTGTGTCGTCTGGGCAAATAGACATTGACGCTGCCTATAAAAATGCGCGTTTTATTCGTTTTTGCAATTTATACAACATTCCTATTATTTTTATGGAAGATACAACCGGCTTTTTACCCGGCAAAGAGCAGGAGCAGGGTGGTATTGTGCAGGCGGGTCGCGCCATGCTTGATGCCATTATCGATTTACGCACGCCACGTTTTTTATTAATTATACGCAATGCCTTTGGCGGTGCCTATGCCTCTTTTAACAATTACCCAACGGGTGCCGATTTTGTGATTGCCTTACCCACAACCCGTACTGCTGTAATGGGGCCTGCGGGTGTTGAGTTTGTTTATAAAAAAGAAGTAAAAGCTATTCGTGACGCTGTTAATAACCGCTTAGCTGAACAGTTAGAGCAGTTACAGGCTTCTGGTATGAGTAAAACTGCTGCCGACGTTGAAGCTAAGCGTGTTGTGGATGCTTGGGTTAAAGAGCAAGAAGCGCTGTTAGCTCTGCGATATGAGCAAGAGTTAATGAATCCTAAAGAGGCGCTAAGTTTAGGGTCTATTTCACAGATAGTGATGCCTGGTGATTTGCGCCAAGTACTGGGCGAGAATATGGATTTCCATTTGCGACATTATAAAGCTGAGCCAATGCAAAGCGTGCAGCGTGAGTTTCATTAGTATCTGCCGCTTGGTTTTAAACAGAGCTGTGCAGCGTGAGTTTATTGTCAGATACTTAAATTATTTAAGGGATACATGTGAGTACAGATAATTACTATTTGAATAACCCATTAATTCATAGCGATAAACGGCTTGCTAACATGCCTTCAGAGTGGGTGCGTAGCTTTAGTTGTATTGATATTCGGCCGTTGATTATTTGTCGTGGGCCTATCCGCAAAGAAGCGATGGATGTTTTTGATGAAATGGGAATAGCTAATTACGGCATTCTACTGTCAGAAAAAGATTCAATTACTTTTCCTAATGCACTGTCTCCTGAGCTTCGTTCTTTAACTGACCCCGACCGTATTCATCGTGTGCCCGATTATTCTGGCGCTACAAAAGAAGAGCGTAGCCAGCGTATTGACCAGATGATTAAAATTGCTAAGCAAAATGGTTATAACGCAATTTTTGCTGGCTATGGTTTTATGGCCGAAGATGAAACTATGGTTGCTGCAATGGAGCAGGCAGGTCTTAATTTTATTGGCCCATGTTCTCGCACTGTGCATTCTGCAGGACTTAAAGATGAAGCAAAACGCACGGCATTAAAATTAGGAGTAAGTGTTACGCCGGGAGTTAATAATGCAACCGCCTTAGTGCTACTGTCTAAATATGGTGATATAGCAAGCCTAAAAGCGTTGGTTAAGGCGCAGCAGCTTAATGTGGCTGCTAGTGAACTTGATAATAAAGATTTGTCGCTGGCAGATAAGGCCGACTTGGTTTTAGCTGCCAGTTATGAAGCGGGTATTGACTTATACACGATTGATGAGCTGCAAGCGCAAATAGAACAATCTGTTATAGCTATGTACGGCAACTATCCTAATAACCGTATTCGCTTAAAAGCGATTGGCGGTGGTGGCGGAAAAGGCCAGCGTATTTTGGCTGCCCCGTCTTCTTATCAAGGTTCACCTCAAGAGCAAGTAGCCGCAGCTGCAAGCAAGGCGTCGGGCTTAGTGCTTGAAATTTTAAATGAGGTAAAAGCCACCGGTGTTGGCGATAATAAAAACGTATTAGTTGAATTAAATATAGAGTTTACTCGCCATCAAGAAATTCAGGTCATTGGTAATGGTGATTGGTGCATCACTCTGGGGGCACGTGACTGCTCTTTACAAATGCATGAGCAAAAATTACTCGAGGTCTCGTCTACCCATGAGTCTATAACGCGTTCAATTGCCTGCGCTAAAAAAGAATTGTCCGAAGGTCGAGGCAGTGAAGCGGCGTTACAAACATTAGTGACTGATTTGCGTATATTAGATGCAATGGAAGACGAAGCGGCAATATTTGGTGAGGCCGTTGGTTTAGATTCTGTGTCAACATTTGAATGTATTGTCGATGGAGACAGCCATTTTTTTATGGAAATGAATACGCGTATTCAAGTAGAGCACAGAGTCACTGAATTATGTTATGCGCTTAAATTTACTAATCCTGATAATGATAAAGATGTTTTTGTGGTTGAGTCTTTAGTTGAGGCTATGGTTTTACTTGCTCGGCATGGCAGTCGTTTACCAAAGCCGGAGCGGATAAAAAGAAAAAATGCTTCTATCGAGGCGCGATTAAATGCCACTAATGAGGCGCTGCAACCTCATGCCGGTGGTTTAATTAATTGGTGGTCTGAGCCTGTTGAAGGTGAGATTCGTGATGATCAAGGTATTTCATTACACAATCCTGATACCCATGTCTTTATGAAGTATAAGTTAGCCGGTGCCTATGACAGTAACATTGCCTTGCTTCTGACATATGGGGATGACCGACTGGATAGTTTTGAGCGCTTAGCAGAAATTTTACGCCGCACCAAGCTGATTGGTGAAGACATAAGCACCAATCTCGATTTCCATTATGGCCTTAGTAATTGGTTTGTCGGTAATAATGTGCAAGCGCGACCAACGACCCAGTTTATTGTCGCTTACTTAACGGCGGTTGGTTTGCTTAAACAATCGGCTAATAAAATTGATTTAACTTATGCTTATCAATTAATACGTCAGTCTTATTTAAATGACCTGCCAGCAGATATTGATTTATTACAGGCTAAGGCCGAGGTTATAGACCGCAAGCAATCATTACTATTAAGGCCGCTGCAGCAGTTATTAAATAATCCGCATGCTTTGTCGGGCTGGTTAGCTATTCATGCTTCCGATTGTTCTATTATGCTTAATGATGCTAGCAGTGGCGCTGCTAACATTTATTGGCACTGCAACCCGATTGTCTTGTTAGATGATCTTTATCATTATTTAAATATGGACTACCGCGAAGGTGGTGCAACTCAAACTTATGAGCAGCGCCCTGCAAAAGAAGTTATTTGGGATCATGACTTTAAAATTTTATCTGATGCCTTACAGTTTTATCAAAATCTAGAGGCTAATCTAGAAGCCTATATTGCGGTTGATAATTTTGCCGAGCTTTCGTCAGTATTAGCTCAGCCTTCTGCGCCTGCCGAAAGTAAGATTGAGCAAGCGCAGTGGCATGCTATTCAGTCAGCGCATATTGGCTTTCAAGCGGGCTTAGATATTTTGGGTGTTTTGGCTTTTATAGCCAGCCAAACAGATTTTTACCAACTTTCTGTTAATGACGATTTAAGTATTCATATCCCATCTAATCTTTTAGATGAGGGTTTACAAAAAACCACTCAAGAAGCATTAGCGCCACCTTTAACCACTAAGCCTGATGAGATTTTGGCCGCCTCAGGGGGGATGTTTTATGCTCGTGAAGCACCTGGCCTAAATAGTTACGTAAAAGCGGGTGATCATTTTGAAGCCGGTGATTTCTTGTACATTGTAGAAGTGATGAAAATGTTTAATAAGGTGACTGCCAGCTTTGCCGGTACGATTGATAAAGTTCTAGTTCCGGATGACGGTGTTATTATCACTAAAGGGCAGCTGCTGTTTAAAGTGACGCCTGATGAAAATAGGGTTATTGAATCGGCCGATGTTTTAGCTGCTCTTAAACGCGAAAGCACAGATCAGTTTTTAGCTATGTGTGCGATGAGCCTTTAATTCACCATTAAAATTGATCGTTGAGTTGTATTTGATTAAGCAAAGGATAAACAAATAGTATGGCAAAGTTTAGCCCCTCTAAAAAAACTGTTGAGCAATGGCGCGAGCTTGCCAATCAACAGTTAAGCCGTTCAAATAAAACCCTTGATGATTTAATTACCAACACGCCGGAAGGTATTGAGCTTAATCCACTCTATACAGCAGCCGATACCGAAAGCCTTGAGTTTACTGATTCCATGCCAGGCTTCGATCCTTTTATTCGTGGTCCACAACCCACAATGTATGCCGGTCGCCCTTGGACTATACGTCAGTATGCGGGTTTTTCTACAGCTGAAGCCTCTAATGCGTTTTATCGCAAAGCCTTAGCAGCAGGTGGGCAAGGGGTTTCGGTCGCCTTTGATCTTGCAACGCATCGTGGTTATGACTCTGATCATCCGCGAGTCAGTGGCGATGTAGGTAAAGCCGGTGTTGCCATTGATTCTGTAGAAGATATGAAGATTTTATTTGATGGTATTCCATTAGATAAAGTATCGGTTTCGATGACAATGAATGGTGCGGTGTTACCCGTGCTTGCCGGTTATATTGTTGCCGCAGAAGAACAAGGTGTTAGTCAAGAGCAGCTCAGCGGCACAGTACAAAATGACGTACTAAAAGAGTTTATGGTGCGCAACACCTATATTTATCCGCCTGCACCATCTATGCGTATTATTGGCGATATCATTTCTTACGCTTCGGTACATATGCCCAAGTACAACACTATTTCAATTTCTGGCTACCATATTCAAGAAGCGGGTGCTGATGCCGCGCTTGAGCTGGCGTACACCCTTGCTGATGGCAAAGAATATATTCGTACCGCTATTGCGGCCGGTTTAGATATCGATGCATTTGCTGGGCGGCTGTCCTTTTTTTGGGGCATTGGTATGAATTTTTATATGGAGATAGCCAAGCTACGAGCTGCGCGATTGCTCTGGTCTAAAATAGTTAGCGAGTTTAACCCTAAAAATGACCGCTCAAAAATGTTACGTACTCACAGCCAAACATCAGGTTGGTCATTGACCGAACAAGACCCTTATAACAATGTTGTGCGCACCACCGTCGAAGCCATGGCTGCGGTTTTTGGTGGTACGCAGTCGTTACATACTAACGCTTTAGATGAGGCGATAGCCTTGCCAACAGAGTTTTCGGCACGTATTGCTCGAAACACACAGCTTATACTGCAAGAAGAAACTGGCATTACCAATGTTGTTGATCCTTGGGGAGGCTCTTATATGATGGAGTCGCTAACGCAGCAAATTGCAGACAAGGCTTGGGCACTTATTGAAGAAGTAGAAGAGCAAGGCGGTATGGCTAAGGCGATTGAAACGGGAATGCCTAAGCTGCGAATAGAAGAAGCCGCTGCCCGCAAACAGGCTCGTATTGACCGTGGTGAAGATGTTATTGTTGGGGTGAATAAATACACCTTAGCCGAAGATCAGGAAGAAGAAGTTGACGTTTTAGATATTGATAACGATGCCGTTAAAGCCTCGCAAATTAAACGACTTGCAGAGATACGCGCTAAGCGCGATGATGAAGCTGTAGAAGCGGCGCTTGAAGCCATTTACCAAAGCAGCGTATCGGGCAAAGGCAATTTGTTAGCGCTTTGTATTCACGCCACCCGTCTAAGAGCCACTGTTGGGGAGATATCCTACGCCATGGAGCGAGATTACGGTCGATTTAATGCGCAATCACAAACGGTTTCGGGCGTTTATGGCAGTGCTTACCAAGATGACGAAGGCTGGCAGGCCATTGTTGCTGATATTGATACCTTTGTCAGCCGTCATGGCCGTCGCCCTCGAATGTTGGTGTGCAAGATGGGTCAAGATGGACATGATCGTGGCGCCAAAGTTATTGCTACTGCTTTTGCCGATGTGGGTTTTGATATTGATTTGTCGCCCATGTTTTCAACGCCAGCTGAGGTTGCAAAACAAGCGGTAGAAAATGATGTGCATGTTGTGGGTGTTTCATCGCAGGCCGCTGGTCACAAAACCTTAGTGCCAGAATTAATGGCGGCGCTTAAGCAAGAGGGCGCTGATGATATTATTGTGGTAGTGGGTGGCGTTATTCCTAAACAGGATTACGACTTTTTAAACGAGCTGGGCGTTAAAGGTATTTTTGGTCCAGGCACAAAAATTCCTTTAGCTGCTAAAGATGTACTTGCGGCTATTGATTTAGCTTTTCAATAATCCTTTTTAGATGAGTCAAATAATTTAGTTTTTATAAGAAAGGCGCGTGATTTTATTGTGACAGCACTAGGTATTTCAACGGAGGATATTCTCGCTGGTAACCGGCGTGCCTTGGCTAAGGCCATTACCTTGGTGGAAAGTCATCACCCCGAACATATTGAGCAGGCCCAGCATATGCTCGATAGTCTGTTGCCGCACACTGGTAATAGTATTCGCATTGGCATAAGCGGTATTCCTGGTGTTGGTAAGTCAACATTTATAGAGGCCTTTGGGCTTTATCTTATTGAACAGGGTAAGCGTGTTGCTGTACTCGCAGTTGATCCTAGCTCGCCATTAGCGGGCGGTAGTATTCTGGGTGATAAGACCCGCATGGAACATTTAGCCCGTCATAAAAATGCATTTATTCGGCCGTCACCCACATCGGGCTCGCTGGGCGGTGTTGCTCATAAAACGCGAGAGGCTCTACTGCTTGTTGAAGCTGCTGGCTACGATGTTATTTTAGTTGAAACTGTAGGTGTTGGTCAGTCGGAATATGAAGTGGCTGGGATGGTTGATTTTTTTACTGTGCTCATGCTGCCTAACGCTGGCGATGAGTTGCAAGGTATTAAGAAGGGTATATTGGAACTCGCGGATGCCTTGTTGGTCAATAAAGCTGACGGAGAAAGTGTACAGTTGGCAAAAATGACTCAGCAGCATTATGAAAATGCCTTTCATTTACTGCGACAAACCAGCTTTTGGACGCCGCAAGTTTTACCTATTTCTGCATTAGAAAATGAAAATATTGATACCGCTTGGGGAATGGTAATTGATTATGTTTCGCAAGCTAAAGAGCGGGGCAGCTTTAATAAAAAGCGTGCCAGACAAAACCGTCATTGGTTAGATAAGCTTGTTCATCAATTATTGCAGCAGGTATTAATGCAAAATCCAGAGGCACAAGCATTATGGCCTTGCTTAGAGCGTGATGTTGTCGACGGAAAAATCACTCCGTACTCTGCAGCCAAAGCAATTATTGCTACACTTTAAGCCATCCTATATATAGTTCAGCTTCTTTTTCTTAACACAGAGTGAATCTTTTTATGAGTTTAGCTAGGTGTTTCTTCATGTATGCTTGCTCGGCCAATCTTATATGATGGGTCGGCTAGGCGCCAAGTGCGTTTTTTTAATGTTTCCCTTCGCTTATTCGACTAGGGCAATTGCTCTAGCGTTTTTCTTGTTTTTTAGCAGTCATGGCTTTGCTATTGGTTTGTCTAACCTAACGGTTAACAGCTCAGTAGGAGAGCGCTTTTATGGTTTGATGACTATTACAGGTGCTGAGGGGATTTTCGCTAATGAAATTTTTGTTAGTCTTGCGCCGCGCTCTGTTTATCGCACTATGGGAGTTGAGTGGGACTATTTTCATACCCAACTCATTTTTGATGTGTTGGTTGATGAGCAAAAGCAATATACCATTCGTGTTGTAAACAGCGAGATTGCGTTTGAGCCGTACCTTGATTTTGTTCTGTTACTGCGTTCGCCAGCAGGTTCGGTTATAAAACAATTAACGGTGCTGCTAGATATGCCTGTCATAGCAGCTTCTGCCCCAGCAGCAGCTTCTGACCTAGCAGCTCCTTCTGACTTGCCAGTTCCTTCTGACTTAGCAGCAGCTTCTGACTTGCCAAGGCGATCTAAAACTGAGCTCAGCGGCAAGCAAAGGCTGCAAAGTTACATGCAGCGTTCGGCGCATGCTTCTAACGTAGCTACTCATAAACTTAAGCCATCAGATACCGATACTGGTGCTGGTACGCTTGTAGGGCGCAGTCAGCCGCAAAGCACTAGCAATAGCTGGTCGCATAAGTCGCGGTCTGGCGATAGTCTTTGGTCTATTGCTCGGCGCATTCAGGCCGAAGCGGGCGGCAATATAAAACCTATAGTTGATGCACTTTATCAAAATAATCCTAATGCGTTTATAAAGAATGATGCCGATCGCTTAAAAATAAATGCGCGACTTGCGGTCTCTGCGGCACAGATAAAAGCGGCGGCTGGCACGCAGTTCGTTGTTAATCAACCCGCTGCAATTTTTGATAAGTCGTTGTATAAGTCTGTTGATGAGTCTGCCACTGATTCTCTTGGAGCGCCTAATGACGGTGTAGATGTAGCCGAGAGTACAGCGGTCGATAAGCCGCCAGCTAATAAAAAAATGGGTGTGCTTTCGTTGGTGACCGATGATGATCATGACGCTCCTGTTGCTGCAGAAACGCTTGCATTAAGTGAGCGTTCTTCTAAGTTGGCGGATAACTTTGATGCGCAGCTGGTCGAGAGTAAAGCGCGTAAACTCAGCGTTGAAAATCGTATAAATAACCTTTATGAGCAATACAGCATTTTAGCCGACAAAACCGAGCAGTTAAGAGTCTTGGAGCAAATGCTTAACCAAAGTCTTACAGAAACATTGCCTTTTAATTCTGCACAGGCCGAATTATTAACTATACCGAGCGCTATTGATGCAGCGGGTTCTATGCAAGCAAGCGTTATCGATCAACCTAAGGATGCTATCAATAGAAAACCACTGATGTGGGTAATTTCTGCTGCGGTTGTATTGCTGGTATTGCTAGTGATGCTGCTTAAGTTTTGGCAGCATCGCCGCAGAGCAGCGGCTATTGAGCGTTGGGAGTTAACTCAATATGACGATAACACGACTCGGGTGTTAGATTTTGATGAGGCTATTGATGATTCAGATCCTCTTGATGGTTCAGAGTCTCTTGATGGTTCAGAGTCTTGTCGCATCCAAGATGCTCACAATGATGGTGAAGCTGCTAGCGGTGATTGCGAAGAAGCATTGATGCCGGCTGAAGGTGCCGTTGAGTTAGAGGCTGCCGTTTATCTAGCCTATGAACGGTATGATGAGGCCGAAGACCTACTAGAGCAGGCGTTGGAGTTTGAACCTGATAACGAGGCTTTACAAATGCAGTTATTAGAGGTCTACGCCGCTAAGCATAAGTTAAAGCACTTCGATTTACTTGCCCATCAGCTGACAGATTTAAATAACGATAAAATAACACTAAAAATCAACTACTTAAGGTCTAAACTTTAAGTTGTTTAACGTTCCTTTTGCTGCTTTTTTCCCTTTAATCGCATAGGCGGTTTTCTTTGTTAAGGTTTCTGCGATAAATCTAACATTTTAACTATGTTTGTTGCGCTAAAACGCAGCATAACTTTTTCGTCAGTCTATACTTTTAAAGTTGTTTGTCAGCATGAGTTTATGCAGCTTAGTGCGGCTAAATAGTGTCTAGGTTGCGTTTAGGCTTAAAAAATATAATAAGGTGTTAGTGTTTCTTACATGCAAAAATTAGATTTAATTAAGCTTTATAGTAAAAAGCGTGCGCTTGTCGTTGATGAGTTTCCGGACATGCGTGCCTCTATAAAACAGATGCTACGTAGCTTTGGTGTAGAGCTTGTGGATGTGGCTAATGATGGCGGTGAGGCAATGGCGCGCTGTCGAGAAAATGCCTATGACATTATTATTTGTGATTACAGTTTGGGTAAGGGCAAAAACGGCCAGCAAATTCTTGAAGAACTTCGCTTTACCCAATCGTTTAAACACCAAGCCATTTATATATTAGTAACGGCAGAAACGACTCGGTCTATGGTGTTTGGTGCGCTTGAATATAAACCAGACGATTATTTAACAAAACCGTTTACGCAGGTTTTGCTGCAAAGTCGCTTAGACAATATTGTGTTGGAGAAACAGTTTTTTGAGTCTGTCTATCAGGCTTTAGACAATGCTGATTATGAAGCGGCAGCACAGCATGCTGCTTTGCTTGTCAATCAAGATATACGTTATCGTGTTACTGCACAGAAATTACAGGGCCAAGCATTATTGCAGTTAAAGCAGTTTGAGCAGGCGCATGAACTTTACTATGGCGTGATGGAATTGCGGCGACAAGAGTGGGCTTGCATTGGTTGCGCGCGTGCATTATTGGGGATGCAAAAATGGTCTTCAGCTATTCATGTTTTATCCGAGTTAATTGAGCACGGTACCGAAAATTTAGAGGTCTTTGATTGCCTTGCGGAAGCCGAGCTGGCTTTGGGTCGGAATGGTGTTGCACAATCTATCTTAGAGCGTGCTACGGTGTCGTCGCCTTATGGCATTCTAAGGCAAATTAATTTGGCTGAAGTTGCAGCGGCTAATAATGATTATTTAGCTGCCGAAAAAGCCTATAGGCGTGTTATTAAACTGGGGGTTAATTCTTGCCATGATTCTCATGAGCATTCACTTGGCTTAGTGCGCTGCCTACTTGATAAAGAAAAACAACAGGTAGCGGGTAATAGCGATACGTTTAAAGAGTGCTATACCGTTTGCCATAGGGTGAGAAGAAAGTATGGTAATGAGCCGCAGGTTACGTTACAGGCTGATTTAATAGAAGCTAAAACCTTGGCTCAACAAGGTGAAACAGCGGTGGCGATAGAGCGCGCTGAAAAGTTATTTGATAAATACCGTAACGAGGATAATATTTTACCTGGCTTAGGCTTGGATATGGCTGCGGCATTACTGGCAATAGATAAACCCAATCAGGGCCGCGAAGTGCTAAAAGATTTAGCTGATCGCTTTGCCGAAGATACTTTACTGTTGGGTAAGATTGACGCCATGGCAGACCAGCCTATTAGTGTTAAAGCAAAAGAAAATGCCAGTAATATAAATGCTGAAGGTAAAGAATTATTTGATACAGGTAAATTTGATGAGGCGGTTGCGCATTTTCGCATTGCGGTAAATCGTTACCCCAATAATGTAGAGCTCAAATTGAATTTATTGCTTGCCATGATGCAGTGTATTAATATTTCTAATGCGTCTACGGTTGAGTGTGTTGAGATGGTGGACGAAGCAGCCGCTTTAATTGCCTCGCTAGAGTCGCTTCCCTCGGTGCATAAGGCTTATAAGCGCTATCAATCCCTAGCTACTGAAATGCAGCAGCTGCAAGACGTTCAGGATGTTGCTTAAATGTTCTTTAGATGATGTCTAGGCATTAAGTGTCTAGCCATTAAGTTTCTAGGCATTAAGCGGCCAGGCTTTTTGAGCGTTTGGCTCGATGCTTTAATCATCCCATTAAGATTTACATTTTCTTTACATTGTCGCTCTTATTTGTCTCATTTTAGCCTTTAATTTCCTCTTCGATAGTAATACGCTGTGGCTTGTTCTGGGGCTATTTATTCTGCCTCGTTTTTAAGTGAATTTATGCGTCTCTATTTGTGTCGTTAAACAGGAGAATGTGTTGTGGCAAGATTAGTAAAAGGTTTGTTTAGCGTTATTGGCTTATTGTTTGTGATTGCGGTTATCGCGGTTATTGTCGTCGCAAATAACTTAGGCGGCATTATTAAAGGGGGTATTAATGATCATGGTGCATCAGTGATAGGTGTGCCTGTCTCGGTATCCGATGTGGCTATTAGCTTGCTTGATGGCAAGGCATCTATTACCGATTTACATGTGGGTAACCCAGAAGGTTTTAGCCAGAGTAATGCTTTTGAGCTTAATCGTATTGATGTTGAGTTAGATCTTTTATCACTGACAAAGCCTGTGGTAGTTATTAATCGTATTTCTATTGACGGTGCGCAGGTTTTTGCTGAGCAAGTAGGTACAACGACCAACTTGCAAGTGATTAAAGATAATATGGCATCGGATGCTTCGGCGAGTGCATCGGCCAAGCCTGATTCTGACACGGCTGAATCATCAACGCCCAATGTTGCTATTGCGCTGTTTGAGTTCACCGATGCTAAGGCTGTTGTTAAGTCGCAGCAGTTTGGCGAAGAGTCGGTCAATGTGCCGAATATTGTCTTGCAGCAAATTGGTTCGCCAGAAGAAGGGGTTACCATTGAATCTGCAGCCCAGTCGTTAATGCAGCCGTTAATGAAAAAAGTGATTGCCGAAATTCAAAAGCAGGTGCTCGATGAGCAGGTAGATAAAGCGTTTAAAAAAGCTTTAGGTGATAAAGCAGGGCAGTATAAAGAAGCGTTAAAAGGTTTATTTAAGCGATAAAACGCGGCTAGGCTCAAAACCATCGTTAATCAGGTAGTGGTCTAGAGTTGTTTGCTTATCGCTAGCTTGGGTCAGCCAAAAAAAATGGCTGGCCTTGTTTTTATTTTTCTCTTCTTTCTCTTCTTTCTCGTTTTCGTTTTCCTTTTTGGTTTTACTTTCGCTTTTGCTGCTAATTGTGGTGTCTTGCTCTAGCAAATGACTGACCCTATTAGCTATGGCTGCTCCTGAATCAACCCACTGCCATTGAGCATGTATTTTTTTAAGTTGCTCACCAATCAGTGGAAAATGGGTACAGCCGAGAACAACTGTATCAATTTCATTACCGCCTACTTGTTCTGTTAGCTGTTTAATTATTTGCCGTAAGAAGGCGGTGTCTAGTGGCTCGCCATGAATATACGCTTCTATATGGCGTACTAGCTGACTACTTCCCACGCGAATAACGCGACACTCGCTCGCGTGCTCATCAATTAATTGCTGCGTATAGTTCCTATTAACCGTGCCTGGTGTGGCCAATAGGGCAAATGTCTTTGTCTTGCTAATGGTGGCAGCTGTTTTAATTGCCGGTACAACACCGACAATAGGTATTGACAGTTGATCGCGCAAGCTTGGCAGTACAACCGTGCTTGCCGTGTTACAGGCAATAACAACTATATTAGGCTTAATTTGCTGGCAGGCCTTAAGTAAAACCGTGCTTGCCCGGCTAATTAATTGTTCGGCGGTTTTTTCGCCATAGGGGAATGCGGCATTATCAGAGAGGTAATGCAACTCAAGCTGGGGCTTACAGGCTATAATCTCACGACAGACGCTTAGGCCGCCAACGCCAGAATCAAATACGAGCACGCGTTGCTTGTTGGCTGGGTTCAATGTGGGCTGTTTAGCTTGCAAGCGTATAACCTGTTTAGTGAGTAAGCATTGTTCTAGTGGCGTTTGAAGTAAGCTGAACACATTATGACTACTGACTTACCTTTTAATTTGGAGTGTAAAGAAAAAACATGCGGATTATAAGTATTAATGTTAACGGAATACGCGCGGCTCAGCGCAAAGGTTTTTTTGAGTGGCTGGCTAAGCAAGATGCCGACGTCGTCTGCCTGCAAGAAATTAAAGCGCAAGAGGAGCAATTAGAGGACCCTATCTTTTACCCTGAGGGTTATCACTGTTATTACTATGATGCGGTAAAAAAAGGCTACAGTGGAACAGCTCTTTACTGTAAGCAAAAACCTAACAAGGTGACTAAGGGGTTAGGTTGGGAGCCGTGTGACTCTCAAGCGCGTTATATCCAAGCTGATTTTGATGGCATTAGCGTGGTGTCGATGTATGTACCTTCGGGCTCAAGTAATGAAGAAGCTTTGGCGAGAAAGCTGTCGTTTCATGACCAAATAATGCCGCATTTCGAATCCCTTCGCCGCAAGCGCCGTGAATATATTATCTGCGCCGATTGGAATACCTGTCATAAGGAAATTGATTTAAAAAACTGGAAGCCTAACCAAAGAAATTCGGGGTTTCTGCCTATTGAGCGCGCCTGGCTTGACGCTTTATATGACGAAGTGGGTTATATCGATGGTTTCCGTCTGCTGAATCAAGATGCCGATGAATATACTTGGTGGTCGAACCGCGGTCAGGCCTATGCGAATAATGTCGGTTGGCGCTTGGATTACCATGTGATAACACCCGGTTTAAAGGATAAGGCGACAGCGGCTTGGGTGTATCGTGATGAGCGTTTTTCTGACCATGCGCCCGTGATTATGGATTTTGATTATTGAGCGGTCTGTTATCGCTTTAGTGTTTTTTTATGGCTGTTCTCAGTTTTTTTTGTTAATTAAGTTGATAGTTATTTTTGCTAGATAGGATTTAGCTAATTATCCTTGTTTTATTCCTCCCTCCTTATGCTACGGGCAAATGACAAAGTTTTAGATGGTTTAAAAGCATCTATTGTTTTGTTGTTTGTTGGCTTATTTATTTTCTATTTATCGCGCTTTTATCGTGTTTTTCGCAACTTGAAGGCACTTAACGTTTTTTTGTGGTCAGCTTTCATTGCCACTTAAGGCTTTTTTTTTGTATTAATTGTCGAATAGTTTATTCGCTGTATAAATAGAGGGTATGCATGAAACTTTATGAAGAGCATGAGCGTCAACGTCCAGCCGATTATTTTGCTGACTGGAAAGAGCGAGAAGCGCTTGCAGAGGGGATGATTCCCTTAGTTGGAAAGTTGTATCGTAAAAATAATGTTAAAACGTATATTTATGGTCATCCATTGGTTAACCGTTCGGTTATTGAAATTATGCAGGACCATCGTGCAGTCAGGCAGATTGAAGCCAACGAGCTTTCTGAGTTTGAAACCTTTCCTGTTCTTCGTGCTTTAGCTTCTTATGATTTAGGGCATGCACATATTGATATTGGCCGTATTGTCACACGTTTCTTTTTTGAGGGCGATGATATAGATGCCGATGGCAATAAGGTGGTGCTTGAGGATTATGTCAGCCAACAGGTTGAGCCGTTAATGGGTAAAAAGGAAAAGCCTTTGGCGCAACCGCAAGATGTTGTGCTTTATGGTTTTGGGCGTATTGGTAGGTTAATGGCGCGTTTGTTAATTGAAAAAACCGGTGGCGGTGATAATTTACGCTTGCGCGCCATAGTGGTTAGAAAGGGTGGTGAGCATGATTTAATTAAACGTGCTTCTTTATTGCAGCGTGACTCTGTTCATGGCCAGTTTAACGGTACGGTGAGGGTGGATGAGGAGCGCTGCTCCTTTGTTGCTAATGGTAATGAAATTCGTGTTATTTATGCCAGTGCACCCGATAAGATTGATTACACAGAATACGGCAAAAATAATGCCCTCATTGTTGATAATACCGGTATGTGGCATGATTTTGATGGCTTGGGTTTGCATCTTAAATCAAAGGGTACCAGCAAGGTTTTGTTGACTGCGCCGGGTAAGGGCGACATGAAAAATATTGTGTCAGGTATTAACGACAATATTATTGAGGATTCCGACACTATTATATCTGCGGCCTCTTGTACTACGAACGCTATAACACCGCCGCTTAAGGCGCTGGATGATGAATACGGCGTTGAAAGCGGACATGTTGAAACGGTGCACTCGTATACCAACGATCAAAATCTTATTGATAACTTTCATAAGGGTAATCGGCGAGGTCGCAGCGCGGCATTGAATATGGTGCTTACTGAAACCGGCGCGGTCAAGGCGGTGGGCAAGGTGTTGCCGCATTTAATGGGTAAATTATCGGGTAATGTCATTAGGGTGCCAACTCCCAATGTGTCTATGGCGATTTTAAATTTAACGTTTAAGCTCGCAACCACTGCCGAAGCGTTGAATGAGTATATTCGTCAGGTTTCGCTGCATTCGCCGCTGCGCAAACAAATAGATTACATTAACTCGCCTGAAGTGGTGTCAACAGACTTTGTTGGTTCGCGAAGAGCCTGCGTGTTTGACGCTCAGGCCACTATCGTCAATGGTCATCAAGCGGTGCTCTACATTTGGTACGACAACGAGTTTGGTTATGCCTGTCAGGTGCATCGCGTTATGGAGAAAATGGCAGGCGTAAAATATGCCCTGTACCCTAAAGACTAAACACTTCAAATAAGAATGTTAAGCCGGTCTTTCAGCGGATAAGAGGCTCTGAGGCTATGTGTTTAGCAGTCGCTAACCTCTAGAGTCATATTAAGACTGATATTAAGAGTCATATTAAGAGTCATGTGCTATCAGTAGATTGCTGGTGAATTCATTGCGGCCTAGCTGTGTGCTAGGCCGTTCTATAGCTGCCACATGGCTCGTTCTAGCCTGCATACATTTGGTCATTTCTGGTGCGTTTGGCCTGTGCCGTATTGCTTGTTTTAAGCCGTCTTCTTTAGTTCTTAAATTTGGGCAGTTATTTTTGGGAAAAGTATTCAAAATCAGCAACAAAGCGCTCCCTGAGTAGCTAACAAAGCCTATCACCCCTATAATGCCGCGCGATGTTTTCCATACCGTCCCTTATTCGCTTGTTTTAGCTCGCTCAAAAGCTGATTTTTGCGTGCTATTTGGCCAAGTTAGAGCTTTTTAATCGGCTTGACGGCTCGGACCGTAGAAGTAGGGGATAAGTAGATTTTTTAAGAGAAGTGCTTGTTTGTATTAACTGTTTATTCAGCTACTCAAACGCGCAAACTCATCCAAAAGGCAGGTATATGATCAAAATTAAACGGGGCCTTGATTTGCCAATCGAGGGTGCTCCTCGGCAGGTAGTAGAGGCGGGTGCCACTGTTCGTTCAGTGGCATTAATCGGCTTTGACTATATTGGCATGAAGCCAACAATGAATGTCCAGGAAGGTGATCGAGTTAAGCTGGGGCAGGTGCTTTTTTCTGATAAGAAAAATGCGGGTGTTAAGTACACTTCACCTGGTGCAGGTGTGGTCAGTGCGATTAATCGCGGTGATAAGCGTGCGCTACAGTCGGTGGTTGTTGAGCTTGATGGCGATGATGAAGTGACATTTGATGCCCATGCGGCTTCTGAGCTGGCTTCGCTTGACGGTGCTAAGGTTCGCGAACAGCTAATTGAGTCTGGCAGTTGGGCAGCGTTTCGTACGCGTCCTTTTAGCAAGGTTCCGGCGGTTGATAGCACGGCTAATGCCATTTTTGTTACATCAATGGATACCAACCCACTGGCTGCAGACCCTGCACCTATTATTGCTGCTAATACTGCCGATTTTGAAAATGGCCTAACGATTCTTTCACGTCTTGGCGCTGCAACGGTTTATTGCTGTGTTGCAGGCGATTCAGCTGTCAGTGTCGGCAACTCAGGTGCTGAGCTAGTGGCTTTTTCTGGCCCCCATCCCGCTGGTTTAGCGGGCACGCATATTCATAAGCTTGCACCCGCTTCGGCTTCGCGTGTGGCTTGGACCATTAATTACCAAGATGTTATTGCTGTGGGTAAGCTGTTCACCGAAGGGCGTATTTCGGTAGCGCGTGTCGTTTCCTTAGCTGGCCCGTTAGTTGAAGACCCTGTGTTATTGCAAACGCGAGCTGGTGCCTGCACCGATGAGCTAATTGCAGGAAAAGCAACAGGTAATGACCCGCGTATTGTTTCAGGTTCATTGTTTAATGGCCGTAAAGCGCGCGGACCTTACGCGTATCTAGGTCGTTATCATCAACAGATTACTGTATTAGAAGAAGGTAGAGATCGTGAATTTATGTCTTATCTTCGCGCCGGTGTTAATAAGCATTCTGTAACTCGCACATTTATTTCATCGCTTATGAAGGGCAAGTTATTTTCTTTTACTACCACCACTAACGGTAGTGATAGAGCCATGGTGCCAATAGGCAATTACGAACGCATTATGCCGTTAGATATTTTGCCAACACAATTATTGCGCGCATTAATTGTTGGTGATACCTCAACAGCTCAAGAGCTTGGCTGCTTAGAACTCGACGAAGAAGATTTGGCGTTGTGTACCTATGTTTGTCCGGGCAAATATGAATATGGGCCTATCCTTCGCGATAATCTCACGCAAATAGAGAAGGAGGGTTAAGCGAATGTGGTTACGTAAATTACTCGACAATGTCGAGCCGCATTTCACCCCGGGTGGTAAATATGAAGGTTGGTACGCACTTTATGAAGCGGTAGATACTATTTTCTATCGACCATCATCAGTGACTAAAAGCGCTTCACATGTCCGTGATGGTATCGATCTAAAACGTATTATGATTACTGTGTGGATGGCAACTTTTCCGGCGATGTTTTACGGCATGTATAACGTTGGTCATCAGGCGAATGAAATTCTTGCAGCCGGCGAGATTTTAGCCGGTGATGGTTGGCGTATCGGTATGATTAGCTTATTTGCCGGTTTTGACCCAAGTAGTATTTGGGATTGCTTTGTTCATGGAGCGTTTTACTTTTTGCCTATATACATGACAACTTTTGTTGTCGGCGGCTTCTGGGAAGTGTTATTCGCTTCTAAGCGCGGTCATGAAATCAACGAAGGTTTCTTTGTTACCTCTATCCTTTTTGCTTTAACTTGCCCGCCGGACATTCCACTTTGGATGGTCGCGCTAGGTATTAGCTTTGGTATTGTGGTAGGTAAAGAGGTCTTTGGCGGTACGGGTAAAAACTTCCTTAACCCAGCATTAACCGGTCGTGCTTTCCTTTATTTTGCCTACCCAGCCTTTATGTCTGGCGATACAGTATGGACTGCTGTTGACGGCTATTCGGGTGCTACGTCATTATCGATTGCTTATTCTGATGGTGTTCAAGCGCTAGAAAGCCAAATTGGTTGGATGAATGCTTTTGTCGGCAACGTTCACGGTTCGGTTGGCGAAACGTCGGTTATCGCTATTGGTATCGGCATGGTGATACTGTTAGCAACCGGAATTGCTTCGTGGCGCATCATGCTAGGAACATTTATTGGCATGGTTTCTTTATCAACGCTTTTTAACTGGATTGGTAGTGATAGCAACTTAATGTTTGCTCTACCTTGGTACTGGCACTTAGTGGTTGGTGGCTTTATGTTCGGCTTAGTCTTTATGACGACTGACCCGGTTTCAGCATCAATGACCGATGCTGGCCGTCTTTGGTACGGCGTTTTAATTGGTGTAATGACCGTATTGATCCGTGTTGTTAACCCAGCATTCCCCGAAGGTATTATGTTAGCGATTTTATTCTCTAACCTTTTTGCACCATTAATCGATCATATCGTTGTACGTGCAAATATAAATAGGAGGTTGGCTCGTGGCTAGTCAAGATAGTATTCAAAAAACCTTAACGGTTGCTTTATTACTGTGCTTTGTCTGCTCAGTGATTGTATCTGCCGCGGCTGTTATATTGCGCCCAATGCAAGAGCTTAATAAAGATCTCGATAAAAAGAAGAATATTCTTTTGGCGGCAGGTCTTTATCAAGAAAGCGTTTCTGTTGAAGAGCAATTTTCAGCCATTCAAACTCGCATTGTTGATTTGTCGACAGGTTTGTTCGTTGACGTTGAAGATGCTAATGCTTTTGATCAGCGTAAAGCTGCTAAAGACCCCGCAACCTCACAAGCTCTAGATGGCAGCACTGATATTGCTAAAATCTCTCGTCGAGAGAACCAAGCAGTGGTCTATATCGTAGAATCAGATAGTGAGTTCGATAAAATTATTTTACCCGTCCATGGTTATGGTCTCTGGTCTACCTTATATGGTTTTGTTGCCTTAGAGAGTGACCTCAACACGATTGCGGGTCTAGGCTTTTATGATCATGGTGAAACGCCAGGCCTAGGTGGCGAGATAGATAATCCACGCTGGAAAGCTATTTGGCCAGGTAAACAGGTCTATAAAGAAGGTGCGGTTGCCATTGAAGTGATTAAAGGCTCAGTGATGTCTGGCTCAGCGAATGCTGGTTATCAAGTAGATGGTTTATCGGGTGCGACTTTAACCAGTCGTGGTGTATCCAACTTGTTGTCCTTTTGGATGGGTGAGAATGGTTTCCAAACATTCTTGAATAACCTTAAATCCGGTAGTGCTTAGCTCAATTAAGCAGTCTATTTATTTGCTAAAGCGAGTAGCAGAGAGAATTTTATGAGTGATACAAAAAAGATTTTAATTACGCCAATCTTTGACGATAACCCAATTGCATTACAGATTTTGGGCATTTGTTCAGCATTGGCGGTTACCACCGGTTTAGAGACAACGCTGGTTATGTGTTTAGCACTTACAGCGGTAACGGCTTTCTCTAACGTATTTGTTTCATTAGTGCGTAACCATGTGCCAAGCAGCATCCGTATTATTGTGCAGATGATCATTATTGCCTCATTGGTTATTGTGGTCGACCAAATACTTAAAGCGGTTGCTTATGATGTCAGTAAGCAATTGTCAGTTTTTGTTGGTTTGATTATCACTAACTGTATTGTTATGGGGCGTGCAGAAGCTTTTGCGATGAAAAACCCACCCTGGCCTAGCTTTTTAGATGGCGTTGGTAACGGCTTAGGTTATAGCGTAGTACTTTTATTCGTTGCCTTTTTTAGGGAGTTTTTAGGTGCGGGTAAATTATTTGGTGTTGAACTTCTGGCTCTATCAACAGAAGGTGGTTGGTATATTCCTAACGGAATGATGTTATTACCACCCAGTGCATTTTTTATTATCGGCTTCTTTATTTGGATATTACGTGCCAACAAGAAAGATCAGGTTGAAGCTGAAGAATTTAAAATCTGCAAAAACTCTACGCTACGGGAGGCTTTGTAATGGAGCATTATTTAAGTTTATTTGTAAAAGCCATCTTTATTGAGAATATGGCACTAGCCTTCTTTTTAGGTATGTGTACTTTTTTGGCTATATCAAAAAAGATTGAAGCGGCGATAGGATTAAGTATTGCTGTCGTTGTGGTGTTAACGATTACCACACCACTGAATAATCTTATTTACCATAATTTATTGGCTGACGGGGCGCTTTTATGGGCAGGTTTACCCGATGTAAACCTCAGCTTTTTAGGGTTTCTTAGTTATATTGGCGTTATTGCTGCCAGCGTACAGATTCTAGAGATGTTTTTAGATAAGTATGTGCCGGCACTTTATAACGCACTAGGCGTTTTTCTACCGCTAATTACCGTTAACTGCGCTATTTTAGGTGCATCGTTATTTATGGTAGAGCGAGATTACAATTTTACCGAGAGTGCCGTTTTTGGTGCTGGCGCAGGAATAGGTTGGGGCTTAGCTATCGTTGCCTTAGCGGGTATTCGTGAGAAGTTAAAGTACAGTGATGTTCCCGAAGGTTTACGTGGTTTAGGCATTACCTTTATTACTGTCGGCTTAATGTCTCTTGGTTTTATGTCTTTTGGTGGTATCGACCTGTAAAGCAGGTTATCGAGGAGTTTAGTAACAATGAATGAAATTACTCTTGGCGTAGCGATGTTTACAGCCATTGTGCTGGCGCTAGTGGCAATTATATTAATTGCGCGCGGGCAATTAGTGAGTACCGGTGATGTTAATATTAATGTTAACGGCGAAAAAACTATTTCGGTTGCTGCAGGCGATAAGCTGTTGCAAACATTGGCTGCTAACGATTTGTTTTTGGCTTCAGCTTGTGGCGGCGGCGGTACTTGCGCGCAGTGTAAGTGTATTGTTTCGGACGGCGGCGGTTCTATCCTTGCTACCGAAGAACCTCATTTTACTAAGCGTGAAATTCAAGAGGGATATCGTCTTTCTTGTCAGGTTGCTGTTAAACAAGATATGAAAGTTGAAATACCTGAAGAGGTGTTTGGTGTTAAGCAGTGGGAATGCACGGTTGAGTCTAATCCAAACGTCGCAACATTTATTAAAGAGCTAACACTGCGCCTTCCTGAAGGTGAAAAAGTGAATTTCCGTGCAGGTGGTTATGTACAGCTAGAGTGTCCACCGCATGAGGTGAAGTACGCTGATTTTGATATTGAAGAGCAGTACCGCAGTGATTGGGAGCGCTTTGGTTTTCTAGATTTGGTTTCTAAGGTGGATGAGACCGTTATTCGCGCTTATTCAATGGCTAACTACCCAGAAGAAGAAGGTGTTGTTAAGTTTAATATTCGCTGTGCTACTCCGCCACCTAATAACTTGGCCTTAACGCCAGGGCAAATGTCTTCTTGGACGTTTAATTTAAAGCCAGGTGATAAAGTAAAAGTATACGGTCCTTTTGGTGAGTTTTTTGCCAAAGACACTAAAGCTGAAATGGTGTTTGTTGGTGGTGGTGCCGGTATGGCGCCAATGCGCTCTCACATCTTTGATCAGCTGCGCCGTATTCACACCGATCGCAAAATTTCTTTCTGGTATGGCGCTCGATCAATGCGCGAAGCGTTTTATGTTGATGAATACGATACACTTGAAAGTGAAAACGAAAACTTTAATTGGCATTTAGCGCTTTCTGACCCATTGCCCGAAGATAATTGGGATGGTTTAACTGGTTTTATCCATCAGGTGTTATTCGATAACTACTTAAAGGATCATCCAGCGCCTGAAGATTGTGAATACTATATGTGTGGTCCACCCATGATGAACTCAGCGGTTATCTCTATGCTGCTAGATCTCGGTGTTGAACCAGAAAATATTATGCTTGATGACTTTGGTGGGTAATTCTTATTATCGCTTTTAGTCCCAGTGCTAAGACGAAAGTAATCACGGCGGCGCTAGTTCTAGTGTCGCTGTTTTTATTTGTAGGCTGCGATAGTTCACGTTCGTTAGCAGAAAATCAGCGAACTTATCGTTGGTCTGGCGAGACGATGGGGACTTATTATCGAGTCACTGTTGTTGAAAATAGTAATGATGATCATGCTGCGGTGAATGCTCCGTCCTTCGACCTTGATTTAGCTAAGCAGCAAGTGGAGCGTCAGCTAGCTGCGGTTATTGCTTCTATGTCAACTTACGAAGCCGATTCAGAGATCTCGGTTTTTAACCGCTTAGCCCCTAATCATTGCTTAGCGGTGTCACAGGCTTTACTCGATGTTGTTCAGCAATCGATAGATATAAACGCAGCAACGGCGGGTGCTTTTAACCCATTAATAGGTCCTTTGGTTGAGCGATGGGGCTTTGGCCAGTCGAACGCTGCATTTGTTTATCCTGATGCCGCCGAAATAAGCGCTTTGCTGGCAAGAGTAGATATGACTGCCTTGTCGATAAATAGGCAAACGCAATCGCTGTGCAAGTCAGCGGATATTGCTTTAGACCTTTCGGCCATTGCCAAGGGCTATGCGGTAGACATAGTGGCCAGTAAGCTAAGCGCGCTTGGTCTGAGCAATTCTTTGGTGGATATTGGTGGCGAAGTGCGTGTTAGTGGCCATAACCCGCAGGGGGTTGATTGGCGGCTTGCGATTGAAAAGCCTGTATTCCGTGCCGGCGAAATAGAGCAGGTAGTAGCATTAAAAGACGTCGCTATTGCCACATCGGGTGATTACCGAAACTTTTTTGAATATCAGGGTAAGCGTTATTCGCATACTATTGATGTGCGTACCGGCTACCCAGTACAGCACTCATTAGCTTCTGTTAGTGTTATTGCGCGTTCTGCAGCAGAGGCTGATGCTTGGGCTACGGCACTGAATGTCATGGGGCCGGCAGAAGCCAAGCGGCTTGCAGTAGAGCAAAACCTTGCGGTATTTTTGATTACACGCGAAAATAGCCATAATCCTGAGCTTGAGGGCAAGACAGAAAATGTTGCCCGTTTTAAAAGCGTCTCATGGCACTCAGAAAGCTTTCATCCTTTTATTTTAGAATAATTAGCTGTATTCCTAAGATAAATAGTAAGACTAATAGTAAAACAAATAGTAAGACGAGGTTTACCCAGTGGAAACATTTTTATTTACTCTAGGCTTTTTATTGCTTGTGGTTACTGCTATGGCGGTAGGCGTTATATTTGCTAACAAACCGATTAAAGGTTCTTGCGGTGGCATTGCTGCTTTAGGTCTTGGTGGCGATTGCGATATTTGTGGTGGCGATACCAATAAGTGCGAAGAAGAAAATGAGCGAGCGGCCACGGCAGCTGATGTAGCAAAGCCTGTATTTTATAACGCAGATAAATAACTCGTTAATGTGTTTTTACTACCCTTACATGGGCTAAGGTTTTTTGGCTATAAACGCTTTTTTACGTTTTGGGTAGCAGCCAGTACAAATTTCGCAAACCGTCCCATCACAACCTCTAGCGCTGCAAAATTCGCGGCCATAAAAAATAATTTGCAAATGCAGTTTGTTCCAGTCTTCTTTGTTGAAAAGCTTTTTTAAGTCTTTTTCTGTCTGCACCACGTTTTTTCCATTCGTTAAACCCCAGCGTTGCGCTAAGCGATGTATGTGTGTGTCGACAGGGAAGGCAGGGTGGCCAAAGCCCTGCGACATGACGACGCTAGCGGTCTTATGGCCGACACCAGGTAGCTCTTCTAGTAGCGCGATATCCTCAGGCACTTCGCCATTGTATTTTTCCATTAAAATTTGTGACAGCTCGATAATCGCGCGTGATTTTCTGGGTGCTAGGCCACAAGGTTTAATAATAGGGTAAAGCTGTTCGGGGGTTTTAGTGGCCATTTTTTTTGCATTAGATGCCAGTTTAAACAGTGCAGGTGTTACCTGATTAACACGAATATCGGTGCATTGGGCCGACAATAAAACTGCGATAAGTAGCGTGTAGTTATCGGTATGATCTAAGGGTACGGGTGTGGTCTTATAAAGTCGGTTTAGCACTGTTTGTGCAAAAAACGCACGCTCTTTTTTAAGCATGTTGTACTTGTCCTATTTTGGTTGAGTTCCCAGTGCTACCTTTAAATGCATTGAGTAGATTGGCCGAGCTAAAGCGGGTAAACTTTGTAACTACAATATATCAGCATGTTACACGGCATATAGCTCTATATCATGCTTCCATTTAAAAACTACAAAGATACAAAAGGCTTATGCAATCAATTATCGATTATATAGCGCAATCAGGCAGTCAGCAGGCTTGGATTTTTCATGTTTTTATTATTGTGCTACTCACCATGCTGGCTAATTTTGTTGCTAAGCGCCTGTTGAGCCGGCTTGAAGAGCGATTATCAAAGACAGCAACCCTCTGGGACGATGCGTTAATTAAAGCAGCAAGAAAGCCATTGGCGATTCTTATTTGGGTTGTCGGTGTTTCATGGGCGGCAGAGGTGGTTCAATCGTTATCGGAGGCGGCTGTGTTTTCCGCCATAGATCCGCTGCGTGATGTGCTGGTTATCGCTTTACTTTCTTGGTTCTTAGTCCGCTTTGTGACTGAAGCCGAAAGTAATATTTTAGCCACTGAGCCCGATGAAAATGATGATAGACCTATAGATGAATCGACAGTCCATGCTTTAAGTAAGTTAGTTCGCCTATCTATTATTATTACCTCGGCACTAGTGTTACTACAAACACTGGGTTATAGCGTGTCGGGTGTGTTGGCCTTTGGTGGTATTGGTGGTATCGCAGTTGGTTTTGCGGCTAAAGATTTGCTAGCCAACTTTTTTGGTGGCTTGATGATTTATTTAGATCGTCCATTTTCTATTGGTGATTGGGTACGTTCACCAGACCAAGAGATTGAAGGTGTAGTTGAATATGTAGGCTGGCGTCAAACGCGTATTCGGACTTTTGATAAGCGTCCTTTATATATTCCCAATTCTACGTTTATGACTATTTCAGTTGAAAACCCTTCTCGTATGACGCATCGCCGCATTTATGAAACCATTGGTTTGCGTTATGACGATGCTGCAGTACTAGAGCTGGTCGTTAAGGATGTTGAGGCCATGCTGCAAGCGCACCCAGAGATAGATACCTCACAAACCTTAATGGTTAATATAAATGCCTTTGGTACGTCGTCACTGGATTTCTTTATTTACTGCTTTACAAAAACAGTTAACTGGCAACATTTTCATGTTGTTAAGCAAGATGTATTGGTAAATATTTTGAGTATTATCGATCAGCATGGCGCTGACGTGGCTTACCCCACGCAGGTTATCAGCTTAAAGCAGGTCACATCTGATATTGAAGTTTAATGATTGAAGGTTAATGCAATGCCACCTAATTTTGGTTTTCGTCTGCTTTGGCTTCTTCTGGCACTTCGTATTTTGTGATTTGAATAATCAGCCCTATCATTGGATGGTCTAGAAAATGAATTTCGGCGCGCTTCATTTTTCTATGCTCCCTGAGTACATAGGTTTCCTGTGCTTGAAAAAGATCAAAGCTTAAGCTTGCTTCCTCTTCATTTATCGTCTCAGTCTCTATCAGGCTGGGGTCAATATTGTCGTTAACATCGTCGTGAATATTTTTGCCGTTGTCAGCAAGACTGCTATTAGCTTCTGCTGATAATTCTTGGCTGGCCACAGTGGGCGCATTAATCGTATGCGCTGTCTGCTCGTCTTGCTCTAAGGTAAATTGGTAAAGTGCTTCGTCTTCAATAGCTTTTGCTAACTCAGCTTCTTTAATAGCTTTTTCTATTGCTTTATCTTTGGCTATACGCATTAAATCAAGTGGAAAATCAGGCACCGAGCTCGTATCTATAATTTTTGCAGTTTGCAGGCTGTTTTGAGTAAGTTCATTCGTTAACCTGATCCATTGTTCATCATTGCGCAAGCTATATTTTGTTAGCCATAGATCAGTGGTGATATGAAGGTAGCGGTCTTTATTGATTTTTATACTGCCTTCTAATTCGTGATGATTATCAAAGACTTCACCGCCACTAATAGGAATAAAGGGTGCTGTCTCCTTTGCACCGAGCTCTTGATGCCATGCCTGATGAAAGAGCACTTGATGATTTGAACGTCGAGCAATAGCTGCCGCCATGTCTTTTAATAAAAAAGTGTCTGGCTCAAGTTGTTCGAGTAAAGGAAGTTCAGCAAGTGCTTTTTCTACAGCTGTGCGTGTATCAGTTAATTTAAAAGGGGTTTCAGCGGATAGCGGTATATCATCAAAAGTGGGCGCAGCAATGTTAATTGCTGCTTTATCGGCTTCACTATAAAAATTGTTAGTGTTGTTGTTGTTATTGTTGGTAGCCGGAACTGGCGGTGGCAGTTTCGCAGGTGGATGTAAAAAGACGAGCTTGTTTGGGTAACTTAACGCCGGTGTGTCATGCCAATATTCAGTAACGTCGCTATCGTCGTTATCTTCAAAGGTATCAAGATTGTTGCGATTGCTGAAAATAATCATTTCAATTCGATAAACGTCTTCGAACTCGGGGATTCTTGATGTACTAGCCTGCAGCGGTTTCGATTTGTATGCTATAGATTCGAGTGAGGTCAGTACTGGTTTAGAGGTTTCTGCACAAACAGAGCTGACAAACAAACTGCTTACCAGGCAGGCAAATAAGCGAGAGCGTTTTGTACTAATGCTGCTGGTGTCTTTTAATGCCATTACTCATTTACACTTTTGCTGTAGAGGGTTCTGTAAGATTACCGTATTACCTAGCGGTTGTTATGAGCTAGGTCTTACCTAACTGGTCAACCAGCGCCGAAATCCATTGTAGTCTCTGCTGCGATTCTGGCAGAAACTGGCTAAACGTCAAGCGAGTGGCACTGGTCAGCTTGAATGTTTCGTAGTCATTTTGTACTAAACCAACAATAGTCATTGGGTTAACCGAAGTATTACTGGTGAAGTCGATATAGCCACCGTTTTCACCAGTATCAATTTTTGCTATGCCAATGGCTATACAGCGTAGCTTAATTTCCATAATGACAAAAAGGTTTTTAATTTCATCGGTCAGTAAGCCAAAGCGATCTATCATTTCTACTTGCAGTTCGCGAAGCTTGTCTCGACTGTCGGCGCTAGCAATGCGCTTATAAAGAATTAAACGGTTGTGTACATCGGGTAAATATTCGTCGGGGATTAGCGCTGGTAAATGGAGGTTGATTTCTCCCAGTATATTCAGTGGCGCGGCTAGGTCTACAGACTCGCCTTTTTTAAGTGCTGTGACTGCTCGTTCAAGCATATCAAGGTAAAGCGTGTAGCCAACCGATTGCATTTGTCCGCTTTGCTCATCACCGAGTAACTGTCCTGCACCACGAATTTCTAAGTCATGCGTGGCGAGCATAAAGCCTGCGCCTAGGTCTTGAGCTTCTTCAATGGCTTCTAAGCGCTTTGTTGCATCACGCGATAATAGTTTTCGGTTGGGTACAAATAAATAAGCATAGGCTTGATGGTGCGAGCGACCTACACGCCCACGTAGCTGATGCAGTTGAGCAAGGCCAAATTTATCGGCACGTTCAATAATAATGGTGTTGGCATTCGGTATATCAATACCGGTTTCAATTATGGTTGAACACACTAATATATTAAAGCGTCGATGGTAAAAGTCGGACATTACGCGCTCGAGTTCGCGCTCTGGCATTTGACCATGACCAACAGCAACTCGGGCATCGGGGAGTAGGTCACGCAGCTCCTGAGCAGCGCGCTCAATACTGCTAACATCGTTATGCAAAAAGAATACTTGGCCGCCCCGTAATAGCTCGCGCAGCAGTGCTTCTTTGAGAATGCCGGTTTGTTTTTCATGGACAAAGGTTTTAACCGACAGCCGTTTAGCGGGTGGTGTGGCAATAATAGAAAGGTCGCGCAAGCCAGCCATAGCCATATTTAGGGTACGGGGTATTGGTGTTGCTGTCATAGTTAACAGGTCAACATTGGCGCAAAGGCTTTTTAGTTGCTCTTTTTGTCTAACGCCAAACCGATGTTCTTCGTCAACGATAACCAAACCGAGGTCATTCGGCTCTATATCCTTTTGAATGAGTTTATGAGTACCAATAAGAATATCGGTAGTGCCGTTTTTAAAGGACGCCATTACTTTGCTTTGTTCTTTACTGGTCTTAAAGCGTGATAGCGTTTCTATAGCTATTGGCCAGTCGGCAAAACGGTCTTGGAAATTTTGGAAATGTTGTTGCGCCAATAATGTCGTGGGCACTAACACCATTACCTGCTTACTATTACTTGCAGCAAGAAAGGCTGCACGCATGGCGACTTCGGTTTTACCAAAGCCAACATCACCGCAGACTAATCTATCCATTGCGGTGTCTTTTTGCATATCCTGAATAACCGCATGGATAGTGGCTTTTTGATCCACGGTTTCTTCAAACGGAAACTTATCACAAAAACGCTGGTAGTCATTATCGATAACTTCGAAGGCAAAGCCTTGCATGGACTTTCGGCGTGCATAAATATCGAGTAACTCGGCGGCAACATCATGAATATTGGCAATGGCTTTACGCTTAGCATTCCCCCAGTTTTCACTGCCTAGCTTGTTGAGGGGCGCCTGTGATTCATCACCGCCCATATAGCGACTGATCATATGCAGTGAAGTAACGGGCACATAGAGACGGTCGCCTCCCGCATATTCAAGTGTTAGAAATTCTGCATCTATGATTTTTCCAGCGCCGCCATCAATGGGCATATGCTCTAAACCAAGATAGCGACCAACGCCGTGATCTAAATGCACAATAGGGGAGCCGACATTAAGCTCTATTAGATTATGTATTGCCGAGTCGGCCAGTAAATTACGTTCTTTATTACTGCGTGCTTTGGGCTTTATATTTACGCCAAATAACTCGGGTTCGGCGATAATGCTAATGCCACTTGCAGCAAAGCTAGCTCCTTTATTAAACGCGGCTACTGCAATGCCAGTTTGTGGTGTGTGGTTATTGCTCTCTACCGCAGCAGTAAAGTCCTGCCACGTTTCACAGTTTATAGCGTTAATGCCAATGGCTTTTAATTTTTCAGCGAATATTTCTCGACGGCCTAGAGACTCAACGCAGAACAAGACGTGTCGGGTATCTGCGCTGTGTTTGGGCGAGCTAGTTAAAAAGGCTTGTAATCGAGTTAATGCATTTTCTGCATGATCATCTATTAATAGCTGTGGGTTAGTGGCTGCTGCACAGCTAAATAAACCGCGTGCTGTATTTTGTTTTTGCTCTAACTCATTGGCTGTAGTCGTGATACGCGAAAAGTCGGACATCCTTGCAAAGCATTCGTCCACTCGCAAGTAGAGATTGTTAGGTGATAATAATGGCCGAGTGGGATCTATGGCTTGCTGTTCGTAGCGGTCGTTTACATTGGCTAGAAAATCGCTTGCCGTTTTTTCGAATTCTGGATAGCTAAATAGCACACTGTTATCGGGTAGAAAATCTAACAGGGAGTCTGTACTGTCAAAAAACATTGGCAAATAGCTCTCAATACCGGAATAAGGAATGCCGGCTAAAACATCTTGGTAAATTGGGCAGACCGTTGGGTTTTGTTTAAACTGAATATGCCATTGGTCACGAAAAGTATTAATAGCTTGTTGGTCTAGACAGACTTCGGCTGCGGGCAAAATTTCAATTCTTTCAATTTTATCGAGTGAGCGCTGCGTGTCCGCATCAAAGGTCCGTAAGCTACTTACTTCATCATCGAATAATTCAATGCGGTAGGGGAACTCGCTACCCATTGGAAAAATGTCAAGTAATGAACCGCGAACGGCATATTCGCCGTGTTCAAAAACGGTATCACGATGCTGGTAACCTGCATTTTCTAATTGAATTTTAATTTGCTTAGCATCAAATTTCTGCTCAACCTGAATAACTAAGCTATCGCGGTTAACATAGCTGCGCGGACAGACGCGTGCTAATAAAGTTGAAGTGGTGACAAGGCATACACCAAAAGTTTCGTTTTGTAAGTGGTAAAGCGTACTTAATCGCTCAGAGATAATATCAGGATGCGGCGAAAAGTAATCGTAAGGTAATACTTCGCGATCAGGAAAAATGCGCAAGCAGAAATCGCTATTATCGGCAGCAAAAAAACGCAGTGCTTCATACCATTCTTGTGTGTCGCTAGCATCTTTGGTGATAACCAGTGCAAAGCGTTTTTCACGCTGAAGGCTGGCTAATAAAGCCACAGCTGCGGATGCTCCTGGCAGAGAGTGCCAAGCATGAATTTGACCAATAGCAGGCGTAGCAGAGGCGGGTAGTAATTCCAAAGACATCAGTTTTTAAGCGTTTCTTGTTGGTATAAGTTTATTGAGGGGTGAAATTATGCCGTATTGATAAGCCTGCGTATAGATTGCGTTTGGGACCAGATTCATAGAACCGTCCGCCAAAGGCGTTGATTCGGGCATTGGCAGAATAGACTTCATTAAATAAGTTACTAATACCGATAAAAGGTTCAATGCTTGTGTCTCGCTTGGCAAAACGAAGGCCTGCACGTAAATCGGTGAGCAGCGAGGATTCCATATATTCGGTGTTAGCATTATTCAGAGCGAATTGATCCAGATAGAGGATGTCTAAATTTGCGAATAAGCCATTGCGTTGATGGCTTTGGTAGTTTAACGCTAGGTGCAATGTATTGCGCGGTAATCCTGGCAATGCTTTACCGGAAAAGTTATTGCCGTTTTTATCCGTAAACGTTTTATAGCTAAAGTCTGAATAGGTATAGGCTACTGAAGTGTCTATTGTTCCCTGAAGCTGAGTCACATTCATTTGGCTAGCCAGCGATAATTCAATACCGTGTCTTGATGACTCGCCGGCGTTGACAAAAATATCGCGTCCAAGATTATCTTCAAGGGCAATAATTTCTTGCTCAACGTCTATGTTAAATAAAGCTAAGCTATATTGGTAACGCTGACTATGGCTGTTAACACGGCCTTTGACGCCTAGCTCATAGTTTGTGGCGCTTTGTGGGTTAAGCTTAGTATTCAGACCTGTGCTATCGGCTAGCGCTAACTCTGTTGTCGTCGGGGATTCAAAAGCACTAGAGAGGTTGGCATAAATCGTGGCTTGCCCTGTAATAGCAAAGCTGCTGCCAAGCATAGGGCTTAATTGATGTAAGCTCCTTTTACCCGAATTGCCATGACGATAATCAATGACCCTAAAGCTAATTTCGTCATATCGTAAACCGCTACTGACTAACCAGCGCTCATTTAGATGAATTTGGTTTTGCAAATATAGGGCAGAGTTAGTGACTTTTTCTCGCTGATTCAATACTTGCTTGCCTGCTAAGCCATTTATATTTTCAAAGCGATTACGGTCATCATTTTGATAGTCATAATCAATGCCGATAATACTGTTGCTGCTCAATCCAGCGATAGTATTACGATGCAGATACATTAAGCCGCCACCTGTGTAGTAACGGTTAAGATCAATAACACCATTGTTAGCAATGGGTATGCGTCCTTCGAAATTTCTCCAACTGTGATAATTGCGAATACTGAATTCGCCGTTACTGCCAATGTCACGTTGGTAATGAAAACCTATTCGTGTTTGTTCTAATTCTTCGCCCGCATTTAACCTTATGTTTCTATCTCTTGCTGCCGTTCTATCGTTAATTAATGTGGTTAAATTAACACCGCCAGGATCATTAGCCAGTGGTTGGTCGGTATGGTTAAGCACGAGTTTGAGTGTTGCATTATCCTTAAATGTATATCGCATACGTGTATTAAATAAGGTGTTTTTATGTTCGCTATGCTGACGGTAGCCATCAATATCAAGATGGCTGATACTAGCTATATAGCTGAGCTGCTCGTTGTTGCCATTAAAATGTATTTGATGTTTTTTATAACCATTACCACCGCTAGCTAATCGCGCCTCAATGCCGTTGATAGGGTTGTCGAAATCGGACTCAATGCGTATGACACCCCCAGAGGCATTGCCATACAATGATGAAGATGGACCGCGCAGCACTTCAATACTGCCGATGGATGTGAGATCAATACTGTCTACACTGCCTTGACCATCGGCTAAGGTTTCAGGTATTCCATCAACTAATATTTTTACTCCGCGAATACCAAAATTAGCCCGCGCGCCAAAGCCTCGAATAGATATTCGCAAGTCTTGCGCAAAGTTAAAACGATTTTGTAAGACAATGCCGGGAATGCTGGCAATAGATTCATCAAGTCCGAGCTGTGTATGTGCGCGAACAATTTGCTTACGCTCAATTTTACTTATTGCCAGTGGTGCTTTGTTTATTGGGAGCGAGATATGTGTAGCTTCAACGATCACTTCAACTATAGCTTCAACTTTAGCTCCAGCTCCAGCTTTAGCTACGTTGTTACTGCTATCCGTATTTTCCAATGTTGTCGCAGAGCTCACGGATAAAAAATAAATACCGGAAAATAGACCTATAAAAGAGTATTTGCACAAGACTTTATACACGGATTAACCTGACACTTAAGGAGCGGAAGTATTGTGAGTATGAGAAAAATAACCAATGCGTTAGCTCTTAACTTAGCTGTAGTTTATATCTTCTCTTTTCTATTGAGCTCAATAATAACTAACAGTGTTGCAAAACTTCTGGCAATCAAGAAGAACACCAGACCACCAATGGCGCCCCATAAGTGAGCATCAACAATAACTGGGTTGTTGATGATTTGTTCGGTAAATTGACTCATATTATTTGCCGGCAACCAGTCGGGCTTTTGTTCAACAGTAAGTTTAATGACGAGCGCAGCGATCCAAATAAAGCTTGCCCGTGAGCGAAGAACGGCATAGACAAACAGGCCATGTAAAGCGCCAGATAAACCGACTAACCAATCGGTTTCTAGGCTGTAGTAAAAGACCCCATAGGCTGAGGCTATTGCTGAGGCGGCAAGTGCAGCGATCCACCAAAGCGACCTAAAAGCAGAAGAAAACAATAGACCTATAGTTAAAAGGCCTGCGATATTGAGGGCTAGATGCTGGGTATTAAGGTGAACAAGGGCATGACTTAGAGCTTGCAAAGGCTGCTGGCTGAATAAGTGACGGTCAAAACGCCATGACGTTTGTAGTTGGCTTTGAGTAAAAATAAATATTAGCGCGACAATGAATATGCCAAGCACGATTAAGGGTAAATACCTTAGTGGAGTGTAGGTATTATGACTGCTCGCGTTCAATGATTCGTTTAATTTATTCATTACATTCAATGATACACTTTATTGGCTTTTATCGTAATAATTGTTCCAAGCTGTCTATTGTTTAATTTTTAGATGCTTTATTCGTTATCTATTATATTTTTGCGATTATTCGAATTTTAAACCATTATCGAGAGAATACACCCTTATGAAAATCAGTATTATATCGGGTAGTCACAGGGCTACCAGCCAAAGTAAAAAAATGGCTAATGTTATTTCTCAATCTCTTTTGGCGTTAACGGCTTGCCACGAAACTTATGTATTCGATTTGGCTGATAACCCATTGCCTCTTTGGGATGATGCTATTTGGTCTGGCGATGAGGCTTGGCAGCAACGTTTAGCACCTATTGCTGAGCAGCTAGCCAGTAGTGATGCTTTGGTTATTATTGCACCGGAATGGCATGGCATGGTGCCAGCAGGTTTAAAAAACTTTTTTCTAATGTGGGGTAACGGTGAGCTGGCCCATAAGCCGGCTTTATTGGTGGCTGTTTCTTCTGGCGATGGTGGTGCTTACCCCATTGCAGAACTACGTATGAGTAGTTATAAAAATAATCGTATCTGTTATTTACCCGAGCATTTAATTGTTCGCCATGTTGAATCGATATTTAATGCCGATGCCAACGATAATGATGAAAAATCTCAGCATTATCTAGAGGGCCGCTTGGATTATTGTCTTAAGTTATTACTCAGCTATGGTAAAGCTTTTAAAGATATTAGGTCTAGCGATGAAAGTAGTCTTGGCGTATACCGTAATGGTATGTAGATATGAAAACAGACAGGTAGGCTGCGATATATAAAGTTAAGCTTCTTGATTAATGGCTTTACGAATACCAATAAAAACAGCAATCAATGCCGTAAAAGCAATAAAGAACGGCAATATAGCGTCAGCTAAGCCAAGGCAGAGCATGACAGCAATAATGAGCAGTTGAAAACCTAGCCCAAAACAGGACAGGGCGGTCATAAACCATTTAGGGTAGTGGTCGGCTTGTTCTGCATTCTTATCGAGCGTTTGTATGGCTTTATCAAAAAGCCCGTAACAAACGTTATACATCCAAAATAAGCGATCGACATGCAGCTGCTTTTCGCCAGGCAGCGCTGTAGGTATGCCTTCCTCAAATACTCGGCTGGTCTTGTCGCCATCCACTTTATTACGCAATATCACATAGTAGTAATTATAAAGCGTACCTTGTAATTGGGTGCCGCAAAAAGCCAAAGCGGTTATAAGTAATGCCCCTTCGGTGATATAGCCTATGGTCAAAAGGAATAAGGCATTTAATAGGATATCTGACACTGAATCAAAGTAGCGGCCAGTATAGGATGGCGTGTTTTTGATTCTCGCCAATTCACCATCGGCTGCATCGAGAATGGATTTTAAAACAAGGAAAAAAGCGGCAAGCCAATATTGATGATTAAGCATGCTAACAATTGCTAATAAACCTGCAATGATAAACATGACAGTGACATGAATAGGGGTAATGCGAGTGTTTTTAAAACTGTTAGCAATCCAGCGAGCGACAGGTCGTCCGTAGTCAGAAAGGTCAATAAATTGGTACGCGGCGGGTAACTTGGACATAAAAATGATGCCGTTTAGTGCTACAAGCGAGTTGCTAAAGCAGAGGATCAAATAGCGTTTATTGTTTTTTAAGCATGCTCGCGAAAATTCATGCAAATATTAACAGAATATGGCGCGCTCGGCAGGAGTCGAACCTGCGACCCCCTAGTTCGTAGCCAGGTACTCTATCCAGCTGAGCTACGAGCGCGTGTCGGAATTTGGAACACTATCTCAAATAAGTATCGTCTGAGAGGGCGCGTACTATAGAGAAGCTCGTCCCGCAGGTCAACTGCTAAGCTGTTGAAAATTCATCTTTTATGAGTTTGTAGCCAACAAGTTTCCTGTTGATGATGGGATTTAATGATTTGCTGGATATTTACCCAAATGAATCGCTGGATAATAGCCTAAGTGTGTATGCTATTGGGGTTATAGTGGTGAGATTAGGGTTGTGGTGCAATTAAGGAAGCTACTGTTGAATCTACTGTGTAAGCTACTTAGAAAGCGCTATTTAGGAAACGACTACCGATGCTGTAACTGTAGAGGCAGCTATAGCACACAGTAATCGGCTGATTCATTGAACCAAACGACGGCACACCTACCAGGGAGCGCTTAGTCGTTATGATTCAAAAAATGGTCTACTTTCAATTTATTAAACTTCAAATCTAATGTAACTTATAGCCTTGTTGTCTTTATGAGCTTTACCTGATTTAAAAGTTTCATTACCAATGCTTTACTCCAAGCCTTCACTGCAGCTCTTTACTCTCAGACCGTCAATCGCTGATCTGCATGCCGTCAATGGCAGTAGCTTGTCGATACTTGCCGCTCAAGCAAGGGGATGTTCGGGTAATATGAGCTTCAGTTCTAAATATACATTAACTATTCATTTTTAAATGTAATTGAATGTTAAAGCCGTTCTATTTCACCAGTATGACAGTGTAGCTAACGCTCAAACTAATCAATGAGGGTAAAGGTCTGGATATAAAAAAACCAACATAGAAAAAAAGCCTTTATCACGGTTGAAATAACGTCTAATGGCTCCATATCTGTGCAACGCATGGCTTAAAAAGCATTGTTTGTAGCTTTAAGAGTTAAGTACACATCGGTAATTGATTTTATAAACATAAAGTGAGGCAGTAATGACAGCATCGACGAATATGGCAAGCGAACAACCCAAAGAAACAATGGGCTTTCAGGCTGAGGCTAAACAGCTTCTGCAACTGATGATTCATTCGCTTTACAGTAATAAAGAGATTTTCCTTAGAGAGCTTGTTTCTAATGCTTCGGATGCCGCCGACAAGTTGCGTTTTGAAGCCTTAAAGGATGATTCACTCTTTGAAGGTGATGGTGACTTAGCTATTACCATTGAATTCGACAAAGAAGCTAACTCTGTGACTATTAGCGATAATGGCATTGGTATGTCGCGTGATGAGGTGATTAACAACCTTGGAACGATTGCTAAATCAGGTACTGCTGAGTTCCTAAAAAACTTGACTGGCGACCAGAAGCAAGATAGTCAGTTAATCGGTCAATTTGGTGTTGGCTTTTATTCAGCATTCATTGTTGCTGACCGTGTTGAAGTGTTTACTCGTCGTGCTGGTGCAGATAAAACCAATGGTATTTATTGGGAGTCGACAGGTGATGCCGATTTCCAAATTGCTGCTGTCGAAAAAGAAGGTCGTGGTACCACGGTTGTTCTACATTTAAGAGACGATGAAAATGATTTTGCCGATAACTGGCGTTTACGCAGTATTGTTAAAAAATACTCAGATCATATTGCAATTCCAGTAATGATGAAAAAACAGTCTACGCCACCTATGGGCGATGAGGCTGAGGCCGAAGTGGCAGAAGATGCAGCGCCCGAATTTGAAGCTATTAATGATGCAACGGCATTGTGGACACGTCCTCGCAGTGAAGTGTCAGAAGATGAATATAAAGAGTTTTATAAATCGTTATCGCACGATTATGAAGACCCTATTAAATGGAGCCACAACCGCGTTGAAGGTAAGTTTGAATACACCAGCCTATTATATATCCCATCAAAGCCGCCTATGGATTTGTGGAACCGTGATGGCGCTAGAGGCTTAAAGCTTTATGTACAGCGTACATTCATTATGGATGATGCTGAGCAGTTTTTACCGGTATACCTTCGCTTTATAAAAGGTGTGGTTGACTCTAACGATTTACCCCTTAACGTATCGCGAGAAATATTGCAGCAAGATGCAACCACCGAAAGCATGCGCAATGCACTGACTAAACGTGCGCTCGATATGCTAGAGAAAATGGCAAAAAATGCGCCCGAAGAATATGCCGCATTTTGGCAGTCATTTGGTAGTGTATTGAAAGAAGGCCCTGCCGAAGATATTGCTAATAAAGAAAAGATTTCGAAGCTATTACGTTTTTCAACAACCCATAACGAAACCGACGAGCAAAACCAGTCGTTAGAAGACTATGTTGCCCGCATGAAAGAGGGTCAAGAGAAAATCTATTATGTTGCGGCAGAAAACTTTACTACCGCTAAGAACAGCCCTTACCTTGAAGTATTTAGAAAGAAAGGGATCGAAGTCTTATTACTTCATGATCGTATCGATGATTGGTTAATGAGTCACATGATGGAGTTTGATGGCAAGCATTTACAAGATGTTGCTAAAGGCGAACTTGATTTAGGCAGCTTGGATGACGAAGAAGATAAAAAAGAACAAGAGAAGCTTTCAGAAGATAATAAAGATATGGTTGAGCGCGTACAAGCTATCTTGTCTAATGAAGTTGAAACTGTCCGTGTGACCAACCGCCTTACTGATTCACCAGCATGTCTAGTGGTTGGTGATCACGATATGGGCGCGCAAATGCGTCGCATTATGGAAGCCGCAGGGCAAGAGTTACCTGCAAGTAAACCAATACTTGAATTAAACCCTAGTCATCCATTGGTTAGCCGTTTAGACCAAGAAGCCGATGAGAGCCGTTTTGGCGATTTAAGTCGACTGCTTTTTGATCAGGCCATGCTTGCTGCGGGTGATAGCTTAGAGGATCCAGCAAGCTTTGTTGCAAGATTGAACAAGCTTTTATTAGAACTAAGCAGTTAGTAGCAGCTGTTAATTCTGTTTCTAGCTGTTTTTAAGCCGGCTATTGGCAGTGGACAGTAAAAACGTTAGTATCAAAAAATACGCCTATGGTTATGCCATGGGCGTTTTTTTAATGACGAATAAATCAAAAATGCTAGTCGTATTCGGGATCTAATTAATGAATCATACCTATCGCATTGCTGTCCTTGGTGGTGGTAGTTTTGGCACTACGCTGTGCAACTTAGTTGCAGACAATGGCCATCATGCAATGCTCTGGCTGCGTAACACTGAGCGTGCAGACGAGATTAACCGTGAGCATAAAAATAGTTACTACTTGCCCGGCTATGTGTTAAACGACAAAGTGCATGCAACAACATGTATTGAGCAGGCTATTGTAGATGCAGATATGATATTTGTTGCTGTGCCCAGTGGCTCTTGTCGAGAAGTCAGTGTTGAGCTTGCAAAGTATATTAGCAAAGACACGATGGTGATTAGTACAACCAAAGGTATTGAGCACCAAAATGATATTGAAAAATTAGATTTTAAATTAATGAGTCAAGTGCTTCGTGAGGCGTTACCCGAAATCCCACTCGGTGTTTTGAGTGGGCCAAACCTAGCAAAGGAAATTGCTGCTAAACATTTAACTGGGACCGTTGTTGCCAGTAGCAACACTTCGTTAATTGAAAATGTTCAAAGCGCTTTGCATTGCAGCTATTTTAGAGTGTACGGAAGCCGTGATTTATACGGTGTAGAATTAAGCGGCGCTTTAAAAAATATTTATGCCATTATTTCAGGTTTAGGTGCAGCCATGAATCTTGGCGATAACACGCGAGCAATGTTAATGACGCGTAGCTTGGCAGAAATGAGTCGTTTTGCTGTGAGCATGGGGGCTAACCCAATGACCTTTCTTGGGCTTGCAGGTGTGGGTGATTTAATTGTTACTTGCTCTTCTTCTTTGTCTCGTAATTATCAAGTGGGCTTTGCTATTGGTAGCGGTAAAACTTTACAGCAAGCCACCGAAGAGTTAGGACAGGTTGCCGAAGGGGTTAATACTTTAAAGTTGGTTAAATCCAAAGCCGATGATAACAATGTGTATATGCCGCTCGCGTCTGGTCTATATGAGATTCTATTCAACAAAATGAGTGTTGCAGAAACCATTAGTCAGCTTATGCTGGGCGAGCAAAGCGAAGATGTTGAGTTTTTAACAGGCGGAGACTAACTTCCATATTTTATGCTGAGGCCTATTTAAGTAAGCCCCGTTCTATAGATTAACTTGTATAGATTGAGTTGAATAATTCGAGTTGCGTAAACTCCTGAGAAAAAGTAAATGAGAACCATAGCAATATTGCGTCACGGCGAAGCCGAATACGGTCTTGATGATGATGCTAGTCGCGTCCTTACAGATTATGGTATTCAGCATAGTTGTGAGGCTGCTAAAACATTGCATAAAGCCCTGTTGTTAAAGGGTAAAGGTCTTGATGCCATCTTTTATAGCCCTTTTACTCGAACTCAGCAGACTGCAAAAGCGGTATCCGATACGCTAGCTTCGCTAAATGGCCTAGATGTTGAAGATGGCTGCGCCATTCATTTAGCCCCGAATAACCATTTACTAGGTGATAACATCCCGCATATGGTATGCAAATGGTTAGATTCACTACCTTATGAAACTGTTTTACTCATTAGTCATCAGCCTTTGGTTTCTTGTTTGCTTGACTGGGTGGTTCAAGGGGCAGATAGTTTTAAACTCGGTGGTACAGATAATTTCCCTTTTTCTCCTTCTTCGCTTGCCATAATGCATGCTGAAGTCATTGCTCAAGGTTGTGCCGAGTTAGATTCACTTTTACATCATCCCGCTTACTAACTCCAGCGCTTAGCTAGCGACTACTTTATTTAAGGAACTTTAATGTCCCGCTTACTATCGGCACCAATAGAGCGAAAATTTTTCGTCAATGAAATGACGATTGCAGCACAACAGTGGGGTGTTGGAAACAAGCATCGTGTTATTGCTTTGCATGGCTGGCTAGACAATAGTGCAAGCTTCTGTGCAATAGCGCCATTAATAAAAGACTGCGAAATAGTTGCCTTAGACTTTGCTGGTAATGGCGAAAGTGATCATAGAAGCCAACACGGTTCCTATAACATTTGGGATGATTTGTTAGATATTCTTGCCATAGCCGATACGCTTGAGTGGCCATCTTTTCAACTGCTGACTCATTCGCGTGGCGCCTTTGTTGGCTTGCTGCTTGCAGCGTCAATGCCAGAGCGAGTTGAGCGTTTGCTGATGCTTGATTGCGCGCTCTCGTTGGACACTAAAGAAACCGATGCGCCGAAAAATTTATCACGCTATTTACGTGATCAACGAAGTTATTATCAGAAGCCCTCGAGGTTAATGCTATCAATTGACGAAGCTGTTGAGCGACGTATCGTGAAAGTAGACCTTAGCGCTAAAGAATGCTTACCTATAGCTGAGCGCGCTATAGCGCCTGCAAAAGGCTTTGCAGAAAAGGGTGCTTATGTATGGCGGCACGACCCCAGAGCTGCAGGCGATTCTGCATTTAAACTCAATAAATTCCATCAGCAGGCCTTCTGGGCTGCGTTGGATATTCCTTGTTTAATCATCCTCGCTAAAGAGGGACTGTTTGACTGGGAGCAATCAAAAGCGGCGGTTAAGGGGCGTGAAAATATCACTATGGTGTTACATGAAGGAGGTCACCATATGCATATGCAAACTAAACATTGCCAAAGTTTAGCATTGCAAGCGACAAAATTTTTTACCGGGTAAATTATAAGTTGTTGCGAATAACCGAGAATTGGGAATTAATTAAGAGTTATTAGGAGCTATTTTGATGCGTCTGTTTAAAACGAAAAAGAGCCAGCGCATAAAGACATTACTGCTTGGGTTCGGGGCATTGTTAGCCATTATATATGGTCTAATTGTTATTGTCGGTATTCCAGTAAAGCAGGTGTTGTTATTGTTGAGCGTTGCGATATTAATTGTTGCCGCTATGGCGCTAGCAGGTTTTGTTTTTACGTTTATCTTTTTATCAATAAAAAGACTTTTCAAAGCGGGATTTAAAAATAAGTAATCGGCATCATGTCGCTTACTTATTCATCACTGGATTCTAAATCTATTTCAATGGATAAGCGCTCTGATATTTTGTCTAACTGTTTTTCTAAGGCATCAAGGTCATGATCGTATTCGTTAGTCAGTAACATGGTTGAATTAAATAAACTATCGCCACTCATTGGTGCGCTACTTAAATGCGTTTTCATTTTTATAACATTAATTTTTGCAGCCGCTAACGCCTGGCTCACCTCGTAGACAATGCCTGGGCGGTCATTGCCAATAATGTTTAGCTGTAACTGACTTGCAGACTGCTCATCATTATTTGCAGCGCTATTGGCTGTTTCATGCACAGGTATAATGTGAATGGCCAGCCCCTGATTAGCCAGATCCTCGCAAGCTAGACGCAGTGACTCGATATTTGACTCATCAATGGCTACTTTTACAAGACCGGCAAACTGTCCTGACAGGCGAACCATGCTGCTCTCAGACCAGCTACCATTACAATCGCTTATAGCTTTAGCAAGCAATTCAATTAAGCCATGCTTATCGTCACCAATAAAACTACAAATAAGTCTGCTATTCATTTAATGTCCACCTTAGGTAATGAGTTATAGGCCGGTTGTTTTCGGTTATTTAACTTGAGCGCTGGCTTATTCAAACAGTGTTCTAGATTATAGACCGCATTTTTGATCTGAATGTCTAATTACTGTTAATGTTTAAAGGTAAAACATTTACGTTTATTCGCGGTAAATGTTAGCATCCATTCAAATTTGCAGCTTTATTAACCACTGGTAACGAAGAGATAGTATGACCAATACATTCAACCCTGATACTGCTAGTGAGAATGAAGTTGAGCCACTGCAGATTCCATTTGAACAGCTTTCAGAGGCGGCTTTAACAGGTGTACTTGAAGAGTATATCACTCGAGAGGGCACTGACTACGGCATGGTTGAGCGTGGCGTTGAAGCGCAGCTCGATAAAGCAAGAGCGCTGCTAAAAGCAGGTAAAGTGGTTATTGTTTTTGACGAGGTTAATGAGCGCTGTCAGATTGTTGAGGCGCGTGAATTAAAAAACTTTACCTCATCTCAGCAGGTTGATAACTGTGATTGATAATTTCGACCCAAGTAGCTTAGGCGACAATGAATATCAGCTACTCGATGCCAGTGGTTTAATTTGTCCAGAACCGGTTATGCTATTACACAATCGAATTCGCTCAATGAAAAGTGGTGACATTATAAAAGTGTCTGCAACCGACCCCTCTACAGAGCGAGATATACTGCGCTTTTGTGATTTTTTAAGCCACCCATTGCTGCATTGGCAGCAAGAGGCCGGCATTTATGAGTATTGGATACAAAAAAAATAACGCGGTTTATTGTTGGTTGAGTAGTTTTTCTATTGCGGCAATGGTATCAGGATTGCGCAGTCGTATTTGGTCGGCGATATCACGTTGAAAGTAGCAACAAAAATTGGGGTTGCTTGAGGCGTAGTACAGACATTCATCACCAGGAATAACCGGTGTTTTTTCTACTGACGCTTCATCAACTAACATGCCATGTATTTTACCCTGTAAGTCCAGCGCCCAACTCACCACTGGCGTAAGGGTTAATGAATGTCCTTCTGGGTTAAGTATAAGCGCGTGAGTACCAATTAAGTCAGGAATTTCCTGTATTATTGTTTTATTCGACGCTTCACCTTTAGGTAAATTATTCTGAGGAGGCTGGTTTTCAGCATCATTCGTTGTCTTAGCATTGGAAACGATACTAACGTCTGCGTGATTAATAAAGCGAAGGGCGGTCGTCAGCTGAGCGACAACGGGTTCTGGCGGTTCGGAAAAAATCGTTTCGGTACTTTCTTTATAATAACCTTCCCAATGGATATAAAAATCATTATCAATTGTCGTGCAGTCAGTGATGTCACCGACCCATGGGACAACGCCAACGGTTTCACCGTCCGAGCGCATTCCCCAGCAAAGAATGGGTACCGAAATTAAACGATCGGGGCGACCATGATTGGCGTAAAGCATTTTAATGCCAGAGGTTTCTGGGCAAATTTGCACAATGGCCTGCTTAGTCGCAGGAACAATTGGTTTTCCTGTAAACAGGTTAATGACATTGTTGTGGCTGGCTGGACAAGTAATATCAGATTGCATAAGACAAGCTCCTAATCTCAGTACAGCGTGCTCTTTTATAAAAAGAATCACACTATTAACTTCAGGACTATCGCGACATCGTCTGTTTTTCTGTATCTTTACGGCGAACGGTTATAAATCTTTTATGCCGAAAGCTTTTACCTTTTATGGCGAAAGGCTTTGCATAGCATTGGGATAAAACCCATAGGTTCGCTTATAACTTGCTTTGTGGTTAATGGTGGTTCTTTAATTATAGTCTTTTAGACTGTTTATTAACCATTTTGCTCTATGTTTTTTGAAAAAACGATAAATATATGATTTTAAAGATAAATAAATGTACATGTAGGGTTGCCTAGCGTGTTGTGCGAGAAAGAAAGCCCTCGATCGATTGATTGTGCTGTTGAAACTAATGCCAAAGAAATTGAGACCGTGTTTGCCCGTGTATTTTATGCAGACTACCAAACGGTTTTATTAGGTGGTGCCAGCGAACCTCTCTATACTCCGGCAAACAAGGACAGCTGCCATAATTTCATTTATTATCGTGAAGACTTTTTTGCAAGTGCATTACATGAAGTTTCTCATTGGTGTATTGCTGGTCATAAACGACACCAGCAAGTCGATTTTGGTTATTGGTATGTGGATGACGGGCGAAACGCCGAACAACAAATTGCTTTTGAGGCAGCTGAGGTTAAACCTCAAGCTTTAGAGCTTTTATTTTCGCTTGCTGCTAATTATTCGTTTCAAGTGAGTGCTGATAACCTTAATGGCTCTGTGCCGGCATTAAATGATTTTAAACAAGCCGTTTATAATCAAGCGCGCCATTACACTAAGCATGGGCTACCTCAGCGTGCCGCGGTTTTTTACCATGCATTGAGTGAGCATTTTCATGGCTTGGCAATGAATGATTTATCACGATATTTTTTATCAGATTATATTTGATCAAGATGTTTTCCATCAAAACATTTACCATCGAACAGACATAAGTAATATACAGATATCGCATAAATAATTTTATAAATAAATATTGATTGCTCAAAGGTTACTACCAGAAAAACATGAAAAGATTATCTCTTCTTGCCGATGAAAACATACCGAATTTAGCTGCTCTCTGTGCAAGTTGGTGTGACATAAAAACTTTATCGGGTCGTGAAATTAGTGCATCCGATTTAATAGATGTCGATATTTTGTTTGTTCGCTCTGTGACTAAGGTGAATGCGGCGCTTCTTGAAAATAGTCATGTAAAATTTGTCGGCAGTGCCACTATTGGAGTCGATCATATTGATATCGACTATCTTGCTGATCGAGGTATAGGCTTTGCACATGCACCAGGAAGTAACGCTAATGGTGTTGTTGATTATGTTATGTCGACCATCTTAGATAATTATGACAACGAAACGCTAAGCAATATAACGATAGGGGTGGTTGGTCATGGAAATGTTGGCAGTCGTTTAGTGAGATGTTTACGACACTTTTCTATTCCTCATGTAGTTTACGATCCTTTATTCGATTTTTCTGGCACCAACAGCCCTTCGGTGCAGCGTATTGAGGCGCTGATGAATAGTGATGTGATAAGCGCCCATGTGCCTTTAACCACGCATTTAAATAGCCAGTATCCAACTAAGCATCTTTTTAATACAGCGCTTTTAACTTTACTTAAAAGTCATTGTTTATTTATTAATAGCAGTCGTGGCCCTGTGGTTAGTAATAATGCTTTAAAAGCGTTATTGCATAATCGTAGCGATATAACAGCTGTTCTAGATGTCTGGGAGACGGAACCAGACATTGACCTTGAGTTATTTGAGCTTTGTCAGCATGGTACGCCGCATATTGCCGGCTATAGTATCGACGGAAAGCACCGAGGCACTAGCGCTATTATTTCTTCGGCTTTACGCTTTTTTGATTTGCCGGCCATAAAGCCAACCAAAGATGCTGATTTAATTAGGCTTAATGATTTAACCACGCTGGACGAATATCGTAGCGCTTTAGCAGCGGTTTATAGTCCTAAGGCCGACGCTGAACGCTTTAAAGAAAAACTGAATAGTGGTAATGACGTTGCTCAAGTTTTTGATGCTTACCGAAAAGCTTACCCAGTACGTAGAGAAATTAATTATGACGGATAATATCTCTTCTATTGTTTCTGCTGATAATACGAACAGACAAAATGAGCTAGATGAGAAATTTATGCGTCAGGCTTTATTGCTTGCAGACTCGGCGGCTGAACAGGATGAGGTGCCAGTGGGTGCGCTTATTGTCCATAACGGCAATATTATTGCTGGTGGTTATAACAGCCCAATTACAGACCATGATGCCAGTGCCCATGCTGAAATTAATGCGCTCAGATTAGCCGGTGAAACGCTAGGCAATTACCGTCTTACTGAGTGCACACTTTATGTCACATTAGAACCCTGTACTATGTGTGTGGGCGCCATGATTCATGCGCGTATCTCACGCTTAGTGTTTGCAGCTAACGAGCCGCGCGCTGGCGCTGTAGAGTCTCAATTGGCAATGCTTAACCAGCCTTTTTTTAATCATAAAATGACATGGCGGGGCGGCGTATTAGCCGATCAGTCAGCGGAAAAACTTAAACAATTCTTTACAAATAAAAGAACTTAATAACGTTGTTATTAAAGGGAAGAGGCCTGCTTTTCCGTTACTGCTTGTGCGGTTTTAGCACTAGCAACTTTTTGCTCATGAGTTGTTGAGTCGGTTCCAAGCGTATTTGTTGTCTTATCACTGTTATCATTTTTATTATCAGCTGACCATTTTTGCGCTTTGTCGTGCCAAACCAAGACGTTTTGGTAGTGACGAATATGCTGCACATATTGAACGGGCTCATAACCTCTTGCATAGCCGTAACGTGTTTTTGAATACCACTTTTTTTGCGTTAGCAAGGGTAAGCTTTGTTTAACGTCATACCAGCTATTCGGGTCGCCATCTCGTTTTTGAGTTATGACTCGAGCATCTTCTAAATGGCCAAAACCAACATTGTATGCCGCTAAAGCAAACCATGTTCTATCGGGTTCTACTATGCCAGCAGGAAGCCGCCGCTTTATACTGGTTAGGTAGTCGGCGCCACCACGCAAGCTTTGATCGGGGTCTAGTCGGTTAGTGACGCCCACTTCTTTTGCCGTTGGCAGTGTGAGCATCATCATGCCCCGCACGCCGGTGCGCGATTTCGCCAGTGGGTTCCAGCCAGACTCTTGATAGCTTACAGCGGCAAGTAAACGCCAATCCATGTTAAATAATTGAGCTGCGGCTTTAATGTTGTCTAAATAAAGCGGAAGCTGTGCATCTATGTTTTTATCAAATTCATTAGCAGCTACCTGATTAATATGGGCGACTTGGCCAAAGTATTGCTCTTCGAGTTTAGCCAATGTGCCATCGGCTTTAATTTGCTGGATAAATTGATTCGCGGCGCGGTGTAAATCCGATCCCTCTAACGCTTTAGGTAAAGCCCAAGCAAAAGAGGATTCGCTGCCAATTTTTAATGCCTTTTTAACTCTTGGAAAAAATCCTTGATGCAATAAAAAATCAGTGGCGTCCAGAATGCTATAGTCAACTTCGCTATCTTCTATGCGACCTAACACATCGGTATAGTCTACGTTATTGAGTTCCCGCCATTGAATACCAGGATGTATGTTGCGCATATTTTCAAGAATGGCTGAGTGCGCGCTATCGGCTACAACAATAATATCTTTGCCAATTAAATCGGCAGGGCTACGCGGTCTTTTATTACCTACGCGATAAACCACATAGGGCTGACTTTGAAGATACGGTTCGGTGTAGGCAAAACGTCGGCGATGTTCTTTAGTGGCACTTAGACCTGCAGATGCTAAATGAGCTTCTTTGCGCTCTAATCGATTAAATAAATCATTCAACGAATCAGTTGTTGTTATTTTAAGTTCTTTACCTATTGATTTAGCAAAGCGATCGAGTAAGGCATACTCAAAGCCGCTTGGGCCTTCGTCGCTTTCAAAATGGGTATTAAGACTAATACGAGTTAAAACCTTCAAATAACTTTTATGGCCATTGCTTTGCTTGTCCAGTGAAGAAGATTCGATAAATTGGCCTTGTTGAAATCCCGCCATTATGGCTAAAACGACAAAAGCAGTGCAGGCTAAAAAAAATGTCACGCGAACACGTCTCAGCGAACTGAGGCGGTGGCGGATAATTTTGTTACCTGTATGGTTTAGCAAGAGCTTAAGCCTCTATTTTTAATTCATTGATCTAATTCAGTGAAAATCTTCATGTGCTAAATGATTAGCCGACACAATCAGCCGTATAAATTAAGCTATTCCTTAAAGGCTTTATAGTAGGTTAGGTGAGGTGGGTCGCGCTAGCTTGTCGATTGTTGGACGTTATGATACAGATCTCATTGATCATCTTTAGTTTATGGTATCTCGCTGAATTTACTGATATTTTTGAATATTGTCCCAATCAGCTAAAAGTGTGATTTTTCACACCCATAAACTTACGATAAAGCGTCGTTTTTTGGCCATCAGTGACAACTCATTGTTTCACCGAAAGCCGAATGCGAATAAAATAAGCCGCTTAAAATCACCCATGATAGTAACCATTTCGATATATGAGGTTCTGTTCTGTCTACACTTGAGATTCTAGCCGGCCCACCGGCGCTTTCCTCCTTTAAATTAGCCAAGCTTCGTGAGCAATTGCGCTCAACGATAAGTGAGTCAGCTTTTCCGGCTGTAAAGTTAGCCAGTATTCAGGCTGAGTTCCTGCATGTGGTTGAATTACAGTCAAGTCTGAGTGAAGAGCAATTCAAAGTGTTGAAGCAGCTACTTATTTACGGACCTGCAGATAACGAGAACGCTAATGACAAAGCTTATGACAAAGCTGGGCAGCAGCAGTGGATTGTCTCGCCTCGTATCGGCACCATTTCTCCCTGGTCAAGCAAGGCAACTGATATTGCCCATAATTGCGGCTTAACCATGATCAACCGAATTGAGCGAGCGGTTAGCTACAAACTTAAGCTGACCGGTGAGGGTGCTGAAAGCGCTGAGCTCCATGATTTAATTCAACCGCTACTCTATGACCGCATGGTTGAAACTGTCTTTACTGAACAAGATCAACTGGGTCAATTATTCGAGCAGAGCGAACCGTTGCCTTTACAAACTGTTAATTTGCTAGCAGATGGTCGTGATGCGTTAGTGATTGCCAATAACGACTTAGGGTTGGCGTTAGCTGACGATGAAATTGATTATTTATTAGAAAGTTTTATTGGCTTAAATCGGAACCCTACCGATGTAGAGCTAATGATGTTTGCGCAAGCTAACTCTGAGCACTGCCGACATAAAATATTTAATGCCAGTTGGACCATTGATGGTGTTGATCAGACAGAATCATTATTTGGAATGATTAAAAACACTTATCGCTCAACCGAAGGCAAAGGTGTTCTAAGCGCTTACTCAGATAACGCCGCCGTGCTTGAAGGTAACGTGGCAGAGCGTTTTTTTCCTGCGGCTGAATCCCAACAATACAGCTTTATTGAAGAGCCTGTTCATTATTTATTAAAAGTTGAAACACACAACCATCCCACCGCCATAGCTCCATTCCCTGGTGCATCAACAGGTTCGGGTGGTGAAATTCGTGATGAAGGCGCAACCGGAGCAGGTGCAAAACCCAAAGCAGGTTTAACGGGTTTTAGTGTTTCTAATTTGAATATTCCTGGCTTTAAACAGCCCTGGGAAATTACTTATGGCAAGCCTGGCCGGATCGTTGATGCTTTAGACATTATGACCGAAGGTCCTTTAGGTGGCGCGGCCTTCAATAATGAATTTGGTCGACCAAACCTTAATGGTTATTTTCGTACTTACGAGCAATCTATTGCTTGCAGCGGTGGCACTGAAGTTCGTGGCTACCATAAGCCTATTATGCTTGCTGGCGGTATTGGCAATGTCCGTAGTGAACATGTCATTAAGCAAGACATTACTGCTGGCGCCTGTTTAATTGTATTAGGCGGGCCGGCCATGTTAATTGGCTTGGGTGGTGGCGCTGCGTCTTCAATGGCATCAGGCCAAAGCAGTGAGTCACTCGACTTTGCATCTGTACAACGAGAAAACCCAGAAATGGAGCACCGCTGTCAAGAAGTTATTGACCGTTGCTGGCAACTAGGGAAACAAAACCCCATTGCCTTTATACATGATGTAGGTGCGGGCGGTTTATCTAACGCATTACCTGAGCTGGTAAAAGATGGTGGTGTTGGTGGTGCATTTTCATTGCGCGATGTACCCTGCGATGAAAAAGGTATGTCTCCCTTAGCCATTTGGTGTAATGAATCACAAGAGCGTTACGTTATTGCTGTAAACCCCGAAGACCTATCGACCTTCGATGCTATTTGTAAGCGTGAGCGAGCGCCTTATGCTGTTGTCGGTAGTGCCGTAGCAGATGAACATTTATCGCTAAATGACAGTCACTTTAATAACTCGCCAGTTGATTTACCTATGTCAGTGTTATTTGGCAAACCGCCAAAAATGCATAGAGATGTAGCGAGTATTGCGCCGCCTAGCGTGGCGCTTAATTTTGCTGACGTAGCGCTTGAGCAAGCTTTAGAGCGTGTACTCCGCTTACCAACGGTGGCCAGCAAAAGTTTTTTAATTACCATTGGTGACCGCAGTGTTGGCGGAATGGTTTACCGTGACCAGATGGTTGGCCCATGGCAGGTGCCGGTTGCTGACGCAGCCATTACGCTGAATTCCTATACTGGATATACCGGAGAAGCCTTAGCCATTGGTGAGCGTACACCGATTGCACTTTTAGATGCCGCGGCATCTGCTCGAATGGCGGTAGCTGAATGCATTACTAATATTGCTTCTGCACCTATCAACTCCATCAGCGAATTAAAATTATCGGCCAACTGGATGGCAGCCGCAGGTCGCGAAGGTGAAGATGCGTGCCTTTACGAAGCCGTTAAAGCTGTGGGTATGGAGCTATGCCCAGCTTTAGGTATTGCCATTCCTGTTGGCAAAGATTCAATGTCTATGAGTACGCGCTGGCGCGATGGTGATGAAGATAAAGAAGTAACTTCGCCGCTCTCTTTAATTGTTACTGCTGCAGCACGTATTAGTGATGTTAGAAAAAGCGTTACTCCACAATTACAAAACAGCCTAGAGCCAACGGTATTGTTGCTTGTTGATATCTCTTCGGGTCAACAGCGTTTAGGCGGCAGTGCATTAGCGCAGGTTTATAATCAACTGGGTAGCGAAGTTGTTGATGCTGATTCTGCTGATGCGTTAGCTGGCTTTTTTGCTGCCACGCAGTCGTTATTACAACAGCAAAAAATTCTTGCCTATCATGACCGTTCTGATGGTGGCTTAATGGTTACGGCCCTTGAAATGGCCTTTGCTGGAAAATTAGGTATAGACCTAGATTTTGCCGGAAGCTCTGTGCTCAGCTGGGCGTTTAACGAAGAGCTCGGTGCTGTATTGCAGGTAAAAGAGTCCGATCTTGAATTAATCACTGCAGCGTATCATGCGCAGGGTATTTCATCGGTTTCAGTCATTGGTAAGCTTAATGCCATTAATCAGGTACGCGTGACAAGCGGCAGCGATTTACTATTAGATAAACCGCTTTGTGAATTGCACGGCATATGGCATGAAACCAGCTACGCTATTCAGGCACGGCGTGATAATGCCGGTTGTGCACAAGCGGAATTTGATGCGCTGCGTAATGGCACAGATGAAGGTCTATTTGCCAAGCTCAGTTTTGATAGCAATCATGATATTGCTGCGCCTTTCATTAACACTGCAAGTCGACCGCGTGTTGCTGTGCTTCGTGAGCAAGGTGTTAATGGTCAATACGAAATGGCCGCGGCCTTTGATCGTGCGGGTTTTGAAGCCCATGATATTCATATGAGTGATATTTTAGCCGGTCGTACAACATTAGAAAGTTTTGCAGGCTTGGCCGCCTGTGGTGGCTTTTCTTATGGTGACGTATTAGGTGCTGGTGAGGGTTGGGCTAAAACCATCCTATTTAACACTATCGCGCAAGATCAGTTTGCTGCATTCTTTAATCGCACAGACACATTTTCACTGGGTGTTTGTAATGGTTGTCAAATGCTGTCTAACTTAAAAGATCTTATACCTGGCAGTAGCCACTGGCCACGTTTTGTGCGCAATGAATCCGAGCAGTTTGAAGCCCGATTAGTCATGGTTGAAGTGCAGCCAACAGCGTCAGTATTTTTAGATGGCATGGCTGGTTCGCAAATTCCGATTGTCGTTTCGCATGGTGAAGGTCGGGCGGAGCTCAATGCAACTAATCTTGCAGCTTTACAGACAAAGAATAAACTGGCGCTAAACTATATTGATCACTCTGGCGCGCCAACGCAGCGTTATCCGCTTAACCCCAATGGTTCGCCAGCAGGTATCGCCGGTGTAAGCAGTGATGATGGTCGAGTTACCATAATGATGCCGCATCCAGAAAGAACATTTAGAACGGCTCAGCATTCATGGGCTCCCGATAGCTGGGGCGAAGATAGTGCATGGATGCGTATGTTCAGAAATGCTCGAGTTAATTGCGAGTAACAGCCAATCAATTATAACTGGCTGGAATTTAAGCTGGGGTTTAAAAGTGATCTTTTGGCCCCATATCTAAGCAATCGATATTGGCTCAGATGCAAACTGATTTAAAACAGCAGTATCAATAATTTTATTGGCAGCTAGACCCAAAGATAATTAAACATAAAGAGTGCTACACAAACTAACATGATGAATCAATATCCTATTTGGAAATACCTTATTCTTGTTGCTGCATTAGTAATGGGTGTTATTTATTCTTTGCCTAATTTATATGAGCCGGATCCGGCGATTCAAGTCTCAGGCGAAAGCAGTACACTTACTCTTGGCGACAACGAATTAAACGTTGTCACCGAGGCATTAGCGGCCAAAGATATTACCGTTATTAGCGCCAATATTATCGATAATAAATTAATGGTTCGATTAAATGATCGCGACCAGCAATTAGTAGCAAAGCGCGTAACACAAGATGCGCTCGGTCTAGAGAATTATGTTGTCGCGTTAAATCTAGCGCCAACGACTCCTGAGTGGTTACGTTCGTTTGGTGCGGGCCCACTTAAGCTTGGTTTAGATTTGAGCGGTGGAGTACACTTTTTAATGGAAGTTGATACCGCAGCAGCCATTGATACACGCTTACGCTCAAGCGTTTCTAGTTACAAAACCTTGTTAAGAAAAGAAAAAATACGTGGCACTATTCAATTAAATAATGGCGTAGTTACTGGCCGTTTTAAAACTGAAGATTTGCGCGACAGTGCATCATCGTTAGCCTTTAAAGAAATGCCAGAAATGAGCCGTAGAAAGTCAGTAGACGGCGAAACCTACGTACTAGAATTAGAACTCGGCGAGCAGGCCATTGCCAACTTAGAAGATGAAGCCGTTGCACAAAACTTAATTACATTGCGTAATCGTGTAAACGAATTAGGGGTTTCCGAGCCGTTGGTTCAGCGTCAAGGTAGAAATCGTGTGGTAGTTGAATTGCCTGGAGTCCAAGATACGGCAACCGCCAAACGCATTTTGGGTAAAACCGCTAATCTTGAATTTCGCTTAGAAGCGAGCATGGATGCCAGTAGTTTTAACCGTGAGCAATTTGCCTACGAAGACCGCTCGGTGCAGTTAGAGCGCGATATCATTGTTACCGGCGAAAGTGTATCGGGTGCACGTTCGGCTTTTGATGAGAACTCACAACCCCAAGTAAGCATTGATCTAGATGCCGATGGCGGCAAGATGATGCACCGTGTAACCAGACATGCGGTTAAACGCAAAATGGGCGTGCTATTTATTGAGCGAAAGACACGAAAAACAGGTATGGCGCTTAATGAAAATGGCGAACTAGAACCTGTTTACGAACGCTATGACCAGCGCCGTGTTATTAACCTTGCCACTATTCAGTCACCACTAGGCGCTAGCTTTAGAATTACAGGCCTTGATAGTGCTGCCGAAGCGTCGGAACTAGCACTGCTATTAAGAGCAGGGGCATTAGCAGCACCTATGGAGTTTGTAGAAGAGCGAACCATTGGCCCATCGTTAGGAGCAGAGAATATTGCGTTAGGTGTTAAATCGGTTGTTATTGGTTTAGGGCTAGTCGTTATTTTTATGGTGGTGTTTTACAAAGTCTTTGGTATGGCCGCTAACTTTGCGCTTGCAATGAACCTAATGCTGATTATTGCGATAATGTCTATGCTTTCGGCAACATTAACGTTGCCCGGTATTGCAGGCATTGTACTCACCGTAGGTATGGCGGTTGATGCGAATGTATTAATTTTTTCTAGGGTGCGAGAAGAGCTTAAAAACGGTTTATCGCCACAAATGGCAATCAACACCGGTTTTGATAGAGCGTTCTTGACAATTTTAGACGCTAACGTAACCACATTAATTGCTGCGGTCATTCTATACGCCGTAGGTACCGGCCCCATTAAAGGCTTTGCGATTACTTTATCTATCGGTATTTTAACCTCAATGTTCACCGCTATTATGGGAACTAGGGCATTGGTTAATATGACTTACGGTGGCCGTAACGTTAAGAAATTAATGATTTAAATTTTAATTGGGCGTATTCGAAAATTTAATAATAGTCTGCGGACTAACAGTTGACTGAAAGGCGACAAAGAAATGGCGTTAGATAAAAATGTAAACTTTATGAGCTACCGAAAGCTTGCACAAATTGCTTCGGCAATTTTGCTAGTTGTTTCAATTGCTTCGCTATCAATTAATGGCCTTAAGCTCGGCCTAGATTTTACTGGCGGTACATTGGTTGAAGTTGCATATGATCAAAGTGCTGATCTTGGCAGTATTCGCTCTACTCTAGAAACTGCTGGCTACAAAAATGCATTAGTGATTAATTTTGGTTCTGATCAAGATGTATTGGTTAGATTGCCACAGAGTAATAACAGTCAGTTGGGTGATGAGCTTCTTGCCGTGTTAAATCAAGACTATGATGGCAATATTGATTTACATCGAATTGAATATGTCGGCCCTCAAGTGGGTGAAGAATTACGCGAGCAGGGCGGTCTTGGTCTACTAGCTGCACTTATTAGCGTAATGATTTATGTTACGTTTCGCTTTCAATTTAAATTCTCTATCGGTGCTGTGGTTGCTCTAGCCCATGACGTTATTATTGTATTAGGCTTCTTTTCGCTTCTAAAATTAGATTTTGACCTTACCGTATTGGCGGCGATTCTGGCTGTTATTGGTTATTCTTTGAATGACACAATAGTCGTATCCGATCGTATTCGTGAGAACTTTAGAATCCTGAGAAAAGGTGAGCCAGAGGATGTTATTAATCGTTCGTTGACGCAGACGTTAGGGCGCACGTTAATGACTTCGGCTACCACTTTACTTGTATTGTCGTCGCTCTTTATTTTTGGTGGTGAAATTATTCACGGCTTTGCAACGGCGCTTATTGTGGGTGTCTTTATTGGTACATACTCTTCGATTTTTGTTGCAGCAAATATGCTGTTAGCTTTAAATATAAGCAAAGAAGACCTTGCCATTCCAGTTGTTGAAGGCGCTGAGTTTGAAGATGGTATGCCTTAAACTTTTTATGTAATTTTTTATTCGCCTGATTTGTTGCTATTGCTTCTACAGTTGAAGTTTTACTCAATTTTGCGTGCTAGGCTCGTGCAAATTGATTATGCTTAGTATTCTCATGGAAATTAATGGAGGCTAAGCATAATGAACAATCCTCAGTCTGATCGTGTCAGTGCATCTGTAAGCCCCGACACCAGTATGCAAATACTATCGCGTCGCGAAATTGAGCAGCTCTATGATGCGAGCCAAAGTAAGCTCTACAGCATGTTTCGCCTGTGTGCGCTTGCGGTGTTAAACAGCGGCAGCAGCGAAGATGACACCAATAAAGTACTCGAGCAATACAAAACCTTTGATATACAAATAATTCAACGCGAGCGTGGTATAAAACTAGAGCTTACCGATGCGCCTGGCCATGCTTTTGTCGATGGTGAAATGATTAAAGGCATTAAAGAGCACTTGTTTTCTGTTCTGCGTGATATTGTATTTGTTCATAGTGAGCTATTTACCAATAACACCTACGACCTTAGCACTTCACGCGGCACAACCGACGCAGTATTTAATATATTACGTCACGCTAATGCATTACATGCCAACAAAGAGCCCGATTTAATTGTTTGCTGGGGCGGCCATTCGATAGGTCGTAATGAGTATGAATACACCAAGTTAGTTGGCTATCAACTTGGCCTACGACATTTAAATATTTGTACTGGCTGTGGCCCTGGTGCCATGAAGGGGCCAATGAAAGGCGCTGCGATTTCTCATCGCAAGCAACGAAATTCAGAGGGACGATATCTTGGTATTTCAGAGCCAAGTATTATTGCCGCCGAATCACCCAACCCAATTGTTAATGAATTAATTATTATGCCGGATATTGAAAAGCGGCTAGAGGCCTTTGTTAGAACAGGTCATGGCATTATTGTTTTTCCGGGTGGTGTGGGTACGGCAGAAGAGATTTTTTATCTATTAGGTGTGTTATTACACCCCGATAATGCTAGTCACCATATTCCTTTAATATTTTCGGCGCCGCTTGAGTCTGCCAGTTATTTTGAAGCCATTGATGCTTTTATTGGCTTAACATTGGGGGCAGATGCGCAGAGTAAATATCAGATTATTATTGATGACCCTGTTCAAGTGGCAAGAAGTTTAGCAAATGGCATGGACTTAGTTCGCGTCCAGCGCTGTGATAACAAAGATGCCTTCTTTTTTAACTGGACGTTAAGCATTCCCAAGGAGTTTCAACAACCTTTTATACCTAGCCATGAAAATATGGCAGCACTGAATCTGCATCATGAACAGTCAGCATTTGATATGGCGGTAAATTTACGTGCTATGTTTTCAGGCCTTGTTGCCGGTAATGTAAAAGCCGACGGTTTAGCCGCAATAGCCAAACACGGAAATTATAAAATTAATGGCGACGCGGCTTTAATGAAGTCAATTGACCATTTACTGGTGTCTTTTGCTGAGCAGGGCAGAATGAAAATTAACGCAGATGCTTATTCGCCCTGCTATGAAATAGCAGAGGGTTTATAAAGAGCCGTTAAACAACAAAAACTTTATTCATCGACCCATACCCAGCGGAGCGGCTCACCAAAATCATCATAAATTAAAACTTTCTTGGGTCGCTTAGCTTTGTTTTTCGTTCCTGTTTTTGCCGGCTTTGCCTGCCGTCGTTTTTCAAGTGAATCAACAACACCTGGCAAATAGGTCCAGTTACCTTTGCTGTTATCCATTTGCCATGTGTCAGCGCGCAGCGGTTTATCTGCACCATCGCGAGAGCTTACCCCTCTGGGTATTTCGTCAACATTATTGCCTTGATTTAGAAACTCTTCCATTTGCTTGTCGAGTTCCTGCCTCATATCGGCTTTAGATGGCGGTTTTTTTATCACGTGTGTTTATCTATTATGGTTTTATTAATCAATTCCGCGGGCTGTAAAATATTAAAGGCCATAGCGAGTTCGACTAATATTAATGGGCCTAAAAAACGGGCCAACAATGTAGTATAGCCTAGATAAAGGTCTGTTTGTCCCTTAATTACCTTGTTTTAAATCGTTAGAAGCTAAGCATTAAAGGCCGCTATATGGACAACTATATATTCCAATTAGGGTGTTTAAAGTAGAGGATATTACTGCTTTTGTTAGACCGAATATTTTTATTAAGTGGCGAGCCTGATGATGCTTCACTTTCACTAATTCGTACCATTTTGTCGATATAAACCATAACTGCATGCTCAGCAATTAAATGCGAGCGGTAAGGGCCAAGTAAATCTTTTTCACGGGTAAAGAAAAACCAGTCGTTATTAATTTCCAAATATCGATTAGATTGAATAGGTTGTAAAAAAGGTGCGTCCGTTTGCCTTATTTTTATCTTTTTTTTAGTCATGGATAACTCTCGCTAAAATTTATCTTTATCACTCACGTCTTACAACAATGTCTTACAGCTATGCTTTTCAAATATGCCTTGCATTAGCCGCGATTCAAGACAGACGCTTTACAGTGCTGAATGTATAAATACTAGCCTGATTACGGCAGGTGCTGCTAGACAGGCTTGCTCTATCTGTCAGTTAGCGAAATTCAAGCCGAACTGAATTATGAGGTTTAAAAACAGTTAGTTATAAGAATTATTTAAAATGGGAGTAATGACTAGCTCAAGACTAATGTAAATTATTTCGACACACCTCACACTTTGAGTGGCGGGCATTTACTCAATATCTGTTTGCTTTAGGATTGAGTCAATAGTTTGGGGACCAACTAATTTTGCATATAACTTGCCGTCTCGGTCAAATACGTAAGTCGTTGGGAGTGAAGCAGGGCGTGACAGTCTCAATAGATCAGCAGGGTCTTGCTCAACGAAATCGAAGCGAATGCCCATCCGTTGAGTTAGGTCGACCAATGCTTGGCCTTTAATACGATCAAAGTTTACCGCAACCACATCAAGGTTTTCACTGTAATCGCTGTCGAGCGAATTAAGCTCGGGGATCTCCTTGATACAAGGAGCGCACCATTCGGCCCAATAGTTAAGGATTAACCATTTACCTTTATAGCTTTCAATAGAAAATTCTGCAGTAGTTGAAGCATCGTCAGAGGATTGCCCACAGCTGCTTAGGGTTATGCCTAGCAATAAAAGTAACGGCATCAATATAACGTTAACGGTTAACGAGTTAGCGGGCATAGGTTTGTCCTTGGAAATCGTATTAGGTTGATATGCGCTGATAAATTTATTGTATACTGCCAAGCAAACCGGTGGCAAAGTTGTATGACCATATGATGACTAGATGGCTATATCCTTCTACTCTCCTAAGTTCAAGTGTCATAAAGCCAATGACCAAAACAATAGTCAGGATATTTTTAATGAGTGATTATATCATTTACCACAATCCGCGCTGCTCAAAATCGCGACAAACACTATCCCTTCTTATAGAACACGGCATAGAGCCGCAAATTATCTTATATTTAGAAGAGCCTCCTAAGCCTAAGCAGATAAAAACCATACTTTCACAATTAAGTATGGACGCAAGGTCACTTGTTAGAAAAGGTGAGGCCGATTACAAAGAGCAAGGGTTAGCCGACAAAAGCCTATCGGATGCGCATTTAATTAAAATGATGTGCCAGTTTCCTAAGCTTATTGAGCGCCCCATAGTTGTTAAGGATAATGTGGCAGTATTAGGACATCCGCCAGAAAACGTTTTAGCCTTAATTAAATAATTTGAGTGAATCGTTAACCACAATAAGCGAAACGTTAGAGAGAATAACAAGCATGACTGATCCATACATTTTGGTGCTTTATTACAGCCGTAATGGCTCGACAGCAAAAATGGCAGAGCATATTGCTGCTGGTATTAATCAAGTGGCTGGTTTAAGGGCGCAGGTGCGCACAGTCGCTCCCGTCAGCGATAATATCGACAATCAAAGCCAGCCGGATATACCCGACAGCGGCCCATTATATTGCACAGAAGAAGATTTGCGTCACTGTAGTGGACTCGTTATGGGCAGTCCCACACGTTTCGGTAATATGGCGGCACCGCTTAAATACTTTATTGATTCAACAACTAGCCTTTGGCTAAGTGGTGATTTAATTGATAAACCTGCGGCCGTATTCACCTCGACCTCGAGTATGCATGGTGGTAATGAAGCAACGCTTTTAACCATGTTGTTGCCTTTATTGCATCAGGGGATGGTGGCGGTGGGCATTCCCTATAGCGAACCGGCGCTGCATACTACTGCTACTGGTGGCACACCTTATGGCGCTTCACATGTTGCAGGCGCTGACGGCGGTGTGAATATCAGCGATGACGAAATAAGCCTATGCAAGGCATTGGGCGAAAGAGTTGCTAAAATAGCATCGGCTCTAGAAAAGAATGAAGCTTAAAAAGCAGTAATCGCATAAGCATAGGCATAGGCATAGGCATAGGCATAGGCATAGGCATAGGCATAGGCATAGGCATA
>JBELIP010000032.1:0-3552 GCA_042090785.1 Cellvibrionales bacterium | reverse complement strand
GGGTATATGGGTCTATCCTTTACATGAGCGCTTTATAAGCATTACAGACGGTAGATAAACAATAATGAAACAAGTCTTACAAAATCTTAAAACTGGCGAAACAGTCCTAGAGGATGTACCTGCACCTACTGCAATGTCGGACGGCCTGCTTGTCCAGACGGCGAGCACCTTAGTTTCTGCTGGTACTGAGCGCATGCTTGTCGATTTTGGTAAGGCAAACTTAATTCAAAAGGCTCGCTCGCAGCCCGATAAAGTTAAGCAAGTGATTGAGAAAGTTCAGACCGACGGTCTAATGCCAACCGTGGATGCGGTAAGACATAAACTCGATATGCCTTTGCCACTGGGATACTGTAACGTTGGTCGTGTGGTAGAAAGTAGAAGTGATGAGTTTTCTATCGGTGATCGTGTGGTCTCCAATGGCAAGCATGCCGAATTTGTGTCCGTACCTAAAAATCTGTGCGCTAAAATTCCCGATTCTGTCGATGACGAATCAGCTGCTTTTACAGTTATTGGTGCAATTGCATTACAAGGTATTCGTTTAATCAAGCCTACACTCGGCGAAACGGTAGTGGTTACTGGGCTGGGCCTAATTGGATTAGTCGCAGTTCAGCTATTACGTGCACATGGTTGTCGAGTACTTGGTATCGATTTTGATGCTGAGAAAATTGCTTTAGCTAAACAGTTAGGTGCCGAGGTGGTTAATCTGTCTGAAGGACAAGATCCCATCACCGTGGCAGAAAATTACAGCCGTGGCCGTGGTGTCGACGCCGTATTAATAACTGCATCGACAAAAAGCAACGAGCCTATTCATCAAGCCGCTACCATGTGTCGTCAACGTGGACGTATTGTATTAGTTGGTGTTGTGGGTATGGAAATGTCTCGTGCCGATTTTTACGAAAAAGAGCTCTCTTTTCAGGTTTCCTGTTCTTATGGCCCTGGTCGCTATGACCCAAGCTATGAAGAGGGCGGTAACGATTATCCATTTGGTTTAGTTCGCTGGACTGAGCAGCGCAATTTTGAAGCTATTCTCGATATGATGGCTGATGGTCGCCTTGATATGAAGCCGTTAATCAGTCATCGCTTTAAGCTTGCAGATGCGTCTGCAGCTTATGATCTGATTAGTGATGGGAATCCACTAGGTGTATTACTCGAATACGACTTAACTCAGGATCATACAAATGAAAGCGGTACAGTTCAGCGCATCGTGTCTTTGAATGCTAATGCGAGAGTGGCTGGGCATTCATCTGCGGATGCATCGCTTGCCTTTATTGGCGCGGGTAATTATGCCTCGAGTGTTTTAGTGCCTGCATTTGCCAAAACAGGGGCAAGATTAAAATCTATTGCTTCAGCAACCGGCGTGAGCAGTGTTCATGTTGGTAAAAAGAATGGCTTAGAAGAGGCGACGACGGATACAGCGGCAGTGTTCGTAGATCCAAATGTGAATGGCTTAGTTATTTCAACTCGCCATAATAGTCATGCTAAACAAGTGTGCATGGGGCTAGAAAATGGCAAACATATTTTTGTTGAGAAGCCATTGGTTTTAACCCGTGAAGAGTTAAAAGAAGTCAGCAATGTTTACAAAAGTTTAGATAGCAAGCCATTATTAATGGTGGGGTTTAATCGTCGTTATGCGCCTCATGTAGTTAAGGTGAAGCAGTTGCTGAGTCGACAGAGTTCACCCGTTAGCATGGTTATGACCGTTAATGCAGGCTTTATTCCTGCTGATCACTGGGTGCATGATCCAGTGATGGGTGGTGGAAGGATTATTGGTGAAGCATGTCATTTTATTGATTTGCTACGCCATTTAGCCGGTGCATCGATTGAATCGGTTCATGCTATTGCGATGGATGGTCAGTGTCAGGATTCAGTTTCTGTGCAATTGCGATTTAATAATGGATCTATTGGTGTAGTTAACTATCTTGCCAATGGTAGCAAATCATTATCCAAAGAACGTTTAGAGATTTTCTGTAATGGCGCTGTATTGCAGTTAGATAATTTTCGCACTTTACGTGGTTATGGCTGGCCCGGATTTAAGTCTGATAAATTATGGCGGCAGGATAAAGGGCAGACTCAATGCGCTCAAGCATTTGTAGATGCGATTACTACTGGTGATGCTTCGCATTTAATTACTTTTGATGAGTTAAGTGAAGTCACCTCAGCTTGTTTTGATGTTATAGATCAAATCAGTTAGGCGTAAATTAATGCGTAACTTAATTGACGAGCTTGTTTGATATGATTCGAAAAATTATTCAATTATTAAATACGCTTAAATATCTTAAATTTCGCCAGTTTTGTTATTATATTTTGCGTAGAAAATTTCCTGCCACGGTTGTTCATTCTGTGCGTCCTCGGTATGAGGTTAATTCAGCCGTCTTATTTGATCCCATTACTACAAGCTGTAGGGTGGGAGAAGAAGATGCAATTCAGTTTTTAAATCAGACGCGTTCATTTCAATTAAAAAATATAGATTGGTGCCCAGCTGACACGCAGCGCCTATGGCGTTATAACTTACACTATTTTGATTATTTACGTGATCCAGTATGGTCTGCTGAAGAAAAAATAGAGTTGATCGCGGATTGGATGATAACTAATAAGCAACCGAGCCAGCCAGGTTGGGAGCCGTTTACGAGTAGCTTAAGACTGGTGAACTGGTTGTTTTTTTTAAACAAAAATAAACAGTATGTTACGAAAGCGCTTTTAAACAGTATTTACGAGCAAGCACTTTGGTTAGAGAGAAATGATGAGCGTCATATATTAGCTAATCATTACTTCGAGAATCTCAAGGCATTATTATTCTCGGCTTGTTTCTTTTTTAAAAGTGATGGTAGCGATAAGCATGCTAGTCGGTGGTTAGAGCGCGGCCAGCAAGAAATTATTCTGCAGTTAAAAGAGCAGACACTTGCTGATGGCGGTCACTATGAGAGATCGCCTCAATACCATGCCTTGATGTTAGAGAATTATTTAGATATTTATAATTTAGCGATTAGCAATAGTGCATTGTTCGATCGCGATTTTATTAGTCAGCTCAAGCACTTTTCTATTTCTAGTTTAAATTGGTTAAACGATATTGTTTTTCCGGACAAAAAAATTCCGTTATTTAATGACTCGGCTTTTGGTATTGCGCCTTCGTTAGATAAGCTTAATCAATATGCCAATGACCTGTTTGATTATCAATACCAAGAGGAAGAGAAGAATTTAACCATTATAGAAAAGCATGACAGTGGTTTATACGGGCTGCGAACGAGCTCGGATATGCTAATTATGGATTGTGGAGATATTGGCCCTTCTTATCAGCCGGGGCATACGCATTGTGACTTTTTAAGTTATGAGCTAATGCTAGGTGGCCAGCGTCTCGTAGTTGATACCGGTGTCTTTGAGTATGAGCCAGGACAGCTTCGACAGCATGTTCGTTCAACGCGTGCACATAATACCGTCTCGATTGATGGTGATGAGCAGTCAGAGGTATGGGGTGAATTTCGGGTAGCTCGTAGAGCTGTAAAGCACAATGCACAGGTTAGTACAGTTGATGATCATATTCATATAACAGGTGCC
>JBELIP010000021.1:0-21670 GCA_042090785.1 Cellvibrionales bacterium | reverse complement strand
CAGAACCAGAACCAGAACCAGAACCAGAACCAGAACCAGAACCAGAACCAGAGCCCAGCACGGCCAACGAATCGAAAGCATGCCCGTCAACTATTTTGCTGCGTGCAGTCGATAGCCAAACCTTATTGCAAGATGAAAAACTATTACGTTCTATTTTTGGTTTGTTAGTCGAGGCGCATTATCAAACCCGTCCTGCCGATTTAAGGCAATTGCTCGATGTGCCTTACCTGCATTTATGGATTGCTGAAGAGGTTAGTGCGAGTAAAGTGGTGGGTGTTTTGCTTGCCTACGAAGAGGGTGGTTTTGCTAAGGGTGTTGACGAATTGCTTAACGGTATTGTTAATGGGCAGCGGCGACCGCAGGGTAATTTACTTTCGCAGTCTTTAACGAATCAATCGGCAGATACTCAATGGTGTCGTGCTAAATCATTACGGGTAAGCCGTATTGCTGTTAGTCACGGTTATCGGCGTCGTGGTATTGCATCAAGCTTATTAAATGCCCTGGAAAGGTTTGCGCTGGCGGAGGGTTGTGATTATTGGGGAAGTAGTTTCGGCTTTGAGCCCGATTTACTGGCCTTCTGGCAAAGCCACCAAGCGCTGCCTATCCATTTAGGGCTGCACCGTGATAAGGCCAGTGGTATGCGAAATCTAATGGTGGTTAAAGCGCTTTCAGAACCGTTTAAAAAAAGCTGCCACACACTTTATTGGCAGTTTGTCAGCGACCTCCCATTTTGGGTAACTCGCTACTTAGTTGACCTCTCTACTACGACGCTGGCTAATATATCTAACGATTGTCTAAAGTCCGGGTGTGAGTATGAGTCTGAGGATGAGTATCATTCTCAATTGGCGCTTAGTGAGCGCAACGAAGGCTATGATCAAGATAGAATCCAGCGTTTTATTCGTGCTGAATTACCCTATGACAAAGTTTACCCATCGCTATGCCGCGTATTTTCAGCTGTTAATAAAGCGCCTGCCAAATGTCCAATTACCCATAGCAGTTTATTACTGGTGCCAAACTGGTCTGTCTTAGCTGAAAAATTTCAATTAAAAGGTCGTCGAGACGTTATTGCGTCAATAAAAGCAGAACTAATTCAGTTAACAGCAGATTAATTTTGTTCTAGTTTAGGTATAATGCGCCGCCTGTGACTGGCCGAATGTCTTAATTGTTAACGGCTATAAATTTCAACCGCTGGTTTACTTGTCAAACAACGCCTTTCGCTATGTAAGCATTATCAATTTTATTGATAACCTTTATCTATTATCGAAAATGTTTGGTTAAACACTCTTTCCCGCTCAGTACTTAATTGTGGGGATTGCAGTTAAGCCGCGAATGAAATTATCCACTCTATTTAAAATATTGTTTACTGATTACTCTAGGAGTTGATTGTGTTAGAAGCTTATCGTCAGCACGAAGTCGAGCGTGCTACTCAAGGTATTCCCGCTAAACCATTATCTGCAGAACAAGTTGCCGGTTTGGTTGAACTACTTAAAAACCCACCTGCAGGTGAGGAAGCGGTTCTTTTAGATTTACTTGCTAACCGTGTGCCACCCGGTGTTGATGAGGCTGCCTATGTTAAAGCCGGTTTTTTATCGGCTATTGCAAAAGGTGCAGAAAACAACGCGCTTATTTCGGCTGAGCAAGCCGTAGAGTTACTTGGCAATATGCTAGGTGGTTACAACATTGAAACCTTGGTTGGTTTGTTAGATGACGAACAACTGGCATCGTTAGCTGCCCAGCAGTTAAAACATACTTTATTAATGTTTGATGCGTTTCATGATGTTGCAGAAAAAGCCAGTAATGGTAATGCTTTTGCGCAAAGCGTTTTAGAATCTTGGGCTGAAGGCGAATGGTTTACATCGCGTGACAGCGTAGCGGAGTCAACCAAGTTAGTTGTATTTAAAGTAACAGGCGAAACCAATACCGATGATTTATCGCCTGCACCTGATGCCTGGAGCCGTCCGGATATTCCGTTACATGCACTCGCTATGTTTAAAATGGCGCGCGACGGTATTGAGCCAGACAAGCAGGGCGAACTTGGCCCAATGACAAAAATTGAAGAGTTAAAAGCTAAAGGTTTACCCATTGCATTTGTGGGTGATGTTGTGGGTACTGGCTCATCAAGAAAGTCGGCAACGAACTCGGTGCTTTGGTACTTTGGTGATGATATGCCGGGTGTGCCGAACAAGCGCAGCGGCGGTGTTTGTATTGGCGGAAAAGTAGCGCCAATCTTTTTTAACACCATGGAAGATTCGGGTGCCCTAGTTTTTGAAGCGCCAGTTGAGAAGTTAGCCATGGGTGACGTGATAGAAGTGCGTCCTTATGATGGCAAAATTCTTAGCGAGTCGGGCGAAGTGCTTAGCGAATACGAATTTAAATCGGATGTATTGTTAGATGAAGTACAAGCCGGCGGTCGTATTAATTTAATTATTGGTCGTGGCTTAACCGCACGTGCTAGGGAAGCTTTAGGTTTACCAACAAGCACTCTGTTCCGTGTACCGGAGCAGCCAGAAGATTCTGATAAAGGCTTCACCCTAGCGCAAAAAATGGTTGGTCGCGCTTGCGGCTTACCCGAAGGGCAGGGCGTACGCCCGGGTGCTTATTGTGAGCCCAAAATGACCACGGTTGGCTCGCAAGATACCACTGGCCCAATGACGCGTGACGAACTGCAAGACTTAGCGTGTTTAGGCTTTTCATCCGATTTAGTAATGCAGTCTTTTTGTCACACCGCGGCGTATCCTAAGCCGGTTGATATAGAAACACAGCATACACTGCCGGACTTTATTATGACGCGTGGGGGTGTTTCGTTAAAACCGAAAGACGGCATTATTCATAGTTGGTTAAACCGCATGTTGCTGCCCGATACTGTAGGTACTGGTGGTGATTCGCATACGCGTTTTCCTATGGGTATTTCTTTTCCTGCGGGTTCTGGTTTAGTTGCCTTTGCTGCTGCTACCGGTGTTATGCCGTTAGATATGCCTGAGTCAATCTTAGTGCGCTTTACTGGCAAAATGCAGCCAGGCGTAACATTGCGCGACTTAGTCCATGCCATTCCGTTATACGGCATTAAACAAGGCCTGTTAACGGTAGAGAAAAAAGGCAAGAAGAATGCTTTTTCTGGCCGAATTTTAGAGATTGAAGGCTTAGACGATTTAACTGTTGAGCAAGCGTTTGAATTATCGGATGCCTCGGCTGAGCGATCGGCAGCGGGTTGTACGATTAAGTTATCAGAAGATACGATTGCCGAGTACTTACGCTCTAACATTACCTTATTGCGTTGGATGATTAGTGATAACTATGGTGACAAGCGTACGTTAGAACGCCGTGCACAGAAGATGGAAGAGTGGTTAGCCAACCCAAGTTTATTACAAGCAGACGCCGATGCCGAGTATGCAGAAGTGGTTGAAATTAACATGGATGAAATTATAGAGCCGATTATTTGTGCGCCTAACGATCCTGATGATGCGCGTACGTTATCGGATGTTGCTGGTGACAGTGTTGATGAAGTGTTTATTGGTTCGTGTATGACAAACATTGGTCACTTTAGGGCGGCGGGAGAAATGCTCAAGCAGTTTGAAGGTAACCTTTCTACACGCATGTGGGTTGTACCTCCAACACGTATGGATGAGACGCAGCTTATAGAAGAAGGCTATTACAGTATTTTTGGAAAGGTAGGTGCGCGAACTGAGATTCCAGGTTGTTCATTATGTATGGGTAATCAGGCGCGTGTTGAAGATGGTGCTACGGTATTGTCTACTTCTACGCGTAATTTCCCTAACCGTTTAGGTAATGGCGCGAATGTGTATTTGACTTCGGCCGAGTTAGCTTCGGTGGGTGCAATTTTAGGTAAGCTACCTACGCGTGATGAGTATATGGCTTATGCTGAGAAGATAGATTCGATGTCGGATGAAATTTTCCGTTATTTGAATTTTGATCAGATGAAGCGTTTTCAAGATGGCGCGGAAGAGGGTAAGCGTATTGCGGCTATTGAGATTAGGGAGGTTGGGGCGCTTTAGTTTGCTTTGGCTTTGTTAGTATATTGATGAAAAAGGGGCTGCATTTGTGGCCTCTTTTTTTTTGGCTCAAGATCAAGTTCAAAGTCAAAAGATAGTCGGATCACCCCCGACGGTCTGGACATTGACTGCGACTGTGACCGCGCCCCAAAACCAAATCCAAAAAGACAAACCAAAACCCCCTCCGAATGGTCTACAATAACCACCTAGTAAAAAAGATTCACACTCAACCAATTAACAAACACCACCGGAAAGCCCTATGCCATTGACGTACTTAAACACTGCACGCCGTTTTTTTACTCAACTCACCGCCATCGTCGCCTTAAACAGCCTAGCCAGCGCCACCAATGCCCAATACGCTGATGCTATCGATATTCCCTATGAACACTACGAACTTGAAAACGGCTTAACGCTATTAGTCCATGAAGACCGAAAAGCCCCCATCGTCACCGTTAATATCTGGTACCACGTAGGCTCAAAAGATGAACGCCCCGGTATTACCGGTTTTGCACATCTGTTCGAACATCTTATGTTTAACGGCTCAGAAAACTACAACGATGAGTGGTTCTTACCCCTACAACAAGCAGGCGGTACCGACCTTAATGGCACCACTTGGTTTGACCGCACCAACTACTTTCAAAATGTTCCCACTCCAGCGCTCGACATGGTGCTGTGGATGGAGTCCGACCGTATGGGTCACTTTATTAATGCCGTGACTCAAGAGCGTTTAGATGAGCAACGCGATGTGGTTAAAAACGAAAAACGCCAAGGTGATAACCGTCCCTATGGTAAAGCACAGTACTTGCAGCTCGCGGCTATGTTTCCTAAAGGTCATCCCTATTCATGGAGCACAATCGGTTCAATGGCCGACCTTGATGCAGCGTCACTCGATGATGTAAAGCAGTGGTTTGCTGATTATTATGGTGCTGCTAATGCTACGTTAGTTATTGCTGGTGATATAAGCGGTGATGAGGCGTTAGAAAAAGTTAAACACTATTTTGGCGATATCGAAGCAGGGCCTTCTCAGTCTAAACGCGAACGTTGGATTGCTAAGCATACAGAGACTCGTCGTGATGTTATGTATGACAAGGTCCCACAGTCACGTTTAACTCGTGCATGGAATACGCCCCCGTTTGGCGATAAAGATAATGTCGCGTTAGAAGTGGTGGCGGCTATTATGGGGCAGGGTAAAAGCTCACGTTTATTTAAACGTCTCGTTTATGATGAAAAACTGGCAACTTCGGTTATGGCTGCGCAGCAGGGGTTCGAAATTGCAGGTATGTTTGAACTTGAGGTTTATTTAAAACCCGGTGTGGCAATGGCGGCGGTTGAGGCAATTATCGATGAAGAGCTTGAACGCTTTTTGTTAAAGGGCCCAACTAAAGCAGAATTACAGCGAGTGAAAGCTACTTTGTTTGCTGGCCAAATTCGTGCGCTAGAAAAAATTGGTGGCTTTGCTGGTAAAGCGCAAACGCTGGCGCGCTATCAAACTTACCTTGGTGATGCTTCACAATTTAAAGTCGATTTGCAGCGTTTGGAGAATTTTAGCCGCAAGGATTTAAAGCTGGCTGCTACTAAATGGTTGTCTAATGGTGATTACAATTTAGAGGTGCATCCAGAAAAAACCTTTACAGTCGCATCTACTGGCGCCGACCGCTCTGCTTTGCCGAGTGCTGGTGAGGTGCCAAGCTTATCTTTAGATGCGCCGACCGAGTTCTTTTTATCTAACGGTTTGCGTGTGTTGTTATCGTCGCGAGGTGCTGTGCCGGTTACCGAAATGGCTATGCAGTTTAATAGCGGTTATGCCGCTGATGCAAAGGATAAATTGGGTTTGGCTTCTATGACTGCAGCTATGCTGGATGAAGGAGCTGGATCTCTTAACGCTTTACAGATTGCAGAACAGGCTGAAATACTTGGCGCTAATATTAGTGCTAACGCCTCTTTAGATTCGTCTACGGTTTCTCTCTCTGCACTTAATGCTAACTTAGATGCCTCGTTAGATTTGTTTGCTGATATCTTGTTAAGGCCGGTGTTTCCAGAAGCGCAATTAGCCCGGGTTAAAAGTAATTGGCAAGATCGTATTGCTCAAGAGGAGAGTACGCCGTCTTCTATTGCACTTAGACGTTTGCCTCCCATTCTTTATGGTAGTGATCATCCTTATGGTATTCCATTTACAGGTTCAGGCTATCAGGCAACAATTGCCTCTATTCAACGTGATGATTTACAAGCATTTCATCAGCAGCATTACACGGTTGATAACGCGACGTTAATGGTTGTTGGGGCTATTAACGAAGTTGATTTAAAGCCGCTATTAGAAAAGCATTTAAAAACTTGGTCTTCTTCTAACAACACAAATAAACGGCTGGATGCCCATTCAATTTCAGCTACAGCTAGCGCATTTTCTCCACCAAGCAATGAGGCGATTATTTATTTAGTTGATAAGCCTGATTCGCCTCAGTCATTAATTTTAGGGGGGCAGTTATTGCCGGCAACGGCTTGGCCTGATACCTATAAGTTGGATATGGCGAGTAAAATTTTAGGAGGTTCGTTTACTTCGCGTATTAATATGAATTTACGAGAAGATAAAGGGTGGGCTTATGGCGCCCGAACGATTACTTTTGATGCGCTGGGTACTAGGCCACTGTTATATTACGCTCCCGTGCAAAGTGATAAAACGGTTGAGTCATTGCGTGAATTGTTACGTGAGGCTAATGAGTATGGCGGTGTTAATCCGCCTAACGATTCTGAATTGTCGCGATTTAAAGATTCTTTTATTCGAAGCTTGCCGGGTAAATTCGAAACTAACGGTGCTGTATTGGGAGCGCTGTCTAAAATTGTTGAGTTTAATCGCCCGTTGGATTATTTATCGATTAACCAGCAGAAAATTTCACAACTTACGGTTGCTGATTTATTACCAGTGATAAGTGAAAGGATTCATCCTGAGCAAACTGTCTGGCTGATTGTGGGCGATCTTAAATCAATTGAGTCTTCTGTAAGAGCGGCCAATATAGCGCCTGTGGTTGTGCTTACTGAGTGATTCTATTTAAAGAGATTAATTGCATAGCCTAGAGGCGCCATTGCGCTGTCTCTAGGTTAGCGCCAACAGGGCTGATCGCTTTTTGTGCTCTTTTTCCTCTTTTCCTTTTCCCTCTTGCTCGGTCCTTCTTCTTTTGCGTCTTATTTTTAATATTGAACGCGCAAATTAAACGCTTATGGTCTAAATATTTGGCGGTTCTTTTTCTCAATAAACAAATACAGCGACCGGCGTTATTACGGCCTTTAATCAGTCTCCTGTAAAAAAATTGTTAGCTATTCGCTATCGCTTTATTACTATCACGTTAACGTCGCAAAAGATGTATCGCAATTCGGCTAGACCTAGTTCAAAATAGACTCGATAAGGTAAGCTCTATTTATAATAAGCGCAGTAGCCAATACAAGATAACTGACAGTAAAATTTATTTTAGGAGTAGTAATAATGCCGGCTTATAAAGCACCGAAGAATGAAATCGATTTTGTTATGAACGAGCTATTCGATTTTGATTCGCATTATGAAAAATTATCGAATGGTGAAGCGGTAAGCAGTGATATTCGTGAAGCTATTCTTAATGAGGCTGTTAAGTTTAGCGAGCAGGTGTTAGCGCCATTGCACCAAAGCGGTGATGAGGAAGGTTGTCATTGGAGTCCTGAAGGAGTAACTACGCCGGCGGGTTTTAAAGATGCTTATAAAGAATATATTGCGGGTGGCTGGGCAAGCATCACTATGCCTGAGGAGTACGATGGGCAGAACCTACCGCATTCGTTAACCATTGCCGTGGGTGAATTAATGGGGCAGGCTAATCATGCTTGGGCTATGATTATGGCGTTGAGCTCGGGAGCAAGACAAACGCTAATCGCTCACGGTACGCAAGAACAAAAAGATATTTATTTGTCGAAGATGGCGTCGGGAGAGTGGACGGGTACTATGTGCCTAACGGAACCACAATGTGGCAGTGATTTAAGTTTTTTGAAGACGCGTGCCGACAGTAATAATGATGGTTCTTATTCTATTACAGGGACTAAGATTTTTATTTCGGGTGGTGATCACGATTACACTGATAATATTGTGCATATTGTATTGGCACGTATCCCAGGTGCGCCAGAGGGTACAAAAGGTATTTCACTATTTGTTGTCCCAAAGCGAATGCCGCAAGCGGATGGTTCATTAGTTGATAACGCGGTAAGTTGTGGTTCGTTAGAAAATAAAATGGGGATTCATGCAAATCCTACTTGTGTTATGAATTTTGATGGCGCAAAAGGCTTTTTAATTGGCGAAGAAAATCGTGGTTTGAATTGTATGTTTACTTTTATGAACTCGGCAAGACTTGATACTTCGTTACAAGGACTTACGCATTCAGAGTTGGCACTACAAGGCGCATTAAATTATGCGTTAGATCGTGAGGCAGGGCGATCGCTTAGTGGGATTAAAGCTCCGGAGCGGCCTGCGGATCCTTTAATCGTTCATCCTGATGTGCGCCGTATGGTTTTAACGATTAAGGCGTTTTCTGAAGGTTCACGTGCTTTTATTTATTATTTAGCGCAATTGTCGGATCTTGAGCGAGAGGGTGACAAGTTAGCTGCAAAACTCATGGGCTTGTTAACGCCTATTAGCAAAGGTTTTTTAACGGAGTGCGGTATTGAATCGGCTAATTTAGGTGTGCAAGTTTATGGTGGGCATGGCTATATTCGCGAATGGGGTATGGAGCAAAATGTTCGCGATGCGCGAATTTCTACCTTGTATGAGGGCACAACCGGTATACAGGCAATGGACTTGTTGGGTCGAAAAGTATTGCTTGATGGTGGGCAAACACTAGCGGCATTTATTGACATTATTCAAAGTAGTTTGCCAGACCTTGAAGCTGAGTTTAAAACACAGCTAGAAATACAACTCGCTGAGTGGCAATCATTAACGCAGGTAATTATGGCTAAGGCGGGCGGCAATATTGATGAATTAGGTGCGAGTGCCTTCGATTATTTAATGTACTCCGGTTATATAGTGACTTCATGGATGTGGGCGCGTATGGCTTCGGTGGCATTAGTCAATGGCAAATCTAACTATACTGCCTTTTATCGTTTAAAAGTTGAAACTGCGCGTTTTTACTTTCAAAAAATATTGCCTCGTGCACAAATGCATAAGTTGCAAATAGAAAATGGTTGCTCATCTGTCATGGATTCAACGATGGATGATTTTCGTGAATCAATCGCCTAGTTGATGTTAATAAAAAACCAGAATTGGGTCATTTAATGTTTTTTTGATATGAGTGGAATATAGCAATGTCAGTAACAAAGACGACAAGTATTAATCCCGATCAGCTTTCGGAATTTATTGGTTTTGAACCTGACCCCACCGATTGGCATACAGTGACGCAAGAGCAGATTAATCAATTTGCTGATTGCACGTTTGATCATCAATATATTCATGTTGACCCGGTTAAAGCAAAAGAAACCCTATTTGGGTCAACCATTGCGCATGGTTTTTTAAGCGTTTCATTACTATCGCATTTTGCTAAGCAGTTTAGTATTACTATTAATGGCTGTTTTATGGCGGTGAATTATGGTTTTGATCGGCTACGATTTGTGTCACCAGTGGCAGTGAATAGTCGGATTCGTGCGCGAGCAAAATATCTTGAAATTGAGCAAAAAAAAGAAGGGCAGTTTCAACTAAAAGTGGAAGTCGTTATAGAAATAGAGGGCTCTGAGCGCCCAGCATTAATATGTGAGTGGTTGATCCTTCAAATGGTTAAATAAGCCTATATGAATTCTAAGAGAGATACATGAGTAATAAGACGACAGATACTTTTAATGCCTTTGTTATTAATAAAAATCCAGATCAAAGCGCAAAGCTTAAAACCTTAGGTGCAATAACATTATTAACGCTGGCTGACTTACCTGACGAAAACGTATTAGTGGCGGTTGAGTATTCCTCGTTAAATTATAAAGATGGTTTGGTTGTTACTGGCAAAGGCCGTGTGTGCCGAAGTTTGCCAATGGTAGCGGGTATCGATTTAGCGGGTACCGTTATTGATTCGGCAGATGAGCGCTTTAAAGCTGGCGATAAGGTGCTTGTTAACGGTTACGGTTTGTCAGAAAGTCATTGGGGTGGTTATAGCCAGATGCAACGTATTAACCCTGATTTTTTAGTTAAGTTAGGGAGTTTAGATGCAGACGGTGGAGCACATTGTTGCTTTACAACAGAGCAAGCAATGGCCATTGGTACTGCAGGTTATACCGCTATGTTAAGCGTCATGGCTATTCAGGATCATGGCGTTAAACCCGAAGATGGCAATGTGTTAGTGACGGGTGCTGCGGGCGGTGTAGGATCAATGGCCGTCATGTTATTGGCAAAACTGGGTTATCAAGTAACGGCATCGACGGGCCGCGTAGAAAGCTCACGTGATTTTTTAATTGCGCTTGGCGCTAGTGATGTTATTGATCGCGAAGCATTTAATACTGAATCGAAGCCGTTGGCGACCGAGCAGTGGGCTGCGGTGGTTGATTCTGTGGGTGCTCAGCCATTGGCCTCGGTGTTAGCGCAGGTAAAATATGAAGGTATTGTTGCCGCTTGTGGCTTGGCTGCCGGAATGGGCCTGCCAACAACGGTTGCGCCTTTTATTTTACGTGGTGTCACATTGCGAGGCATTGATTCCGTAATGGCTAGTCAGCCTCGAAGGAGGCGCGCTTGGGCTGCAATGGCTCAATTGTTGGATACCGATTTACTGGCCTCGCTGTATGAGGTGAAGCCGATGTCAGATTTGCCTGAGTTAGGCCAGCAAATTTTAGCGGGTCAGGTGAGAGGGCGTGTTGTGATTGATGTCAATGCTTAGAATTTATTTTATAGGCCGATTAAATAATCGGCACAAAAGGAACGCAGGCAGTAAGTAATAAGAAGCTGGTAATGGTTATTAATTTAATGGAAGTATTCAAGTTGAGTCCTTATTTCAATGACTAAAGTGACGGATGTTTTAAAGTTGCTACTACACCATATATCGCTTTGTTTGACTAGATAAATCATCGTGAATTATTTTAAACAAAACCGGAACTGGGTTCCCCCAGTTCGGCTTTAATAGTCTTGCTCTTTTCATGCTTATATTATTAAGCGGCTTTTGTTGCTTTCATATTTTGCACTTGGTTGTAATACTCAATGATGTCGGTGGTTTTACCTTTATTAGTAGCAGCTTTGACATCGGCCTCTGACATGCCAACGGTTAATGGTGCGTCATTAACATTTAGCGTAATGTTTAAATCACCGGCTTGTTCATAGGTCGCAACCCACTCGGTAATTGCATCATTAAGATCGAGTACGACCTTGCCAAAATCCGCGGTATCAGTGTCAGTAACCGCGTCTTTGATGTCAGTGACAGCCAGATTGACATCATTTTCTAGTACTTGCCATTCGGCGAGTATGGCTTTGAGGTTAGCTTCGATTTCATCGGTCTGTGTGGCCATGGCGGCATAATTTTTTGCCAAAATATGCAATGTTGCTACATCAGCTGTTAAGCCCGTAATTTGCGCCTGGTCTTGATCGATGGCTTTTTTGTCAGCGACAATCTTTTCACCATCAATGGCTATGTAGGTTGTAGCAACGGCTACGACAGGGCCTAATACTAACCATACCAGTGCACCCTCAGGCCAAGCAGCAATGGTCGCTACGGTGCCTAGCGTTAATGCCACTGCATCAGCAATACCAAGCGCCACAAGAGAAGCCGTTAGGCTTTTTATCTCGTCATGTAATTTATCAATATCTGCCTGCAGTTTGGTGATTTCTGCTTCGTCAGCCTTAGCATCTGCAGTTGATTTATTAGCAATGGTTTGTAGCTCTGTAGCGAGGTTAGGCAGAATATCTTTAAATTGTTGAATGGCTGTAAGTGCACCCGATATAAACGACACGACTAAGCTGAACTGGTTATTAATATTGGTTAAATCGGTTTTTAACGTTGATAAGGCAATTTGGTTATTTGGGTTTTTAACCAAAGTCTGCGCCTGGGTTTTTGCATCATTAAGTAATAGGTTAATAGTAGGGTTATAACTTCTTACTTCATCGGGAACATTGAGTAGACGCCCCATAACATTATTAACCCAGTTTAATGCATCGGCATCGGCTTTTTCATAAGCGCTGACAAAATCATTCCAGTCAGGCGGGTTAGTATTAAGTGTGGGTAGCTTAGATGAAAGCACGCTAGTAATTAATGTGTTTACAGCAATAACATTAGTTTTATAAGCATTTTGTTCTACAGCAAGCGATAAAGCGTTTTTACTAAAAGCATTTGCAAGAGCCATGATGGCATCCTCCGTGACAATGAATGGTTAAAAGAAAAATTACTTCTTCAGTTTGAAGTAATGATTTAGGGCTAGTGATGAATGCATTATTAGCAAAGCTAAGATTAAGAGTTAGATTGTTTTTTCTCGTTATATTTTGTTCGTGTGTGCTGGCTCACATTCCATAGCTGCTCACTGCTAGTGTTATGCGTTGCAAAGTTATATGGCAGCGACTTCGTTATTCTCTGCCTTAATAAATCTAACTAATTTAATGTGCTGCTAAGTAATTTCTAACGAAATTAATATGCTTTCTAACGATGATGTTATGCCGTTTGTGTTTTGGTGTGGTTTGTTTTGGCGTTGTGTTTGCTATTAATGGCTTAAAGAAATAGGCTGTTGGGTTTAAAGAAACAGGCTGTTGGGCTTAAAGAAACAGACGGTTGGGTTTAAGGCGCTAAAGCTCGGTTTAATAAAAGGCAGAAAGTCGTTTTTATAGAAGGTTGCTCAATATTAGCCCAAAAACAATAAACGACGTTTATCTAGCATTTTTTGCTTAGTTTGTGCTGTCTTAACTGGTGCTGGCTGGGTTTAGGCCGTTAGTTAGGTCATCTTAGCCTCATTATTTGGCTATGGCTGTATTTGTCGGAGATTTATCGTATAGCTATTTAAGCCCACCTCAACTGATTGCAAGCCCTTTTGATACACCGTACTTTGCTGGATGCTGGTAAGCGGTTATACCACTATGTTGAGTTTATCGTTCGATGTTAGTGGTAGCTTTGTATATAGGCCAGAAAATTGACGTTTTGTTGAGCAAAAACACGTTTTTGAAATTCTTATTCACATTTTTTTTGCATTGGCAAGTTTTTTTTGTTTATTAGTTTTTTGTCATAATTTTTAAATGAATGACGTAAGTCATTGATTTTTAGAATTAATAATCTGATTAAAAAGCGTACAATCTGTCTTTTGGCTTATAAACAAAGGCGTTCTTGCCCGAGTTTGATAGTTGTCCACCAAGTTATCCACAGAATCTGTGGATAGGAATTCATTGCATATCTCGAGTAGTGAGGATTCATCCAGTCTTTTTGTGAAAAATCGATTGAATGGTACCCAAAATTCCTTTGCAGAAAGAAAATTTGCTAAAAGAAAAGTTGCTAATGAATTTCTAGTTTTGCGTTTTTTTATTTTTATTATTTTATGCTCTAACGATGAAGTTATGTTTCGTTTTTTTATCTTCTCTTTTATTTCTTATGTTTAGTGTTCTTTTTTACGCCAAGTATCTGGATTATTTTGCTGACGAATTAAAGTGGATATTTAAATTGTTTTTTTAGTCTGCAAAACCTCGCCTAAGATGTAAACGACAAAGACAGCTGTGGCTTAACATGGTTTAATTGGCTGTATGAATTAGGGCGATTTAAGCTGGGTTAGGCAACTCTTATTAACGCCCATTGAGATATTAATATTGACCAACGAGAGAAGTGACTGATTATGCGTCAAAAATTACTGACCATGCTGGCTATGCAAGACAGTATGAATACCAAGGTTCATCCGCAATGGATTATGCAGAATTATGAGTGGTACCGTGCTGTATGGATTGAGTGCGGTGAATTGATGGACCATCAGGGCTATAAATGGTGGAAAAAGCAGGTGCCTGATAGTGAGCAAGTGAAGCTAGAGATTATTGATATCTGGCACTTTGGTATGAGTGCGCTGTTTAGTGACTATGCTGACGAAGAGGCCATTGCGGACAGTATCTTAGCCGACTGGGAGGGTATTGAAAGTGAAGGGTTAACTGTTCATGAAGCTACCGAGGCCTTGGCATCTTGGTGTTTGTTGCATAAAGGTTTTTCCGTTAGCTGTTTTTGGCAGCTAATGAAAGCGGCTGAATTGGACTTTGAGTCTTTATATATCGCTTATGTCGGCAAAAACGTGCTTAATTTCTTCCGCCAGGATAACGGCTATAAAGATGGTTCATATATTAAGGAATGGGATGGTCGAGAAGATAACGAGCACTTGGTTGAATTATCAGCATCATTGGACAGTGAGAGCAGCCAGTTTCGTGACGAATTATACGATGCGCTTCAAGCGCGTTATCTATCGCTATGTGCATAACGCAGGCTATTGCAGGCATGTGTTACCAGTCGACAGCGATAAAAACTTAAGTTGAGACGATGATGGCTGATACTGAATACCCCAATATGATTTTTGAGACCTTTCCTGTGGGTCCTTTACTGTGCAATTGTTGTGTCATTGGCGACCCCATTACAAAGAAGGCGGTGGTTATTGACCCCGGCGGCGATGCGCAGAAAATTTTGCAAACGCTTAAACAGCATGACTTGACCTTAGTTGATATTGTTCACACCCATGCTCATCTGGATCATATTTTGGCGGCCGGTGAATTGAAGCAGGCAACGGGTGCTGAAATTCATTTACATCAAGAAGACAAGATGCTTTGGGATATGGTCGAGCAGCAGTGCGCACGCTTTAACGTGCCAGCTGTTTCTTTACCCGATCCTGATCATTGGATTGAAGATGATAGCGATTTAGCCTGCTGCTCCGGCGTAGCGATTCATACGCCTGGGCACACACCAGGCTCGGTGAGTTTTTGGTTTGAGTCGCAGAAGTTGTTAGTTGCAGGCGATACTTTATTTAAGCGCTCTGTCGGTAGAACCGATTTTCCGGGTGGTGACTTTGCGACGATTGAAAAATCCATTCGTGAGCGGCTGTACACATTATGCGATGATGCGATGGTTATTACGGGTCATGGTCCATCGACCACTATTGCTGGTGAGCGAAGTGAGAATCCGTTTGTAAGTGGCTGAATTATTTAAAGTAAATGCGCCTCCCGCTTACCTTTTGGCAATCTTATCCACAGGCTTCTGCTGTGTAGGTCCTTTTATAATGCAAGATTGAGCCAGATGGCACGAGATTTAACTGGATTTAGCGCGATTTAAATAGACATATAGCTTACAATGCCCTTACAGTCTATTTTTAATACAATAATGATAATAAAAAAGTCTTTTCAGTCTAGCGCTGGTAAGAGGCTTAAAGACAGGTCGGCGGTTTTCATATTTGATAAATTTCAGTTTTAAACCTTATTTCTGCAGCGTGTATGCCCAATGCCTGTTACTGGCCTGTTTTCTGCTGCCGGCTGAATCTTTGGCAGATAGCTTCGAAGATCTTGGTTATACCGCTCTTGCGACCGAGCTTGGCGCGGCGTTACCTGACGGGGCAGGCATTGCCGTAATGCAGATTGAAGCGGGGACAGATTTTATTCCTGATGTCAGTAATAGCGAGTTTGTTGGAAAAACGCTTGAAGATTTTAGTAATACTCCGTCAGCAGGGGCTAGTAGTCATGCAACCAATGTGGGGATGCGTTTTTACGGATTGACTATATCCATGACGCCAGGGGTGACAAATATCGGTATATACGGTGCCGATCCTTTTCTTTTTGAATTTCTTAAATATGGTGTTTCGTCGTCACCTGAGCAGAGTATTCGCCGGGTTGCTAATAATAGTTGGGTGGCCAGTTATTTAACTAACAATGATGGTGAAATTCTGTCGTTAGCCACATCTAATGTGTTGCGTCGTTTGGATTGGATAATCGAACGAGATGAGTTTATTCAGGTTGTGGCGCCAAATAACTCGACCGTAGGTTCGCGGCCTCTATTGACTACGGCTTATAACGTAATAACGGCTGGTCGCACAGATGCTAATCATTTAGATTCAGTGACCGGCATTGATGCTATTTATGTAACAGGGCGTCCAGCGATTCATTTAGTTTCGCCACAATCGACCACCAGTAGCGCTGCGCCTGATATTGCATCGGCTGCGGTATTAATGGTGGATGCTGCGCACTCGAATCCGGCGTGGTCAGATGGTAGCACCAGTAATCGTGTTGGAGCGGTTGTTTATAATGCTGAACGCAGTGAAACGATTAAGGCGGCATTAATGGCTGGCGCCTCGCGGTTTACCAACAATACTTCGAGTGCGGCCAATGTTGAAAATTATCGCGTGGCAACAGCGAACCAAACCGATAATGGTTTGGATTGGCGTTACGGTGCTGGCCAGCTCAATATCAATAATAGTTATGCGATTTTGGCGGCGGGTGAGCAGGCGAGTATTCAAGAGGGCGGCAGTGCCATACTTTCTTATACGGGTTTCGATTATGTGCCAAGGTTTGGTGGCAGGAGGGGGTCGGATACCGTTGCGGAATATAATTTAGGCACGGCGACGGGCAACCAATTTTTTGCAGCATCATTAGTTTGGAACCTTGATGTCGATGGCGGGACCAGTAGTTTTTTTAATTCAACGGCGGTGTTAAGAAATTTAAATTTATATTTAGTTGATACAACCGCGGGTGCAGATACTGTGGTGGCTAGCTCATTAAGCAGTATTGATAATACCGAAAACATTTGGTTTGAATTGCTAGCCGGTCGTGACTATCAAGTTCGAGTTGAGAGTGTTGGCGCTAATTTTGAATGGGACTATAGTCTTGCCTGGCAGGCGGTTGATTTTATTGATACCGATGGCGATGGTTTGTTTGATCATCTTGATAGCGACGCTTTAGATCCTTGTGTTCCGGCTGTGTTTGTTAGTGCGTGTAATGTAGACAGTGATAATGATGGCTTAACAAATTTTGATGAGGGTGAGTTTACTGATTCTGATGGCGACGGCATTTTAGATTATTTGGAATCAAACATTATTGATAGTGATGCTGACGGTATTTTCGATCACTTGGAGTCGAATATACTTGATAATGATGGCGATGGCTTTGTGAACCAATTTGACGCCTGGAACGATGACGCTTGTAGGCCTGATGCTTCGCAGTGTACGTATAGTATTCCGCTACTTTCGGTGTTTGCGCAGTGGCTGTTAGGAGGGTTTTTATTATTTTTGGCGCGGCGAGGTTGGCGTCTTAGATAGTTGGCTTTCAGGTATAACGTCTGTAGGTTTGTCCAGCAGAGGGTTAAACCATTGCAACATTTTTTATTCTGACTTTAAGTATTTAATCGCATCGGGTCACCATAAACGGTTAGCGCCACAATAAATTTTTAACAGCGTATCAATAATCCGTTATAATCATTTAATCAATGTTTTGAACCTAGGTCAGTTTTAAAAGTACAAGAAAATTATAAGAAAGAGAGCGTTATCGTGAGACTTGTTCCACTTAGTTTCTGTCTAGTTATTACTCTGATTGGTTGCAAATCCGGCGAATACTGGGATCTTTTAGTGCATATGGAATCTGGCAACGTGGTAGAGACTTTCTCAATAGAAGGTTTTGATACAAAAAAAGAGTGTGAAAAGGCGGGGCAAGAGCAGTATAAAGAGGCCACGCTGTTGTGCGTAAAGCGTCAATTAACTTTTTAATCCTCATCTTAACGATACCGATTTTGGCTTGCGTAACTCAATACAGCGCTTCAACATAAGATTTCATTACAGCGCTCGAATGCAATAAATATCTTCTCAGTGTAATTCTGAACAAAAAATCGCTAAATTTTTATCGTATACTTTAATCAAGTTGTTACGATTGTCGATTTCTTTAATCGTAACCCCTATCCATGAATCTGGCAGTTGGCGAATGACAAAATATATCACTATTATGGATACCACCTTGCGTGATGGCGAGCAGACACAAGGTGTCTCTTTTTCGCCTGATGAAAAGGTGAGCCTCGCAACTGCTTTGCTATCTAAGCTCAAAGTCGATCGTATTGAAGTGGCCTCAGCACGCGTATCTACTGGTGAACAACAAGCGGTTGCACGCATTAATGCTTGGGCGGCTGCGGAGGGCTATGACGGCCGTGTTGAAGTGCTGGGTTTCGTTGACAACACGAAAAGCGTCGACTGGATTGTAGAGGCCGGCGGTAAGGTGATTAACCTGCTGACTAAAGGCAGTTTAAAGCATTGTCATAATCAGCTGGGCAAAACACTTGAGCAGCATGTCGAAGATATTAAAACGACCATTGCCTACGCGCAGAAAAAAGGTCTTACTGTTAATGTCTATTTTGAAGACTGGTCAAACGGTTATGCCGATAGTCCTGATTATGTTTATGGCTTAGCTTCTGCGTTAGATGGCTGCGGCATAGAACATTTTATGCTGCCCGATACATTAGGTGTTATGTCGCCGAGTGAAGTCTATGACAGCCTTTGTGATATGAGCCAACGTTTTCCGAATCATCGTTTTGATTTTCATCCACATAATGATTACGGTCTTGCTACCGCTAATGTTATGGCTGCCGTTAATGCTGGGATTGATTCTATTCACTGTACAGTGAATTGCTTGGGTGAGCGGGCAGGTAATGCTTCTTTGGCCGAAGTTGCTGTTGTGTTAAACGATAAAATGGAGCTTGAGCTCGGCATTGATGAGTCGCATATTGTGAGTGTTAGTCAAATGGTCGAAAGTTTCTCTGGCAAATTTGTTGCTAACAATACACCGATTCTTGGTTCCGATGTATTTACACAAACGGCAGGGATTCATGCCGATGGTGATCATAAAGGCAATTTGTATGTGAGCAAATTGTACCCTGAACGTTTTGCCCGTAAGCGAACGTATGCGTTGGGTAAAATGAGTGGTAAGGCGTCGTTATTAAAAAATTTAGAAGAGCTAGGAATAGCGTTGTCGGTCGAGGATCAGAGAAAAGTGTTAGATCGCGTGGTGCAGCTGGGAGATTCCAAGCAGCGTATAACGCCCGATGACTTACCGTTTATTATTGCGGATGTCTTAGAGCGTGATCTTTTCCAGCATATCGTTTTAATCCGTTGTGATTTACAAAGTCAAATGGATAAGCAAGCGGTAGCGAGTGTTGCTGTAGAAATTGACGGTGTGGCTTATGCAGCTGAAGGGCAGGGTAATGGCGGTTTTGATGCATTTACCGCAGCTATTGGTGAGATTTTGGCGCAGTTAGATTTAGTGTTGCCAGAATTGCTTGATTACCAAGTTCATATTCCGCGAGGCGGCCATACCAATGCGTTGACAGAGGCCAGTGTCACCTGGAAGTTGCCGAACAATGCAAAAATCACTACTCGGGGCATGCATGCTAATCAGGTTTTTGCCGCCGTTGAAGCGACGTTACGTGTATTAAACCGTTTACTGCATGAGCGCATGCAGTAAACGGTTAATTAAATGCAGGCTAGTTTTTCGCGATTAGCTTTTCTGCAACCTTGTCACCAAATTCATTAGTGGCAATCATTCTTACATCTGATCCTGGTTTCGATAAATCTGCTGTTGAGTAACCATCGGCAAATACACCTTGCATAGCAGCCCAAACGTTTTTGGCTTCGTCGTGCATGCCAAAGCTGTATTCAAGCATCATCGCCACCGAGCCAATCATTGAATAAGGGTTAGCAATGTTCTGGCCGGCAATGTCTGGCGCCGAACCGTGTGAGGGTTCGTAATAGGCTTTTTCTGGGCCTATACAGGCAGATGGCATAAGTCCTAACGAACCTAGTATGCCACCACCTTGATCGCTAAGAATGTCGCCAAACATGTTTTCCATAACCATGACATCAAATTGCCCTGGATTTAAGCAAAGTGCTGTAGCGGCAGCATCAACTAGCATATGTTTAACTTCAACATCGGGGAAGTCTGGGGCTATTTCGTCGAGTACTTCGTTCCATAAAACGCTTGATTTTAAAACGTTGCTCTTATGAATGTTATGCAGCACCTTTTTTCTGCCGCTGGCCACTTTAAAAGACTCTATTAAAATTCGGCTAATTTGGTCTTCATCGTATTCTAACGATTCATTCACAAAGCGACGACCATTAGCATTAACGCCAACTTCTTTATTGCCAAAATAGAGACCGCCAACTAACTCGCGCACCATAATTAAATCGATACCTTCGCCAATGACTTCTGGTTTTAGCGGCGAGAAGTGGGCGAGTTCTTTAGGAAGTGATACGGGCCTGAAATTCGCGTAGGTGTTAAGGCGGCGACGCATAGGTAGTAGGGCGCCTCGTTCTGGCTGAAGGTCAACAGGTATCTTTTTAGAATCCTCATGGTTAAGACCAATTGGACCCTTTATGAGTGCATCGACTTCGTCACAGATGGCTTTTGTTTCATCGGGAAAGCAGTCGCCATGGCTAAAATAGGCGTTGGCGCCAAAGGCGGCAGGAATTAACTCGAAACTAACGTCGTTTCTTTGTTCGATTAATTTAAGGATTTTTACGCCTTCATCCATGATTTCTGGGCCAATGCCGTCACCGGCAAAAATACCAATTTTGTAACGTGTCATGATTTTATCCAATACAGTGTTTATAGGTTTACGTAAGTAGTTGCTTTTTTGCCGCTATTTTAAAGTATTTATAAGGGTTTTAGGGTCTATTTGCTTATCTAAGTAGAAAAATAGGCGCTGAATTAAGCGCGCGCATTTTAACAATAATTAGCCCATGAATGGCAGTCTTTAAATTTTTTTCTATTAGATACTTGCACTTTGGATGCGGATCAGTAGAATGCACGCCTCCAACGCTGCGTCCCCTTCGTCTAGTGGCCTAGGACACCGCCCTTTCACGGCGGGAACAGGGGTTCGAGTCCCCTAGGGGACGCCACTTACTTTTTTTGAGCATTAACTGGGTTTATTTCTATAAGCCATTTTTGCTCTGACGTCGTTGGTATGCTTGCCTAAATTTTCATCATCAAACCTCTTGTTTTTCTATCCGCCAAAATGCTATTTTGCGCTGAAGTGCGTTATCAAAAATGCTAATAGGGTTTGTGGGTTAAATTCGCTTTGGGTTAAATTCGCTTTGAGTTAAATTCGCTTTGAATAGGAGAGGCCATGTTAAGTTTAACCGTTACGCCACGCTTTGCTGAAACCGATGCTTTAGGCCATATCAATAACACCGTGTTACCGGTTTGGTTTGAGCAGGGTCGTCATAGTATTTTTAGCGCGGTTCACCCTTCGATGAGTGTTGATGATTGGCCTTTAATCTTGGCGAAGATGTCGGTTGATTTTGTTGCGCAGATTTTTTTTGGCGAAGAGGTTGATATTCGCACGGGCATAGAGAAAATAGGTAATAGCTCTATGGTCGTTAAGCATGAAGCTTGGCAGCGTGACCAATTAGTGGCTCGTGGCGATGCGATAATGGTGTATTTTGATTATCAAACTAATCAGTCTGCAACTATTCCCCCCGAAATTAGAGAGCGCCTTGCTCCTATAATGATAAACGCATAACTCATCTTGTTAGTTGATTAGATTAGTGGCAACTAATCTAATCAATATCATTGATAAGCGTTTATAGTTTTTAAGCGGCAAACAAATTATTTTCTAGTGTAAGCAATTTCTCTTTGGTTGGTAGCCCGCCGGCATAGCCAACCATTTTTCCATTGCTGCCAATAATACGATGGCATGGAATAATAATACTTAGCGCATTAGCGC
>JBELIP010000031.1:0-4143 GCA_042090785.1 Cellvibrionales bacterium | reverse complement strand
TCATTTTATAAGTCACTAAATGAAAAGCAATCATAAACATAATAATGAATGCTGATATTAATATGTAAGCCAGCTTACAAAATAACCTCCGGTGTATAGAGTGGATATATTAGTACTATAATCGCCCGCCACAAAAAAAAATATTAAAAAACAGTAACTTAAAGAAATCTCTTAAATATATTGTTAGCATTTATTGGCTTCAAATAAATTCTACTGCCTTGCTAAAAAAACTCTATGATATAGAAAATACAATCTATACTGTTAAGACTGAATAAATAAACCTCTAAAATTCAAAAAAGAGAACAAGGGTCTAATAATGAAAATCAAACCTGCATTAATAGTCGCTAATTCAGTGTTATTGAATTTTGTCTCACCCTCGTCTAGCTTTGCGCAAAGCACGCCTTCTGAATTTGCTCAAATGAGCTTTCAAGAACTATATAATCAGAGTATTTATGACACAGGTAAACGATCGAGCCAAGCTTCACCGTGGACTTTAAGCTATCAATATAAAACAGCAAATTTTGAAGGCTATATTGACGGCACCCAATCACTTAGCTTCGACGATGTGCTAGGCCCCCCCTCTAGCGGTTCCGGTAAAACGTTTCCTGTCGTGCCTACAACTATTACTCAGGTGGCCCATAACTTTACCGCTGGATACCACATTAATGATCGATGGCAAGGCCACATCTCAGTTCCATACATACAACAAAAAACCGACCATATAGCTCTAAAACCTGGATATGAAACATTCACGATTGAGACTGAGGGCATTGGCGATACTGTTATATCAGCTAGCTACACCTTTAAAGTTGAATCTTGGAAACTTTCGCTAGGTGTAAGCTTGCCCACCGGGTCGATTAATGAACAAGGTGACACTCCCAGAGACGCAGGTAACCAACAAGTGCCTTACACAATGCAACTGGGCTCAGGCACTTATGATTTACCTGTCGAATTGGGCTATCTAAATAGCTCGTCACCTAATTTAAGCCTAAATGCTTCAGCCATTATTCGTACGGGTTATAATGATAGGGGCTACCGCCTCGGCAATAACTATAGCCTGAGCGGTCGATATAAAATCGATTTATCTTCAAGACTGCAAGGTTATGTAGGACTGAACTTTCAATATGCCAAATCAATACACGGGCAAGATGACTCTTTATTGGTAGGTGACCCCCCAGTTCTTTACCCTGCAAGCATCACTAATCCAAGGCTCTATGGGGGCAAAAAAATCAATTCAGTATTTGGGCTACTCTTCAAAGTGACCAAAGGCTATCAACTCAAGATAGAACTGGGCAAGCCTATTCATCAGGACCTTAATGGGCCCCAACCTAAGGAAAAATGGCGTAGCTCTCTATATATCTCAAAATCATTATAGTGGGGTCTATATTGTTTTTAAATTTATGCTATCGACCTAATAGAAAAGCCTTTAAGCTTTACTTGATAGGTTTAGCTGGGTTCCTGTTTTTCGGAGGCGCTCAGGCCGAAGCCAACCTAACTAAAAAAGACAAACTAAAAGCTGCCTACCTTCTTAACTTTACACGTTTTATTGAGTGGCCCAATAGTACGCCAGATATAAAATCAGCACCCATTCGAATCTGCATAGACGACTCGCCTAAATTTCTTTTGTTTTTTAATCAAATGTCAGAAAGCAGGAGTTCGGGGCTACCGAATAAAAACGCAAAAGCATTCTCAAGCAACACCGTTGACACCTGTGACATTCTCTATATAAAAGAATCAGATAAGAAAATATTTGAGAGAATTAAAACCGCCTCAACCGAAAACACGATCATAATCAGCGACTCAGATAAAGCATCCGTCCCAGGCACGTCCATTACTTTTTATGAAGATAACAATAACCTGCGCTTCGAAATTGATCTGCAGCAGCTTAAGTCTACCAAAGTATCTGCTAGCTCTGAGTTATTAAAATTGGCGAGGATTAAATGATGACGTCAAAACATAAAATTAAAGTAGGCTTTTTTTATAAACACTTGATTGCCGTGATAGCAATTAATGTTCTACCATTATTTATTATGTCCGGCTTTCTTTATTACAATTTTATCGCTGACTACAGAGCTAACCTTATAGAGGCAATGGATAGTAAAATTGACTTACTCATCTCTAGCAGCCAATCCGCATTACTTTTTAATGATAAACAATCGGCGACAGTCCAACTCTCATCTTTAAAAAATTTCACACCAACTCGATACGCACAAATCTACGACGCCAATATGGAGCTATTTGCAGAATACAAGCCGCCTGGGCAGCATATTGACACCCCCCTTGAGCAATTGAACACGGGGTTAATTTTTCAAGAGCAAGCAATTTATTTATCAAAAGCGGTTAGCCTAGCCGAAGAAAACCTTGGTCTAATTGTTATATCTGCAAGCACCAATTCATTAAATATTCAAAAACAACGCTATCTCATAATCATCGGAACTGCTCTTTTAGCCAGTCTTGCTTTGGCTTATTTACTAAACTGGACCCTACAAAGAAAGCTCACCGCACCAATTAGTGAATTGATTAGCTTGGTGGGCTATGTCGCCAAAAACGAGAAATACCATAAACGCCTTAAAAATGAGCGAGATGATGAAATTGGTGACCTTATTCTAGGCGTTAACACTATGCTAGACACAATAGAAACGCATGAAATGCAGCTGTATAACCGCGCTCATTATGATGAGCTCACCCAACTACCTAACCGCCACCTGCTTATGGAACGCCTATCGCATAGCATTAAAGTCGCAGATAGAAACCAATCAGAAATCGCCTTACTATTCCTAGATTTAGATCGTTTCAAAATCATCAATGACAGCCTTGGCCATCGTATTGGCGATGAACTTCTCTTAACGGTAGCCGATAAACTCGCAAAAGTACTACGGTCATCAGACTCCGTCAGTCGCTGGGGTGGAGATGAGTTTGTCTTGCTGCTTGAAGATATTGAAAACACAGAGGACATCAATGTCATTGTTGAAAAAATCATTTCCGAACTAGCTAAACCGACTGTAGTATCGGGCCATCGTTTGCATATTTCTACCAGTATAGGTATTGCCCGGTTCCCACAAGATGGTAAAGACTGCCAGAGCTTACTTAAGCATGCCGATATCAGTATGTATCATGCGAAAGATCAAGGTGCTGGGAAATATTGTTACTTTAAATCCAGCATGCTAGAAAAATCAATGCAGCGTTTATCTATGGAAGTACATATTCATAAAGCATTTGAAGAGCATGATTTCTTTTTGGTTTATCAGCCACAAGTTTCAAGTGATGGTGAAAAACTTATGGGCTTTGAAGCCTTAATACGATGGAAGCTTAATGGTGCTTTCGTCCCTCCGAATAAATTCTTGCAGGTAATAGAAGATGTCGGGCTTATGCATAAACTTTCACTATGGATACTTGAAGAAGCCTGCAGAAAAAACGTGAGCTGGCAAAAAGCGGGGTATGCACCGGTTAAAATAGCCATTAACCTACCTCCTTCATTCATAATCCAGCCACAATGCTTGCAAAATATTGCCTCGATATTAAATAAAACAGGCCTAGCCCCAGAATATTTAGAAATTGAACTTACTGAAAATACCTTCTTGGGCTCAAAATTAACAGCCGGACCAATATTGCAATCATTAAACGATTTAGGAATAAATATTGCCATAGATGATTTTGGGACCGGCTATTCTTGCATGAGCTATTTACAAGACTTACCCATAGACATACTAAAAATAGATGGCAGCTTTGTAAAAGAATTAGGCCATAAACAAGCTAACGAAGGCATAGTGAATTCGATTATTACGCTAGGCAAAAGTTTGGACATGAAAATAGTAGCTGAGTGTGTCGAGACAAAAAAACAACTGGCTGCACTAAAAAAAATGGACTGCGATATTATTCAAGGGTACTTTTTTAGTAAGCCGCTTACAGCTGAAAATGCTGAACGCTATCAAGCCCGCTGGCAAGTAAAAAAACACTTTAACAAGACAGGCTGAATTTCTAAAAGACCGACTCGACCTACTCCAAGCCTAACTGGAAGGATGTATGCATAATGCGCATGCCGACAATAACGTCTTAGGCCTTAGGCACCCATAAGACTGCAGAATCAAAAGTATTTCCAGCAACTCATTTGCATAGGCTACCAATTTAAATCGATTCTAGCGT
>JBELIP010000002.1:86199-264414 GCA_042090785.1 Cellvibrionales bacterium | reverse complement strand
AATCCACTCGGTCGTACCAATATTAAAGCCCGCAAAAGCGGGTTTTTTTATGGGTGCGATTGTGTCGGTGAGAACCACCGGGGTCGATTAACTGCGAAGCAGTTACCAACGAGCCGTCGGGCCACCCCCGACGATCTTGACCTAGACCTTAACCCCTACGCCCCCAATTATCCTAGTTGCAAACAATAATCTTTCACATTACTATTTCAAACGGAATAGGTTAGTTTTACCGTCCATTCACAGCTACGAATTGGATATTGGGCTTGGCGTCTGGGTCAGTATTTAGGCAGCCAAGGCCAGAGAAATACCAAGATTGATCCGTAGCGGGTGTAATGCCCGTACAATCAATAGTGTTTAGTCTCAATCAAGACATTTATTCAGTTTAATTATCGCCAATAGATTGCCCTTAAAAGTACCATCGCAGGGCTTTAGTATGAATTATAGCGAGCAAAAAAACGCCAAAAAAGTTAAACTGAATAGGTATTTTTTATTTATCAACGTTGTTAACTACTAAGAATATTTAAGAGGATTTATGAGTACTTTGGTTTCTAAATTAGCTCCCGAATTTACAGCAGCAGCCGTTATGGCTGATGGCACTATCAATGAGTCACTGTCGTTAAGTGACTACCGCGGCCAATACGTTGTATTGTTTTTCTACCCATTAGATTTCACTTTCGTTTGTCCATCTGAAATTATTGCGCATGATAAACGCGCAAAAGCATTTGCAGACGCAGGCGTTCAGTTGTTAGGTGTTTCTATTGATTCGCAATTCACTCACTTAGCATGGCGTAACACTCCCGTTGCAAAAGGCGGCATCGGTCCTGTTCAGTTTCCATTAGTTGCTGATGTTAACCATAAGATTGTTCAAAGCTTTGGCATAGAGCATGAAGATGGTGTTGCGTTACGTGGTTCATTTTTAATTGATAAAGAAGGTGTGGTTCAACATGCCGTTATTAATAATTTGCCACTGGGCCGAAACGTTGATGAAATGTTGCGCTTAGTTGATGCGCTTCAGTTCTCTGAAGAGCACGGCGAAGTTTGCCCTGCAGGCTGGCAGAAAGGTGAAGACGGTATGAAACCAACAACTGATGGTGTTGCAGATTACTTAGCTAACCATTCAGATGAGTTGTAATATCTTAGCTTATTAAGATGTAAATAAAGTCAGTAATAAAAGGCTTTGCATGTGTTATTTAATTAATTCATGCAAAGTTTTTTTTTGCATTTCAGTTAATGCAGTTGTAATTTCATTTACCCCTCAATTAACACACTCTGTTACCAAATTCTTATTTACAAATTGTCTAACAAGGCAATAATAGTTTTTTCTGCTTATTTATTAATTATTGAAAATAATAACAATGAGTTGTGAGCTATGAAATTCAATTTTTTAATTTTTATGTGTGCGCTTTTTTTATCCTCCTGTGTCTCAATGTCACCAATAGGCGTTGAGTCTTTGCGCGATGCCGCTGACTTTCCGGTAGGTTCGTCCATTCGTCTTAACGATCTTAAAAAAGATAATCTGGCGAGTGCTCTACAACAATATCATTTTGATAGCTTTACCACCGGTTTAGATATGAAAATGAATAAAGTGATGCCAACAGAAAAGGGCTATAACTGGAGAGTCATTGATGAAGTGGTGGCTTATACGAAAAAATATGATCAGCGGTTATTTGGGCATAATTTAATTTGGCATGCTTCAACGCCAACTTGGGTGGTTAATAAAGCACGACGTAACCCGCAGTGGTTGGATGGGTTTATGAGAGAGTATATCCACACTTATGTTGGGCGTTATAAAGGTGTTGTTAATGGCTGGGACGTGGTGAATGAAGGTTTTGCGACTAAGGGCGCAGGATATCGAGAAGAAAGTATTTGGTATGAAACGCTGGGCCCAAGTTACATTGAAAAAGCCTTTCGCTATGCGCATGAGGCCGACCCCGATGCCGTATTGTTTTATAACGATTTTAATATTGAGAGAGATTTAGATAAGTTTAATTCTATGATGGCAATGGTTAATGATTTTCAGGCGCGCGGCGTGCCTATTTCTGGTATCGGCTTTCAAATGCATATTCGTATGGATATTCCTAACGAGATTATTGCCCATACACTTAGGCGAGCGGCAGCAACAGGCTTACAAATTCATTTGTCCGAAGTTGATATTATTTTTAATACACATGACGATTCGCGTGGCGGTGGTATTGAAAACCATAAAGCACTCACTGATAAGATGAAATTAGAGCAAAAGAAAAAATATAAAGAGTTAGTGCAAATGTATCGCGAGATTGTCCCTAAAGAACAGCAATACGGTATTACTTTTTGGGGCTTTAATGATAGGGATACATGGATAAGACGGTTTTTTAAAATGATCGATTGGCCGACTATTTATGATGATAATTTAAAACCTAAGCCTGCTTTTTATGGCTTTTTAAATGGGCTGAAAGAGTAAATTTTTACAGCTTAGTTATTTTCTATGTTCTCGCGAACTTTAGAGGGCGTGGTTGACGACCAGCGTTTAAAAGCCTTACGGAAGTTGGCTGGATTATCAAAGTCAAGCAATGCTGAAATTTCAGATATGGGTAGGTCTGTTGTTTGTAAATATTCTAGCGCTAAGCGAAAGCGTATTTGATCAAGGAGTTGCTGAAACTTAGTGCCTTCTTTTGCAAGCCGTCGCTGTAAAGTACTTTCACTAATACTTAGCCGTTGCGCTATCACCGCGCAAGTTGGAAAGTGTGAGTGAAAGGATAGCAGTTCGCGCGTTACCCGCTCGCTGACTAAACCGGCATGAATATCATTAGCAAGAATACGATCACACTGACGACGAAAAATATCCTGTGCGATAGGATCGGATGATTCTATGGGTTTGAGTAGAGCGTCTTCATTAAAGAATACAACACAATCATCCGCATTAAATATGATTTGTTCGCCAAATACAGATAGGTGCAGTGTGCTATCTGCGGGCTCTTCATATTGTAAGTGGAGGCGGGCGCTAGTTAAGCAGTGAGGCGCTAATACTTTTAGGTTTTCGAATAAGCCGCTGTATAGGGTGTCGGAATAAAATTGACTTAAATCTGCCGGTAGATGATTGCCTTTGCTTTTTAGTTGTACATAAGCGCCGCTTCGTTGCACTTCAATATCCATGCTTGGCAGAATGGCACGGTTATAGCGCAATAGTAATTTTAGAATATCGCCGACGGTTGAGCTTGTCATAAGCGCATAACCAAACATGCCTAACGAGACCATTTTCAATTTGCAACCCACTTTTATACCTAGGTCATCGTCGCCATAGAGTCGAATGGCGACACTGCAAAGCTGGTCTGCTTGTACAGCAGTTAAAAAGGGTGTGCTGTCAAAATCGATACCCGATAAATCCAGGTCGCTTAACCATTGCCTTTTGCTTATACCTTTTTGCTCGAGAAGCTCCACAATGCTGGCGAATATATATTGATGCAAAATGACTCCTTATTTGATGGTATTTAACCCTCTCATTGACTGTATTTAACCCTATATAGGTTTGTTCAGTCAATTACTATGGACACTCAACGGTTAAATAGACGCTTAACGGTTAATAAGGTTGAGAGGGTCGGTATGAAAACATTTTCTATCACACATCCATCGGCTGGGCTTATTACCTATCAAGACAGCAAACGTTATTTGTGGTTGTTATCGATTGTTATGCCTGCGGCGCCATTATTAAGTCTGTTTGTTTTTTTACAAACGGGTTTAGAGTGGACGCTCGGCCTGCCTATGTTGTTTATCTATGGAGTTGTTCCATTGCTGGATGGCATTATTGGCAGTGATACTAATAACCCGCCAGAAGCTATTGTTCCTCAACTTGAGTCTGATACTTACTATCGTTATTTAACCTTTGCGACTATTCCTATGCATTTTATTGTCTTGATTGCAGCGGTTTATGTTGTCGGTGCTAACGATTTAAGTTGGTGGGCTATTGTGATGGTGGCAATTGTTGCCGGTGGTTATAACGGCTTTAGTATTAATACAGCGCATGAGCTTGGCCATAAGCAAACCGCAGTTGAACAGTGGTTGGCTAAAGTGTGTATGGCGGTTACTGGTTATGGTCATTTTTGTGTTGATCATAACCGTGGTCATCATGTGTCGGTAGCTACGCCAGAGGACGCAGCGAGTTCACGTATGGGTGAATCGATATATGCATTTGCGCTGCGCGAAATACCGGGAAACTTTGTTCGAGGCTGGAAGCTTGAAGCAGCTAGGCTAGAAAAGCAGGGTAAAAAGTTTATCTCTGTACATAATGAAGTTTTGCAATGTTATTTTTTAAGTGCGCTATTACAAGGTTCGCTTATCTATCTATTGGGTTGGCATCTGCTGCCATTTTTGGCCATGCATAATGCATGGGCTTGGTTCCAGCTAACCTCGGCAAACTATGTTGAGCACTATGGTTTGCTGCGACAGAAAAAAGAAAATGGCCGTTATGAGCGATGCCAGCCGCACCATTCATGGAATGCGAATTATATTTTGACTAACGTGATGTTGTATAACCTAGAACGACACTCTGATCATCATACGAATCCTATTCGCCGTTATCAAAGTCTTAGAAATTTTGCCGATATCCCCGAAATGCCTAACGGATACTTTGGTATGTATGTGTTGGCCTATATTCCTTACCTATGGTTTTTGGTTATGGATAGGCGCTTGCTTGCACTGCCACATATTCAGGGCGATTTATCGAAGGTAAATATCAATCCCAAAAAGAGGGCAGCCATTTATGCACGCTATGGCTAGCCCCCTTTATTCAATACGGTTGCGCAGATATATTTTAAAAATGACATGCGCTAAATCTGGCAGATAAAAAATGACAGACACAAAAAAGGCCCGCATAAAGCGAGCCTTTTTTGACTAGCCGACTAATTATTCCATTACGCGGTCTTTGATGCCCATAACGATAACAGCAACGGCGCCGGCATTGAATATTGCGCTGGCATTGCCAAGGATAGAGCTTGCATACTCACCTACTACAGGAATCGAACCAAGTGATCCAGCAACTACTGATAACGCAACAGCGCTAACCAGAAAGGCAGTGGCACGATCGGCTTCTACACCAATGGCTCCAATGACTAGACCTAGGATTGCCATAATTAAACCTGCTTCTGGAATCGCTACAAACGCTCCAATAACAGCCACTGCAATGGCTACTAAACGTACAATTTGTATTAGACTCATATTTTCTACCTCAAGTTTTAGTTATAAACAGAAAAATAATTTAGCTAAATGAATAATATTTTTGCGGCGAATACAACGACGCAATTCGAAAGTACCATGATGGTGCGCGTAAGCGGCTGTTTTTTTTGTATAAAATTAAAGGTTTATAAGTTTTACAGCAATTAATGAGCAATTTTCGTGCTAATTTTTCAAAAAAATTATTTTTTGGTGCATTTATTAATCAAAGAAAAACACACCGCTAACCACTAAAAACAGCCAAAAAAACTGTTTTTAGTAGCCAAATAAAATAACGGTTTTTATTAGTGGCGATGGTTTTTTGAGCAGTATGCGCTCAAAACAAAATGCGAAGCGAGTTACTTATGTTTAGCAATCGCGTCGAGGTAAGGTTGGCTGTAACGATGAGTGCTAATAAGTTCAGACACGGTTTTGCCTTGTAAATCTTTAGCGTCAAGATTGCCATTAGCTGCGGCAAAAAAATCGACAAAGGTGGCAAAGTCTTCGGGACGCATGCTTTGGTAGGCTTTGAGTAATTTATGATGGTCGGCACTTTCACCCGCGGGGGCTTGGAGGTCCAAAAATTCACGGATCCGCTCTTCGCCCCAAACGGGATCAATGACTTTTTCTTTGTCTTTCTTTAATGCCATGGTCTTTCTCTTTAATGGGTTAATAAATGTTTTGGCTAAATTGTATTAGTCGTTTAATTTTTTCGCTAATACTTGGTTTACTTGGCCAGGGTTGGCTTGTCCTTTGGATACTTTCATTACTTGCCCAACAAAAAAGCCAATTATTTTTTTACGTTTATCGGGTTCGGCGGCACGATACTGTGCCACTTGGTCTGGGCTATTGTTAATGACTTCATCCACCATAGCTTCAATGGCACCACTGTCACTGACTTGTTTTAGGCCTTTGGCTTCAATAATGTCATCGGCGCTACCTTCGTTGGCACACATGGCTTCAAACACTTGTTTAGCAATTTTACCCGAGATGGTATTGTCTTTTATACGGCCGATAAGCGCGCCCAACTGCTCAGCACTCACAGGTGATTGCTCAATGTTTAAATCGTGTTTATTTAAATAACCCGATAAATCACCCATTACCCAGTTGGCAGCCAGTTTGGCATCATCACAATGCGTGGCGGCTGTTTCAAAAAAGTCGGCAATACTGCGTTGCTCGGTAAGAATGGATGCATCATAAGCTGAGAGTGCAAACTGCTCTTGAAAGCGCTGCAGTTTTTGCTCGGGCAGTTCTGGCATGATGGCGCGAAGCTCATCAATGGTTTGCTCGTCAATAATAACAGGCAATAAATCAGGGCAGGGGAAGTAACGATAATCGTTAGCTTCTTCTTTGCTGCGCATGCTGCGTGTTTCGTTTTTATCGCTATCGTAAAGACGCGTTTCTTGTTTAACTTTGCCGCCACTTTCGAGTAGATCAATTTGTCTGTCTACTTCAACGTGAATGGCTCTTTCTATAAAGCGGAAAGAGTTAAGGTTTTTAATTTCTGTTCGTGTGCCAAGTTTGTCTTCGCCCATGGGACGAATGGATACATTTGCATCGCAGCGCAGTGAACCTTGTGACATGTCGCCATCGGATATGCCTAGGTAAGTGACAATGGCATGGACTTTTTTCAAAAAGGCAATAGCTTCTGCCGATGAACGCATGTCGGGTTCAGAAACGATTTCAATAAGCGGTGTGCCAGCACGATTTAAGTCGATGCCTGACATGCCATGAAAATCTTCGTGTAATGATTTACCCGCATCTTCTTCTAAGTGTGCATGGTGAATGCGCACGTGTTTTATTTCGCCTTCGGTTGCAATAGGTATAGCAATGTGACCCAGACCGACAATGGGTTTTTCTAGTTGTGTGGTTTGGTAGCCTTTGGGTAAGTCGGGGTAAAAATAGTTTTTACGCTCAAATACGGATTCTTTACCAATCTCGGCATTAATCGCTAAGCCAAACATAATGGCGCTTTTAAATGCTTGCAAATTGGCGACGGGTAAAGTGCCAGGTAGCGCTAAATCGACTACATCGGCCTGTGTATTAGCGGCTGCGCCAAAGGCGGTTGATGAACCACTGAATATTTTTGACTGGGTGGATAGCTGTACATGCACCTCTAGGCCAATCACGGTTTCCCACTGCATATTGTTGTAACCTTATCTTTAAACGAATGTATGAATGTTAAGTTGCCGAACTCACGCTTTTGTTCTGTTTTATACCCTGTTTTTTTAATCGGTCAGGGGTGACTGTTGATGCCAGTTGGTGACCGTTTGAAATTGATGCGCGGTATTTAATAGTTGTTGCTCGGCAAAATAATTGCCCACTAACTGTAACCCAACGGGCATATTATTCATCATGCCGGCAGGCAGTGACATGGCAGGTAAGCCTGCTAAATTCACTGCAATGGTATAAATATCTTCTAAGTACATTGCTACTGGGTCATCACCTTTTTCGCCAAATTTAAACGCGGGCGAAGGTGAGGTAGGGCCAGCAATAATATCGACTTTTTCAAAAGCGTTAACAAAGTCTTGCTTAATTAAACGACGCACTTGCTGTGCTTTGCGGTAGTAGGCATCGTAGTAGCCCGCCGATAATGCATAGGCGCCAACCAGTATGCGACGTTTGACTTCATCACCAAAGCCTTCGCTACGCGTACGCGTGTAGAGGTCTTCTAAATCTTTTGGGTTGTCGCAGCGATAGCCATAACGTACGCCATCAAAACGCGATAAGTTAGATGAGGCTTCTGCTGGCGCAATCACATAGTAGGCCGGTACCGATAATGCTGAATTAGGCAATTCAATATCCACTAAGGTAGCGCCTAGTTTTTCTAGCTCGGCCAGTGCCGCTTGTACTGTGTTGGCCATGGCACTATCAAGCCGATCATCGAAATATTCTTTTGGTAAGCCAATTTTTAAGCCTTTAATAGGCTGGTTGAGTGTCGCCGTGTAGTCGGGCACGGCAATATCGGTGCTCGTTGAATCTTTAGCGTCATGACCTGACATGCTGTTAAGCAATAAGGCGGCATCTTCGGCTGTACGCGTCATAGGGCCGGCTTGGTCTAGGCTCGAGGCGAAAGCAATCATGCCGTAGCGGCTAACGCGACCATAAGTTGGTTTTAAACCGGTAATGCCGCATAGGGCGGCCGGTTGACGGATAGAGCCGCCAGTATCGGTGCCAGTAGCGGCGGGTGCTAACCTAGCGGCAACCGCTGCGGCAGAGCCGCCGGATGAGCCACCAGGTACTGTATTAAGATCCCAGGGATTTTTAACTGGGCCGAAGTAACTGGTTTCGTTAGATGAACCCATTGCGAATTCGTCCATGTTGGTTTTACCCAACATAACAGCGCCTGCAGCTTTCATCTTAGCGACAACGGTGGCGTCGTAAGGCGGAATAAAATTACCTAACATTTTTGAACCGCAGGTAGTTTTGATTCCTTGAGTGCAAAAAATATCTTTATGGGCAAAGGGTACGCCGAGTAGTGCGCCGTTAGCGCCTGTGGCTATAGCCGTGTCGGCGGCATCCGCTGCGTTAAGAGCGCCTTCGCTATCGACACTAATATAGCAGTTGTAAGTACTATTTTGCTGCGCTATACGATCGAGATAGTGTTGCGTTATCTCGCGTGAGGATAATTGCTTTTGCTGCAGTAATGATTGGATTTCTGCAAGCGTTAATTCGTGTAAGGGTTTCATTGGCAATTGTTATGTCTGTAGGTAAAAGGGTTTTTTGTCAATTAAGGATATGCTTGATCAAAGATTGTCGGTTTTAATCAATGGCTGTCTATTTTAATCAATGACTTTAGGCACGAGATACAAACCCTCTTCGGTAGCGGGTGCAATTTGTTGTAGCGCGTCTCGTATTTCAATAGGATTTTCGGGGGTAATTGCTTTATCGGCTCGCAGTAACTGGACCGCATCGAGTGAGTTGGCCATGGGTTCAACATTGCTAGTATCAACGGCTTGCATTTGGTCAACTAATTCTAGAATGGCGCCAATCCGTTTAGCGACTTCAATAGCATCATCGCCGTCAATTTTTAATTTTGCGAGGCCGGCAGTAATGGCGATCTGTTCAGGTGAAATTGTCATGCTGTTTTCATACTCATTATTAACGTGTGGGTTTATTTAAGCTGCCGATTTGCTGGCTATCGATTAATATATTTCAGCTGAGGCTCTTGCGCTGCCTCGGCTATTGGTCACTAACAAGGCTGCTTACGGACTAAAAAATTGCTCATTGAATAGGGTGTGTTCTGGTTAAACTTGTGGTTAGCCAAGATTTACCTTATTAAATTTTAAACAATCCCCTTAAATTCCATACAATCGCCGTTAAAACCAATAAAAACGCTAAGTTATCACATTTCAGCCTTGCCCTAAATCCCTGCCATTGTTACAGTTTGCCGATGACTTAGGGAGCAAAAAATTGTGCTGGCTATTATTAGCTCGGTTTGGGCGATAACTAAGTGGATTGTGCCAAAAAACGAGGCGCTTTGTCAGACTAAGACGAGTACTTTGGTTAAAAAAACCTATTATTTTTCAGCTGGCTCAGTTCGCCACCACATGATCGAGTTTGGCTGAATAATTTTGATAAGCTGCCATCCTTCAAAAAACGAGACTGTATTTTTATGTTAAAGACCATTCGCGGCCTTTTTTCTAACGATTTATCGATTGACCTTGGCACAGCTAATACGCTGATTTATGTGCGAGAGCAGGGTATTGTGCTTGATGAGCCATCGGTAGTGGCTATCCGCATGCATAACGGTCAAAAGACTATTGCTGCTGTAGGTACCGATGCCAAGCGTATGCTGGGTCGTACACCGGGCAATATTATGGCTATCCGACCGTTAAAAGACGGTGTCATTGCCGACTTTCAGGTGACGGAAAAAATGTTGCAGCACTTTATTTCGCGCGTGCATAAAAACAGTTTCATTCGTCCCAGCCCTCGTGTACTGGTGTGCGTACCTTGTAATTCTACTCAGGTTGAGCGTAAAGCCATTCGTGAGTCGGCATTAAGTGCTGGCGCTCGTGAAGTTCGTTTAATTGAAGAGCCTATGGCTGCAGCTATTGGTGCCGGTTTACCGGTAGAAGAAGCCAGCGGGTCGATGGTTGTCGATATTGGCGGTGGTACAACCGAAATTGCGATTTTATCGCTTAACGGTGTGGTTTACTCCGATTCTGTTCGTACCGGGGGCGACCGTTTTGATGAGGCGATTGTTTCTTATGTGCGCCGCAACTATGGCAGTTTAATTGGTGATGCCACCGCTGAGCGTATTAAGCAGGAAATTGGTACAGCTATTGGTGGCAGTGAGCTGCGCGAAATTGATGTGCGTGGTCGTAACCTTGCCGAAGGTGTGCCGCGTGCTTTTACAATGAACAGTGATGAAGTTATGGATGCCTTGCAAGATGCGCTGACGATTATTATTCAAGGCGTTAAAGGCGCGTTAGAGCAATCACCGCCCGAGCTGGCTTCTGATATTGCCGAGTCAGGCATTGTGTTAACGGGGGGTGGCGCCTTATTGCGTGGCCTCGATCGTTTATTGAGTAATGAAACTGGCCTGCCAGTGATTGTTGCCGAAGATCCTTTAACCTGTGTTGCTCGCGGTGGCGGCAAGGCGCTGGAGTTAATGGATCAGTACAATATCGATTTTCTGTCGACGGACTAATTCAGCTATTCATTATTATGGTTGATAGTTGATAGTTGATGTTGGAGACGCACTATTAAGCCCATTTTTGGAAAATCCCCCTCTATCGGAACGCGGCTATTAGTGTTGGGTCTGCTTTCACTTTTTTTAATTGCAGCCGATTATAAAACCCAGTTAACCGGCACTTCGCGGGTTGCTTTGTCTTACGTTTCTATTCCTTTTTATTGGTTGGCTAATGGGCCTAGCAATATTATTCAAGGTGTTGATACCTATTTTACTTCTCGCGAAACATTAATGGCCGAGAATGAGCGCTTACATAATGAAGCGCGTATTCTGCATGGTAAATTGCAAAAATTTGTGTCCTTAACGGCCGAGAACGTGCGCTTGCGCGAACTGCTGAGTTCATCAACCGTATTGCAAGACAGCGTTTTAATTGCCGAGTTAGTCAATGTTTCTCCCGACCCTCTTAAACAGCAAATTGTTATTAATAAAGGCGCAGATGATGACGTTTATATTGGTCAGCCAGCGATTGATGCTTATGGTTTGATGGGGCAGGTAGTTGAAGTTAATGCGAAACAGTCGCGAGTTATTTTAATTAGTGATTCACGGCACTCTATTCCTGTGCAGGTAAATCGCAATGGTGTGCGCGCTATTGCTGAAGGCTCTGGTCGTATTGATACTTTAATGCTACCTAATGTTGTGGCTACTACCGATATCAAAGCCGGTGATTTACTTGTTAGCTCAGGTTTAGGGCAGCGTTTTCCTGTTGGTTACCCAGTGGGCGTGGTTGAATCTGTTGAGCAAGATTCGGGTAAGCCATTTTTAAACGTAGTCGCAAGACCAAGTGCTAAATTAGATCGAAGCCGCTTTGTTTTATTGGTGTTTGCAGGCGAGCGCTCATAATCGTGCTCATGATTAGCTGGGTCGGTTTATGATTCGAGGAATAGACAGCCCTGAATTAATGCCCTGGGGAGTGGTTGCCATTAGTGTTATGGCAGCACTTATTTTTGCCGTATGGCCGTTACCCGATTGGGCTCAATGGCTGCGCCCTGAATTTGCCGCTGTGATTGTTATTTATTGGGTGGTGGCTGCGCCTTTTCATATTGGTATGATCTTCGCGTGGTGCTTAGGCCTCACCATGGATTTGTTGGAAGGTGTAGTGCTATCGCAAAATGCATTAGGCCTAACGGTATTGGCCTATGTATGTTTTTTATTGCATCAACGCTTACGCATGTTTGGCGTGTTTGAACAAGCCGCCTCAGTATTTGTGTTAGTCGGTATTCATCAGCTTATTGGTTACTGGGTTCATGGTTTAACAGGCGGTAGTTATCATACGATGGCTTTTCTTATTCCTGCTTTAGTTAGTGCGCTTATATGGCCCTTGGTGAGGCTTTCTTTAGACCGTTTGCGATTATAGTTTTTAATAGCTGCGGCTTAGTTAAATTGTTAGTAAAACGGGTCGTTAAAAAAATAGGTCATTATGAAAACCTCGTCTGAAACATCCTCATTAGGTCAATCTGCTTTATCTAATTCGGTGAACTCACCAGACATCTGCTCACCACACCTCTATTTAGCGTCCCAATCGCCTAGGCGAGTAGAATTGTTGCTACAGCTGGGCTTGCGGTTTGAAAAATTATGTATTGAGGTCAATGAAGCCCACAATAGTAGCGAGCGTCCAGAGGATTTTGTGCGTAGACTGGGTTCTGAAAAAGCAATGGCTGGATATAGAGCGTTAATTGATCAGTCGTCATCTTTGCCTGCCGCACCATTAGCCGTATTGGGTGCTGATACGATTGTGGTTTGCGATGATAATATACTTGGCAAACCTGCTACAGAAGCCGATGCAGAGCGGATGCTATTATTATTGTCGGGGCGCACACATAGTGTTTATACCAGTGTTTCGGTGGTATTGAGTGATGCGAGTGGTGAGTATAGCGTCCATAGTATTACCAACAAGACGCAGGTGACGTTTCGAACCATTGAGCCTGACGAGGTCAAATGGTATTGGGATAGCGGTGAGCCGAGTGATAAAGCAGGTGCTTATGGCATTCAGGGGCTTGGTGCTATTTTTGTAGAGCGTATAGAAGGCAGTTATTCCAGTGTGGTGGGTTTGCCATTATTTGAAACCAGCCAGTTATTAAGTGAACTCGGGTTTAATTTTGAGTCGTGTGATAAGCACGGTTAGTATTTTAGGGCGAAGGCATATAAAGATAAAAGCTTAGCAATAAAATAGAACGATAACCATTTAAGGATATTTGGGCTATGAGTGAAGAAATTCTAATGAATGTGACGCCCATGGAGTCACGCGTTGCTTTAGTCGAAAATGGCGTATTGCAAGAAGTGGTTGTAGAGCGTGAACGCAGCCGAGGTATTGTCGGTAATATCTACCTAGGTAAAGTAGTTAGAGTGCTGCCAGGTATGCAGGCAGCGTTTGTTGATATTGGTTTAGAAAAAGCCAGTTTTATTCATGTTGGCGAACTTGAAACACACGATGACTCAAACGCTGAACCGGACATTCGTCAGTTATTGCGAGAAGGGCAGAGCCTATTAGTGCAGGTGGTTAAAGACCCGCTAGGTTCTAAAGGAGCGCGATTAACTGCGCATTTATCTGTGTCTTCACGCTACCTTGTTTATATGCCAAAAAATCATCATATTGGTATTTCTAATCGCATTGAAGGCGCAGAACAAAAGGCATTATTAAAGTCAGGCTTAGCCGATGCGTTAGTAGAGGTTATGACTGAGCCCGGTGATGAAGCAATGCAAGCAGGTTATATTATTCGAACCGCTGCCGAGTTTTCTGACTATCATGATTTTGTTGCAGATGTGCGTTATTTAAAGCGTCTGTGGCGTGCTTTGCAGAAAAAAATGAAAACGCAGGCAGTACCGAGTTTGATTTATGAAGACCTCAATGTCTGTGAACGAACCATGCGAGATTTTGTATACCCTGAGTTAGAAAAAATTCGAGTAGACAGTCGTCCTGTTTATGAGCGTTTGGTTAAGTTTGCTAAAGAATTTATTCCAGAGTTTGTCGATAAAATTGAAGTCTACGATTCGAGCCGCCCGATTTTTGATTTGTTTAGTGTTGAAGACGAAATTACTAAAGCGTTAGGGCGCACTGTGCAATTGAAATCTGGCGGCTCTTTAGTGATAGATCAAACCGAAGCAATGACCACGATTGATGTTAATACCGGTGCTTTTGTTGGCAAGCGCAATTTAGAAGAAACTATTTTTAAAACTAATCTCGAAGCTGCAACAGCATTAGCTAGGCAATTAAGGCTAAGAAATTTAGGCGGTATTATTATTATTGATTTTATCGACATGCAGAGTGAAGAGCATCGTCGGCAAACATTGCGAACTTTAGAAAAGGCTGTAGAAAAAGACAAGACGACCAGTCATGTCGGTGGGTTTTCGGATTTAGGCTTAGTGCAAATGACACGTAAGCGAACGCGAGAAAGTTTAGAGCATGTGTTAAGCGAATCCTGTTATGTCTGTGAAGGCCGCGGTTCATTAAAGTCGGCAGAAACTGTTTGCTCAGAAATATTTAGAGAGATTCTTCGAGAGGCAAGAGCCTATGATAATGATCGGTTATTAGTGCTTGCTTCGCAGTCTGTCGTCGACCGTTTAGTTGATGAGGATGCTGGTATCGTGGCTGATTTACAGGAATTGCTAGACAAGCAAATTGAGTTTCGGGTTGAACCTGTTTACACACAAGAACAGTTTGATGTGGTTTTATCTTAATGATTATTCAGATAGTCACTTTTATATTAATGCAGTTATGAGTGGTTAACGGCTAACGTGAATTATTTTCGTATTATTGATCGTTGTTTATGGGCGCTGCTAATTTTTATTGCCAGCGTTTATATTCTGCTTGCCGTTTGTATGAGCTTGGGCCGTTTTTATATGCCTCAACTCGAAAAGCTTTCTCCTCAATTTATTGCGCTATTAGAAGATCGTACGGGTCTTGAATGGCAGTTAGAGGGCTTAAGTGGCGAGTGGCAAAAATTTAGACCTGTGTTTCGTGTGGATTCATTAACTGCCAGCTTAGCTGACACCTCGAGTGAAGCCTCTGTTGCGGATAAAAATAAAACAGTTTTTTCCTTGGTTGATGGTGAGTTGCGTTTTGATTTAATTGCCTCGGCATTAGACTTGGGTGTGCGCATTACTCATGTGAGTGCGCAACAGCTAGCGCTATCACTGGATAAGAATAATCAAAATCAATGGACTGTGCGTGGCATACAATTAACGAGTGAAAGCCAAGATTTATCACTACAAGGTTTTGTTCGGCGTTTGCAGTCTATTGATGCTCAAAGTATCAGTATTGATTTACCTAGTAATGAATTGTTAGATGTTGATGCTAAAAAAGGCGAGCGTATTCAGCTGCCGATGATGAAAATGTATTTTCAACAGTTTGCAGAAACGCGACAATTTATATTTACCCAGCAGGGGGGTGATGAGGGCAGCTTTACTCTTTATGCCAATGCAATAGGTGACCCATTTGCAGTAGAGGCAAAAGTAGATGTCTATGCAAAAGCAGATCAGTTGAGTTTGTCGCCATGGTTTGTCTCAGCGAATACCAATGATCGATGGCTAGTAGACGGTTGGAGTGGTGAATTTTGGGCGGTGAAAAAGCCGAATGAAAACTGGCAGGCCAGTGTTGATATAAAAAATGGTTTAGTGCAGCGTAATGATAATCTTGATTGGCGTTTAAGTGATATTGCTTTACGACTAAGCGCAGAAATTAATAATACCGCAAACAGTATTGATTTATGGTGGCAGCAGTTAGATGCAACTTGGCGTGATGAGCCACTGAATATGCCATTGGCGAGTATTCGTGTTGAACGAGATAAATCACGGCTATCAAATTTTTCGTTAAGTATGCCAAGCGCTGATCTTGGGCAATTGACCGAAATTGTTAACGGCAGTCGCCTGTTAACTGGGGAATTATCTAATGCTTTGCAGTCTTTAAGTATAGATGGCTCGGCGCAGCTGTTACATATTGCTATGCCTTTTTCTGAGGCTAAAAATAATAGCGATGAAGCAACTCGGCCAAAGCCGGCATTTAAATTAGAGGCCATATTAAACGATGTGAGTTTTAATGCTTGGAAAAACATTCCAGGTTTTACTGGCTTAAGCGGCTATCTACACACATCGTCTTCAGCCGGTAATATCGAGTTGCTTAGTGATAATAATTTTTCTTTACACTTGCCTCAGGTTTATCACGATGCGTTGTTATTTGATGAGATAGAGGCTCGAGTAAGTTGGTCCATGCTGAATAACCGTCTGTTGATTAACGCTGAAGATATGCTGTTTGCGATGACAGGCGATAAAGGTGAGTTTGGTGCGCGTTTTTATGTTAATAGTAAGACGCGAAAAGAAGATGCGCCAAGTCATTTAGCGTTGCATATTGGTGTGAGTGGTTCACATAGCTCACAGCTTTTTAAATTATTACCTTACACAATGAACCACAATGCAAAAAATTGGATTGCACAAAGTGATTTTGATGGAGAAATTATTGATGGAGGCTTTGTTTATCATGGCTCTTTAGCGAAAGAAGAAAAAGATAAGCGCAGTGTTCAAATGTATTTAAACTTGGCAGATGCAATGTTTAATTTCCATCCGCAGTGGGCGCCGGTAAGTAAGGTCGATGGCTTATTAATGTTGGCAGGTAGCGATGTAGAGATGTCGGTTTATGCGGCAGAGTTTGAAAAGCTATTAATGAGTAATGCCCAAGTGCTTGTGCAAGGTGCTGGTAAAGAGGCGGCTGTTGATATTAATAGCCAGCTTGCAGGCGGTCTTGGCGATGTATTCAATATTTTGCAGACCTCGCCGTTAAAATCTCGCTTAGAAAAAACCATAGGTGATTGGCGTGCTACCGGTGAGTTGCATGATGCCGTTTTACGCCTGCATGTACCGTTGACTAAAGGGGGTGTGAATCAGTCCGAAGTCGATTTTTCTACCGTTATTACGGCTAGCGATATTGAGATGTCGAATATTGGTTTGACGGTTAAAGACCTTAGCGGCCCTATTGCTTATTCAAGCAGTAATGGTTTAGTTTCAGAGCAACTAAAAGGGCGCTTGTGGGATAAGCCGATAAGTATGGTGTTGGGTAATTATCAGGATGATCCGCATTTACAAAATGGTAATAGCGTTAGAGTTGATGGGACGTTTAATGTTGAGACTGAGCATTTATATCACTGGCTAAAACAGCCTGCATTAGCAATGGCTGCGGGATCGGCTGCAATGAGCTTGCGAATTGATCACAGTAGTGTAGATACAGTATTAACTGCTAGAAGTGATTTGGTGGGTGTGGAGTTTCAGTTGCCAGAGTCGCTGTACAAAGCCAAAGAAGCTAGTGCACCTTTTGCATTGAATTGGCGAATGGCTGCCGCCCATCAACCCATGTCATTATCCATCGCTAATTATGCCAATATGCAGTTGAATTTTGACCGTTATAAAATGACTGGCGGTGCGATTGATGTGGGTAGCCATTCAAGTTCGAAAACAATTAAAAATAATGTAGAGGCTCAATTAACTATTTCAGGGCATTTGCCCACATTCAATTTAACCGAATGGTTATCTATTTTTGATAAATATGAGCAAGCAGCTTCGAATTTAAAATTGAAGGTGGTCGCTGACACTCAAGATTCTTTATCGGCGAGCGTATCCTCTTATGTTGTTGTGAACGATTTAATCTTAGATGATGTGCTCGCTTTTGGAGAAAATTTTACTCATGCTGTAGTGGATGTTGCTGAGATTAACCAGCGCTGGCAATTTGATGTTGAAAGCGATCAGTTAAAAGGGCTTATTGCGTTACCAGAACCAATACAACAATCAATACAACAAGACAGCGGTCTTGCCGATTCACAAGCTTCGCTTGGGGCGTTGTCGTCATTCAATAATTTACCTTTAATTTTGAGTGGCGTAGATGAAGCGCAGCGATATTTAATTGATTTAAATTATCTACGGCTTAAAAAACCAGATATGCTTACCGAGCAAGACTCAGACCTTACCAATACATTTTTTTTACCTATTAATCTTGTAGCCGCTAAAATTAATATAGAACAATTATATTGGGGTGATGCCGAGATAGGGCGGTGGAATTTTTTATTGAGCCCTTCAAGCAATGCTGTATTAGTTCATGATATAGCAATTAATTATGCAGAAATGACATTTAGCTCTGAGCCTGATAATGGTTTACTTTGGGCAAAAAGTGAATCAGGTGAGTATGCAAGTTCATTATCTTTAATGGGTAAGAGTTATTCGATAGAGCAATTTATTCGTCGCTTTGATGATAACCCTAAAGCGAAGTCACCGATTAAAAGCAAGCATGCGGATGTCATTATTGATTTGAGCTGGGAGGGTGGCCCTGATGCATTTTCACTGAATGCCTCCGAAGGTATTATAGATTTTAAATTTAAAGAGGGTCAATTTTTAAAAACCTCTGACTCTGCCGAGGGCTTGCTTAAGTTAATCGGTATTATTAATTTTGACACCTTAGTGCGACGTATGAAGTTAAATTTCTCGGACCTTTATAAAGAAGGTCTTAGCTTTGATAGTGTTGGCGGATCCTTAAATATTAGTGACGGCATGGCGCGTTTTTATGAGACACCTATTACGGTGAAGGCGCCTTCTAGTCAGTTTTCTCTGGCGGGTGAAGTTGATCTTACTGCGTCAACCATTGATGCTCAATTAATTGCTACCTTGCCCGTGGCTTCTAATTTACCTTGGTTGGCTGTGTTAACTGGCGGCTTACCGGTTGCGGCGGGTGTGTATATTGCAAGCAAAGTGTTTGAAGATGAACTCGATAGAATTTCAAGTGCTGTATATATTATAGAAGGACCTTTGTCTGATCCTAGTGCTCGATTTGATCGTTTGTTTGATAACAAAACAGATAAGGCTGAAATGACTGAGTAGGTGGTAAGTTTATGGATGTAGCAATTATTAAAACGGTTTTGAGTTGGATTGTGCCGGTACTCCCTTTATTTGGTGTTGTTTTTATTGGTGCAGTCTCGGTTAATTTTTTATTACGTAGTTTTCGTCGTCATTCAGAACCTGATAAAAATAATTTTAAACATTCGCTTATTGTGGTGGCGGTTGTACTGATTTTTGTTGTTGCTGCGATTATTGCGTTACCTATAAATGAAGAGATGCGAAAGCAGTTGTTAACGTTGTTAGGTTTATTACTAACCTTAATGATGGCGTTTTCGTCGACAAGCTTTGTGGCTAATGCGATGGCGGGGTTGATGTTACGCGGAGTTGACAATTTACACGCTGGAGATTTTGTCCGTGTAGGCGAGCAATTTGGCCGAGTGACTGAGCGAGGTTTGTTTCACACCGAAATTCAAACACAAGAGCGTGATTTAACGACAATACCTAATTTATATTTAGTTTCTAACCCTGTTTCTGTGGTGCGTTCATCGGGCACCATTATTGCGGCAGAAGTATCGTTGGGTTATGACAATGATTTGGATTTAATTGAAAAGCTATTATTGGAAGCTGCTGATAAAACAGGTTTGATAGAGAGTTTTGTTTACGTAAAAACGCTGGGTGATTTTAGTGTGGTTTATCGAGTGGCAGGCTTTCTAGAAGAAGTTAAGCAATTATTGACTGTGCGTTCGACATTACGCAAGAATATGTTTAGAACTTTGCATACGGCTAACATAGAAATTGTTTCGCCGACATTTATGAGTCAGCGGGTTTTTGATGCGCAAAGTAAAGTTTTGGCTAAGTCGAGTCATACGGTTTCTCAAGCAGATAACGGTGACGCAAAGTCTCCAGAAGCCATGATTTTTGATAAGGCTGAAACTGCCGAGAAAAAAGCGATTTTAGAGCAGCGGAAGCAGTTACTTAAAGGAAAGGTAGCTGAGCTTGAGCAGCAGTTAACTGAAGATGATGCGGATGCTGAGATGATTGAGAAGAAGATTTCAGTGTTGGAGCAGCGGTTGGGATATGTACGGCGGATGATGGAGAAAACGGATGATGATTTAAACGATTAATAAAGGTATCCGTCGTAGCTTGTATTCTCTCTATGTCTTCTCGAGTTTTAATAGCCACATTTCAATGACCCAAAAGCTGTCGATAAAATTGCTTAAGATGCCTATCCGTTAATTTATTTTTGCTGGAATAAAATACATGATCTTGTGGTTTTGCCTGCGGCGATAACTCAATACCCCATAGTGCAGAAATTTGATTGGGCACAAAAGAGTAACGAACATCAACAATACGGTTGGGGTTATTCGGGTCCTGGGCAATATAGCCATTTGAAAACCATCTAAAGCGCTCAATATCTTTTGCCTGTTGCGATTCCGAATCTAACCAAAAAAAGTCTCGCTGTATGTTGAGTTTTTCTATGCGTTCACCTTTATAAATTTTGCGCTCGGTTAACACACGCACCGCATCAACGTAATAAAAGTTGGAGGTTTCATAAATCACCTTCCACAAAAAAATATTGGCAAAACTCGGCTTTGCATTAATGCTTATGGGTTCATGGCCGCGTGAGGCGGCAATATCCATGCCTGCATCAATAGCTCTATTGTGTTGCAGTAATCCGATGCATGGGTAAATCACTGCCCATGCAAAAATAATTTGTGCAATGCGAGGGCGTTTTTTTATTGCGGCTAATAATACGCCTGTCATTATTGGTAGGGTGTATATCGGGTCAATAATTGACATTGTGTTCCAGGCAATACGTACATTACTGAATGGCCAAAATAATTGCGTGCCATAACTGGTGCATGCATCAAGTAATGCGTGAGTCGCATAGCCCAGCGTGCAATATAAAACACTCAGATAAAAATTTACTCCCCAGCGCCTTCCTAATAAAAAATAGAGCAGTGTGCCGCAGATTAACCCTCCAAAGGGAATAAATGCGAGCGAGTGCGTAAAGTGTCGATGGTATTCAAGAAATAAAAGCGGATCGTTACCGGAGCGAATAAATACATCTAAGTCTGGTGCCATACCGGCTAATAAACCAAAGAGGCCGGCGATTGCTGTTTGCTTTTTGTTGCGCGCGAGTGATTGAGATAAGCTCGCTGCTAAAACACCTTGGGTAACCGGATCCATAGGTTTAATTACCTTCTCTTCTTAATGATACGCTTAATAGAATGATAGCAGGGCCTGTGCGAATCAATATGACCGTGTTGTTAGTTAGGGTGTTAGTTAGGGTGTTAGTTAGAGTTGTGATAAGAGTGATAGCTGATTTTTATAATACGACGAGGTTATCTCTATGAATCATTTCTTCATCACCGCCATAGCCAAGAATAGTGGCTAGTTGGTCACTAGTAGCACCAGAAATTTTAATGGCTTCGTCGCTGCTGTAATTAGCGAGTCCGCGCGCAATTTCTATGCCTTGTAAGTTGACACAGCTAACTAATTCACCACGATCAAATGTGCCACTCACAGCATGAATACCCACGGGCAATAAACTGCTGCCATCTTCTTTTATGACACGCGCAGCGCCATCATCAAGGGTTAAGGTGCCTTGAATAGATAAGCTGCCTGATAACCATTGTTTTCTTGGTGTTATTGGCTTGCGGTTGTTGGTGAGATGTGTGCCGAGTGTTTCGTTATTCGCAAGGCGAGTAATAACCGACGGCGTTGAACCGTTAGCGATTATTGTTGATGCACCAGATCTTGCAGCTAAACGTGCTGCTTTAATTTTTGTCGTCATGCCACCACGGCCTAACATGCCACTGCCATTTTTTGCTGCTTGGTCAAGTGATGCATCATGAACATCTTGCTCGGCAATTAAGACAGCGTCAGCATGAATTCGAGGGTCGTCGCTAAATACGCCTTCTTGATCGGTGAGTATTAATAGCTTGTCGGCATCAATGAGGTTGGCAACTTGGCCTGCCAATGTATCGTTATCGCCAAAGCGAATTTCATCGGTAGCAACGGTATCGTTTTCGTTAACAATAGGAATAACGTCGCACTCAAGTAAGCTTTGCAGTGTTTGACGTGCATTTAAATAACGTGTGCGCGACGATAAATCTTCGTGCACTAATAAAACTTGAGCGGTTGTCATTTGAAATTGCTTAAAGCGAGATTCGTAGGCTTGTATTAAGCCGGCTTGTCCAACAGCGGCTGCGGCTTGCAGCATATGCAATGAATCGGGGCGAGCCTTCCAGCCTAAGCGAGTAATGCCTTCGGCTACGGCACCCGATGATACAAGTACAATATCGTACCCCGCGTTTTTAAGTGCAGCAATTTGCTCAACCCAATGGTCTAGCGCTTTGAGTGCTAGTCCTTCACCATTATCGGTTAATAAGGCGCTGCCAATTTTTATGACCCAGCGCTTGGATGTGTTGGTATTTGCTGTGCTCATGGTTTAGCTCTTGCTAACGCTTTTATTTAGTCTTTGATGTATTCAATTTCAACATCGTGTTCGTCATCATCGTCAGAGAATTCAGATGATGAATGCAATTTTTCTGCAGCTCGTCTTTCGGCGAGTTCGGCAATGCTGTAACGGCCTTCAACTTGCATAGCGGTTTGAGTCGCTTGTTCTTTTAGTAATGCATCTGGGTCTTCTTGCTCTTGCAGCCAGATAGCTTCTAAACAACTCATAATGCTGCCGCTTAATGGTTTTAAGCCGAGTCTAGCAACGGTAGATACCGCATAAACATGTTCGTATTGCGGCAGTTCGATTTTTACGCGTGCTAAGAAGTCGGCTAGTTCATTGTCGCTTAGCAGATCAATTTTGTTAAGCACTAACCAGCGTGGACGTGAGGCGAGGGCGGCACTAAAGGCGCTTAGCTCATCATCAAGTTGATCAACGCTGTCTATGGGGTCTGATCCATCGGGCGGCATAACATCCACCAAATGAAGCAATAATCGTGTGCGGGTTAAATGCTTTAAAAAGCGAATACCCAAACCGGCACCTTCGGCTGCGCCAGCAATGAGCCCCGGAATATCCGCCATCACAAAACTGCGGTGCGCTTCTATGCTGACTACCCCAAGACTTGGCACCAAAGTAGTAAATGGGTAGTTGGCAATTTTTGGTCGCGCCGCCGACACAGCGGTGATGAGACTCGATTTGCCGGCGTTTGGCATGCCTAGTAGGCCCACATCGGCTAGTAGCTTGAGTTCTAAGCGTAGACGCCGGGCTTCGCCTTCTGAGCCGGGTGTGGTCTGTCTGGGCGCGCGGTTGGTGCTCGACTTGAACCGAATATTACCTAGGCCATGAAAGCCACCCTGTGCCACTAACAGTTTATCGCCGGCATTCAATAAATCACCCAGCGTTTCGCCGGTATCTTCATCAATAACGGTTGTGCCAATAGGTACTTCTAATATTTTATCTTCGCCTTTATGACCGGTACAGCTTTTACCTTGACCACTTCGGCCTGATTCGGCTCGGTAGCGCGGTTGAAAGCGAAAGTCGATTAAGGTGTTAAGCGATGCGCTAGCTTCGAGGTAAACACTGCCGCCGTCACCGCCGTCGCCACCATCAGGGCCACCACGAGGGATATATTTTTCCCGACGAAAGCTTGAGGCTCCGTTGCCGCCCTTGCCTGCGCTAACTGAAATAATGGCTTCGTCTACAAATTTCATGATCTTAGTTATCTTGTCTTATGGTGCACTTACTAATGAGTTTAGTGTATTCGCTTTGCGGTGTGTAATGGTGTTAATAATGGTGCGTGCAGCTAATACAAAGTATAGATTGTATAAAATAGGGCTATATGAAGTCGGCCAGAATAAAATATAGGCCCCATACAAAAAAGCCCCGTCGTATGACAGGGCTTTTTTTAATCTATCGAGCCTGTATTACGCAATAACATTGACATATTTGCGGTTTTTCGGGCCTTTTTGGTCAAACTTGATAACACCTTCGCTCGTTGCGAATAAGGTGTGATCTTTACCCATACCAACATTCAGTCCTGGGTGTACTTTAGTACCACGTTGACGAATGATGATGTTGCCTGCTTTTACGGCTTCGCCGCCAAAACATTTTACGCCTAATCGTTTAGACTCAGAATCGCGTCCGTTATTAGTACTACCACCAGCTTTTTTATGCGCCATGACTTACTCCAAAATCGTTATTAGTGAGTTCTCTAGCCAGCTATGCTGGTAATTTTTAACTCGGTATACCACTGTCTGTGGCCCATTTGCTTTCTATGATGCTTGCGTCGACGAAACTTCACGATGGTCACTTTATCGTGGCGTCCGTGCGAGATAATCTCTGCAGTGACTTTGCCGCCATCTACGTAAGGGGCGCCAATGTTAACTGATTCGCCTTCGCCGACCATTAATACTTGGTCAATTGTCAGGGTTTCGCCTGTCGCGAGGTCTAATTTTTCAACTTTGAGGGTTTCGCCCTCGATAACTCGGTGCTGCTTGCCGCCGCTTTCAACTACTGCGTACATGGTTTTCTCCGTATTGTGGCCAACCGACTTTTATTGAGTAACGGTATTTTTTTATGCGTTGGTTTGGCAACGGTTAAGGGCTAAGCTAAAAACTTAATAAATTGCCCACTGGTAAAAAGGGCGCGAATAATAAAGCATTCACTGGCTTATAACAAGGTTGTTTAGGCTTAAAAGACGCTTCAATGCGGGTTTATATTGGTGAAATTGCCGATGCGAGCGCTTTGTAAAGACTAGAGGTGGGTGAGGCGCGGACGTGGCTGGCCGGCAAGCTAGTTTTTGGTCAAAATTGGGGCAAATAGAGAGAGCTGGCCGTTGTAAATGGCTAGTTAAAAAGAGAGCTAATCTGAGGCGCTAATGGGAAAACTGCACGCCAAGCATTGGCGCTGGGCGTGCAATTGAATTAGCTTGCGAGAGCTTTAACTTGCGCGTTCAGTCTTGACTTATGTCTTGCAGCTTTGTTTTTGTGGATAATACCTTTGTCTGCCATGCGATCAATAACAGGCATTGCTGTATCGTAAGCTGTTTGAGCAGCAGCAGAATCACCACTAGTGATTGCAGCGTTAACCTTCTTAAGATAGGTACGAACCATAGAACGCATGCTTGCGTTATGCGTGCGACGCTTTTCAGCTTGTCGAGCGCGTTTTTTTGCTTGAGGCGAATTAGCCAAGATAAACTCCGAAATATACGTGCAAATTGAGGCGGCGAATTATTCAGATATGTAAGGAGATTGTCAATAGCGCCGTAAATAGAGAGAATGCTTCTTTTAGCGGGACCTTATCCTGATTTTTCGATTAAACTCAACAAATACATATAGTTAACTAAGGTGAAAAGAATCTATCATGGCAAAATCGATAGCAACATTCAGTCCTTTAGGATTGGCAGTTTTAACGGTTTCAGACACGCGCACCGCAGATAATGACACTTCGGGTGATTATTTGGTTGGCGCAGCGAGCGATGCAGGGCATTCGTTAGTGGGGCGTGGGCTAGTTAAAGACGATATTTATGCGATACGCGCCATTATCTCGCAATGGATTGCGGACGCTTCGGTTAATGCTATTTTAATTACCGGCGGCACCGGCTTTAGTGGTCGTGATTCAACGCCCGAGGCTGTAAGCCCTTTATTTGATAAAACTATTGATGGTTTTGGTGAGTTGTTTCGACAGCTTTCGTATAACGATATTGGAACCTCGACCATTCAGTCGCGAGCCTTAGCGGGCTTTGCCAATAATACGGTGTTATTTGCTATGCCGGGCTCAACCGGTGCATGTCAATTGGCATGGACGGAAATATTGGCTGAGCAGTTAGATAGTCGTCATCGTCCATGTAATTTTCATGGCGTGTTGCAAACTCGAGAGCAGTAATCATTAATGATTTCATTTGAGCAAGGTTTTGAGCAGGTTATGGCGCATGCGGCTGTTACGACTCGCCGAGAAGTTGTGCCACTTGCCAATGCGCTAGGGCGTATTGCTGCGTGTACACAACATGCAACGATTGATGTGCCCAGTTATGACAACAGTGCTATGGACGGTTATGCCGTTTGCAGTACCGATATTTCTTTACGTGAAAAATACAAGGTGTCGCAACGCATTGCGGCAGGCGATAACGCGCAAACACTGGCTGAAAATTCTATTGCAAGAATATTTACTGGCGCCATGGTGCCAGAGGGTGCTGATGCGATTATTTTACAAGAGGATAGTCTTGTCGGTGCGCTGTCGAGTGAGGGTGAGAATGCGTTGCTAGATAAAAGCTCGGCGGTGGCTTTTACTGAATTACCGCAAGCAGGCCAGCATATTCGTTTGGCGGGCCAAGATATTAAAAAAGGGGCGGTCGTTGTAGAGCAGGGTAGGCGATTAACGTCGGGCGATATTGGTTTGCTTGCTTCGGTAGGTGTGGCCGAGTTGGATTGCTACGAGCCGGTTAAGGTGGCCTTTTTTTCTACCGGTGATGAGTTAAAAGATCCTGGTGATACTTTGTTAACAGGGCAAATTTATAATTCTAATCGCTACTTTCTTGCTGCCAGAATTAAAGAGTTGGGCGCAATCCCCATTGATTTAGGTTGCTGTCCAGATACGGCAGAAGCAACGCGTGACTATTTAATAAATGCCAGTGAACAAGCCGATTGTATTGTAACTACCGGTGGTATGTCGGTTGGCGAAGAAGATTATGTTCGCCAGCAAGTTGAAAAGTTAGGCTCTATTTTGTTTTGGAAGCTGGCAATAAAGCCGGGTAAGCCTGTAGCATTCGGTGATATTCAAGGTACGCCATTTTTTGGTTTGCCGGGTAATCCTGTTTCTTCGTTTGTGACTTTTCATTTATTAATGCGGCCATGGTTATTAAAAACGATGGGTTATGCTGACGCATCTATGGTTAATGTATTTCAATCAACATTGGGCGCTGTTGCTGCCAAACCGACATTTGCTTGGCATAATCGTGGCAAGCGTTTAGATTTTTTACGCGGCTGCGCGGCAATAAATAATGCCGGTGAGTTAACGGTAGGTCTTTATAAAAATCAAAGTTCGGGTGTGTTGTCTTCTATTGCGCAGTGCAATGTTTTAATACCGGTTAAGCCCGGTCAGCAATGGCAAGCGGGTGGCGCTTGCCAAGTGATTGCATTGTCAGCTTTTGGTGATTTGTCTTTTTTTTCTTAGCAAAAAAGCCTTATTTTATAGTATAAGTTGCTGATAGCCCTATGGTTGATGCAGTGTAGTCGATATTGCCTAGTGGTGTGTTTTCGGTGTCACGATCAATGTATGAGGCATAAAAGTTAAGCGCTAGTTTCGCCGAAAGTTTCCAGTCTATTTGGCCGTTAATCTCTGTGATTTTATCCTTTCGACCAAATGCGGAGAAATCGGTTTGTAAGTAAGATGTGAGCAGGCGAGTGCTTAACCTTGAATTAATATTATAGGTGAGTGTGGCGCTGATGCGATTATCTTCGTTATCTTGTGTAGTGTCTGTGGATATTACAAGCTCGTCGTTTTCAAAATCGCTATCGTCATAGGTATAGGTAAGCTGTGCTATACATCTTCGGCATAAATTTTGAAATTGGTAATCAATGTTAATACGCGTTCTCTCAACTACAGCAATTTCGTCAAAATTATTTGTGTTAAAGCCGTCGATATCTCTATCTAAGCCAATGCTAGAGTCGGCAAGTTGGCGAACGATATCTATAGATAAAATATTGCCACTGAAGTGACGGTTATAGTTTATGGAGGTGAAGACCCCATTTTGTTCTTCACTTGTAGCGCTCCGCTCTGCTCTGTTAGTCCCTAAGCGAAAACCATAATGACCACTGGCTAACTCGGTATTATAGCCAGCAAATAATTGTTGGTACTTAAAGTCTGGGCTGTTGTTCTCGAATTGGGTTTCTGCGTTGGCATAACCGATTTCTATAGCGGATGTGCCAGAGAGTGAATGTGACCATATGATGTCGGCTTGCGTTCGGTCGCTGTCGATATTACTTCTGTCTATAGGACTTTCGTTGGCAGCATTGCCTTGGGTTAACTGGGTGTAGTCTAACGATAAAATAATATTATCTACCGCTGATAAGCGCGCGGTATAGCTTGGCCCTGTTGATAATATTTGTCGTGTTTCTTTGTTGTCGACGGTGTCAGGAACGAGATCATTTGAAAGTACTTCAGAGATATCATGATTAACATGCCAGTTTAGGCGATTATCAATAACTTCCCACAATAACTCACTGCTACCGTTTAATTCATCGTTGGTTTCTAGTCGGTCGTTTTTAAAATCACGATAAGTTAAACGATAATCGGCTTCGAAATTTATGGCTTCGCTTTGATGCGTTAAACCAATACGAGAACCAATATGTGATTCCATACCATCTCGTTTTTGGCTGTCAGGCACACGATTAATATTATCTGTTGCTTCGCCGCCTAATAACAAATCTAAGGTGTAGTCGAGAGCGAAAGCGGGTGATGCGAGCAGAAGAGAGCTGAGCCCTAGCGCTAGTCCTAGTACTGTAGCGCCAAGTCGTAAATGCGAAGGTATCCGTGCCAAACGTCGTACGATGATCATAAGGAAAGTCCGTTATAAAAAAACATGGCTGCAGTATAACGGCTAGATCAGTATCTATTGTTAGGTCAAATGTAAAAAAAACTTTGGGTCAAATGTAAAAAAACTTGAAACAATTTCAAATTGTTTCAAGTTTTTGGTACTGCAAACAGCGGGTTTTATTTTTTATTTTATCCGCCACTTATGCCCGTTGCTATTCTTCGCTATAGCGCTGAAACACCAAGCTAGCGTTAGTGCCGCCAAAGCCAAAGCTGTTAGACATTACGCGGTTAAGTACGACGTTTTCTTGTGTTTCTGTGACAATGGGGACGTCAGCTGCATCAGGATCAAGTTCGTCGATATTGGCTGATCCTGCAATAAAGTTATGCTGCATCATTAACAGGCTGTATATTGCTTCTTGTACGCCGGCAGCACCCAGTGAGTGGCCCGACAATGATTTAGTTGAGCTAACCGGCGGTAGCTTGTTACCAAACACGGCTTTCATTCCGTTAAGTTCAACAACGTCACCAGCCGGAGTGCTGGTGCCGTGAGCGTTAATGTAATCAATGTCGCCAGTTACCGTTGATAGTGCTTGCTGCATACAGCGCACGGCGCCTTCGCCCGAAGGTGAAACCATTTCGGCGCCGTCAGAGGTGGCACCATAGCCGACTAATTCAGCGTAAATTTTAGCACCTCGCGCTTTGGCATGTTCAAGCTCTTCAATGACTAACATGCCGCCACCGCCAGCAATAACAAAGCCATCACGATTAGCATCATAAGCGCGTGAGGCTTTGCTTGGTGTGTCATTGTATTTTGATGATAGTGCACCCATGGCATCGAATAATGAGCTGAGCGTCCAGTGCTCTTCTTCACCACCACCAGCAAAAACAATATCTTGTTTGCCGAGTTGAATTTGCTCCATGGCATTACCAATACAGTGTGCACTGGTTGAGCAAGCTGAGGCTATAGAATAATTAACGCCTTTGATTTTAAAGCCGGTAGCTAGACAAGCTGAAACCGTGCTGGCCATAGTTTGCGTAACGCGATATGGACCCACACGACGTAAACCGCGGTCGCGTAATACATCGGCTGCTTCAACTTGGCTCGATGATGTTGCGCCACCTGAACCGGCGATGATGCCGGTGCGAATATTGGATACATCACTGCTTTCTAGTCCGGCATCGGCAATAGCGTCTTCCATAGCAACAAAGGCATAACCTGCCGCATCGCCCATAAAACGCCATAATTTTCGATCAATACGTTCGCTTAGATCAATGTCCACTCGGCCAGCAACATGGCTGCGCATACCTTTTTCAATATACTCTGGTATTGTTAGAATACCGGAGCGGGTTTCTTTTAGTGAGCTAACGACTGCTTCCGCGGTAGTGCCCAAGCATGAAGTGATACCTAAACCTGTAACAACAACTCTTTTCATGGATATTGACCTTAATTAAACGGTTAGCTTTTTAGTCTTAAAGCTTTATTGAGTTTTGCAGTATGCATTTAACATTAACTACAACTTATACATTGCATGCTGAATAATGATTCGCATTCAGCGAATCGATTAGCCACTTAGCTACGATTCTTCGTTTTGAAACAGTCCAACGCGCAGATCTTTGGCGGTATAGATAACTTCGCCATCAACCTTCATGTAACCATCGGCAATGCCCATGACGAGTTTGCGTTCAATGACACGTTTTAAATCTAAGTGATAGCTGACGAGTTTGGCGTCGGGCGTTACTTGACCGGTAAATTTGATATCGCCAGCACCTAGAGCGCGACCTTTGCCAGGGTTGCCTTTCCAGCCAAGAAAGAAGCCTACCAATTGCCACATGGCATCTAGCCCAAGGCAGCCAGGCATAACAGGGTCGCCGGGAAAATGGCACTTAAAAAACCATAAATCGGGGTTAATATCCAGTTCAGCAATAATCGATCCTTTGCCGTGTTCACCATCATCCGCCGCAATATGGTTGATGCGATCAAGCATTAACATGTTTTCTACTGGGAGCTGTGCGTTGCAAGGGCCAAACAATCGGCCATGGCCGCAATCGATTAGCTGATTTTTATCAAATTTATTCGGTAAACTCATAATAATGTTGTGCCTAAAAGTGGTTATAATGCTCGCCAGACTGAGGATGTTAGTTGAATCGTCAGTCGACAATCATCTCGCATAAAAAAGTCATGATGAGATAATTTGTCTATCAGTGTTGAGAAAGTCGGCTATTCTAGCGTCTAGAGTTGTTAAGTCCAGTATTCCTGTGCTTTATATCGTGTTGGTTGGGCCAGTTGAGATATTCTGGCCAAGCTTCAATTAGATTATTGAGGTTTTATGTGGTTTTGTAAGTGCATTACTTATATGTTGGTGCGTTGTTAACTTAAGGAGAAAGTGTGTTATTTCCAGTGATTCTTTGTGGTGGCTCAGGAAGCCGTCTGTGGCCGTTATCGCGTGAGGCCTACCCAAAACAGTTTCTTGATTTGACTCAAAGTGGTCAATCAATGCTCCAAATGACGCTTTTGCGTTTGCAAGGCTTGGACGATATTGCTGCGCCATTGGCTGTTTGTAATCAAGAGCACCGCTTTTTGGTTGCCGAGCAACTGCATGGCATTAACATTGCTCCCGCTGGGATATTGCTAGAGCCAGTGGCTCGCAATACGGCTCCAGCGGTGGCATTGGCAGCACTTGCTGCGTTAGAAACCGACCCAGATGCCGTCTTATTAGTGCTGCCTGCCGATCATCGTATTGGTGATGTGGCTGCGTTTCAGGCGGGGGTTGATAAAGCCCGTAAGGCTGCCGATGCGGGCCATTTGGTGACTTTTGGTATTGTAACTGAGTCGGCAGAAACCGGTTATGGCTATATAGAGCGGGGCGAGGCGCTTACTTTAAGCACCGAAGATACCGCATTTAAGATTCAGCGTTTTGTCGAAAAACCTAATAAAGCCGATGCCGAGCGTTATTTGGCCGATGAAAACTTTAACTGGAATAGTGGCATGTTTTTGTTTCGCGCCGATCAATTTCTCGTCGAGCTTGAGCAACATGCACCCGCTATTCATAGTGCTTGTCAGCAAGCCTATCAACAAGCTTATCGTGATTTAGACTTTACCCGTATAGAAGAGCAAGCATTTACTGCCTGCCCAAGTGATTCTCTTGATTATGCCGTGATGGAGAAAACAACTAAGGGTGCGATGGTACCTTTGGATGCCCATTGGAATGATGTTGGCTCCTGGAGTGCTATTTGGGATATCTCTAATAAAGATACCGACGGTAACGTAGTGATCGGTGATGCGCTTATTCAGGATAGCAGTAATAGCCTTGTTTATAGTGATTCTCGTTTGGTAACAACATTAGGCCTTAGCGATACCGTGGTGGTTGAAACGGCCGATGCGGTTTTAGTGGCTGATAAGAGCCGAGTGCAAGATGTGAAGTCTTTGGTGGTGGCGCTTAAGCAGCAAAGCCGCGATGAAGGTGCTATGCTTAAAGTGGTTTATCGCCCATGGGGTTCGTATGAATCGATTTGTGCCAGTGAGCGCTTTCAGGTGAAGCAAATTATTGTTAACCCAGGGCAGAAGTTATCACTGCAAATGCACCATCACCGTGCAGAGCATTGGATTGTGGTAAGTGGGACCGCCGAGGTGACCTGTGAAGACAAGGCAGCAGGTGAAGATAAAGTATTTAGCTTGCACGAAGATGAATCAACCTATATCCCGCTGGGTCATCGCCATCGATTAGCAAACCCCGGGAAGATGCTTTTAAAATTAATAGAGGTACAATCGGGCAGCTATCTGGGTGAAGATGATATTATTCGCTTTGATGATGACTATGGCCGTGATAAGTAGCCGATAAGTCGTCTTCGTGACAAGTATAAGTGGTCGAGTATAAGTGGTCGTAATAAATAGCAAAGCTCAGTGCCACTCCTTTTGTTAGTCGGATATAATGCGCGGCTAATTTTTATTGATTGAATGTTTGAGGGTTCCATGATTAAAAAATGTCTATTTCCGGTTGCAGGTTACGGCACACGTTTTTTACCCGCGACTAAGGCTATGCCGAAAGAAATGCTACCCATTGTTAACAAGCCATTAGTGCATTACGGTGTTGAAGAAGCCTTAGATGCTGGTTTATTTGAGGTGGGTTTTGTCACCGGCAGAAACAAGCGCGCCATCAATGATTACTTTGATGCTAACTACGAGTTAGAAAAAGAAATTGCCGGCACGGGCAAAGAAGAGTTGCTGACTGAAATTCGCGATGTTATTAACCGCGGGACATTTTCAACCACGCGTCAACGCGCAATGCTAGGGTTGGGTAATGCCATTCTTACTGGTGAAACCTTAGTGGGTGATGAGCCTTTTGGTGTCGTACTAGCCGATGATTTATGTTTTGGCGAAGATGATGGTGTATTGACGCAAATGGTGGAGCTCTATAAACAATTTCGCTGCACGATTGTTGCCATAGAAGAAGTGCCTGATGACCAGATTGAAAAATTTGGTGTTATTGCTGGCGACATGATTCGTGAGGACTTATATCGCGTGACGGATATGGTCGAAAAACCTAAGAAAGAAGATGCGCCCAGTAACCTTGCCATTATTGGTCGCTATATTTTAACACCCGATATTTTTGAAATTTTACGTAATACGCCGCCGGGTAAAAATAGCGAAGTACAAATTACCGACGCACTTTTAACACAAGCAAAAAAAGGTTGTGTTATGGCTTATAAATTCAAAGGTCGTCGTTATGATTGTGGCAGCATCGAAGGTTTTCTTGATGCAACCAATTATTGTTACGAGAATTTTTATAAGTCTTCTTAATTTAAATATTCATATTTTTTTATTAACTATCACACCATTATGAAAATAATGGTGTGGCTATCAGTCATTACTAATATATACAGAGAGTAATAATGGAATACAGTTGTTTTAAAGCCTACGATATTCGTGGCCGTGTCCCTGACCAATTAAATGAAGATATTGCCTACCGAATTGGTCGCGCATTTACCGAGCATTTAAGTGCTAAAAAAGTATGCCTTGGTCATGATATTCGTTTAACCAGTCCTGCTATTTCGGCAGCTGTTGCTAAAGGTATTACTGATGCCGGCGCTGACGTGTTAGATATTGGTTTAGTTGGCACCGAAGAAATTTATTTTGCGACTTTTAATAACGACGTTGATGGCGGTATTGTGGTCACGGCCAGCCATAACCCCATTGATTACAATGGTATGAAACTGGTTAAGCGCGGCAGCAAGCCTATTAGTGGCGATACCGGTTTATTTGATATTAAAGCCATGGCTGAAGCGGGTGAGTTTAAAGCGTCAGCAGTAACAGGCAGTGTAAGTGCTTTAGACAGTCGTGACGATTACTTACAGCATTTATTAGGTTATATCGATGTCGCCAGCCTTGCTGGTTTAAATATTGTCTGCAATGCTGGTAATGGTGGTGCAGGTCTTGTTATTGATGCATTAGAGCCTTTATTACCGCTTAGCTTTACCAAAATTCATAATAATCCTGATGGCAACTTCCCTAACGGTATTCCTAATCCATTGTTAGTTGAAAATCGACAAGTCACTATCGACAAGGTGGTAGAAACGGGCGCTGATTTTGGTATTGCTTGGGATGGTGATTTTGATCGCTGTTTTTTCTTTGATGAAAAAGGCACTTACATAGAAGGCTACTATATTGTTGGCCTTTTAGCCGAAGCCTTTTTACAAAAAACAGCGGGGCAGTCAGTGGTTCATGACCCACGTTTAACGTGGAACACTCAGGCCATTGTTAACGACTTAGGTGGCAAGGCTATTATGAGTAAAACGGGCCATGCCTTTATTAAAGAGCGTATGCGTTTAGAAGATGCTGTTTATGGTGGCGAAATGAGTGCTCACCATTACTTCCGTGATTTCGCTTACTGCGACAGCGGTATGATTCCTTGGTTATTAATTGCTGAGTTGGTTGTGAAAAAAGGTCAGCCATTATCCGCTTTGGTTAGCGAAATGATTAATCGTTATCCTGTGAGTGGTGAAATTAATCGTACTGTAGAAAACCCTGAAGCGATTATTGCCGATATTCTTGCGACTTATAAAGATCAAGCCGCAGAGATTGATAACACCGATGGTTTAAGTATGAATTTTGATGATTGGCGTTTTAATCTCAGAATGTCGAACACCGAACCGTTGTTACGACTCAATGTTGAATCGCGTGGCGATGAAGCATTAATGCAGGCAAAAACCGAAGAGTTACTCGCCCGTATTGGCTAGAATACTTTCTTTAACTTTAGAATACTCTAAATAGTATTTTAGTCAGCGCTTTATGATTGCGTAAAGCGCTTAACCCAAAATGCCGTTGTCTTATCCGTGCTTGCCGAGTTATCACCGGTAAGTGCGGCAAAGATAGGTGTGCTCAATTGTTTTCCTAGCTCCACGCCCCATTGATCAAACGCATTAATATCCCAGATAACACTGGCGGCATACACTTTATGCTCATACAGTGCCACTAACGCACCTAAATTGCTGGGCGTCAATTTATCCATGGCAATAATCGTATTGGGTCTATTACCAGGGCTGGCCTTATGCGGTGCTAATGCAGCTATTTCAGTTTCAGATAAACCGCTATCAGTGAGTTCTTGCGTGGCTGCAGTGACACTTTTGCCTTCGGTTAATGCCTTGCTTTGTGCTAAACAGTTCGCCACTAAGTGCGCTTGTTTATTTTGTTCATCCGAGTGGCTGTGTAGTGGCAGTATAAAATCGACCGGAATTAACTCGGTGCCTTGATGCAGTAATTGGTGAAATGAATGCTGGCCGATAGTGCCGGCACTGCCCCAAATAGTCGGGCAAGTTCTCTCGGTAACAAGGCTGCCGTCTTTATGTACCTGCTTGCCGTTACTTTCCATAGTGAGTTGCTGCAGGTAATCGGGGAATAAACCGAGCTCGTGACTATAAGGAAGCACCGCAGAGCTGTGCGCGTTGCAGAAATTCACGTACCAGACTTCTAACAGGGCAAGTAAGCAGGGCAGGTTGCTTTCAACCGGTGCAGATGCAAAGTGTTCGTCCATGGCATGAGCGCCATCCAATAACGCTCTAAAGCCTGGGTAGCCAATAGCAATAGCAATAGGCAAGCCAATAGCTGACCATAACGAATAACGACCACCGACCCAATCCCACATCGGCAAGATATTGTCGGCATCAACACCAAAAGCCACCGCTTTTTCGACATTAGAAGAAACCGCAATAACGTGTTTGCTTAAATCATTTTGTGCAATTGCTTCTAGCAACCAGCGTCTTGCTGATAAAGCGTTTTCGAGTGTTTCGGTGGTATTAAATGATTTCGATGAAATAAGAATAAGTGTACTTGCACGGTTTAAGCCTTGCAGCGTGGTTTCGAGATCACGAGGATCTATGTTCGCAACAAAATGAACACGTGGACCGTCTGTAGCCATGCTACTTAAGGCATTGCAGACCATTCTTGGGCCAAGATCGGAACCGCCAATACCAATATTGACCACGTCGGTAATTTCAGTATTGCCGCTGCCGCGCCAGCTTTTATTGCGAAGGCTCTCGGCTAATTGTTTTATTTTTTGCTGTGTCTCGCCGACATCGGGCCGCGTTTGTGCCGTATCGGGTAAGCGTAACGCACTGTGGTGTGCCGCACGGGCCTCGGTATTGTTAACTGCTTCGCCGGCAATGAGCTGACTAATTTTTTCTGGCATCCCCTGCGTTTTAGCTAATGCCACTAACTCATCCAGAATAGCCTGATTAACTAAGTTGCGTGACAGATCAACAGAAAGCCCAGCTGCGTCAATTGTTTGTCCGCTATTGGTCGTTAAGTCATTGAGTTGCTCAATAGAATGTGACCGATATTGATCATGCAGTTGGGTCAGTTTTGTCCAATGGGCGGTATCACGTGGGCTCGTTTTTACATTTTTCATTATATTTTCACATCTAAAATCAATAACTAAGGAATTATTTGATCAATTGTGCACTCTAAACGCTACTTTCTTGATGCGAGCTGGTCACATCAAAATACTTAATCGTTGTTATAGATCTCGATAATTACGATATCTCGGTTTTCTTTTAGGTCGAGATAGAGCGAGATCTAGATCAAGCGCAAACAGGTTGCAGGGTAAGCATATTGTCACACGTTCGAATTTTTCGTCATTATATCCCGTCCCCTTTTCTTTTGCTCGGCGTAATTGAGCTAATTTTATTGCTGTGTTCAGCCGTTATGGGTAATGAGCTTAGGTCTCGTTATTGGGGGGTGATTGTTAGCTATGACTCGACATTACTGGCAAGCGTCATGGTTTATGCCGGTATTTTACTGGCAAGCACAATGGCTATGGGGGTTTATGGTACCAGTTACCGTGAAGGCACGGTTGCCATGATCATAAGGACCGTAGCCAGCTATTGCCTACTGGGTTGCGCCGCGCTCACCATTATTTATTATTTAGCGCCATCTCTTGAGATGGGTCATGGCGTACTTGCTTATTCAGTCATCATTTCTCTTATTGTCGTACCTCCTGTCCGCTGGTTATTTTTTAGATTGGTCAGCACCGAATCCCTCAGTTCTCGCGTACTCGTTGTGGGTAGTGGCTCGCGTGCTAGAAAGTTAGAGCAGCGAGTATTAGCCAGCCATAGAGGGGTTGCGACCATTGTAGGTTTTGTCAAAACCAGTGCTGTCGAAGAAAAACGCGTTGAGGGTCGTGTGTGTCAACACAATCAATCGTTAGCTGAGATAGCGCGTCAACATGATGCTAATGAGGTTGTCGTGGCCTTAGATGAGCGACGAACCCGAGACGGTGTGGTTTTTCCACTGGATGAGCTACTCGATTGCAAACTACTTGGCATTAATGTGGTCGAAGCTGTGACTTTTTATGAGCGTGAACTGGGGATTTTAGAAATTAGCGAAATACGCTTGGGCTGGATGGTTTTTGCATCTGGATTCACCAATAGCGTGGTCTGGGATTGGATAAAACGCGGTTTTGATATTTTTGTAGTCATAGCGATTACATTTGTGACATGGCCACTAATGATTGCGGCGGGGATAGCAACGTTTATTGAGACAGGCCGGCCCATTATTTATAAACAAGTGAGGGTAGGGTTAAACGGTTTACCTTTTGAAATATATAAATTTCGCAGTATGCGTACCGATGCTGAAGCCGGTGGCAAAGCGATATGGGCGGGGGCTAACGATAATCGTGTGACGCGAGTAGGCGCATTTATTCGCAATACACGCATTGATGAATTACCGCAGCTTTATAACGTGTTGAACGGCGATATGAGTATTGTTGGGCCAAGACCAGAGCGGCCAGAGTTTGTCGATGATTTAAATACGCAGTTAGCGTTTTATCCTGAGCGTCACAGGGTTAAACCGGGGTTAATGGGTTGGGCGCAATTAAATTATCCCTATGGTGCATCGGTAGAAGACGCCGCAGAAAAATTACGCTACGACCTTTATTACGTAAAAAACCGCAGTTTGTTATTGGATTTAGTGATTATGGTGCAAACCATACAGGTGATATTACTCGGGACAGGAGTGAGGTGAGAATGTTTTTTTATCAACATCAATTATGGACTCAACGAAGCCATTTAGTTTGTTTAGCGGTGCTATGTTGGTTATTAGCTTCGTGTGCAACGAGTGGAAGCAATCAGCCCCCCGAAGCCATTGTTTACGATGATACGGTTTAAACCGATGAGTTCTGGTGTCTTGTTGGGTTTTTTACGGAATATTACATCGCAGAGAATAATGAATAGTTTTAGTAAGCAGGCGAAACCAAGCCGCTTAGGTTTATAAGCTGGGGAAATCGCTACGTTGAATGCTTGCCAGCGGGGAGGGGTCGCTTATTGCATTGTCGGTGTCGAAGGCGAAGACGGCGAATTGATAGTCATCGGCGGGTAAGTTATTGATTTTATAACTGTTGATTTCAGCATCGTTAATAGTAATAACAGTTACTTGTTGGTGGCTGTTTTCATAACTAATTTCATAGCCAGCAATGGCAGTTATGGGTAAGGCCGAACCATCTTCTCTGCTTAAGGGGATTTGCCAATTTAATGAAATATCGGCGGGAGCAAATTGCAGTGCAGCAGTTGTTTCTGGGTTATTAGTGGTTTCGTCTGTTTCTGGAATGATTGCTGTATGAGTATCCGAAGGCTTATTGGCCGAATGGCTTGCTAGAGCGTTTTGACTTCCTGAGCCGCCACAGCCAGCTAATAATGCTACTAACAGCAAAAAAATTGACAATAGATAATGCTGAAAACGTTGATAAAGCATATCGCTGATGACTTTAGAGTATATACAGTATAAAGGGTGATGGTAATGAGATTAAGATTTTACTCAATCGCAACACTGCAACTGTGAGTGCGGCGACTATAGCATAAGAAAAATAAAAATCCTGTTTAGCGCTGGTAAATAACGGGCTATGTGAGCTGGCACACACTATTTTTACATATGGATGTTTTTGAGGCGTTTAAATAATCAATTAAACTGTTCTTGAAATAACAAAGTCGGTTATTTTTATGAGTTCATCTTTGTGTGCTGATTGCGGTATTGAGCTTAAAGCGACTTTGGCTAGCTCGGTTTGCTCTTTAGCGTGAGACAGTGTGATGTCTAAGGCGCCGCAGTCTTGAGTGATGCTGATAATGCTTTCAATGTGTGACAGGTCTTTTTCGCTAATGGCTTTCACTAACAGTGCATGTTGTTTTTTAGCCTGCTCATCGTTGTTAGTGTTGGTGCTGCTACCGGTTATACGCAGCGCTTCAATTAAGGGCAGAGTTAACTTTCCTTCGGCCAAATCGTCACCCACATTTTTGCCAAGATCGGCGCTATTGCCGCTGTAATCGAGGTAATCATCGACTAATTGAAAAGCTAAGCCAAGATGTAAGCCGTATTGCCCTAGGCTTTCTATATCGGCTTGGTTAGCGCCTGCAGTAACGGCGGATGCCTGACAGGCTCCTTCAAATAATTGTGCCGTTTTATTGCGGATGACATTAAAGTAGTCAGCTTCGTTAAGGGTTAAGTCGCCAATGGCCATTAACTGTTGCACTTCACCTTCGGCAATTTTAGTGGTGGTATCGCTAAGAATTTCCATCACTTGTAAGCTGCCAATGCCCACCATAAGCTGAAACGCTTTACTGTAGACAAAATCGCCCACTAAGACGCTAGAGGCATTGCCCCAGTTGGCATTGGCCGTAGGTTGGCCCCGGCGTAGGCTCGACATATCAACAACGTCATCATGCAGCAGGGTAGCGGTATGAAGAAACTCGACCGCAGTGGCTAATTGAATTTGTTTGAGGTTGTTCGTTTGGTTGAGCGCGCCAGCACACAGCAAGGTAATTAACGGGCGGATGCGTTTGCCCCCACCGGTGACAAGGTACTGGCTAATATTTTCAACGAGGCCGACATCAGATGTCAGTTGCTTGGCAATTAAATCATTGACTGCTGAAAACTCGTCAGCAACTATAGCGTAACTGGATTGCATAAAAAATCTCAAGGGTGACGGCGGATGATAAAAAGTGACGTATTTTTATTAGTAGCGCGTCTTAAAAATAACGTCTTGCATGCTAGGGCTTGGTCGAAAAACTGTCAAGCAATGCCGGCTTTTATAAGTAGTTTAACGGTAGTGCTGTGTGATTAATGACTTTGCGTAAAACAAAACTGGAATGCACGCCGGTGACACCTTCAATTTTGGTTAAGTGGCCAAGTAAGAACGCCTCGTAATGCTCCATATCGGGTAATACCACTTTAAGTAAGTAGTCGGCAGACTGTCCAGTGACTAGGCTGCATTCCACTATCTCAGGAAAACGTTTAATCTGCGCCTCAAAATTTTCAAAGCGCTCGGGTGTATGCCTGTCCATGCTAATACTAATAAGCGCTGTGAGTTTTAAGCCAAGTACGGATTCATCTAATAAGGTAGCGTGTCCACGTATAATACCTGCGTCTTCTAAGCGCTTTACGCGACGAGCACAGGGTGTGGCTGACAAACCTATACTGTCAGCGAGCTCCAAGTTGCTCATACGGTCATTGTTCTGTATCTGCTCAAGTATGCGTTTGTCAGTGCGATCCAGTGTTAATGCTTGGTCCTTCATAGTGTTTCTCGTGGTTGATTAATAGGTCAGTTAAGGCTGTTTATAATGATATTAGTAATTTAATTCACTAATAATAACCAATAAATGAGTTTATTAAACTATTAATTGAAGATATTTTGTTTTTTTTTGCAGTTATTCACTCCGGTGTTACGTCTATACTCTTCTGTAAACAGGTTCGAGGCTCTTTTTGGCTCGGATAAAGTCGTTTAACACATTGAATTATTGATTGTTTTTGAGGTTTTTAGCATGGGTTCATACAACTATAAAAAATACCAGCCGCATATGCCGGTGCAATTGGCCGATAGAACCTGGCCCGATCGAGTGATTGAGGCGGCGCCGCGCTGGTGCAGTGTGGATTTGCGTGATGGAAATCAGGCGTTGATTGAGCCGATGACGGTGGCACAAAAGCTTAAATTGTTCGATTTGTTGGTTAAGGTCGGCTTTAAAGAGATTGAAGTGGGTTTTCCGGCGGCATCGCAAACCGATTTCGATTTTGTGCGCTGTTTAATTGATGATGATTTAATCCCCGATGATGTGACTGTTCAAGTGTTAACGCAGGCACGTGAAGATTTAATTAGTCGATCGTATGAATCCTTAAAAGGCGTTAAACGCGCGATTGTCCATGTTTATAATTCCACATCGACAGTGCAGCGTGAAAAAGTATTTGGTTTGGATAAAGCCGGCATTAAAGCCATTGCGGTTAAGGGTGCTGAATTAGTTAAACGTTATGCCCAAGCACAGCCAGACACCGACTGGCATTTTCAGTATTCACCTGAGAGTTTTACCGGTACTGAAATCGATTATGCGATAGAAGTCTGTGACGCAGTGGTTGATGTTTGGCAGCCGACGCCTGAGCGGCCTATTATTTTAAATTTGCCGGCTACCGTTGAAATGACGACGGCGAATGTATATGCCGACCAAATTGAATATTTTTGTCGAAAAATCAATCATCGTCAAAGCGTATTAGTGAGTTTACATACTCATAACGATCGTGGTTGTGCAGTAGCGGCAGCTGAGTTAGCGGTGCAGGGTGGTGCTGATCGTGTTGAAGGTACATTGTTAGGTAATGGTGAACGCACTGGCAATATGGATATTGTCACTATGGGCATGAATCTTTACAGCCGTGGTGTTGATCCGCAATTAGATTTTTCTAATATTGATGAAATTATTCAGGTGGTAAAAGCATGCACCAATTTACCGGTTCATCCACGTCACCCTTATGCTGGCGAGTTAGTGTTTACGGCGTTTTCTGGTAGCCACCAAGATGCTATTAAAAAGTGTTTAGCCGTGCAGGCTGATGATGAGCCTTGGGATGTTGCTTATTTACCGATAGACCCGTCGGATTTAGGTCGGTCGTATCAAGAAGTTATTCGTATTAATAGCCAGTCGGGTAAAGGCGGCATTGCTTATGTGTTAGAGCAAGTGCATGGTTTACAGTTACCGCGGTGGTTACAAATTGATTTTAGTACTGTGGTGCAAGAGCATGCTGAGGATACTGAGACAGAGGTATCGCCAGAAGTTATTTGGGAGTTGTTTCAGCAGTATTATTTAAATCAGCAAACGCCATACAGTTTGGATGCGTTTCAAATTAGTCACAGTGAAAACCGCGATCATTTGAGTGCGACTTTAAAGTATGAAGGAAAAGAAGTATCGGTATCGGCTGAGGGAGCGGGTGTGGTTGAGTCGTTTGTCTCTGGTTTGTCTAATTTAGTGGGTGAAGAGTTAGTGTTAGTTGATTATTCTGAACATGCTGTGACGAGCAGTGCGAATTCTGAAGCGGCTTGTTATGTGCAGATGAATATTAACGGTCAGCGGTTTAGTGGTGTAGGGTTGAGTCGCGATATTGTTGATGCTTCTTTGCAGGCGATTTTGTGTGCGGTGAATAATTTTATTCGTGGGAAGTGAGTTTTTGCTTTGGTGAGAGTGGTTGGATGGGGCTGGTGTAGGTATAGGTTTAGGTTTAAGGGATAAGATCAAGGTCAAAACCGTCGGGCCACCCCCGACTATCTCTTGACCTTAACTATAAACTTGATCTCCCAGCCCACAACTCCCATCCAGCCACAATAAAACACCAGAAACCCCGAATATCACTTGCATCCCCATCACACCATTACTACCATAAGCTCCTCACAAAACAGCCAATCCAGAGCCGTATGAAGCAACCAGCCCCATTTGAAATAGTCGAGATAGCCGCATGAATCGCGATCATCGATCAGCGTATTTGCAAGCTATGGGCATAGAGTCATGGCTCCCCATAAAAGCACTGCCAAATGCTCAAGCAGGCCATTGGGTCGCTAATCCCGCACTTTTTAAACCGTCTCTAGCCGCTAATATGCCATCGAATGGCATGACTGAAGGTGAGCCAAGGAGCGTTACCGCTCAAAATGTCGTTAATCGAAGTTTGGCGCTGGCTGAAGAACTTAATATCAATGCGCCGGCTAAAGCAGCCAGCAATACACAGCCCAAACTACAAGTAAAAGATGTTGCTGTCACTCTGGCTCCGGCTCCCGCGTCGAGCATAAATAAATCGTTAGATAATTTCACCTTAACGACTACCGTTTGTGGCGATGTACTTATAATCGACGATATTACAGCAATGAATTTTGCGAGTAGCGCTTACCAACATTGGTTAAACGCCATATTGTTATCGTTAGGTAAAAAAATCTTATCCGATACAGGCAGTGTGCAAGATCGTTTTGATTGGCCCTTACCTGACAGTGGATTATTTGATACCAGCCAACAAGCGGCGAAAGAAATATTTTCTGCTTGGCTGCAGCGTAAGCTTCAGGAAAATAATATCCGCTGGCTATTACTTATGGGCAAAGCGGCTGTGGCTATGCATAATAAAAAAGCTGATTTAGGTTGTATTACGTCTTTGCATGAGGGTCAGGGCGAGCAGGCCATTCGAGTGCTACCTACTTATGGTAGTGGTGAACTATGGGCTCAGCCTTTATTAAAGCGTGAATTCTGGCAGCATATTCAACCGCTTCGTTTAACGGCTGATACCGCTGATAATGCAAGCAATAGCTCCAACGTTTAATTGTCTACTTTGAATATACGGGCTTTTACAGTAGCCGATATTAACGCTATAAGCCATTGGCTGGATTCATCGCACAGCAACCCTTGGTCTATAAATGCGATTGTTGACGTGCTGAAAAAAAAGCATTATCGCTTATTAGTTAGTGAACAGGCATCGGTGGTTAATGGTTTATGTTTGTATACCTTTGTCGCTGATGAATGTAACTTACTTTATATTGCTGTTGATGCTCAATATAGAAAGCAGGGTATTGGCCGTAAGTTACTTAAGGCATTAATTAATCAAGGTCGGCAACAAAATATTGGTCGTGTTTTTTTAGAAGTGCGCGAAAGTAATCAGGCGGCAATTGCCTTGTATGCGTGCACAGGCTTTATTAAAAGCGCTGAGCGAAAAAATTATTATCCTGTTATTGAATCATCGTTAGTTAATCAGATAGATGGTGTCAATAGTCAACGTGAAACAGCATTGCTGTTTGATTTATCTCTTAGAGAAAAAAATTAACAAGCGAATTAAATTATGTCTATGGTTCAAACTGAATGGTGGTGTTTAGAATTACCGGATGAATGGTCCGCCGAAATGGAGGACGATTGCGTTACGATATCTGATTGCGATGGGGTCAGTGAAATTGATATTACCGTTGTTAGAAAAGAAGGTGGTGATGTTGACCAAGCTGATTTAAAACAATTTGCCGAAGATTTAATTGCAGATGGTCTTGAGGGCGAGCCGGTAAATGCAGGTTTGGCTTCTGGTTTGTTATTTAGTTACGACGATGAAGATGGCGCATGGCGCGAGTGGTATCTGGGTTGCCATTCATTGTTAATTTATATTACTTACAATACCGATATAGAACATAAAGGTCTTGATGATGCCATGGTCGACGATATCCTTTCTACACTCATCGTATTAGAAGAAAATGATTTGAATGACGAATAGCCATTCTATGAGTGTTTTGTTGCTAGAAAAAAAATAATAAGCTGCTTTCATAAATATGTATAAATGCGGTTTTAAAAAAATATTTTCAATAGGTCTATTACTTGTAGCTGTTTTATTTTTGGCTGCCTGTACATTTAACCTTGATAATGGAAAGCCTCATTTTGAACCTCGCCAATTTATTGGGTCGGCTTGTCATCAGTCGTTAGAAACAGCGCGACAATGGATTGAATCGAATGCCTTAATGCTTGCAGAGCAAGAATTAATACATGCATTGAATGTCAGTTGTTTAAAAGGATATGAAAAGTCACAACTGCATCGCTTGCTAGCTTATGTGATGTTTGCTCAAAAAAAATACCCTCAAGCTATTAATGCTTATCAATATGTGGTGGAATCAAAATACTTAGACGTTGTTACTCGTAGCGAGGCGGTTTATACCCGTGCACAAATACAGTTTTTAACTGACGACTATAAAGCAGTCATTGAAGGCATAACGTTAGCTATTAAAGATGATTTACTGTTAGATGAAAACACAGATCTACTTTTGGCCCGGAGTTATTATCGTGTTGGCAATTATGATAATGCGTTAGGTATTCTGAAGCGTCTTGTATCTAACAGTGAGGAGCAAGGTGAGAGCGATAAATACCAAGAACAGTTAGCGCTTATCTGTAATGCAACAAAGCAGCCCGAATTTTGTGACTATTGAAAATTAATTCCTGAAATTAGCTATTGAAATCAGTTATGAAATTGTCCCTGTTACTCTAACACGCTTCGATACTTTTTCTTGTTCTTCTAACTTAGTAGCTTGCGCACGTTTAATGCCACCATCAATAGTATTTTTTGCCGCGATAATAAGCCCCGTTAAAATAAATGCACCAGGCGGTAATATGGCTAATAAAAATTGTGGGTAGTTGTTAAATACAGTGATTTCCCAGTTTTGCGCCATAGCGCCAAATAATAAATCCATATTAGCAAATAGTGAGCCGGTGCCAATAAGCTCTCTTGCTGCGCCAAGCAAGTACAGCACAAACGCAAAACCTAAACCCATCATTAAGCCATCGTAAGCTGATGCTGCTACCGAGTTTTTACAAGCAAAGCCATCAGCGCGCCCAAGTATCACGCAGTTCGTGGTAATTAACGGTAAGAAGATTCCTAATATTTCATACAACTCATAGGTATAGGCTTGCATTAATAATTCGGTGCAGGTTACAGCGGCGGCAATAATCATGACAAACGTGGGTAGGCGAATAGCATCGGGCGTAACGGTTTTAATTAACGATACACAGGTGTTTGAAGCCACTAATACAAAAATAGTTGCAAGACCTAAGCCTATTGAATTAACCACTGAATTGGTAACACCTAACAGTGGGCATAAGCCGAGTAACTGTACCAGCGCTGGGTTGTTTTTCCATAAGCCGTTAATGGTGATGTCAGAGTAGTTCGCCATGGTGTGCTTCTCAAAAATTTATATAATCTAACTTTTCTGCTTTATAAGATGCGATGGTTCTGTCTTTGCATCAAACTGTTGTAGCAGGCTATCGATATTTTTATGGTGGTAACGGAGTGTATTTGCAATAGCAACAATCACCGCACGTGGTGTAATAGTTGCGCCGGTAAAGCCATCAAAGATGCCGCCATCTTTTTTTACTGTCCAGCCTTCACTGTTGGGATCGCCAAGACGATGACCATTAAAATCTAATATCCAATTCGATTTACGTAAATCGACTTTGTCACCTAGGCCGGGTGTTTCTTTATGATTAATGACACGTACGCCGGCAATAGAATTGTCTTTAATGTTAATACCAATAATAAAATCAATGTCACCGCTATAACCATCGCGTGCAGTGACGGGGTAAATAACGGTTAATGGCTGTTGTTTGCCGAGTTGTTCTTTACGAGCTAAAAATAAGGTCTGGCTTTTTCTATGGCCTAAGGCTTCGGTTTCAAACGGCATATTGTCTTGCAATAAGTCATTATCATGTTGGTCTTTAGGGATAATTTGATAAAGCGCTTTTAGTTGTGCCTGACGCTGTTGCTCAATAATATTATCTTCTGTGCCTAAGTAGGTGCCTGCAATAATAGCTGTGCATAGCAAGGCAAAAAAACCGAGTATCATGCTATTGCTCGATATAGAAACACCTAACGAGGCCGTTTTATCGGCGGGATCTGTTGGCGGTGGCGTTGAGTTTTCAGTCATTACTTACTCTTTTTACTGTGGCCATAAGCTGTTGGCTGGGTGTAGTGGTCAATTAACGGTGCAGCAAAGTTCATTAGCAATACAGCAAAGGCAACGGCATCAGGGTAGTTGCCCCATTTGCGAATTAAGAAAATTAAAATACCAATACCTGCACCATAAATAATACGACCTTTGTTGCTCACTGCCGATGAGACGGGATCGGTAACAATAAAGAAGGCGCCAAATATAGCCGCACCGGTTAATAGTTGAAAAGGCGGTGTGCCGCTACTGGCGGATGAGCCACCGTCATAAAAAAGCATGGACATAAGCGCGAGGGCTAGCAGCATTGATATAGGTGCGTGCCAAGTAAAAATTTTTCGGTACATTAAGTAGAGGCCGCCAATTAAAAAGCCCATACTTGCTGATTCCCAACCGGTACCACCCCAACGACCAAACTGTGTGTATTGCTGTTTAAGGTCATCAATCATTAAAGCATTATTTTGTCGCAGTAAATCTAAAGGGGTTGCCATGGTAAAACCATCAATAGCGGGCAGTTGTATAACGCCTAAAGCAATTAATAAACTTTCCCATAGGTTTGGCACGGATACTGATGCGGGTAATAATTCAATAGGTGCTGCCCATGTTGTCATTTGTATTGGAAAGGAAATAAGCAGTACAACATAACCGACCATGGCAGGGTTAAAGGGGTTGTAGCCAAGACCGCCGTATAATTGTTTAGCAACAATAATAGAAAAGAACATGCCGACCAGTAAAATCCACCATGCTACATAAGGGGGTAGCGCAATACCTAATAAGACGGCAGTGACTAATGCGCTGTAGTCTTTTAAATAAAAGGCAATAGGGCGTTTGCGTGCAGCTAGCGCTAAGGCTTCGAGACCTAGGCCAAAAAAGCTGGCCAATATAATATTAATAAGCGTGCCCCAGCCAAAAGCTACCGTGAGTGCAAGCACACCGGGTATAGTGGCCAGTAAAACCAACCGCATAACATCGCTAGTACTTTGCGTATTATGTGCATGCGGAGATGTAATGCGCATTAACGCCATAGGTTTTATTCCTGTGCTTTAAAGTCGGCTAAGGCTTGCTGAGTGGCGGCAAGTTTGGCTTCTGCTTTTTCAGCTGCTTGTTTAAGGATGGATAAGTTAGGGTCGTCACAAGCTTCGGCAGCGCTAATGCGCGCTTGGCTTTTGGTCACTCGCTGCTGTGCGCTTTCTACTGCACGGATTAATTTGCTTTTGGGGTTGGCTGCATCTTCTGCTTGTTGTGCTGCGCGCTTTGCCACTGCTCGTGCGACTAAATCATTACTCTGTGCGTTTTCTTTGTGCTCTTCGGTAGCGGGTTCGCTTTGCGCTTTTTTGGCTTTAACGCGTTCTACCGCTGCCTGTACAGCAACATTACGCTCATCTTCTTTGCCACGTTTTTCTGCTGCGAGCTTTGCCGCTGCTTGACGCGCTTGGCGTGCGGCAATTTTTTCATCTTCTAAGCGCTGCAAGCGTTCTTGTCTTGCGTCAAAACGCTCTTTGGCTAGTTCAGCATTTTGATGGTCGATTTTACGTTGTTGAATATCGACCTTGGAGGCGCGATAGTATTGCACTAACGGTATATTGCTGGGGCAAACATAGGAGCAGGCACCGCATTCAATACAGTCGGCAATATTATGTTCTTCTAGTTTGTCTAGCTCTTTACCTTGCGCAAACCAATACAGCTGTTGCGGCAGTAATGTTGCTGGGCAGGCTTCGGCACAAAGACCACAGCGAATACAGGCTTGCGCAGGTGGCGGTGTAGGTAATTCTTGTTCGGTTGGCGCTAAAATGCAGTTGGTAGTTTTGACGATGGGTATAGCTGTGTTTGCTAATGCAAAACCCATCATGGGACCCCCCATAATTAAACGCGAACTATTGTTGGCTTGATAATTTGACTGCGCTAATAAAAACTCAACCGGTGTGCCTAATAATACATGGTAGTTACAAGCTTGCTTAACTGCGTCGCCGGTGACTGTTGTTATACGAGAAATTAATGGCTCATCAAGACAGACGGCATTTTTAATAGCAACCGCAGTACCAATGTTTTGGCAAACAATACCTAGTTCTGCGGGTAAGCCTCCCGAGGGGACTTCTTTGCCCGTGAGTATTTGAATAAGTTGTTTTTCGCCACCCGATGGGTATTTGGTTGGAAAAGTAATGACTTCGGCTTGAGTGTTAAGGCCTGTCAGTGCAGAAAAGTCATGCTGCGCTAGTGCGGCAGTAATACCTTCAACCACATCGAGTTTATTATCTTCGATGCCAAATAAAATTTTAGTGGGCCGAATAATCATGGCGAGAATAGCAATGCCAGTTGCAATATCGTTGGCATACTCGCGCATTAATGAATGGTCGGCAGTGATATAAGGCTCACATTCGGTGGCATTCAGTATGAGTGTATCAATGCTCACGTCATCATGAGTATTCAACTTAACACTTGTGGGAAAGCCTGCGCCGCCCATACCCGAAATGCCGGCATTGCGAATAATATTAATTAATGTGCTTTTATCGAGCTGCGTAAAATCGGTAATAGGCTTTCTTGCGCGCCATTCATCCTTGCCGTTAGTTTCAATAACAATACAGTTATCTTCTAAGCCAGAGGCATGAGGTATGGTCCGTTGCTCTATAGCGATAATGGTGCCTGACGTTGGCGCATGTAATGGAACGCTAACAGGGCCAACCGCTTCGGCAATGCATTGGCCTTTTAATACTGGGTCGCCCACTTGCACAATGGGTTTGGCTGGCGCGCCAATATGCTGAGACAATGGCAGTGTGAGTTGCGGTGCAATAGGCGCAGTAATAATACCTTGGCCTAAAGACTGTAATTTATTTTCAGGTGGGTGAATACCACCGTGTATATCCCAAATTTTCTTCATGGTTGGCCTATCATGCCGCTTGGCCATTTTGTTTATTAGGGTTGTCAGTCACAATAATATTGGCATTATGAGTGGGGTCGCGGTCGGGAATATCCCATTTCCAAGCGCGGGTTCCGGTGGCCACGGGGATCATATCAATACAATCTACCGGGCAGGGTTCTACGCAAAGGTCACAGCCTGTGCATTCGCTAACAATCACGGTATGCATTAATTTCGCTGCACCTAAGATGGCATCAATCGGGCATGCCTGAATGCATTTGGTACAGCCAATACATTCATCTTCGCGAATGTAAGCGACTTTATTTATATCTTCTACGCCGTGTTCATCATCGAGCGCAATAGGTTCAACACCCAATAAGTTAGCTAGCTCGTGAATACCTGCTTCGCCACCCGGCGGACATTTATTAATTGCATCGCCATTGGCAATGGCTTCGGCGTAAGGTTTGCAACCAGGATAACCACATTGGCCACATTGTGTCTGCGGTAAAATGGCATTAATCTGATCAACAATAGGGTCGCCATCGACAGCAAATTTTACTGCGCCAAAACCGAGAGTAGCACCAAAAATAAGGCCGAGTGTTAGCAGGGCTAGTAAGGCGGCAATAAAAGGATGTTGGTTGATAAGTTCAATCATGAATTTTCAATTAGCCTTATTAGACAAGGCCGGCAAACCCCATAAATGCAAGTGACATTAAACCCGCGGTGACCATGCCGATAGCTGAACCTTGAAAAGGTTCGGGTATATCGGCAACAGCGAGTCTTTCGCGCATGGCAGAAAAAAGAATTAATACTAATGAAAACCCAGCAGCGGCACCTAAGCCGTAGAGCGCTGATTCAATAAATGAATGTTGTTTGTTAATGTTGAGCAAGGCGACACCTAGCACAGCACAGTTGGTTGTGATAAGCGGTAAAAAAATTCCCAGTACTTTATAAAGTAGTGGGCTAGTTTTATGGACAACCATTTCGGTGAACTGCACCACGACAGCAATAACTAAAATAAAAGAAATGGTTTTTAAGTAGCTTAAACCTAGTGGTATGAGTAAATAAGTATACGTTAGGTAGCTGCAAATTGAGGCCAGTGTAAGTACAAACGTGGTGGCAGCCGACATGCCCATTGCGGTTTCTAGTTTATTAGACACTCCCATAAATGGGCACAGCCCTAAAAACTGTACCAATACAAAGTTGTTAATTAAAATGGCGCCGATTAATAAGACGGCGAATTCACTTAACATGTTTTTTGCCTATGTTTTTTTTCGGTATTCATGAAAACTAAAAACTTATTGAATTCGCATGCCAGGTACTGCGCCTGTATGCGGCGCTAATAAATAAATATCCTTACCGCCAGGCCCTGCTGCTAGCACCATGCCTTCTGAAAGGCCAAAGCGCATTTTGCGGGGTTTTAGGTTGGCCACCATAACAGTGAGTTTGCCTTCTAAATCTTCGGGGCTATAGGCGTCTTTGATGCCAGAGAAAACCGTTTTTTGTTGGTCACCTAAATCTAATGTCAGTTTTAATAATTTATCTGCGCCTTCAACATGTTCTGCTTTAGCAATTAATGCCACGCGTAAATCGATTTTTGCAAAGTCATCAAATTCAATTTCTGGGGCAATGCTATTGTCCATTACTTTTTTTGCTGAAGGCTTTTTAGGTTTAACGGGTTTACTTGCTTCTTTGGGTTTGCCGGCGTCTAACATTTTATTGATACCGTCATTTTCTATTCGGCTAAGCAGCGGTTTAAATTTATTAATTTTTTTGCCGCACAGTGATTGCTCTAGTTGTGCCCAGTCGAGGTTGGTATTTAAAAAGGCCTCGGCTTTAACGGCAAGCTCGGGCAGTATGGGCTTAAGGTAAACCATTAATGTGGCAAAAGCGCAGATGCCTTGCGTGCAAATACCTTGCAGTTCTGCTTCGCGGCCTTCTTGTTTAGCAACCACCCATGGTTGTTGCTCATCAATATATTGGTTTATGCGGTCGGCGAGCGCCATAATTAAACGCGTGGCTTTAGCAAATTCGCGATTTTCATAAGCGCTGCCAATGTTTTCGCTTTCGGCAATAAAATCTTGCTGCAGTGCGGGGTTGGGTAGTTCGCTTGCTAAGGTATTGTCAAAGCGCTTAGTAATAAAGCCTGCACAGCGGCTAGCGATATTCACTAGTTTGCCAACCAAATCGGAATTGACCTTTTGCACAAAGTCTTCGAGATTAAGGTCAATGTCATCAATACCATTACTGAGTTTTGAAGCAAAGAAATAACGTAAGTACTCAGGCTGAAAATGTTCGAGATAAGTGCGCGCCATAATAAATGTGCCGCGTGACTTCGACATCTTTTCGCCATTAATCATAACAAAGCCATGAGCATAAATGGCATTGGGTAATCTTAAGTTACAGGCGTGTAGCATGGCGGGCCAAAACAGACCGTGGAAGTTGATAATATCTTTACCAATAAAATGATAAAGCTCGGTGCCTTGTTTTTTGGCTTGCGCGCCATCCCAAAAGTCATCGAAGTTTAATCCAGCACTGTCGCAGTAATTTTTAAAGCTGGCCATGTAGCCGATGGGTGCATCTAGCCAGACATAAAAAAACTTACCGGGTGCGTTAGGAATTTCAAAACCAAAGTAGGGAGCGTCGCGGCTTATATCCCACTCTTGTAAGCCGGCTTCTAACCATTCGCCTAATTTGTTGGCAACCGATGCTTGAAGGTTTTCGTTAGCTAACCATTGGGTTAAAAAAGTTTTGAACTCGGGTAATTTAAAAAAGTAATGAACCGATTGCTTATCAACGGGTTTGGCACCAGAGATTGTTGAAAATGGATCGATAAGATCGATCGGTGCATAGGTTGCGCCACAGACCTCGCAGTTATCGCCGTATTGATCGGGGGCTTTGCATTTAGGGCAAGTGCCTTTGATGTAGCGATCGGCTAAAAATAATTGTTTTTCTGGGTCAAATGCTTGGGTAATTTCTCGTTCGGCAATAAAACCTTTGTCATAGAGTTCGGTATAAATTTGCGCCGAGTAATCGCGGTTTTCATCTGAGTGGGTGCTGTAGTAATTGTCATGACTAATTAAAAAGTCGTTAAAATCACTGCAGTGGTCGCTATGCACTTGGGCTATAAGTTGTTCAGGACTCGTGTTTTGCTGCTCGGCTTTTAACATGATGGCTGTGCCGTGGGTGTCGTCGGCACAAACATAGTGGCATTCGTGGCCGCGAGCGCGTTGGTAGCGAACCCAAATGTCGGTTTGTATATGTTCTAACATGTGGCCTAAATGCAGAGGACCATTGGCATAGGGCAGTGCACTAGTCACCAAAATGCGGCGCTTATTAGACTGAGAATCGGTTTTTTGTTGAACGGGTGCTGTCATGTTTTTTAGGCCAATTACAGACGAAAATTAAAACGTTAAGATAATCGATTAATATACCGATTTTTACGCCGTGATTATACCGTTATGGAGTGGTCTTTGTTACATAGCCTGAGGTAGCTGACAGAGCAGATTTTAGAGGGGGATATGCGCAGTGTCAGCTTTAATGGTGGCTGGGCCGAGTGTTTTTTCTGCTAAATCCGCAACCAACTTTGCGGTGACCCGATAAGCTGTCAGTTTGCCTCCATAGAGGCCAATAGCACGCGGTTTTTGTGAGTTATCTTCAAATAAAATAGTGTCTCTTGCCTGTTTAGAAAAAGGTCTAGCTAGGCTTTTTACTGCTGATTGGGGATTAACGGGCTCACTTTTAGGTAAGACCCTTAAGCCGGCCCAGGCTTTGACAAATTGCCCTTGGTAATCGGGAAAATAATGAAAAAGGGTTTTTTTGAGGTATTCAATTTCATCGTCACCTGCTTGGCAGTTGACGGGATCTCCTTGGTATTTTTTTTCGGTAGTGCCGACTAGCACGCCGTCTTGCCAGGGCATAATAAAAACGGCGCGTTGGTCGTCTGGTGATTCTACATAAAATATGCCTTCACCTAGAGGTGCATCGAACTCGATATGACTACCTTGTACTAAGTCGATAGCGGGACCTTGGGGTGCAAAGCGAATATCGCTTTGAATACGATCAATCCATGGGCCGCCTGCATTAATAATGACTTTGCAGCTAACATTGAGGCTTTGTTGCTGATGGAGGGCTTCGACACAGACGTGTTGTTGGTCATTAAGCGTTGCTTGTTTAAAGGCAGTATCTTCCATGACATCACAGCCTAGAGAGACAGCTGAGCGAATGACCGCTTGGGTTAACAGAAAGTCATCGGTTTGGCCGTCCCAATATTGAAACACATCTACTAGTCCTTTTTGTTTAATGCCTTGTTGGTTAATACAGCCGAGTTGAGACCACTCTGATTTAGGTACGCGAGTAAAGCGGGCCTCTGATTTAAAGCCCCCTAATGCGCTGTACAAAAATAAGCCGATAGCCAGTTGCCAGCGTTTTAAGCGCTGTTTTTTATAGACGGGTAGGTAGAATTTTCGGCTTTCAACTAACGATGGCGCTATATCTTGTAGTGTTGAGCGTTCGGCGATAGATTTTTTAACCAGTGAAAACTGATAGGTTTCTAGGTAGCGCAGGCCGCCATGAATTAATTTACTCGAGCGCGAAGAGGTGCCGGTTCCGACATTAGATTTTTCGATTAATAACGCCGAGAAGCCGCGTGCTACAAGGGCTTGAGCACAGCCAGCGCCTTGAATGCCGCCGCCAATAATGACCGCATCATAGTGTGTTTTAAGTTGTGCTTTATTATTGTGTGCACCTTTGGCAGGCATGGTATTGATTCCGCTTCGCTGTTTTATCTTCGTTTTAGTTATTAGTAAAGTGTAGAAGCTATTTACATGCTTTACCCTGTTTTTTTGACCATTGTTAAGCGGCTATGTTCTTGCTTGGGGCTCAATAAACGGGCATTATTCGTGCTGTTGAATTGTTCGACACGGGCTATTTTGAATTTTAGAGGTTGTTGGTAGATGAATCTTGAATATTATCCAATTAGAGGCAGAGGCGCGTTGGGCGATAAATTCCAACTGGCTAGAATTAAGGATGAGGCGGGCAATATGTATAAGGGCCAATTCGATCAGGCGATGCATTTTGGCTCTGAGGCGGAGTTGAAGACGTATTTGGCGGGTGTTTTGAGTGTTGCTGAAAGTGAGCTTTCTATCGCGAAAATGGATTTGTAGGGCGTTGATGGCGTTTGTTGGTTGGGCGCGGTGTTAATGGGTTTAATGGTAAAAGTTATCGGGTTTGTTATTGCCACTTAAATCATCAAGCGGCAAGCATCAACGCAGCCATACTAAAAAAGAATGCAAAGCCCAGTAATAATATAAGCAACACTAACAATCGTGCCAAACGCCACCAACAGCGATTGGTTAAGATTAAACTTCTCCGCGTAATCGCCAGCAATTTGCCAGCCCGCCAAAATAGAATTCAACCCAGCCAATACCAAAGTTGTGGTCAAATAAATAAGCGATGCTTGATTGCTAAATAATTCATTGATCGTTAAGAAGGTAATTTCACCCGGACTAGCAAGAAAATAAACCAACCAAAAACCAAAAACAACTATCGCAACATTACTTAATCGTTGAAATATCCACTGTTTTACGCCCATACGTATACTCCTGCCAACACACTTAATGCTAGGCCTAAAATAATTGCCACCCAAGAAATAATTTTACCGCTGGCAAATTCTTCGCAGTAACCCATGTCTTGAATTAAATGCTTTATCGTGCCCATGCAGTAATAACCAAAGGCGCTGAGTAAACCCCAAACAATAAATTGTGCTGTAAAACTACTTTGCAAGGTGGCTTTCACAAGGTCAAGCGATGCTTCTGATTGGCTCACAAAATACAGTGTCGCAAGACTAATACCTAAGCCAACCCAAATAATAACAGCGCAAATACGATGCAGTATTGAGGCGATGGCGGTTACGGGCCAACTGAATTTTCCAAATTGAATATCAATGGGTCTGTCATTTTGTGCCATTGGCAGTGTTACCTTTTAAATTATTTAAGCTAAAAAATTTTGTTGGTACGCAGAGTTATTTTTTATCCGATGGATAGTCGCGAGCTGCATAGCCTGTGTAAAGCTGACGCGGACGTCCAATTTTGTAAGGCGCACCATGCATCTCATGCCAATGTGCAATCCAACCTACTGTTCGGCCTACTGCAAAAATAACGGTAAACATGCTGGTTGGAATGCCCATGGCTTTTAAGATAATGCCGGAGTAAAAATCAACATTAGGGTAGAGTTTTTTCTCGACAAAATACTCATCTTCTAATGCAATAGTTTCTAAGCGCTTGGCAATTTTGAGTAATGGGTCATCTTCAATACCAAGTTCTTTGAGGACTTCGTCGGCTGTTTCCTTCATAACTTTGGCGCGTGGATCAAAGTTTTTATACACGCGGTGGCCAAAGCCCATTAGACGGAAAGCATCATTTTTGTCTTTAGCGCGTGCAACAAATTCATCGATGCGTGATTCGTCACCAATTTCTTCTAGCATTTCAAGCACGGCTTCGTTAGCGCCACCGTGTGATGGTCCCCATAATGCGGCAATACCTGCTGCAATACAGGCGAATGGGTTGGCACCCGATGAACCCGTTAAACGAACTGCTGAAGTTGAAGCGTTTTGCTCGTGATCGGCATGTAATAAAAAGATTTTATCCATGGCGCTAGCAAGGACGGGGTTCACTTTGTAATCTTCGCAAGGGTTGCCAAACATCATGTACAAAAAGTTTTCGGCATAGCTGAGGTCGTTGCGCGGGTACATAAATGGTTGGCCAATACTGAACTTGTAACTCATGGCTGCGAGCGTTGGCATTTTTGCAATAAGACGGAATGCGGCGATTTCACGATGCTGTTCGTCGGTGATGTCGAGTGAATCATGATAAAAGGCAGAGAGCGCACCCACTACACCGCATAGAATAGCCATAGGGTGAGCGTCGCGACGAAAGCCTGAATAAAATGTACGTAGCTGTTCGTGAACCATGGTGTGGCGACTAATGGTGTATTCAAAATGGGCTTTTTGTTCTTCGGTTGGGAGTTCACCGTAAATGAGCAGGTAGCATGCTTCAAGGTGGCTAGAGTGCTTAGCTAATTGCTCAATAGGATAACCGCGATGCAATAAGACGCCTTTGCCACCATCAATAAAGGTGATTTGAGACTCACAAGAGGCGGTTGATACAAAACCTGGGTCGAAAGTGAAATGGCCATTGGGGGTGAGTTGGCTGATGTCGACAACGTCGGGCCCAATAGTGCCTTTGTAAACGGGCAGGTCGAGAGTGGGGCCATTTTCAATGGTTAATGTCGCTTTAATGTCTGATGATTCCGGCATTATTTATTTCCTGTGACTGATTCACTTTGATGGTGCTTTGGTTCTTATATGGGTGGTGCCTTTGGGTTGTTGTTGGCCATAGCAATCGGTTGGTGCCGGGGCACGATATACAGAGAAAAAATGTCTGTAATCAAGGCTATTGTCGGGCAGGGCTAACAAAAAGGCAGCTATCTTATCTACAGCCGACAACTATAGAGATCTCGCCTTTTTTGTCAATGTTCTAGGCCTATTTCATCCGATTGATTATGCGATTGATGGCGTGATCGATTTTAGGGTATTTGGGTGAATTGGGTTTATTAATGATGTATTTGGCTTTAATTTGCTCATCGAGGCGCAGATATGTTTGTGTCTATCGTGTTGGCTAGCCTATAATCCGCACCGAATTTTATGGGCCGATTGCGTAAAATTGGTTTATTTCACCAGTCAATGAATCCCTGTAGCTCGTTCCATCGTAATAAATAGACGCGTAGATCTCTATTTATCCTTAGGTGTGGTTTTGGGGATAAAAACCATTAACCAGCATTAATACTGAAGAGTGATGCTGAAGATTAATACTGAAGATAGAAACTATTAATGTTGAATGAGTCTATAACTCATTCACAATGCTTGAAAATACAGGCTGACCCGATAAGCGGGCAGTGACCGGAGTTGATATAAATGGCGAATATTCGAACACTGACTTATGACGGCGTGATAGTAGGCGGCGGCGGTGCAGGTATGCGAGCAGCATTGCAGTTAGCCCAGTCGGGTTATAAAACGGCGGTCATTTCTAAGGTGTTTCCAACCCGTTCGCATACGGTATCTGCGCAGGGCGGTATTACCTGTTCAATAGCGAGCGCTGACCCAGATGATGATTGGCGCTGGCATATGTATGACACCGTTAAAGGTTCTGACTATATCAGCGACCAAGATGCGGTTGAATATATGTGTAGTGTGGGCCCCGAGGCTATTTTTGAGCTCGAGCATATGGGTTTGCCTTTTAGCCGTACCGAAGAAGGACGTATCTATCAGCGACCTTTTGGTGGTCAGTCAAAAGATTTTGGTGCGGGCGGTCAGGCGGCGCGTACCTGTGCAGCAGCTGACCGAACGGGTCATGCGCTGTTACACACTTTGTATCAGGCCAATATAAAAAACAATACGGTTTTTCTTAACGAATGGTATGCCACCGATTTGGTTAAAAATCAGGATGGCGTGGTTGTTGGTGTTATTGCTATTTGCTTAGAAACCGGCGAAACGGTTTATGTGAAATCGAAGGCAACTGTATTCGCGACAGGTGGAGCAGGGCGTATTTATGCTTCTACAACTAACGCGCATATCAATACCGGCGATGGTGTTGGCATGGCCTTGCGCGCCAATGTTCCTGTGCAGGATATGGAAATGTGGCAATTTCACCCAACCGGTATTTACGGTGCGGGTACACTGGTTACCGAAGGCTGCCGTGGCGAGGGTGGTTATTTAGTGAATAAAGATGGCGAGCGTTTTATGGAGCGCTACGCACCTAATGCTAAAGATTTAGCTGGCCGCGATGTGGTGGCTCGATCGATGGTGATGGAGATTTTAGAAGGCCGTGGTTGTGGCCCAGATGGCGACCATGTTTACTTGAAACTCGATCATTTGGGTCAAGAGGTGTTGCATAGCCGTTTACCGGGAATTTGCGAATTATCGGAGACGTTCGCGCACGTTGACCCTGTTTACGCCCCAATTCCTGTTGTACCGACTTGTCATTATATGATGGGAGGTATTCCAACTAACGTTCATGGTCAGGCGCTAACGCAAAATGCCGCGGGCGAAGATGTGGTGGTTGAAGGCTTGTATGCCTGTGGTGAGATTGCTTGTGTTTCGGTGCACGGTGCTAACCGCCTAGGCGGTAATTCCTTGCTCGATTTAGTGGTCTTTGGTCGTGCTTCGGGTCTGTTTATAGAAAAGGCATTAGGCGACGGTATTGAGCAGCGGGATGCTAGCGAAACCGATATTGATCAGGCGTTAAATCGTGTGACGCGATTAAATGATAATAAAGGTAATGGAGAAAGTGTGCCGGCGTTGCGCAAAGAGCTGCAAACTATTATGCAGCTCTACTTCGGTGTATTCCGTACAGGCGACAAAATGGATGAAGGCGTTAAGCAGCTTGCTGATTTACGCGGCCGTATTGCTGAAGCGCCACTCGCAGATAAAAGTGATGCCTTTAATACCGCCAGAATTGAAGCATTAGAGTTGCATAACTTGTTTGAGGTGGCCGAAGCTACTGCGATTTCGGCCAATGTCCGTAAAGAGAGCCGTGGTGCGCACGCGCGTGATGATTACCAAGAGCGCGACGATGAAAATTGGTTATGTCATTCAATGTATTTTGCTGATGATAAGCGAGTAGGTAAACGCAGCGTGAACTTTGAACCGGTGACGGTTGATACGTTCGAGCCTAAAGCGCGTGTTTATTAATTGCTAACAGTAGATAAAAGAGTTTAGGAGTGTCCGACATGTTACAAGTAAGTATCTACCGTTATAACCCAGCTGAAGATGCTGCGCCGTTTATGCAGGAGTATCAAGTAGATACTGCTGGTAAAGATATGATGGTGCTTGATGTGCTTGAATTACTTAAAGCTAAAGATCCAAGCTTGTCTTATCGACGCTCATGTCGTGAAGGGGTATGCGGTTCTGATGGCATGAATATGAATGGCAAAAACGGTTTGGCTTGTATTAAGCCGCTTTCTGAGGTGGTTAAAAAGGGCAAATTAGAGTTGCGCCCGTTGCCAGGTTTGCCCGTTATTCGCGATCTGGTGATTGATATGAGCCAGTTCTATGCGCAGTATGAAAAAGTGAAGCCGTATTTGCAGGGCGATATTCCGGAAACAGGCATTGAGCGTAAGCAGTCGCCTGAAGAGCGTGAAAAGCTTGATGGCCTGTATGAATGTATTCTTTGTGCGTGTTGTTCAACCAGCTGTCCATCATTTTGGTGGAATCCCGATAAGTTTATTGGTCCTGCTGGCTTGCTTCAGTCTTATCGATTCTTGGCTGATAGCCGAGATAACGAAACTGAATCGCGTTTAGAGGATTTGTCTGATCCATTTAGTGTATTTCGCTGCCACGGGATTCAAAATTGTGTATCGGTATGCCCTAAAGGTTTAAATCCAACTAAGGCTATTGGTCATATCCGCAGCATGCTTTTGAATCGCTAACGCAAAAATACGCTGGCGGCTCGTTTGTTTGAGTGAGTAAAAAAGCCCATTTTTAAATGGGTTTTTTTTTGCCAAAAGTTTTATATCTTGGTGTGACGAGTGGATTTTTTGGCGTTTGCAAGTCTCTATCTGAGCGAGAAAATATTTGACTCATATTTGTGCAAAAGCGAGTGACTTAAGCGCTGCATATGTGCAAGGTCGAGGTTTGGAGCGGCTTAGCAAAAAGTCATATGATGGTTTTTTCATGCTCGATTTGTAAAAGTGCACGAACCTCGGCTAAAAGTCAGCGCCACACTCAATTTTGTGCGAAGAATTAGCATTTTTCTCGCTTGTTCAAATCATTATTCCCGATAGACTTATCTATAGAATTCCTACCTAATTTTGAGAAAAGAGCATGTCGCAGTCCCCCCTGCAGAAACACCCGATGGATCACTGGTGGCGCACGTCTTATATTTCTGGCGGCAATGCTGATTATGTCGAAGCCTTGTACGAAAAGTACCTTGAAGCGCCTAATGAGGTCGATCAAGAATGGCGTGATTGCTTCGATAAGCTGCCGCGCGTGAATGGCAATATCCAGCCGGATGTTCCTCACGCAACGGTGCGTGCCCATTTCTTAGAGTTAGCACGGCAAAATCGTGGTGCTGTGCGTGCCACGGTTGCCGATAGCCTAGCCACCGACCATGAGCGCAAACAGATACGTGTGGTGCAGCTAATTAGCGCCTACCGTCAGCGTGGCCATCAAAAAGCCAATATCGATCCGCTTGGGCTTATGCAGCGTGAAGATGTGCCCGATTTAGACCCTGCCTACCATCATTTAAGTGCTGCTGATTTTGATACTGTTTTTCAAACCGGTGTTTTTTATATTGGTAAAGAGCAAGCTACGCTAGGCGAAATTATTACCGCGCTAGAAAAAACCTACTGTGGTTCGATTGGTGCGGAGTTTATGCACATTGTTGATACCGAGCAGCGCGTTTGGATTCAAAAGCGAATGGATGGCGTTCGTTCATCGCCGGAATATAGCGTTGACACAAAGCGCCATGTGTTAGAACGATTAACCGCAGCCGAAGGTTTTGAAAAATATTTAGGGTCGCGCTACCCAGGTACTAAGCGTTTTGGTTTGGAAGGCGGCGAAAGTCTTATTCCTATGCTCGATGAATTAGTCCAGCGAGCCGGTTCTTATGAAGCCAAAGAAGTTGTTATTGGCATGGCGCATCGCGGCCGTTTAAATGTTTTGATTAACACCTTTGGTAAGCAGCCGTCTGAGTTGTTTGACGAGTTTGAAGGCAAGGCGATATTTAATTCATCGGGTGATGTGAAATACCATCAGGGTTTTTCATCCAATATTATGACGGCTGGCGGCGAATTACATTTAGCGTTAGCGTTTAACCCTTCGCATCTCGAAATTGTTTCGCCAGTCGTTGAGGGCTCGGTTAGAGCGCGCCAAGACCGTCGCAATAATGTCGATCGCGATCAAGTTATTCCTATTATTATGCATGGTGATGCGGCGTTTGCCGGTCAGGGCATTGTGATGGAGACTTTTCAGATGTCGCAGACGCGTGCCTATAAAACTGGCGGTTCTGTGCATGTCGTTATTAATAATCAGGTGGGTTTTACGACATCTAAAATTGAAGATGCGCGTTCTACGGAGTATTGCACTGACTGTGCGAAGATGGTTCAGGCGCCAATTTTTCATGTTAATGGTGACGACCCCGAAGCGGTATTGTTTGTTACCCAAATGGCGTTAGATTTTCGTCAGCAGTTTAAACGTGATGTGGTTATTGATTTAATTTGTTATCGCCGTCGTGGACACAACGAAGCCGATGAGCCTTCGGGTACGCAGCCGTTAATGTATGACGAAATTAAAAACCATGCCACCACGCGCGATATTTATGCCCGTCAGTTAGTGGCCGAAGGTTCTATTACTGATGTGCAAGTTCGTCAAATGGAAGATGATTATCGCGAAGCCTTAGAGCATGGTGATCACGTTGTAAAAAGTTTAGTTAAGCAGCCTAACGAAGAATTATTTGTGGATTGGACGCCTTACCTTGCCCATGACTGGGAAGTACGAGGCGACACACGTTATCCGTTAGAGAAGTTGCAGCAGTTAGCGCAAACGGTTAACCAAATACCAGACGGTTTTGTTTTGCAGCGTCAGGTTATGAAAATTATTGAAGACCGCATTAAAATGGCTGCGGGCGCAATGGATGGTAATTGGGGCTTTGGCGAGACCATGGCTTATGCCACGCTGTTAGAGCAAGGTTATCCTGTACGCATGACTGGGCAGGATGTGGGTCGAGGAACATTTTCTCATCGTCATGCTGTTTTGCATGACCAAAGCACTGCCGAAGTTTGTATCCCTTTACAAAATGCTGTTCAAGAACCGGCAACCTTTGAAATTTACGATTCGTTTTTATCTGAGATGGCGGTGCTGGGTTTTGAATATGGTTATGCCACTACTAGCCCCAAAGGCTTAGTTATTTGGGAAGCGCAATTTGGCGATTTTGCTAATGGTGCCCAAGTGGTTATTGATCAGTTTATTGCCAGTGGTGAACATAAGTGGGGGCGCTTATGCGGTCTAACGATGTTGTTACCGCATGGCTATGAAGGTCAGGGGCCGGAGCATTCATCGGCAAGATTAGAGCGCTATTTACAACTATGTGCCGAGCAAAATATTCAAGTGTGTGTGCCTACAACGTCAGCGCAAATTTTTCACTTGTTGCGTCGTCAGGCAATACGACCACTGCGTCGCCCCTTAGTGGTTATGTCACCGAAGAGTTTGTTGCGCCATAAACATGCGGCTTCGTCTTTAGAAGATTTTTCTGAAGGTCAATTCCATAACGTTATTGCCGAGACCGATGAGTTAGCTTCGCGCGATGTCAATCGTTTGGTTGTTTGTAGTGGCAAGGTGTATTACGAATTGCTTGAGACGCGCCGCGAGCATGGACTTAAAAATGTTGCAATTATTCGTATCGAGCAATTGTATCCATTCCCTGACGCTGAAATGTTTAGTGTTATTGCTGATTACAGCCAATTAGAAAGTGTGGTGTGGTGTCAGGAAGAACCAAAAAATCAGGGAGCTTGGTACAACAGCCAACATCGCTTACGTCGAGTGTTAGATTTAATTGATAAAGATTTACCCCTGAGTTTTACTGGTCGTCAGTCATCGGCATCACCTGCTGCTGGCTATATGGCTTTGCATTTACAGCAACAAGAGAATCTTATAGCAGAAGCGTTAGGGCTTTCGCATAAGTAAATTATTAGCGCATAGCCTTTGGGCTTGTATGACATTTATATTGATTAGCAAGAGCATTTAATTATGAGTATCGAAATCAAAGCTCCGTCATTTCCTGAATCGGTAGCTGATGGCACGATTGCAACGTGGCATAAACAGATAGGTGAGCCGTGCGCGCGCGATGAACTGATTGCTGATATTGAAACTGACAAAGTTGTGATTGAGATCAATGCTCCTTCTGAAGGTACGTTGACTGAAATTATTAAAGGCGAGGGCGAAGTTATACTGAGTAATGAGTTGATTGCGCGCTTTGAACAAGGTGCCGTGGCCGAAGCGCCAGCACCGGCTGTCGCAGTGACTGAGCCAGCCGCTGACCAAGCTACGGGTGAATTAATTATTAGTCCTGCTGCTAAAAAGATGATGGCAGAAAATAATATTACCGATGCTGAAGTAACGGGCACGGGTAAAGCCGGTCGTGTGACGAAAGAGGATGTGCAAGCGGTATTGGATAAACGCGGTTCAACTGCGCCGGCTGCTGCAGTTACCGCCACGCCTGTAAGCACAACACCTGTAAGTGCAACAGCGGCTGTCGTTATGCCTGTGTTGAATGAAGGCGATCGTCCTGAGCGCCGCGTGCCAATGACTCGCTTGCGCGCTCGTATTGCTGAACGCTTATTAAATGCATCGCAAACCACAGCAATGCTAACCACTTTTAATGAAGTGAATATGCAGCCCGTTATAGAGCTGCGTGCTAAATATAAAGCGCAATTCGAAAAAACCCATAATGGCACCCGTTTAGGTTTTATGTCGTTTTTTGTTCGTGCAGCTACCGAAGCATTAAAGCGCTTTCCTGCGGTCAATGCGTCAATTGATGGCGATGATATTGTTTACCATGGTTATTTTGATGTTGGCGTTGCTGTATCGAGTGATCGTGGTTTAGTGGTGCCCGTGCTGCGTGATGCTGATGCAATGAGCTTGGCTAGCGTTGAGAGTAAAATCCGTGAATACGGCGCTAAGGCAATGGATGGCAAGCTCAGCATGGAAGAAATGACAGGCGGAACCTTTACCATCACTAATGGGGGTGTATTTGGTTCGCTAATGTCAACGCCGATTTTAAACCCGCCGCAAGCCGGTATTTTAGGTATGCACAAAATTCAAGAGCGGCCAATGGCGGTTAATGGCGAAGTTAAAATCTTGCCAATGATGAATTTAGCGCTTTCTTATGATCATCGATTAATTGATGGCAAAGATGCAGTACAGTTTTTAGTAGCAATAAAAGAAATGATTGAAGACCCAGCCCGTATTTTACTGGAACTTTAAAGGCTTAACTAAGCCTTATTTAAAAACCTTAATTTTAGTTTTGTTGATTTGGAATAAATAGTATGTCGGAAAAATATCAAGTTCTCGTTATTGGCGCTGGTCCTGCTGGCTATGTTGCAGCTATTCGTTGTGCGCAACTGGGAATGAAAACAGCTTGTATTGAAAAGTGGGTCGATAATAAGGGAGCCGTTAAATTAGGCGGCACATGTTTAAACGTGGGTTGTATCCCATCAAAAGCGTTACTCGATTCTAGTCATAAATATGTAGAAGCGAAGCATGATTTTGAAATCCACGGTATCAGTGCTGATTCAGTGCAAATGGATGTCGCTAAAATGTTAGCGCGTAAAGAAAAAATTGTAACGCAATTAACCGGCGGTATTGGCGGCTTGTTTAAAGCGAATGGTGTTACTTCTATTGTGGGTAAGGGTAAATTACTTGCCAACAAGCAAGTTGAAGTGACAAACGAAGCCGGTGAGCAAGCCATTTATCAGGCTGACCACATTATTATTGCGGCTGGATCTGTGCCGGTTGCTATTCCACCAGCGCCATTAGTTGATGATGTTGTTGTTGATTCAACGGGTGCCTTAGAATTTACTGCTGTACCTAAGCGTTTAGGTGTTATTGGTGCAGGAGTTATTGGTCTTGAGTTAGGCAGTGTTTGGGCGCGCTTAGGTGCGAAAGTGACCGTGTTAGAAGCATTGGATGAGTTCTTGCCTGCGGTTGATATGAGTATTGCGAAAGAAACTAAAAAAGTTTTTAAGAAACAAGGCTTAGATATTCGTCTTGGTACACGTGTTACTGCTACAACGGTAACGGGTGAAGGCGCTGCGCGTGAAGTGACGGTTGAATACAGCGATGCTTCTGGTACTAAATCAGAAACGTTTGATAAGTTAATTGTTTGTGTTGGTCGTCGCCCATTAAGTGAAAGCCTATTAGCACCGGATTGCGGTGTGACATTAGATGAGCGCGGTTTTGTATTTGTTAATGAGCAGTGTGAAACCGATGCGCGTGATATCTATGCCGTTGGTGATATTGTTCGTGGCCCAATGCTAGCGCATAAAGGTTCTGAAGAAGGCGTTATGGTTGCCGAGCGTATTGCAGGCAAAAAGACCCAGATTAATTACGACAACATTCCTGGTGTTATCTACACCCATCCTGAAATCGCATGGATCGGTAAGAACGAACAAGAGCTGAAAGCGGCCGGCCATGACTACAAAGTCGGGACCTTTCCTTTTTCAGCCAGTGGTCGAGCTATGGCGGCTAACGAAACAACCGGTATGGTTAAAATGATTGCTGATGCAGCGACTGATCGTATTTTAGGTTGCCATATTATTGGGCCTAGCGCGGCAGATTTGGTCCAGCAGGTCGTTGTTGCTATTGAATTTGGTGCCAGTTCTGAAGATTTGGCGTTGACGGTGTTTAGTCATCCCACCTTATCTGAGACGGTTCATGAAGCTGCTTTGGCCGTTGCTGGTCACGCAATTCATATTCCTAATAAGCCACCGCGTAAAAAATAGTATTGAATGCCTTTATATTGTATTAACTATTCGATATAACGGCATTCACGCTTGCGCGACCCCCTCTTAATTTGAGAAAATTCGCTCGCCGTTTTTAAGCGAAACAGCTGCTCTATTAAGCATTTACTTTTTCTTTTCATAATTGGAAATTAACTCATGAATTTGCATGAATACCAAGGTAAGCAATTGTTTGCCGAGTACGGTTTGCCTGTATCGAAAGGCTATGCCGTTGATACACCTAAAGAGGCAGCGGAAGCTGCAGATAAAATTGGTGGTACTGAGTGGGTAGTTAAAGCTCAAGTCCATGCGGGTGGTCGCGGTAAGGCGGGTGGCGTTAAGCTGCTTAAGAGCAAAGAAGACATTAAAGCGTTTGCCCAAAAGTGGCTTGGTAAGAATTTAGTGACTTATCAGACCGATGAGCATGGTCAGCCAGTCAGTAAAATTTTGGTTGAATCGTGTACTGATATTGCTCAAGAGCTTTATTTAGGTGCGGTTGTTGACCGTGGCAGCCGTCGAGTAGTATTTATGGCGTCTACCGAAGGCGGTGTAGAAATTGAAACCGTGGCGCATGAAACACCAGAGAAAATTTTAAAAGCTGAAATTGACCCATTGGTGGGTGCCCAGCCTTACCAAGGACGTGAGCTTGCGTTTAAATTGGGATTGAATAACGACCAAGTTAAACAGTTCACTAAAATCTTTTTAGGTTTAGCAAAATTATTTCAAGACTGTGATTTAGCCTTGTTAGAAGTGAATCCATTAGTGATCACGCCTGAAGGCAACTTGCATTGCCTCGACGCAAAACTGGGTATCGATGGCAATGCCATGTATCGTCATCCTAAGTTGCGTGAAATGCACGACCCTTCACAAGAAGACGAGCGTGAAGCCCATGCAGCACAATGGGATCTTAACTACGTTGCATTAGATGGCAATATTGGTTGCATGGTGAATGGTGCAGGTTTGGCCATGGGTACTATGGATATCGTTAACTTACACGGTGGTTCACCGGCTAACTTTCTTGATGTCGGTGGTGGTGCAACGAAAGAGCGTGTTTCAGAAGCGTTTAAAATTATTTTATCGGACGACAATGTTAAAGCCGTGTTGGTTAACATTTTTGGTGGTATTGTCCGTTGCGATTTAATTGCTGATGGCATTATTGGTGCAGTAGAAGAAGTGGGTGTAGATGTTCCTGTTGTTGTTCGACTTGAAGGTAACAACGCAGAGAAAGGATCAAAAATATTAGCTGATAGTGGTCTTAATATCATTGCAGCAACTAGCCTAAAAGAAGCTGCTGAGTCAGTGGTTAAGGCAGCAGGAGGTGCTCAATGAGTATTTTAATTGATAAGAACACTAAAGTTATTTGTCAGGGTTTTACTGGCGGCCAAGGGACCTTTCATTCACAGCAGGCGATTGATTATGGTACGCAAATGGTCGGTGGTGTTACACCGGGTAAGGGCGGCCAAGAGCATTTAGGTTTGCCTGTGTTTAATACCGTTGCTGAAGCCGTAAATGAAACCGGTGCAGACGCATCGGTTATTTATGTGCCAGCGCCGTTTTGTAAAGATTCAATTCTAGAAGCCGCTAACAGTGGCATAAAATTGATTGTTTGTATTACTGAAGGCATTCCTACACTGGATATGCTGGATGCAAAAATTGCTTGTGATCAATTAGGTGTGCGTTTAATTGGGCCTAATTGCCCAGGCGTTATTACACCGGGCGAATGCAAGATTGGCATTATGCCTGGCTCGATTCATTTGCCAGGCAAAGTGGGTATCGTTTCACGTTCAGGTACATTGACTTACGAAGCCGTTAAGCAAACGACGGATGCAGGTTTTGGGCAAACAACCTGTGTCGGTATTGGTGGCGATCCTATTCCGGGTTCTAACTTTATTGATATTCTTGAGCTGTTTGAGAAAGACTCAGCGACTGAAGCTATTGTGATGATTGGCGAGATTGGTGGTACTGCTGAAGAAGAAGCAGCAGAATACATTAAGTCTAACGTAAGCAAGCCGGTTGTCTCTTATATTGCGGGTGTAACAGCGCCTGCAGGAAAGCGCATGGGGCATGCTGGTGCCATTATTGCTGGTGGTAAAGGTACAGCTGATGAGAAGTTTGCAGCTTTAGAAGCGGCTGGTGTTAAAACGGTTCGTAGCTTAGCGGATATTGGTGCTGGTTTAAAAGAAATCACTGGTTGGTAAACTTTATTTAAAACTTTTGATTATATCTAACGCCCTGGCAATTGCTGGGGCGTTTTGGTTTGGGGGTAAACGTTTATTGGTGAAAAAATTTTGAGCACTTTTTAATAGGTCATTTGTCTTAAATAGGCCGAAGGTTTTTCAATGGGATTATTGATTGTGAAGATTATTTTTAACGTTGGAAAATTTTTTCACTATTAACATTTTGAGGTAGAGCGACTGAGTCGCATTTATAAGCGCTAGAAACTAACAAGGCGAAAAAGGTTTAGCTTTATGAAGCTTGAATAAATATGGACAGCAGGTAATGCGATTAGGTCAGTATCACTTGTTGACAAATAATAGGGAGGCAGGCGTTATAGTTAAACTTAGTCGGTGACTTTACCGCGCAAGGATTTGGTTTTTCCACGTAGCGTTTTACTGTCCATTCTTCGGCGCTGAGCGCTTCTTGAGGGTTTTGTTGGGCGTCTGGTTTTTTGTTCTATAGTGACTGTTTTAATTAATTTTTTTAGCCGGGAAAGCGCATCACTACGATTTTTTTCTTGAGTGCGATATTGCTGTGCTTTGATAATAATAATACCGTCTTTGTTTATGCGCTGATCATTTAATGCGAGTAGGCGACGTTTATACAAATCGGGGAGGCAGGAGTTGTTAATGTCAAAGCGTAAATGAATCGCAGTAGAAACCTTATTGACGTTTTGACCGCCGGCACCTTGAGATCGTATTGCGGATAACTCTATATCATCTTCAGCTATGCTCAGTTGTTCAGTAATGGTAATCATTTACCACCAATGCTTGCCAAATTGTTCTGGGTTGGCCCAAAATCTTGCATTATTCCAATCACGTTTTTTAATGTAATTCTCTATTTGATAGGCGAAGCAATTTAATATAGGCGCACTAAGATCGGCCGTTTTTGAATTGAGCGGTTTTGGTGTAAATGCGGCAAGCCGTTTTAAACCCAGCGAAAATAAGTCACTTTCTTGCCAGTGAGTTTTTGCTGAATCAATAGTGTTAAGCGGGATAAAAAGATAAATATGATGGCAAAGACGGTTCCTAATACCTGCTAATAATTCAATGGCGCTTTGTTTGTCTTGTTCAATAAAATCGGGTGCAATTAAGCAAAGATCAAATCGTGTATCTATAGCTGCCAGTAACGACGCGTTTTGAATGGTTTGCAATTGTATATTGTCAGTTTGTGAATTTAAATATTGCGTTACAGCTGGGGGCTGCTCACTGCCAAAGAGTAATAAATTTTTTGGCTGATGCTCTTTTAGTATATTAGCAATGAGTTGGTCTGGACTTAAGTTCATTGAATACCTTTTAATTATATTTTATTTCTATTCGTTTCTTATTCGTCTTTTAATTATCTTTTATTCGTTAGCGATAACCCTTATTTGTTCTACTTCGGGATAAGGGTGAATGTCTGATATGGCTTGCGATAATCCATCACCACTAACAATATGTGCATGGTGGCGTTTTAACCTTCGTGGTTCTGTGACGCCGCATGAGTGAGCAATAACGCCAACTTCATACACCATGTTTTTAGTGTAGTTGGCAACACGCTCGGCTTTGTTGCTTGAGACTAGACCATACTGTAACTTTTTATTATGCGTCGTAATACCAGTAGGGCAGGTGTTTTTATTGCATTGCAGTGCTTGTATACAGCCTAATGCAAACATGAAGCCGCGACCAGAAACAACAAAATCTGCTCCCATACATAATGCCCAAGCCACACCCGACGGTGTAATCATTTTTCCGGAACCAATGACCTTAATACGCTTCCGTAAGCCGTATTGGTTCAATTTATTAGTGACGAGTGGCAAACTTTCTTTTAGAGGTAGGCCAACAAAGTCCATAAGGCTTTGCGGGGCGGCTCCAGTGCCACCGTCGGCGCTATCAATCGTGATAAAGTCGGGTGCCGATTCTATGCCGCGCGCAAGAATCAGGCTGCACATGCTGTCTATCCACTCAGAGGAGCCTATGACGGCTTTAAAGCCAACAGGTTTGCCAGTCACATCACGAATATGAGCAATCATATCAAGCAGGTCTTCAACCGAATTAATATCGGGGTGGCCATTGGGGCTAATAGAGTCGGTACCGACATCAATGCCACGAATAGCGGCAATTTCAGCGGACACTTTTGCGCCGGGTAAAATCCCACCTTTACCAGGCTTAGCGCCTTGGCTCATTTTAATTTCAAACATACGAATTTGTTCGTGGTCGGCAATCGCCTTAAGCTTTTCATCGGATAAGTGGCCACTGCTATCGCGTACGCCGTATTTAGCCGTGCCAATTTGATAGACCAAGTCACAGCCACTTTCTAGATGGTAGGGGCTAACACCACCTTCGCCAGTATTCATCCAGCAACCGGCTTTTTTTGCACCGTGTGATAACGCTTGTACTGCAGGTTTAGATAATGCGCCGTAACTCATCCCCGAGATATTAAACAATGAGCGTGTTTTATAAGGGTAGCGGCAGTAGGGCCCAAGTGTGATTTCTCCAGGCTGCGCGGCATCTTCGGTTAAGGTAGGGAATGGGCAGTTAACAAACAGCACACTGCCTGCTGGGCTTAAGCTGCGTGTAGAGCCAAAGGCAATGGTGCTATCCACATTTTTGGCTGCGCGATAAGCCCAAGATCGTTCGGCGCGATTAAAAGGTAGCTCTTCACGATCCATGGCGAAAAAGTATTGCCTAAAAAATTCGCCCATATGTTCAAATAAGTAGCGAAAGCGTCCAATGACGGGATAGTTGCGACGTACTGTATGTTCGGTTTGTCGTTTATCGATAATAAATAAGATGATGACGGTGATGATTAACGCGCCGACAGTTAATAGAAATAACACGGCCATTACGCCTAAGGTGTTAATGAGTATATTGGTGGTGTCAGAGCTGAAAAGGTTACCCATATTGACTACCTAGCTTGTTTTGTTTGCTTAGTGTTAACTTGGCCTGCATAGCTTACGTTAATACCGTGAATGTACTTATTTTTTGACAGGCGGTGGATAATAGTTGTTTCAGAATCTATAGAGAGGCAATCTACCAGTAAGTTCTAAGGCAGTTCAAGTAAATTAGTTTAAGAGCATATCTATTCGGCATTTATTGCGGATAATGGTTGCTTGTTAGGGTTATGAGATACTTGTTATTAAAACCAGTCATAGCCAATTTGAGTTGAGAGTGAGTGATTGAATGTTAGATAAGCATTACCGTGAAATTAAGGCTTTGTTACCTACTTGTGTGCTTGTGGGTGACGAGGTGAGTGATAAATATGCTGTGGACTGGAGCGCTGAAAACGCTCATCAGCCGATGATGGTTGTGCGGCCTGCAGGTGTTAAAGATGTCGCTATTTTGTTGGAGTACTGCAATTCTAACGCTTTATCTGTGGTGACACAGGGCGGTTTAACTGGTTTAGCGGGCGGGGCTACACCGCAGCAGGATGAAATTGTTTTATCGTTAGAATTGTTGTCTGGAATAACCGAAGTTGATAGCCAGTCGATGACCTTAACGGCTTTGGCCGGTACGCCGTTATCGCAACTACAGCAAGCGGCACAAGATGCTGGTTTTTATTTGCCCCTTGATTTGAGTGCCCGTGGCAGTTGTACGATTGGTGGTAACGTTGCAACTAACGCTGGAGGTAATCAGGTTTTACATTACGGTATGACTAGGGCATTAGTTTTAGGTTTAACGGCAGTAATGGCCGATGGCACCATTGTCCGCTCAATGAATAAAATGCTTAAAAATAATGCGGGTTATGATCTTAAGCATTTGTTTATTGGTTCAGAAGGAACCTTAGGTGTCGTGACCGATGTTGTATTAAGACTTTATCCGCAGGCGTTATCAAAAAAGTCAGCGCTTTGTGCTTTTTCTAATTTTAATGAAGTCGTTAATTTTTTGCATTCAATGCAACGGTGTTTGCCAAAAATAACAGCGTTTGAATTAATGTGGTCTAACTATGTCGAAAAAGTTTATGCGATGAACCCAAGTTATAGTGACCCCTTTGATAAAAAATATCCATTGTATGTTTTGATAGAGGCCGAGGGCAGTGATATTGAACGTGATAATTCTTTGTTTGATGAAGCGCTTGCCCATTATGGAGAACTTTCCAGTGATGGAGAGCAGCGTGGTCTACTGGATGCGGTGATTGCCCAGTCAAATAAAGATGTCGAAAAGTTTTGGCAAATTCGCGATGGTGTAATTTCAATTCTTTCTACCATAAAACATCGTGCCAATTTTGATGTGGGTGTACCTGTTAGTGTTATGAATGATTTCGTTACACGCGTAGAAGAAACGTTATCCAGCCGTTTTAATCATTTACAATTATGTATTTTTGGTCATATGGCCGATGGTAATTTACATGTGCTGGCTTGGATTGATGATGATAATGGCGCGGATAGTGATATAGAAAGCAGTGAAGCGAGTAAAGATAATGTTGTGCAGGCTATCTACCAAATAGTTTATGAGATAGTGGGCGAGATGAATGGCACTGTGACTGCAGAGCATGGCATTGGCGCCATGAAGCGAAAGTATTTGCATTTGTGTCGCAGCGAAGCAGAAATTGCATTAATGCGAACGTTAAAACAGGCAATGGACCCCAAAGGGACTTTAAACCCTAATCGTATACTTTAGTTTTTAAGCGCGATATATTTTTTTACGGGCAACGAATAAAATCAAAGCGATTAATGCGCCTATTGCCCACTGCGGTAGTAATGGGATGTTACCCTCTGCTGGGTCAGCAGTGAGTGGATTAAAATCCAAGCCATCTTTGTAGCCATCACCGTCGGTGTCTTCATTATTGGGGTCGGTGTCAATGCCAGGGGTGTAATTGCTTGGGTCGCCATCTCTATTGACTTCATCGAAGTCGGATGAAAAGTCATTATCTGAATCGCTATTGTAAGGATCTGTCCCTAAAAATATTTCCAACGAATTATTTAAGCCATCATTATCATCATCACTCAGTGCATTCACGATAATATTAATGTCGGCTGTTTCGGTATTGCTGGTACTGTCAGATATTGTGGCGGTAATAAGATGGTTGCCATCACTTAGCGTGGTTGTGATATTCGCTCCGTTACCTACTGCGCCATCCAGCGATGAGTGCCAGGTAATATTATTACTAATGTCACCATCTTCGGCATCGTTGGCATTAGCAATCAAGTTTTGTGAACTCGTTAGAATTGTAGTGCCATCGCTTGGGCTAGTAATGTTTATGCTGGGTGTTAAATTAGAAACCACATTGACTTGAAACGTCTGGTTATTACTATTACTACCGTCTGAGGCGGTGAGCAAGATGTTAACAGTGCCTGTGGTTCCAAGTGTGGGCGTGATTGTGATTTGTCGTAAACGTTGACTACCGGTAATGCTCATACCGTTGTTATCAATAATGGCTGTATTAGAAGAGCTTGCAACGGTGCTTACGGCGGTAATAGGCGTATCGTTATCAAGCAAAGCAAAGTTGATAGTCGTAGGGTGGGCATTAATAATTTCGATGTTTTCTATTTCAGCAAAAATCGGTTTGTCAGCAATAGACGTTGTCCAGCCAATATCTTGTAGCAAAGCTTTGGCAAGTCCAATACTACTGGCAGCTTGATTTAAACTGGGCTCCATGAGTTCAAAGGGAGAGGCGCTAGTGCTGAAATGCGATACGGAACTGCCATCATTAAGCGCACTAGGGGCATGCATTTGCATATGGCCTTGATTGGTGCCGGCCGTTAAAGCCCCAAGGTTTGCTTGTACGCTGTTGCCAATCCAATGCAGGTCTGGATCATCCGTGGCAGATGTTACTCGTTCGGTATTTGTCATTTGCTGCCAGGTTTTGTTTTCGCTGTGGTCTTCTAACAGGCGCATAAATATGTCGTCGCGGTTATTAAAACGGCTGCCATTACTAATATTTGCGAGTGTTAAAAAGCCAAGACCATGTAGCGTTTCATGTAATACCGTTGATAAAAAATCAATGTCTTGTCCGCTGGCACCACCATCTAAACCATAATACCAATTGCGGTTTGCTAGGCAGTTGTTGTTGTTATCAATATCATTATTAAACGTTAACGTAATGTCACTGCTACTACTTAAATCTTGGCCGGTAATACTATTGGCAAGCGCCTGCACATAATAGGTATTGGCAAAAGGGTAGTTGGATGCGGCATTACCATAGTGTGCGGTAGACGGCCCGCCAAAGCCTAAGGTTGCAGCACTGGCTGTGCAACTTAATGAATCAAATTCTGCATCAATCGTAATAGGAATGTTGCTATCAATAACTTGCTCTAATAAGCGCGCGGCAAAATGAATAACGTTTTGTCTTTGTTGGCCTAACGTTGTTCCTATGTTTCCGCCAATAGGCGCAACGACGGTGTTATCGTTTAAGCCTTCGTTAGCATTATTGAGCATATTAAGAGAAATAGACGTTGCATTAATCGGCAACGACAGAAAAAAACTCATGCAGCACAGGCTGCTGCAACAAAGGTTATTGAAAAATAAGCGTCGCAAAGAGGGCATTTGAAAATCCATATTAGCTAATGTTGCTAGTTAAGATTGTTAGTTAATGTTATTAGTTATTTTTTTTCCTATATATTATCTTATGTTGTCTTAGAACTATTCCGTCAGCGGGCTAGTAATGTCGGTGACAACGGTATTGCCATTGTCATCAATAATAGCTATTGAAACAGAGGCAGCACGTTTGCCTAAATTGACATAACCGCCTTGCTCGGTTTTTATTTCAGTATAGCTTTCATTTGGCGGATTGAGACGCGTATTTATTTCTGCACGCATCTCGGGTGTTAAGCGTTGCTTTATCAGTTCGGCAATGTGTTGCTCGTTATTGTGAAAAGCCGATACTTGCTGATGGGGTTGTTCTTCTTTTATTTCAACAGCCAGGTGATCTGCTGGCGGTGTAAGGGCTTGTTTGTTGTCTTTTTCAGTGCGGTTATTGTCACTGAATGGCGTTTTTAGCGATTTTGTTTGCGGCTTTAAAAGAATGAGAGCCACAATGCCAAGGCACAGTAGGCTGACGATTATTTTTTTTAAATATATGTTATTTAAGGCGTTTTTCAAAAAGGTATTCAAAGAAAACAAACTCCTTAATGGGTTATTTTTTTTTGCTCTTTGAGTGAGCAGCTTATTTTTTAATCGGCGGCTTTATCTTACTGGGTATTGGCGCTTTTGACAGCAAATATTATTTTTTTATTAAGTTTTTAGCGCTGATTTTTTAATAATTTTACGTAGTGGCGTTTTATATAGTGGCGTTTTATATAGTGACGTTTTACGTAGAGATAGTGTCGCGCAAATATACAAAGAGTTTACGCGCTGATGCAGGCGGCTTGTTGTTTTTAGTTTCATGCAAGCTTTGGCGAGTAATTTGTCGTAACCATTGTCGGTCGGCTTCGGCATATTCTTCAATAAAAACTTCAATAGCTGGATGGCCTTCTGCCAGTATTCGATCACGCCATTGCTCAACTAAATGATGCTGTTGATTCGAGATGTTATGAAGATTGCGAAGCTTTTCGAAATGGGCTTCTATAGCATCAATCGTTTCTTGGCCTTCTTTGCGCATTAGTTTGCCAATAAATTGCATTTGTCGACGTAAACCTTCACGATGCTTTATCCGTTTAGTTTCAATGAGTGCGGCATGTAGCTCGTCAGAGACTCCAACATCTTCGAGATCTTTATTTTTTAAATCGAGTAGCTGCTTACCTAAGTCTTGTAGATGATGCATTTCACGCTTGAGCTGACTTTTGCTGACAACTTCTTCGGCGTCTTTTTTATCATGATCAACTTTTTTTCTAGCCATAACAGTTGCTGCTGTGTGTTTTATTGTTTAATGCTGTTAGCGTTAATTAAGCGTAAAAAATAGTTGCTAGTCCCAAGAAGGACATAAAGCCTACGACATCGGTGATAGTTGTTAATGCAACGCTGCCTGCAAGTGCGGGGTCAATCTTTGCTTTGTTTAATGCTAGTGGTAATAACGCGCCTGCAAGTGCGGCAGTAATTAAATTAATAATCATAGCTGCAGCAATAATGCCACCAAGAATCATATCGTCAAACCAGAGTGCGGCTGCAATAGCTACCACTGCAGCCCAAAGTAGCGAGTTAATAACGCCAACGGCGAGTTCGCGAATAATAAGCCAGCGTTGGTTATGTGATTTTATATGACCAATAGCTAGGCCACGTACAACAATGGTGAGTGTTTGCGTGCCGGCGACACCCCCCATACTGGCAACAATGGGCATGAGTATGGCTAGCGCTACGACTTTATCAATAGAGTCTTGAAATAAATTAATAACCGCAGCGGCAATAAAAGCAGTAATTAAATTGAGTCCCAGCCATAGTGCTCGCCTAGGGGTGGTTTTAATGACGGGCGAAAAAGTATCTTCTTCTTCATCAAGGCCTGCCATGCTCATTAAAGCGTGGTCAGCATCTTCACGAATAACATCAACGATATCATCAATAGTGATACGACCGAGTAATTTACCTTCTTCATTGACTACCGGCGCAGAGACCCAATCTTTTCGTTCAAAGCGTCGTGCGACTTCGTCGTCTGGCATATCGACGGGAATAGCTTTGACATCCGAGAGCATAATTTCGCGCACGGTGTTGTTGGGGTCGGAAACTAATATTTTTGCTAGCGGTAAGATGCCGATAAATTCATCGCTCCGATTAACGACGTAGAGGTTATCAGTCATATCGGGTATTTCAGCGTGACGTCGCAGGTAACGTAGCACGACATCAACTGAGTGACGTGCACGCACAGTGATGGTATCGGTATTCATTAAGCCGCCAGCGGTGTTTTCTGGGTAGCTTAGTGCGCTAGTAACACGTTGGCGATCTTGAGTGCTCATTGCCTGCAAAACTTCGCGGGTGACGCGGTCGGGTAGCTGTTGCAGGATATCAACCATGTCATCGGTTTCAAGCTCGGTCGATAAGGCAACCAGCTCGGCGTTTTCCATGGCGAGAACAAATTGGGTTTGTAGCTCATCACCCAGAAAGGGCAGTACATCACTGCGTCTCTCTTCATCAACCAAGGCCCACAAGATTTGTCGTGATGGGGGCGGCGACGATTCAATAAGGTGTGCGGTTTCTTCGGCGGCTAATACATTGAGCATATGACGAGCGTGTTGAAATGTGCCGCTTTGCAGCAGGTCGGCCACTTCTTGGCTACGCGAGAGTTCCTGATTATGGTCGGCAATTGCTGGCATGTTTAGCTTCTGGCTATTAGCTATTCATTGTTGGTGATGCGCTTTTAACAATGAGTGATTAGAAACACTAATAAAAAGTGTGGTTCGGTTAGTCACCGAGGCGCTTTAGTTTGTTAGTCAATGCGCCTTCATAACGAGTGATTATGCGTGAAAGGCTAGCTATCAACAAGTAATGATGCAGGCAAGATTACCGATGTTTAGGGGGTTGATAAGAGAGTTGAGAGAGACATTGAGAAGGCCGCTGAGAAAGGCGCTGAAAAGAGAGTTCAGTGGAGCTTTATGAGGAGAATTTAGCGAAAGACGCGTTATTCGCCTTCGTCGAACAGGTTGTTAATAAGCGCGGTTATGGCGCTCATGGCTTCGGTTTCATCTTTGCCTTCGGTGGTGATGGTAAGCTCAGAACCTTTAGCTGCAGCGAGTAACATGACTGACATAATGCTTTTTCCATCGATGGATTGGCTGTTGTATTCAATGCTAACAGCGCTGGCAAATTGGGTTGTGATATCGACCAATTTATTGGCTGCTCTGGCGTGCAGGCCCAGTTTGTTTTGTATGGTGATAGTAACTTGCGGCATGGTTTTTCAGCTGTATCGATGGTCAAAAAAATAGGGTTTAAATCATTTATTTTGAATTCAGTGCCACAGAATCGGTTATGTTTACCCTGCTGTCAATAGCGTTAGATTTAACCCTTACCCATACAGTACATTAATTACACGAGTTGTTAGTGGTGTTTGAATTCTCGATGACGCACCTGAACGACGTTATCAGGGTCGTTAAAGTGTTTATGCAGTGCTTCGGCAATAAATACCGAGCGATGTTTGCCGCCAGTACAGCCTATGGAAACCGTGGTGTAACTCCGTTTGGCATCCCTGAATCGAGGCAGCCAGTTTTCGAGGTATTGTGTAATGTCGGCAATCATTTCTTTAACATCATTGTTGTCTTTTAAGAAATCAATAACGGGTTGCTCCAAGCCAGTAAATTCGCGTAATTCAGGCTCCCAGTGAGGGTTGGGTAGGCAGCGCACGTCGAACACTAAATCTGAGTCGATAGGAATGTTGCTTTTGAAGCCAAACGATTGAAACATTAGCGACATATCTGACGATAGTTTTCCGCCCACTCGATCACCAATAAGTTGGCGCAGTTCGTGAAGCGTCATTGTGCTGCTATCAATGCTTAGGTCAGCCATAGCCGAGATGCTGTCGAGTAATAACGATTCGGTTTCAATCGCTTCTTTTAATGACATATGCTCGTTGCTAAGTGGATGCTTGCGGCGCGTTTCGGAAAAGCGTTTAATCAGTGTGTTGTTATTTGCATCCAGGTAAATAATATTAGTGTCAACTTCATCGGGAATTTCAGCCACTAGCTGAGGAAAACGTGACAGCTCGGTAGGAATGTTTCGTGCATCAATGCTGACAGCAATTTTAACGTTATTATGGTCGGTATTTTTGTTGTTGTTGTTGTTATTGTTGTTTAGATCAGCTGTGATAGCTTGTTTTGCCAGTGCAGGCAGAAGGCCAGCCGGTAAGTTGTCGATACAATAAAAATCTAAATCTTCAAGCATGTTCAAAGCAGTACTTTTGCCGGATCCTGATCGACCACTAATGATTACCAGTTTCATTATATTATTTCTCTATTGGCAAAGGTTAATTGATATATTTATTGCGAGCAGTTATTACGTTAGCTCGAGCTGTGTAAGCATGTGTATCAGTGCGTTAGCATCGCTCGCCTGACGTATTTTTTTACACAGTGTTTCTTGGCTTAATATTTTCGCCATTAACGCTAAAATAGCAAGGTGTTCTTCTGTGGATTCTTCGGGCACGATAAGTGCCCAAAGTAAATCGACAGGCTTGCCATCACGAGCATCAAAATCAATGCCGTTATCTAGCGTTAAAATAGCTGATTGTGCTTGTGTGCACCCCGGAAAACGGCAGTGTGGTATGGCAATGCCGTTTTCTAGTGCGGTGCTACCGAGTTTCTCGCGGGCGGTAAAAGCATCGAAAACTAAATCTTGGTTTAGATTATTATCGTTTTCTGCAAATAGGCGAGAGAGTATTTGCAACGCTTTTTTTTTGCTGACGATACGGTCTTTTAATTGTATGCGTCCTGTAACGAGTAATGAGTCGAGCATGGTTAGTCGTCATACTCCATGGCGTCATCGTCGATAGATACGGCTTCTAAAGGGTGTTGTTTAACGCTGTCTCTATGATGTTTGCCATGTGTTTTTTCTTTATGTTTTATTATTTGTCGATCGAGCTTATCGGCTAGGCCATCGATAGCGGCATACATATCTTGATTTTTCGCATTAGCAAATAAGTCTGCACCTGAAACGTGTATTGACGCTTCTGCTTTTTGAATGGCTTTTTCGACAACAAGAGTGACATCGATATTGGTGATTTGGTCAAAGTGTCTTTCGAGTCGATCGAACTTACTGAGCACATACTCTCGCAGTGGGTGTGTCACTTCAACATGATGGCCGCTGATATTGATTCGCATAAACTTCTCCTAATTAACGCACTGATTGAAAAAAATCGCTAACGCTTTGGGCCGTTAACGGATTGACAATAGATGATGCTTGTTTAAGTTGATTTAAGTAAGGCGATTGTTTCAAAACTGATTTGCAGGACACGCTTTGTAAAAAAGCATGATTGAAAATTTGGATGTTCGTCAAGATTGCGAGCGAATAGCCCGGGTAGAAGGGTAGATGGCATGTTTTTAAACGCGAAGCAGTAGCGTTTATTCTTTTCACATTACTGACCTAGTTAAAAGTATTGGTCTTATTGAACCACTGTTTTATTCACAATAAAATTACTGTTTTTTAAGTGTCATCACTGAGTGCTATCACATAGTGTCAACGCATGGCATAGTGTCAATGCATAGCGTCACACAATTTGTCGCTATTTTTAGCGGTTTGTTTTAGCTGCTTGTTTAAGCGGCTTTAGCAGTATTTAATTTGTATTTTCGTTCAGTTGGTCAATATAGGGTATATCAATTTTGACCGTATTCCAAGTCTGCAGTTCGCATATTGCTTAAGCAATTTTTTTTCGTTCGTTAGAAGGCGGTATAGCCATAGATTCACGGTATTTGGCTACGGTTCTTCTGGCTACTTTAATGCCCTGATCAGCTAATAAGGTGGCTATTTTATTATCACTGAGCGGCTTGCGAGTATTTTCTGCGGCGACTAATTTTTTTATTATGGCGCGAATAGCGGTAGATGAGCACTCGCCACCTTCGGCGGTAGCAACATGGCTAGAAAAGAAATATTTTAATTCAAAAATACCCCGTGGTGTATGCATGTACTTTTGTGTGGTTACTCTTGATACTGTTGATTCATGCATTTCAACATCGGTAGCAATGTCATGCAGTACTAAGGGTTTCATTGCTTCTTCGCCGTGTTCTAAAAAGTCACGTTGGTGTTCAACAATGCGTGAGGCAACTTTTAAGAGTGTTTCATTGCGACTATGTAAACTTTTTAAAAACCATTTTGCTTCTTGTAAGTTGTCTCGTAAAAAAGTGTTGTCTGAGCTGCTGTCGGCGCGTTTAACCAGCGATGCATACTCGGCGTTAATGCGTATTTTTGGTGCAATGTCAGGGTTTAATTGTACTAGCCATCGGCCTTTGATTTTTTCAACAAAGACATCGGGTACCACATATTGTGCCGTATTATCTTGATACGCATCACCGGGTTGTGGGTTGAGGCTTCGGATTAGTTGAATCACTTCGCCTAATTCTTTTTCTTTAAGGCGGGTGCGACGGATGAGTTGTGTAAAATCGCGAGAAGCTAACAAGTTAAGGTGTCGATTGATAATTAGCGCCGCCTGCTCGCGCCAAGGTGTATCCGAGGGCAGTTGAGCCAGCTGAACCATTAAGCAGTCGGTTAAGTCGGTACTCGCAACGCCGAGAGGGTCAAATTGTTGAATGCGATGACGTACGGCTTCAATTTCGTCTAATTCGATTTCAAGTTCGTCATCGAAGGTTTCAAGCAGTTCTTCGATCGATACACTCAACATGCCGCTGGGAGCTAAGGCGTCAATAATTGCAGTGGCAATTAATTGATCGGTATCGCTCATTGGTGTCAGGTTAAGCTGCCACATTAGGTGGCTGCTTAGCGACTCGGTTGAAGAGTTGCGGTTGTCCAAGTCGGCCATTTCGTTGAAGTCGAGACTTTGGCTGCCAGAACTACTGGGCGCTGTGCTGTAAAGATCGTCCCAGTTGCTATCGACGGGTGTCTCGCTTGGGATGTTATCTTGCCAGTCGGCGTCGTCGCTGTGGCTGGTGTCATCGCTATCAATGGTTGTTTCGGTGGCATTAGCGGCAATATAGTCATCACCGACGGTTTCGATACTGCTGTCATTATTGCTGGTGTTGTCAGCATTGCTGGCTTGCAGTTCTGGGCTGTTGTCGTTGTTTTCGCTATCGGCACCATTGGGGGTATCGTTTTCTTCAGATACCTCTAGCATGGGGTTTGTATCAACGATTTCCTGAATTTCTTGCTGTAAATCTAAGGTAGACAGTTGCAATAGGCGAATCGCTTGTTGAAGCTGGGGGGTCATTGTTAAATGCTGACCCATTTTTAGCTGAAGCGATTGTTTCATAGACGTTTTTTATTCAATTATCTCAATGAGAATTGTGTGGTTTACGGTCGAGCAGGTTTGAAAGAAGGGTTTCTTGCTGTCGACTTTATTGTCTTTATACGATTTGCTTATGCCTGAAGCTAACGCTTCGATAGAAGGCGCAGGTAAAATCACAAGCAGGTAGAATCATAAATAGACATTCTATGAGTAGAGTGTAGTCTCGTGATTAGTAGTAAGCAAGACTAATGCCAAAAGATAAAAAACTTGACTTTTTCTAGAGTGGGCTTTTAGAGAATGCCGTTACATCGGCGGTTATTGGCTTTTTTTTTTGGCTCTTAGCGGGGCTAATTGTAATTAGTTAGCTGGGCTGTAATTGGATTTCGTGAAGTCTTCTGAGGGCGCAAGCAGGTTTAGGAGGGCTAAATCTGAAATTGATGCCCAAGATAAGTGTCACGGACCTTTTGATTATTCAGAATGGTTTCAGTGCCACCTTCGGCAATAATATTACCTTCGCCCACAATATAAGCCCGCTCGCAAATATCGAGTGTTTCGCGCACATTGTGATCAGTGATTAACACCCCAATACCACGATCTTTAAGCTGGTTAATAACATTTTTAATGTCATTAACTGAGATTGGATCAACGCCGGCAAACGGCTCATCAAGCAACATAAATGCCGGGTCACTTGCCAGTGCGCGGGCAATTTCAACACGTCGTCGTTCACCGCCTGACAATGACATTCCAAGGCTATTGCTAATATGGCTAATATGAAATTCTTCTAGTAGCTCATCACGCTTTTTAATACGCTCTGCTCGACGAAGGTCGCTGCGAGTTTCTAATATTGCGTAAATGTTGTCGGCAACGGTGAGTTTTCTGAAAATAGAAGCTTCTTGTGGTAGATAGCCAAGCCCTAAGCGGGCGCGTTCGTGAATAGCTTTGTGAGTGATATTAGTTTCATCAATAACAATTGTGCCTTCGTCAGCTTTTACAATGCCGGCAATCATATAAAAGCAGGTGGTTTTACCTGCGCCATTAGGTCCTAATAAGCCAACGACTTCGCCACTATTAATTTCTACTGAGACATCGCGAATAACTTGTCTTTGTCGATAACTTTTGGCGAGGTGTTGTGCTGTGAGCTTACCCATAGTTATTTGGTGCCGTTAGTCGAGCTGGGGTTAATAATAGTATGAACACGAGTGTTTTTATTGTTGGGGTCAGCCTGTGCTTTTACTTTGGCTTCGCGAATAAAATATTCTATTTTTTCTCCGGTCACTTTTGAGCCAATTTTATCAATAGAAGCGTTGTCTTCAAGCAGAATAATGCCTGTTTTTATAGCGTAGCTAATCGTATTTCCCTCGGCATTAATAGGGTTGGGTTCGTCGGCTAATTGCTGTGTAAAGCGTGCCGGTTTGCCATTGGCAATAATATGACTAATGCTTCGTTTCGGCGCGGTATCAGCTTGCGGCGCACTTGTTATAGTTTGTATCGTAACGGTATCGGCTTTGATTGTTAAGTCGCCTTGCGCTATAGACACATTGCCGTGGTAAATAGTAACTCCTTTTTTCTCATCTTGTTCTGCGCTGTCGGCTTCTATGCTAATAGGGGCTAATCGTTGATCACTGCTATTGGCTGTCGGTTTAGTCTTTGCTGAGCTCGCACTTAAGTTGGTGGCGAAAAGTGGCTGACATAAAATTTGTATGTATAGCAAAAATAAGAAGCTAATTAAAAAAGTTAGATTCTTTGAGGAAAAAAATGTATTGCCGTTGTTGGTCTTGTTAAGGTTGAACAATACTTTTTACCTCCGAAATTAATTGCCAGCGCTGATCTGCCAGGTTGCCATGAAGTCCCGTTGCATGGGTTGTCGATGCCGGTGTTTGTATCGTGACTGGGCTTTGAGTCAATATTTGCTGTAAGGTGGCGTTTAAAGTGAGTGACTGAGTTTGAAGCCGTGTTGCGGTTGCTATGTCATTGACTAAGACGTTACCTATCAGTTCCGCAGTATCGCCATTATTGATTAAGTAAGCTAGGTTTGCAGCAATAGATGTGCTTGGCTTGCCATTTTTAAAGGCAGTGATTTTTGGGTCTAACATTCTTAAATAATCTTCTGTTGCAAGATGTGCTGCCGTATTTATAACGTCAATGTTAGTCGCGGATTTTTTTTCCGGCGCCGTTGTTGGGGTAAAAAAGTCAGCTTGGTTGGTGCTCATCGTAAAGTGTAATTCTCCCTCTTCATTAAAGCGCTTAATATTGACGCCAGTAATGCTGCTGTCGGGAGACATATTTTTTTTATCGAGAGCGTTTTTTCCTGTAGGCAGAAATTGGTTTTGGCTTATGCCAATAACATAGTAAGCGATAATAACGATGCTAATGGCAAGCGTTAGTAAATTTCGGGTGCGTTTTCTGCGTGTTTTTTTGATCATAATTTTTTTTAGCTAATGCTCAAACAGATTTGCGCTTATGTCTGTGTTTCTAAGAAGGGCGCTATACTGGCATCAAATAAATTATTTGCTTGTAATAATAAATCAGCAAGTTCTCTTACCGCACCAGCGCCGCCACATTGGCTTGATACCCAATCGGCATGTTGCTTAACAACATCGTGGCCGTTGGCAACGGTGGTGCCAAAGCGACACTGAATTATCGCGCTTAGGTCGGGTAAGTCATCACCCATATAGGCGGTTTGTTCAAGTGTTAAACCGGTTGTTTTAAGTAGTTCATTAAGCGCAGTGATTTTATCTTCTCGGCCTTGCACTACGTGTTGAATAGCAAGTTCACGTGCGCGTCGGCTAACTATATTAGATTCGCGGCCTGTGATAATAGCAACAATAATACCTTGATCTTGCAATAGCTTTATCCCGAGTCCGTCAAGAATACTAAAACATTTTAATTCTTCGCCGTCATTACCGTAATACAATTTTCCATCGCTTAAAACGCCATCTACATCGAGCGCTAGAAGTTTAATGCCCTGAACTTTTTTGCGAAGCGCATCCGTTAATGGGTCTTGAGCTTTTAAGGTATTCATTATGCCAAACCTGATTTTATAAGAGTGTGAATGTGAACAACCGCGCAGGGAATATTGTTTTTCTCGGTAACGACTAAGGCTGAAATATTATTTTTTTCCATAATATTTAACGCCTCTGCAGCAAGCATGTCAGCTTGTACGGTCTTGCAATGCGCTGTCATTAATTTAGCGATGGGAGTGGTATGTATGTCCTGTCGTTTATCTAACGCCCTACGTAAGTCGCCATCGGTGAAAATGCCACTTAGGCTTCCATCGCTGCCAATAATAGTTGTCATACCCAAACCTTTTTGCGTGATTTCCATCAGTGCATCGCTGAGAAGGGTTTCGGGTTTCACTTTTGGAAAGTCGCTTTGCATTACATCGCTGACTTTTAATAAAAGACGTTTGCCCAGTGTGCCCCCGGGATGTGAAAAGGCGAAATCTTCGGCGCTAAAGCCGCGTGCTTCTAATAAGGCAACGGCGAGTGCATCACCCATAACGAGTGTGGCTGTCGTGCTTGAAGTAGGTGCAAGGCCCAGTGGGCAGGCTTCTTCTTTGACGTGGACGTTTAAGTGTATGTCGGCTGCTTGAGCCAGAGTTGACAAAGGATTACCCGTCAAGGCTATTAATGGTGCGCCAATGCGTTTAATTAAGGGTATTAAGGTAATGATTTCGTTGGTGGTGCCAGAGCCTGAAAGAGCAATAACGACATCATTGCTCGTTAGCATGCCAAGGTCGCCGTGGCTGGCTTCGCCTGGGTGCATAAAGAAAGCGGGGGTGCCAGTGCTGGCGAGTGTAGCGGCTATTTTATTGGCAATGTGGCCAGACTTACCCATGCCGGTAACAACAACGCGGCCGGTACAGGTTAGCAAGCTTTCGCAGGCAGCAGAAAAATGGCTATCGATTCTGCCATGAAGTGCTTCGATTGCCTGTTGTTCTAGTAGAACGGTTCGCTGTCCGGCTTCAATAAATGCGTGTTTTGTCATCATTCCCCGCTATTTTTCAAGAGTCATTGGCATCATTCTATTGACTGCTATCCATTACAGTTAACTGTCTATTGTAAATGGGTCGGGGCTTAGATGGTGCTCTTGAGCTTGTGATTAGTTGGCACCTGTTAGCGCTTAACTGGCTCGGATTAAGGTCTTTGTGATTGGTTTAGGCTTTGCTGGCGTTTAGCTTGGCTGGGACGTTTAAATTGCTAGCTGTGGCTAAAAATTATGACGGCATAATAGGCAATGTAACCGGCAATAAATAATAAACCAATAATACGGCCAATACCTTGGCTGCTGTTTTGGCTGCTATTGGCGCTAGCGCGGGTTTTTACCCACATCACAGCCACTAAGGCCAATGTTAGCAAGGTCATGGTAAGTAAGTCGCGGCTAATCACCGATGATTCAAGCGAAGTAGAGGTAATGATGCCTGGTAAGGCCATGACAGCCAGTAAATTAAGTATGTTAGAGCCAACGATGTTGCCAATAGCAATGTCGTGGTGGCCCTTTAATGCGCTGGTAATTGATGCGGCTAATTCTGGCAGGCTGGTACCTAGAGCAACCACGGTAAGCCCAATAACCATGGGGCTTACGCCCATGTATTCGGCCAGTGATTTGGCTGACCAAACCAATAAATCGGCAAAGCCAAGCAGTGCTAGTAGGCCAAAAAACAGCCATAAGAGCGATTTCCAGCCCGATAGATCAGGGATTTCCACATCGCTTTCGGCTGTCGTTGCTACCAGTTTTTGGTTGTTGCGCGCATGACGCACCAGAATAACTGAAACGGGAATAGTAGCAGCTAGCAGAATCCAGCCTTCAATATGGCTTAGTTGATAATCCCACAAGCAAAAAGCGGCAAGTGCGGTAACCGCAAGCAGTAGTGGAACTTCAAGTCGCATCAGCCCTGCATTGACGGGTATTTTAGCGATGAATGCTGTGACACCTAACACTAAGCCAATATTGGCTATGTTTGAACCAATAGCATTGCCAACGCCCATGGCGGGAATACCATTGAGCGCGGCATCGGCTGACACGATCATTTCGGGTGCCGAGGTACCAAAGGCGACCACCGTAAGGCCAATCATCATTGGGGTAATACCAATATGCTTGGCTACTGAGGCGCTGCCACTGACAAATAGGTTGGCACTCCATACGAGGCCAATTAAGCCAATAATGAATGAGAGCAGAGCAAGTAACTGAATTGACATAGGGTTAGGTCTTAATTAGGTCATAGTTGGGCGATGGCTTGATTATCAATGGTATTGGTTGTTCGGTGCTCGAATATACTGCAAATTTGTCTGGTATTTTGTCTTTGTGGTTTACCACTTAGACGTGAGAAAATAACCGTTGTTATTTTTACCCCAACCAATTACTGCCATCGCTGAATATAAGGTCGCGACTATACAGTAGCGCTAGGTCATGCTCAACGTGCGGTATTGCTTATTGGGGGGGTAAGAGAGCTTTGTCACAATAAGACGCTTTAGCGCTTAGTTGGCCTTGGGATGATCGGCTTGAACTGCTGTCTATTTTAATTCAGTGCTAGTTCTGTAGATAGTTGCTGTGATTTTAAGCTGTTGTTATTGATGTAGCTGTCGATGACGATATCAATAAACGTATTAATTTAAGGGTATAGTGTTTAATGACTCAAAGTAAATGGAAGATTTGGAGTGGTTTGGATAAGAGCATAAAAGCGTCCGTGCAATGCTTGATAACGGCTTTTTTGGCTTTGGCGTTAACGGTGACGAGTGTTTTTGCTAATGCGGCGCCTTCCGCTTCGTCAGTAAAAGAGCCTTCCGCTTCGTCAGTAAAAGAGCCTTCAGCTTATCAAGTAGTAGAGACAATTACGGCCCAATTGCTGTCGTTAATTGAAGAAGCAAAGCGCTATGTCGACGAAGATGAAGAGCGCTTTTTTAGTGAGCTTGATATTTTATTGCGGCCCTTTATTGATTTTCGATCTTTTGCTCGTGCAGTTATGGGTAGGCATGCAAGCGCTAAAAAAATGGCCTCTTTGACGGAAGCAGACAAGGCAGAATTAAATGCTCAAATCGATCGTTTTAGTGAGATATTTTTGGGTGCATTAATTCAAACTTATGGCAAAGGTTTGTTGGCTTTTGACGGTGAGGAAATTGAAGTTGTTCCGCCAGTAATTGATACGGCAAAGCCGCAGCCAAAAAAGATGGTTGTTAAGCAGTTAATTTATGGCGATAGAAAAACCCCTTATGAAGTGCTGTACTCAATGCGTACCGACAAAGAAGGGCATTGGCGATTGCGCAATATGGTCGTTGAGTCGATTAACTTAGGCAAGATTTATCGCAACCAATTCGATAACGCCGTGCAAGTATATGAAGGCAATATTGATCATGTTATTGATAACTGGGTTGTGTCTGGCGCACCAGAAGCGGCGGCAATGAACAATTAATTCCAAGCTAATTGGTTTCAGTTTAGTTTTATAATATTTTTAAAAAAAGAGAGCTAGCACCATGCAAGAAGAAGTTTCGCAATTAATACGTGAACAGATATCAGTTGAACATTTAAATGTTGAAATGGCTGGCAATCACTGCACTGTTACTGTCGTTAGCGTTGAATTTGAAGGGCTGTCGCCAGTAAAAAAACAGCAGCGTATTTACCAATGTTTAAATGAAAAAATTGCATCTGGCGAAATACACGCCGTTAATATTAATGCGCTCACCCCTTCGCAGTGGCAAGCCGCTGTTTAATTAAAACTTATAAGATAAATTTTAATGGATAAATTATTAATTAACGGTCCATCACGTATTGATGGTGAGATCCGCATTTCGGGATCAAAAAATTCAGCTTTACCTATATTAGCGGCGAGCTTGCTCAGTAAAGGTGTAGTTAAAATTGGTAACCTGCCACACTTAAACGATGTGACAACAATGATTGAATTGCTCAGCTGTCTGGGTGTTGATTTAATGATTGATGAGAAATTAGGTGTTGAAATTGAAGCCGCTACCATTGGTGAGTTTACTGCACCTTACGAATTGGTTAAAACGATGCGTGCCTCAATTTTAGTGTTAGGTCCGTTGTTGGCGCGTTTAGGAAAAGCGCGCGTTTCGTTTCCTGGTGGTTGTGCTATTGGTAGCCGCCCCGTTGATTTACACTTGCGTGGCTTTGAAGCTTTAGGTGCAACGGTCACCATTGACGGTGGTTATATTGAAGCAAAGGTTGATGGGCGCTTAAAAGGCGCGCATATCTTTATGGATAAGGTGACGGTAGGTGGCACAGAAAATGTGTTAATGGCTGCAACGTTAGCCGAAGGCCAAACCATTATTGAAAACGCTGCGCGTGAACCTGAAGTGGTTGATTTAGCGAACTGCTTAATTGCTATGGGCGCTAAAATAAGCGGCGTGGGCACCGATAAGTTAGTTGTTGATGGTGTTGAAGAGTTATCCGGTTGTGATTATGCCGTGATGTCGGATCGTATTGAGGCAGGGACATTTTTGGTGGCTGCAGCTGCTACACGTGGTCGCATTAAAGTTAAAGATGTTGAGCCGCATTCACTAGAAGCGGTATTAGCAAAATTAGAAGAAGCCGGTGCTAAGTTAGTTGTGGGTGATGATTGGATTAGCCTTGATATGGAAGGCCGTAAACCGAAAGCTGTGGATATACGCACAGCACCGTATCCCGCTTTTCCAACCGATATGCAGGCACAGTTTACCGCAATGAATAGCGTTGCTGAGGGTGTTAGCACCGTTGTTGAAACTATTTTTGAAAATCGTTTAATTCAGACCCATGAAATGAATCGAATGGGCGCTAAGATTCGTATTGAAGGTAACACAGCGGTTGTTGAAGGTATTGAAATGCTCACGGCAGCGCCAGTAATGGCGTCTGATTTACGTGCTTCGGCCAGTTTAGTTATTGCTGGCTTGTGTGCAACGGGTGCCACCTTGGTTGATCGCATTTACCATATTGACCGCGGCTATGAATGTATAGAAGAAAAGCTGCAATTGTTAGGTGCTAGTATACGGCGTGTGCCGGGACGTTTAAGCCGTGAAGGCGTCATTGAAGAATAAGCGTTTGTAAGCATAAGCATTGTAGAGCAGCAACGCTAAGTAAGCGCTGCAAAATTAAATAAAACATTAAATGTTTAAATAAAGAGATCGCATGATTACTATCGCCTTAACCAAAGGACGCATACTTAAAGACACGCTACCACTCTTGTCGGCAGCGGGTATTGCGCCAGAAGAAGACATAGCTACCAGTCGCAAGTTGGTTTTTGCGACTAATCGCCCCGATGTGCAATTGTTAGTGCTTAGAGGTGCCGATGTGTTGACCTATATTCGCTATGGTGCTGCCGATATGGGTGTGGTTGGCAAAGATATGCTTATGGAAGATGGTGGTGCGCAGTTATATGAATTGCATGACTTAGGTATTGCTCGCTGTCGATTAATGACTGCGGTTAAAAAAGGGCAGGCCAATATCGCGTACCAGTCACGTATTAAAGTGGCGACCAAGTATGTTGGCATTGCGCAGCGTTATTATGCTGAGCAAGGTGTGCAGGCCGATATTATTAAACTTTATGGTGGTATGGAGCTGGCGCCTATTATGGGTTTGGCCGATGAGATTGTTGATATTGTTGATACGGGTAAAACATTGATTGCCAATGGTTTAGAAGAAGCGAATTTTATTGCCGATATTAGTTCGCGTTTAGTGGCGAATAAGGCATCAATGAAAGTAAAACACGCAGAGCTTAAAGTGATTAGCGATGCCATTGCAGCAGCGGTTAGTGAGTAATTATGTCTAACACTTCTACCCAGGCGTTAACTGTTCGGCGTTTATCTGCGAGCGATAGTCAATTTTCTGAAGACTTAGCCACATTAACGGCTTGGTCTGCTGTTGCCGATAATGGCTTAGATGCAACGGTGCGAGATATTTTGCATCAAGTGCGTACGCAGGGCGATAGTGCGGTTATTGATTTCACCGCTAAGTTTGATCGTTTTCCAGTTTCCTCAATGACGGATTTAACCATTGGTCGTGAAACTATTCAGCAGGCTTTAGCCGATATTGACCCCGCTATTCGTGCAGCGTTAGAGCAAGCAGCGCAAAGAATTAATGTCTTTCATCAGCGTCAAAGACAAGAGTCTTGGCAGTACACCGATGACACGGGGACGTTGTTAGGTCAAAAAGTTACCGCCTTACAGCGTGTCGGTATTTATGTGCCGGGCGGTAAAGCGGCATACCCTTCTAGCGTATTAATGAATGCTATTCCTGCCAAGGTGGCTGGAGTGGAGCAAATTATTATGGTTACGCCAACACCAGCAGGTGAGGTTAACCAAGCGGTATTGGCTGCGGCAGCGGTAGCGGGGGTGGATACTATTTTTAGTATTGGTGGCGCTCAAGCCGTTGCAGCTTTAGCTTATGGCACCGAAACCATTCCACGTGTCGATAAAATTGTTGGTCCAGGTAATCGTTTTGTTGCTTGTGCTAAAAAAATGGTTTTTGGTGATGTAGGCTTAGATATGCTTGCAGGGCCTTCAGAGATTTTAGTGATTTGCGACGGTAAGACGGACCCCGATTGGATTGCGATGGATTTGTTCTCGCAGGCCGAGCACGATGAGGATGCGCAGGCATTATTAATTTCGCCTGATCAAAATTTTCTTGATGCCGTTGAAGCCAGTATGAATCGCTTACTGCCATCGTTAGAGCGCAGCGATATTATTACTCGTTCAATTAACGCTAGAGCGGCGTTTATTTTAGTGGATGATTTAGCGCAGGCGATGACTGTCTCTAATGCGATTGCGCCAGAACATCTGGAGTTGTCGGTGGCAAACCCTGACCAGTGGCTGGATGCTATTCAGCATGCGGGTGCTATTTTTATGGGTCGTCATACACCAGAGGCCTTAGGTGATTACTGTGCGGGCCCTAACCACGTACTGCCGACATCGACAACGGCGCGTTTTGCCTCGCCGCTAGGTGTTTATGATTTTCAAAAGCGCAGTTCATTGATTCAATGTTCGGCGCAATCATCCGCCAATATTGGCCAAATTGCATCGGTATTGGCGCGCAGTGAATCGCTAACTGCGCATGCGCTTTCGGCAGAATTACGAATAGCAGCAGAAGATAATAGTGAAGCGTAGAGAAAAAATTAATAGGCTGTTTTAAACGCGCAGCGTTTTGTAAAAATACATTATGAAAAAACCAACTGACAGTTCCCCGCTTTGGAGTCCATTAGTTAATGGGCTCGACCCTTATGTGCCTGGTGAACAGCCAGCCACAGAAGGGCTAATAAAGCTCAATACTAATGAGAGTCCTTATCCACCATCACCTAAAGCTTTAGCGGCTGTAGCCGATGCGGCGGGGGATAATCTGCGTTTATACCCAGACCCAGAGTCGTCGGGTTTAAAGGCAGTTATTGCCGATTATTTTTCGGTTTCGTCGAATAATGTTTTTGTTGGTAATGGGTCTGATGAGGTATTAGCACATGCTTTTAACGCCTTTTTTCGCCAAGATAAACCCATACTGTTTCCCGATTTAACGTATAGTTTTTATCCGGTTTACTGTCAGCTTTACAATATTGATTACCACTTGGTGCCATTAAATGCAGCGTTTGAAATTGATGTTGCCGATTATCAGGTGGCGAATGGCGGTATTATTTTTCCTAACCCCAATGCGCCCACCGCTATTGGTTTAGCAAGGCAAACTATTATTGATTTGCTTGAGGCTAACCCGCATTCAGTGGTTATTGTTGATGAGGCATATATTGATTTTGCTCAGCGTTCAGGTGCTGCGAAAACGGCTAATAGCGTTGCGTCAGTCATTGACCTAACGCAGCAATATAACAATTTACTTGTGGTGCATACGCTGTCTAAATCACGCGCTTTTGCCGGTATGCGAGTGGGTTACGCTATTGGGCATCCGCACTTAATTGACGGCTTACAGCGCGTTAAAAATAGCTTTAACTCTTATCCTGTCGACCGTCTAGCAGAGGTTGCCGCCATTGCGAGCTTTAAAGATGAGTCTTATTTTCAATTGACCAAAGAAAAGGTTATTGCTAATCGACAGTCGTTGGTTAATGAGCTTGCAGCGCTGAAATTTGATTGCCTGCCATCGTCGGCCAATTTTATATTGGTAAGACACGATCAGCTTGATGCCAAGCAGCTTGCCGAGCAGCTACGAGCGCATAAAATTATTGTGCGTTATTTTGCCACTCCTCGTATTGCCCAGTTTGTGCGTATCACCATAGGCACCGAAGAGCAGAATGAGCAATTGCTTGAAGTTATTCGTGGCTTGTTGGTGAGTTAATTTTTGCTCAAAAGCCCTTTTTGCTTGAGCCTTGTGTTGTCCTCTTGTTACTGCAATCTAATTCCTGCCAACTTATAATAACCTTAAGGAATAGATAAATTTTTTTATAGCCCATAAAAATATATTAAATACCAAACTTAATGTAGCACATTAAGTTTGGTATTTAGCTGTATGTATTCGCTTTAAAAGCTTAAAATTAGCTTACACACCGCCTCTTAATACCCGCATTAACTAATTGATTTATATAATAAAAATAGTACTCAACAGTGCTTGCATACCGCTCTCTGTCACACTATAGTGTATGAATGTGGCGTAAAGTGGTGATTTGTGGAGAAAACACAGGATTCTCACCCGTAAATTCAGACATATTCGGCCGGATACTCCAACCGGCTATTTTTTTTGAATAAAGCCTAAACAAATTGAGTAATTAATTAGCAGTTGAGGCAGTACATTGTTTAGAGGTGTGAATCCAATCAATATGGACGCCAAGGGCCGAATTGCGATGCCGAGCAGGTATCGCGAGCGCCTTGTGGATGCCTGTGCTGGACGATTGGTTGCCACGATACATCTTCAAGTGAAATGCCTTTTAATCTACCCATTACCTATCTGGGAAGACATTGAACAAGAAATTCAAGAGCTCCCTACCTTAAAGCCTGAAGTTGGTCGCCTACAGCGATTGCTCTTGGGTTATGCCTCCGATATTGATTTAGATGGTAACGGCCGCTTGTTGTTGCCGGGGGCGTTAAGAGCGCATGCTGGCCTCGATAAAAAAGTAGTGCTTGTGGGCCAAGGTAAAAAGCTTGAGCTTTGGAGTGAGTCAGCTTGGGATGCTGAGCGAGAGAGTGGTCTAGGTCAGGCGGCGGATCAGCCTTTGCCTGAAGAACTGTTTACGATTTCACTTTAATGGCATCTCACGAAACAGACTTGCCGAAAGCGTTAGAGCATAAAGCCGTAATAGATATTGCTACAGTCGACGCTTGGTTTACAGATCCCGATGGGATTTATATTGACGGTACTTTTGGTCGTGGTGGTCATAGCCGTTTGTTGTTAGAGCGATTATCGAGCAAAGGTCAGTTGTTAGTTGTCGATCGTGACCCTGAGGCCATTGTTGTAGCTGAGCAGTTGGCTAAAGAATTTAAGCAAGTTTCCGTTGCGCAAAGCGATTTTGCACAAATGGAGCGGTTAGTTATCGATAGGCAGTGGCAAGGCAAGGTCACCGGTATTTTGTTAGACCTTGGTGTTTCATCGCCGCAATTAGATTCGGCCGAGCGCGGCTTTAGTTTTATGCGCGACGGTGAGCTAGATATGCGCATGGACCCTAATTCGGGTCAGAGTGCAGCAGAATGGTTAGCGATTGCTGAAGTTGATGAGATACGAGATGTGTTACGCCAATATGGCGAAGAAAAATTTGCAACACGTATTGCTAGAGCCATTGTAGAAACACGAGCTGAAACACCTATAACAACAACACATCAGTTCGCGACACTTATTGATAATGCCATGCCGTTTGTTGAAAAAGGCAAGCATCCAGCGACACGAACTTTTCAGGGCGTGCGCATACATGTTAATCAAGAGCTGCAGCAGCTTAAGCGTTTCTTGGATGACAGTGTTGAGTTGCTATGCCATGGCGGGCGCTTAGCCATTATTAGTTTTCATTCATTAGAAGACAGAATTGTTAAACGATTTATTCGTGATCAGGTAAATGGAGATCGGCTACCGGCCTCTGTCCCGGTTCGTGATGATGCTTTGAATCGTCGCATGAAAATGATTGTTAAGGCGGGCAAAGCCAGTGATGAAGAGGTTAAAGATAACCCGCGATCACGCAGTGCCATATTACGAGTCGCGGAGCGCTTGTAATAAAACGGAATATTTGAAGTTAAAAACGAATCTGAGGGGATTCAAATACTAATGTCTGCGTTGAGCTTGTCACATCGACATCTTCGTATAGCCGCTTTGCTGCTGTTTATTGTAACGCTGTCTGCGTTGGCTGTTGCTCACACGTCTTTTAAAAACCGTCAGCTCTTTATTGAATTACAAGCCCTGCAAAATGAAGCTACGCAGCAGCAAGTTACGTTGGGTCGTTTGTTGCTTGAGGAGAGTGCTTGGTCATCCTTAGCAACCATAGAATTTAAAGCTAGCGCGCACTTATCTATGACGGTTCCTCGTCCCGATCAGTTAGTGGTTGTCTCCACGCCTAGTTCGCAGGGTGATCGTTGATGGCCCATGCTAATCGCTTTAATAAATGGTCGTGGCGGGTTTATCCGCTTTGGCTTTTATTGGTAGTAGCGTTGGTAGCCATTGTTATTCGTCTAGGTCAATTACAAATTGTCGATAGTGAACGCGGGCGTCTGTTTTTGCAGCAGCAAGGTGATGCGCGCGTATTGCGCACCGAAAAAATTACTGCCAGTCGCGGAGAAATTGTCGATCGTAATGGTGAATTGCTTGCTATTAGCACGCCAGTTAAGTCAGTCTGGGTTAATCCGGCATTGGTAGACATGAGTGATGCAGGTATTCAGCGTTTAGCAAGAGCCGTTGCTATGAGCGAAAGTGCTGTTCGCAAACGACTGGCAAGTAACAGCCAATTCGTTTATTTGAAGCGTCAGCTAGACCCGCAAAAAGCCGAGCGTATTCGCGCGCTAGCAATAGAAGGTGTATTTTTTGAGACCGAATATAAGCGGTTTTATCCAGCTGGCGAGGTCGCCTCACATCTTGTTGGTTTTACCGGTGTTGATGACCATGGCCAAGAAGGTATTGAGTTATCGTATGACAGCCTGCTAACCGCTGAAGCCGGTGTTAAGCAGGTAATGAAAAACGCCCATCACGAAATCATTAAAGATATTAAGTTAGTTAAAGCTGCTACAGAAGGGCAGCGTTTAGCGTTATCTATAGATATGCGATTGCAATATATTGCTTACCGTGAATTAAAAACTGCTGTTGCCAGTTACAAAGCACAGTCGGGTTCGCTGGTTATTCTTGACGTGCAAACGGGTGAGGTTTTGGCGTTAGTTAATCAGCCTTCTTATAATGCTAATGATCGCAGTCAATTGTTACCTAAAAATATGCGCAACCGTGCATTAATTGATTTGTTTGAGCCAGGTTCAACGGTTAAGCCTTTTACTGTAATGGCAGCGTTGGAATCGGGAGACTTTGATGGCTCGTCGATTGTTGATACGACTAAAGGTTTTATTCGGCTGGGCAGGCACAGTGTTTTTGATACTAAGGACTATGGAAAAATTGATCTTGCGACAATACTCAGTAAATCGAGTAATGTCGGCACCAGTAAGATTGCATTAGATCTTAGTATTGATGAGATGCAGGACTTGTTTGCGCGTGCTGGGCTTGGCGAATATTGCGCCACCGGTTTTCCTGGTGAGCAAGCAGGGTATTTACCTAATCACCCAAGTTGGAAGCCTATTCAAAAAGCCACGCTGTCTTTTGGTCATGGATTGTCGGTAAATGCTGTGCAATTAGCTCGCGCTTACGCCGTGATTGCGAATGATGGTATTAAGCAGTCAGTGAGCCTATTAAAGCTAAGCGATAAAGAGCGTGCTGCTAGAAATACAGGTCAAGTAGGTGATCGCGTTATTTCAGCGAGTGTGACGCGCGAAGTACGCGACATGCTGGTTGGTGTTGTTGAGAAAGGTGGTACGGGTACGCGGGCACGAATTCCTGGTTATAGCGTTGCCGGCAAAACAGGTACGGCGCACAAAGTGGGTGTCTCTGGTTATGAAGAGCGTCGGTATCGCGCCACTTTTGCTGGTATGGTTCCGGCTTCGTCACCTAAATTGGTTGCGGTGGTTACCATTGATGACCCAAGCGGCGAAAAATATTATGGAGGCGAAATTGCTGCACCGGTTTTTTCGCGCGTTATGCAGTCGGCATTACGCCTTATGGATATTACGCCCGATCGCTTGCATGAGTTTGGCGGGCAGGCCCGTGAACATGTTGGCGTAACGCCTACTCCTGCTAACGCCGAGACTGTTGCGGTGCGAGAACAGCATGGAAGCGTTTAATATGACTAGCAAGCTATCAGCACAAGCTTCACCGTGTCGTCTTGCTGACTTAGTGCAGGGTGTATTGGCTGACAACAGCTTGCCCGATGATTGTGCCAATATTCTTGTTAGTGGTATTGCCACCGACAGTCGCAATGTGATTGCTGGGGATTTGTTTATAGCGTTAAACGGTTTAACTGTTGATGGCCGCAATTATATTAGTGATGCGATTGAGCAGGGTGCTGTTGCTGTTCTGGCCGAAACGGAAGAAACTTTTACGGTTGTTAAGCAGCAAGCGGTTAGTATTATTAGTTTGCAAAATTTAACTCAAAACCTCAGTGAAATTGCCGGTCGTTTTTATAATAGCCCGACAGAAAAGCTTACTGTAATTGGGGTTACTGGCACTAATGGTAAAACCAGTTGTAGTCACTTAATTGCCAGTTTGGCGGCAGCGCAAGGGCATCAAAGTGGTTTAATTGGTACCTTGGGTTATGGTCGCTATCAGCATGAAGCTACCGAATTACAGCAAACGGGTTTTACCACGCCGGATGCTGTTCAGCTTCAAGCATGTATGCAAGATTTGCATGAGGATGACTGCGATATTGTTGCCATCGAAGTGTCTTCACATGCTTTGGCCCAACATCGTGTTGATGCTATTAATTTTGATATTGCGGTACTCACTAATTTATCGCATGACCACCTCGACTTTCATAAAGATATCGCCAGCTATGCTGCGGCTAAGCGTCGTTTATTTTCTTTTGCTGGCATTAATGCTGCTGTCATTAATGCTGATGACGAATTTGGTGAACGTTTAGCGCAAGAGTTGCAAGCGCATAACAAGGTATTTACCTATTCAACTCATAAAACGCAGGCAGATGTTTTTGCAAGCAATACGCGTTATTCCTTAAATTCAATTAGTAGTGATGTAGTGAGCCCATGGGGTAGCGCTACTATAACCATTCCCCTAATTGGCGAGTTTAATTTAAGTAATGCTTTAGCAGCATTAACGGCCATGCTGGCTGCGGGTGGTAATTTTGCTGCGTTAGTTAAGGCTTTTAGTCATGTCTCTGCTGTTAAGGGGCGAATGGAGATTGTTGGTGATGCGGCAGAAAAATTAACCGCCAATAAAATGGTTGTCGTTGATTATGCTCATACACCGCAAGCTTTAGAAATGGCGTTAGCCGCTTTGAGACCGCATACGAAAGGGCAGCTGTGGTGTGTGTTTGGCTGTGGAGGTGATAGAGATAATGATAAGCGCGCTGCTATGGGTCGCATTGCTAAAGATTTAGCTGACTGCGTGGTGATTACTTCTGACAATCCTCGTAGCGAGCCTCCTGAGCAAATTATTGATGATGTTTTATTAGGTGTTGACGATATGCAGTATGTCAACGTTGAGCCTGATAGGGCTGCAGCGATTACCTTTGCTATTAAGCAAGCAGCTGCTGGTGATTTGATTTTAGTGGCAGGTAAAGGCCATGAGCAGTTTCAAATTGTGGGAGATTTAACGTTACCGTTTAGTGATGTCGACGTTGTTAGACAATGTCTTTTTCAAGGTCAAGGTCAAGCTCAGGTTCAAGATCAAGCTCAAAACGCTTCTGCATCCTCTTTCGAAGATGCTCACCAGGATTGCGAATCATGATGCCGGGAATTGATTTGCAGATGTTGGCTGCAGCCAACGATACCGTGTTAGTTGGCGAAAATGCACTCGTGAGTGGTGTTTGTATCGATAGTCGCAAGGCGGTAATCGGTGATGTGTTTGTTGCGCTAGCGGGTGCACAAGTCGATGGTCATGAGTATATTGAAAGTGCCGCAAAGCGTGGCGCTATTGCAGCTATTGTTGAAGAGAAACAGGACATTGCGCTGCCACAAATTGTAGTGACGAATACATTATCGGCCTTAGGCGTTATTGCCAAAATAAATCGTGATGCATACAAAGGTAAAGTGATTGCGGTGACGGGCAGCTCAGGTAAAACCAGCTGTAAAAATATGTTAGCCGCTATTCTTAATCAAGTGGGAAATGTTTGCGCTACGCAAGGTAATTTTAATAATGAAATTGGTTTGCCATTAACCGTGCAGCGCTTAAGTGATAGCCACGATTTCGCCGTGTTAGAAATGGGTGCAGCAAAGCTCGGCGATATTAACTATTTAGTCGATATTGGTCAGCCGCAAGTGAGTGCTATTACCAATATTAACGAAGCGCATATGGGTAGTTTTGGCAATATTGAAAATACCGCTAAAACCAAAGCTGAAATTTATGCAAATCTGCCTGCGGATGGCTGGGCAATAATAAATCGAGATGATGTTTTTGCTAACCATTGGCGTGAGAGTTTGTCGGCTCAAGCGGAAAAAGAGCAGCTTATTGAGTGTGCCTTAACCGATTGTTACGCCAATGTTAACGCCAGTGATATTCAGCAAGATGTAGAAGGCCTAAGTTTTAATGCGCATATTCGTCTTGCCAATACTACTAGCCAGCTGCCCATTAAGATGAATTTTTTGGGTGTTCATAATGTGCGTAACGCATTAATGGCCATTGCCATGGCTAAAGCTGTGGGTGTGAATGATAGCCATATTATTCAAGGTTTAGCGGCTGTTATGCCTGAGCAGGGTCGCTTATGTCGTTTAGTTGGTCGTAACAACTTACACATTTTAGATGATAGTTATAACGCCAATCCACAGTCGATGTATGCGGCTATTGATGTGTTGGTGTCTTTTGATTCGCCAATAAATGGTTCGTCAATAAAAAACAGTATTGCCGTGTTGGGTGATATGGCCGAATTGGGTGGCGATGCAGCAGCTATGCATTTTAATGTCGGTCAGTATGCTGCGCTTGCGGGTGTTGATTGTGTCTACGTGATAGGCGAATTTGCTGCGCAGACAATAGCAGGTTTTAGTCAGCAGGCTGATAACAAAAAAACCATGGCGCAATTGTTTAGTACTCAAGACGAATTGATAGCAAAGTTATTATCGAGCGAATGTGAATCATCAGTCATATTAGTTAAAGGTTCTCGAAGCGCAGCAATGGATCGTGTTGTATCTGCACTGGATAGCAGTACTCATTCAAGTGGCTCAGTGGATACAAAGGCGAAATAAAGAATATGCTAATTTTATTATCTGAATACTTACAGCAATATATAAGCGCTTTTGCAGTGTTTCAGTATTTAAGTTTGCGCGGCATATTAAGTGTTATGACGGCCATTATTATTTCATTAATGGTAGGCCCATGGGTTATTCGAAAATTGAATTACCATCAAGTGGGTCAAAGTATTCGAGATGATGGTCCCCAAACTCATCTTGTAAAAGCAGGCACGCCAACCATGGGCGGAGCACTTATTCTATTGAGTATCTGCATAAGTACGTTGCTGTGGTCTGATCTAAGTAATCGCTATATTCAAGCTGTATTAGCCGTAACCTTTATGTTTGGCGCCATAGGTTGGGTCGATGATTACCGTAAAGTGATTGAAAAAAACTCAAAAGGTTTGGCTGCAAAGTGGAAGTATTTTTGGCAGTCCGTTGCCGCTATAACTGTTGTCTCTGCGCTGTACTTTACTTCAACGCTACCCGCTGAAACCCAACTCATTGTGCCTTTTTTCAAAGATTTTATGTTTGATTTAGGTTGGCTTTACTTAATCTTGGGTTACTTAGTGATTGTTGGTTCAAGTAATGCGGTTAATCTAACCGATGGGCTTGATGGTTTAGCTATTTTACCCACCGTTCTTGTGGGTTCCGCGCTGGGTATTATTGCTTATCTGGCGGGCCATGCTGAGTTTTCGCGTTATCTACATATTCCTTTTATCCCTGGTGCTGGCGAGTTGGTTATCTACTGTGGTGCCTTAGGTGGGGCAGGTTTAGGTTTTCTTTGGTTTAACACTTATCCAGCTCAAGTGTTTATGGGTGATGTTGGCGCTTTAGCATTAGGTGCGGCGCTTGGGGCTATTGCGTTAATCACTCGCCATGAAATTGTATTTTTTATTATGGCCGGTATTTTTGTTGCCGAGACACTGTCGGTCATATTGCAAGTGGCTTCGTTTAAGTTAAGAGGCAAGCGCATTTTTATGATGGCGCCTTTGCATCATCATTTTGAATTAAAAGGTTGGCCAGAGCCGCGAGTGATTGTTCGATTTTGGATTATCACGGTAATGCTGGTGTTGTTCGGTCTTGCAACATTGAAGTTGCGTTAGGTCGCTGTGTCTATGCTTGGCCATGAAGCAAGAGTAGACAATAAGCATTTTATATTTAAGCAATGCAATTTGCTTATTGATGAAAGTAATGTACGTAAAAAAAGTAGAGTAATGAATTTAATTCAAACAGATAAAAGACGTTTAATTGTGGGGCTGGGTGTTACCGGCAAATCCTGCATGCGTCATTTTATGCGCTTGGGTTTGTCATTTAGTGTGCTAGATACTCGTGAACAGCCTCCTTGTATACAAGCGTTGTTACAAGAATTTCCTAACGTTGATATTCGTTTTGGCAGCGGCCATGATGAATGGGTTGATGACGCCAATGAAATTTATTTAAGTCCAGGTATTGCAAAAGACGATTCATTGTTTGCAACAGCACTTTCACGCGGTGCTGTATTAACTGGCGATATCGATTTATTTGCTCAGCATGCAACTGCACCTGTTATTGCTATTAGTGGCTCTAATGCAAAAAGCACTGTTACTACGCTGGTGGGCGAGATGGCCAAATGCGCAAATATTAGCGCTGGCGTTGGCGGTAACTTAGGTGAGCCGGCATTAAATTTATTATCGCCAAAGCATGATGCTTATGTCCTTGAGTTATCTAGTTTTCAGTTGGAGCGTTGTGCTGATTTACAGCCCGAAGTAGCCTGTTTATTAAATGTGAGTGCCGATCACATGGATAGACATCAAACCATGATGGCTTATCACCAAGCTAAGCAGCGTGTTTACCGTGGAGCTAAGCATATTGTTTTTAATCGCCATGACAGCTTAACCGCACCATTAAAAACGGTTGATGTGTCGGTGAAAAGCTTTGGTTTAGATGTGCCCGATTTAGGACAGTATGGCGTTAAAAATATTACTGGTGAACGCTACTTGGTAAAAGGCTTTGAGCCATTAATGCCTGTTTCTGATATTCCTTTAGTGGGCGATCATCATCTTTTAAATACCTTGGCTGCATTGGCTATTGGTGATGCAGCTGGTTTTTCTCTTGCTGCAATGCAAGCGGCTATTAAGCAATTTAACGGTTTGCCACATCGCTGTGAGTTTGTCGCCGATATAAACGGTGTTCGTTATATTAATGACTCTAAAGCAACGAATGTAGGTGCGACAGTTGCAGCGCTTAAAGGCTTATCCTCATCGGTGACTGGCGATATTATTTTAATTGCTGGTGGTCAAACGAAAGGCGCTGACTTTTCTGCATTAATGACCGCGTTAAAGCCGCTGCAGTGTAAATTAATATTGTTAGGCGAAGGCGCTAATACTCTTGCATCCTTAGCGGCTGGTCAGCATGAAGTCTTGCGTGTTGATAGTCTTGAGCAAGCCGTTTGTGTTGCTGAATCAAACAGCCAAAACGGCGATATGGTGTTGTTGTCCCCAGCCTGTGCAAGCTTTGATATGTTTAGCGGTTTTGAGCAGCGTGGTGATATTTTTAAGGCGGCAGTTGCTGCTTTAAATGTTAACCAGCAGGAGGCGCAGTAATCATGGCTCGACTGCCATCCTCTTTAGACGCTAATGTTCCTTCTATCGATTTTGTCTTGTTGGGCAGTGTCTGTGCATTGTTATCGCTAGGTTTAGTCATGATTTGTTCGGCATCAATGGATTATGCCAGCAGCCGTTATGGTGATGCTTTATTTCATACTCGTCGTCATTTGGTTTATATGATAGTTGCTTGTGTTGCCTCAGTTGCTGCATTCAAAATTCCATTATCGCTTTGGGAAAAGAGCGGGCCTTATTTGTTGGTAGCGAGTTTCGCTATTCTAATACTTATTTTAATTCCAGGCTTTGGTAGAACGGCTAATGGTGCAACGCGATGGTTGTCGCTTGGGCCTTTTACTTTGCAGGGTTCGGAAGTCGCTAAGCTTGGTGTGATTGTTTACCTAGGTAATTATTTAGTGCGCCAACATGACTTGGTTAGAAGCCATTGGTTAGGCTTTCTTAATCCGCTATTTATTATGACTGGTCTGGTGGTGTTATTGTTGCTAGAGCCAGATTTTGGTGCTGTTGTTGTGTTGTCTGGTGCTGCACTAGGAATGCTTTTCTTGGGCGGTGTCCGCATCTGGGAATTTTTATTCTCATCTATTGCTGTTGCTATAGTCGGCTTTTTTGTTGTTATTTCTTCGCCTTATCGTATGCAGCGACTCTATGCCTACTTGGACCCATGGGCAGATCAATTTGGCGAAGGTTATCAATTAACGCAATCGTTAATTGCGTTTGGACGCGGTGATTGGTTTGGCCTTGGTTTGGGTAACAGCATTCAAAAACTATTTTACTTGCCCGAAGCGCATACTGATTTTATTTTTGCCATTATGGGTGAGGAGCTTGGGTTTATTGGTTGCTTAGCGGCCTTGCTAATCTATGTTGTTTTTATTAGTCGAATTTTGATGATTGCTAGAAAAGCCGAATCTATGGGTCGGGCATTTGGTGCTTATGTGGCTTATGGAGTGGCTTTGGTATTTTCTGCGCAGTTAATTATTAATGTAGGTGTCAATATTGGTTTGTTGCCGACTAAAGGTTTGACCTTACCGTTTTTAAGTTATGGAGGGAGTAGTTTATTAATTAGCTGTGTACTTGTTGCATTAATTATGCGTATTCATCGCGAGTTAATGTTTGAAGAAGCCGATACATCGGTTAAAAAATACGGCGTACGTGGCACTCGTGATTTACTCACCGATCTTCGCTCTTCGGCAAAACCCTCTAAGCGAGCAGGGGTGGTGCATGCATAATAATCACAGCACACATTCTAATGCTAAGCGTAAAACGGTAATGATTGCTGCTGGCGGTACTGGTGGACATGTATTTCCAGCACTTGCTGTGGCGCAAGGCTTGCGAGCGATTGATATAGATGTGGTTTGGCTTGGTACACGTAAAGGTATTGAGTCAAAAATTGTGCCTGAAAACCAATTTGTTATTCACTTTATTAATGTTGCAGGTGTTCGTGGCAAAAATATTGTGTCTTGGATTAAAGCACCTGTTTTATTGCTCGCGGCAGTAATGAGTACGATTTCACTTATTCGTAAAACAAAACCTTGTTGTGTATTAGGTATGGGTGGTTTCGCCTCGGCTGCTGCAGGCTTTGCTGCATTTATTTGTCGTGTGCCACTAATTTTACAAGAGCAAAATTCGATTCCTGGCACGACTAACCGATTGCTCGCACCGTTGGCTAAAAAAATATTTACCGGTTTTCCCGAGGCGTTTAAAGCGAAAACCAAAGCGCAGTTTTCTGGTAACCCACTGCGTGCTGCGCTTTATCAAATTGATGAGCCTAGCGTCCGAATGGCCTTGGATACTTCGTCATTGCGATTGCTTATTTTAGGCGGCAGCTTAGGAGCGCATGCGTTGAACTGTGTCTTGCCACAGGCGTTAGCGCAATTGTGTCGAGATAGTGCAATACCTAATGATATAACTATTGTGCATCAAACTGGCGTTAAAGATGTAGATGACGTTCAGCGCGCATATGCATTAGCCGGTATTGATGCAACAGTGACGGCTTTTATTAGTGATATGTCTAAAGCTTATAGCTCGGCTGATTTAGTTGTTGCGCGTTCAGGAGCATTAACTGTGGCTGAGTTGGCTGCGGTTGGTGTTGCTTCTTTATTGGTTCCTTATCCCTATGCTACCGACGACCATCAAACGGCTAATGCAAATTGGTTAGTTAACGCAGGTGCTGCGACATTGGTGCCGCAAACAGAATTTTCAATTGAAAGCGCTTGTCGTTTATTGTCTGCGTTATTGCAAGATAGAAATGCCTTGTTAAATAAAGCACAGCAAGCTCGATTGCTTGCTACTCCTTCTGCCACACAGACCATTGTTAATGCTTGTCAGGAGTTTGCTTATGTCTAGTAGTACTTTTTTTGTTCCTGAAATGCGCCGTATTGAAAAAATACATTTTGTCGGTATTGGTGGTGCAGGTATGTGCGGCATTGCAGAAGTATTATTGAATCAGGGTTATCGTGTTAGTGGTTCGGATATTCAGGCGTCTCATACTACACGTCGTTTAGCAGAGTTAGGTGTAGAAATATTTATTGGTCATGCGGTTGAAAATATTAAAACAGCAAACGTAGTGGTTGTGTCAACAGCTATTAGTGAGTCCAATGTTGAGCTTTGTGCAGCACAAGATGCGCACTTACCCATTGTGCCTCGCGCCGAAATGCTAGCCGAGTTAATGCGTTATCGTCATGGTATTGCTGTTGCAGGAACGCATGGTAAGACAACTACGACGAGTTTAATTGCTTCTATTTTTGGTGAAGCAGGATTGGGGCCAACGTTTGTTATTGGCGGTTTGCTTAATAGTGCTAACGCCAATGCACAGCTTGGTCATGGTCGTTACCTAATTGCCGAAGCCGATGAAAGTGATGCCTCGTTTTTGCATTTACAACCTATGGTATCGGTTGTAACCAATATAGATGCCGATCATATGTCGACTTATGGAGGCGACTTTTCCAAGCTCACAGCAACCTTTGTCGATTTTGTTCATAACCTACCTTTTTATGGATTGGTAGTCGTGTGTATTGATGATGACAATGTTAAGCAACTATTAGCTGATTTCCATCGTCCTGTTATTACCTATGGTTTTGATGAAAATGCCGATTACCGAATTAGCGATTATCGCTGTGAAGGTTTAAAGGCTTATTTTTTATTGCATTACAAAGAAGCCGAAGGTCCGGTGCAAGTAACCTTAAATACTCCAGGTGTGCATAACGCATTAAATGCAACGGCCGCTTTTGCTGTCGCTTTAGATGAAGAGATAGATCAAAGCATTATTTTAAAAGCCTTAGATAATTTTAAAGGTGTAGGTAGACGTTTTGAAATTGCAGGCAAACTTTCGGCTAAAGAAGGTGATGTGACATTAGTTGATGACTACGGACATCATCCGACAGAAGTGGCAGCGACCATTGCTGCTGCTCGTGAAAGTTGGCCCGAAAAACGATTAGTAATGATTTATCAACCGCATCGCTATAGTCGTACTCATGATCTCTATGACGATTTTGTTCGCGTGTTATCAACCGTTGATGTGTTGGTGTTATTGGACGTGTATTCAGCAGGTGAAGATATTATTGCCGGTGCCGACAGCCGCAGTTTGTCGGGCAGTATTCGACAGCGCGGTAAAGTTGACCCTGTCTATGTTGAAAATCGCGAAGAGTTGTTTGATGTACTAGAAAATTTATTTATGGGCGATGACGTCTTGATTACTCAAGGTGCTGGTGATGTTGGTAAATTATCTAAAGCAATTAGTGCTCATGATTTTTTTAAGACGGTTTAGAGAAAGTAATTAATGGAAACAATATCGACTAACAATACAGCGAACAATCACTCGGTTGATGTGCCAAAAATCAACGGTCGAGTGGCCGTGTTAATGGGTGGTAATGCAGCGGAGCGTGAGGTTTCGTTGGCCAGCGGTAATTCTGTTATTACTGGTTTAAAAGCCATGGGTGTTGATGTTGTTGGTATTGATACAGCCAACAATGTGGTGGAAGCCTTGCAGGCTCAACATCCAGATTTTGCTTTTATTGCCTTGCATGGAAAAGGTGGTGAAGACGGCACCATGCAGGCATTGTTAGAAAAAATGAACATTCCTTATAGTGGCAGCGGTGTGCTTGGTTCTGCATTGGCAATGGATAAAGTGCGCTCTAAAAATGTATGGCGCGGTTTATCGTTATCCACACCGGCGTTTGCTTGTTTAGATGAAGCAAGTGATTTTGACGCAGTGTTAACGGCGCTTGGCGGCACAGCTTTTGTTAAGCCTGCCGATGAAGGTTCAAGCATTGGTATGTCGTTAGTTAAAACGGCCGATGAGTTGAAGGCGGCATATCAAAATACCGTTGAGCATGGCGTCACGATTTTTGCTGAGCAGTGGATTGATGGGCCAGAGTATACGGTCACCATTCTGGATGGTTTTGAATTGCCATCTATTCGTATTGCCACACAACGTGAATTTTATAATTTTGAAGCAAAGTATCAGGATGATGATACACAGTTTTTTGTCCCTAGCGGTCTCAATGCAGGCGAAGAAGCGTTGTTGCAGAATTTAGCAAAAGAAGCGTTTTATTCTTTGGGTTGTAGTGGTTGGGGTCGCGTTGATTTTATGCGTGATAAAGATAGCGGTCAGTTTTATTTGTTAGAGGCGAATACGGTGCCAGGGTTGACTGATCATAGTTTGGTACCAATGGCAGCGGCAGCGGTAGGTCTTAATTTTAATTCGCTTATTGCAAACATTATTCATTTATCGGTTCAGGCGAAAGTACGATGAATTATCACCTGCAATTGACCACTCGTAAGCAGCGCCGTGTTTCGCGTAGTCGAACTGGTGCTACGCGTGCTGGAAAGAAAGTGCAAAACAGTATTGCTTGGTTGCTGTGGTTGAAACGCAGTGCGCTAGTTATAACCTTATCAGCGATGTCTTTTTTAGTGGTGATTGCTGTTGGTAAAGTGCAGTCAGTACCCGTAGGTGAGTTGACGTTAACCGGGTATTCCGGCGGCGATACAGTTGAAGCTAATAACGAAGCCGGTGTAAGTAGAGACGAATTATTAGTATTGATAGAGGACGATCTTAAGCAAGGTTTTTGGCAGCTGGATTTAATGCAGCTTAAAGTCAATCTTGAAAGTCATCCTTGGGTGCGCCAAGCGGTTATTCGTCGCCAGTGGCCCAATCAGTTAGTTATTGGTATTGATGAATATGTAGCGATAGCACGATGGAATGAACACTCTTTATTGTCGGCGACAGGAGATGTCTTTTCACCTTCGAAAATACATTCATTTACTCACTTACCTTTATTTAAGGTTGAGCAGCAAGGAAACCCGAGCCGTGAAACGATTAAGCAAGCGGTTACTTGGTTTAATCAATTTCAAAAACCGTTGACTCATTATGGTTTATCGGTTGTTGAGCAAACGCAATTACTTGATGGTGATTTTTCCTTGTTATTGAGTAACGGTTCAACACTGATTTTAGGCGCCGATAAATTAACGCACCGTTTTGATCGTTTCTTAACGTTATTAGATGGCGCGTTAATCGATGAGCTAGATGATATTGATGTTGTCGATTTGCGTTATATGAATGGTTTGTCGGTACGTTGGCGCGATTCTATAGAATTAGCTCAAGTTGATGGCGTTGCTTCATCAACATCATTATTAAGATAAGTGTTTAAGGCGAAAGTAATGCATTTGAAAAATTGGAGAGTAAAAAATGTCTAATCTTCCTGCGGGGAAAATGATCGTTGGTCTGGATATTGGCACCTCTAAAGTTGTTGCAATCGTTGGTGAACAAAACGATGAAGGTGACATTGAAATTATTGGTATTGGTTCGCATCCATCCAGTGGTTTAAAAAAGGGTGTGGTCGTCAATATTGAATCTACGGTGCAGTCTATTCAGCGCGCGATTGAAGAAGCTGAGTTAATGGCTGGCTGTCAAATTCATTCAGTTTATGCCGGTATAGCGGGTAGCCATATTCGCAGTTTGAATTCGCATGGGATTGTAGCGATTAGAGAACGTGAAGTAATGCCTGCCGATGTTGAGCGTGTCATTGATGCAGCACGTGCAGTCGCAATTCCCGCTGACCAAAAAATATTACATGTACTTCCCCAAGAATATGTCATTGATACTCAAGAGGGCGTGAAAGAACCGCTTGGGATGTCAGGCGTGCGGTTGGAAGCAAAAGTACACCTAGTGACTTGTGCAGTTAATGCGGCGCAAAACATTGAAAAGTGTATTCAGCGCTGCGGCTTAACCGTTGAAGATGTGATTCTTGAGCAGCTTGCATCGAGTTATGCCGTGTTAACGGATGATGAGCGTGAGCTAGGTGTTTGTATTGTTGATATTGGCGGCGGCACTAGTGATATTGCTGTATTTACAGAAGGTGCCATTCGACACACGGCAAATATCCCTATTGCGGGTGATCAAGTAACTAACGATATTGCTATGGCACTTAGAACGCCAACGCAATATGCCGAAGATATTAAAATTAAATATGCCTGTGCATTAACGCAGTTGGCTGGTTTAGATGAAACCATAAAAGTGCCAAGTGTCGGTGACAGGCCGCCGCGAGATTTATCATGTCAGGCATTAGCAGAAGTCGTTGAACCACGTTACGACGAGTTATTTACATTAGTGCAAGCTGAATTACGCCGCAGTGGTTTTGAAGATTTAATTGCGGCAGGCATTGTTTTAACCGGCGGTACGTCAAAAATGCATGGCGTTGTTGAATTAGCCGAAGAAATTTTTCATGTGCCGGTGCGTTTAGGTTCGCCAATGGGTGCATTTGGTTTGCAGGATGTTACTGATAATCCTATTCATGCAACCGGTGTTGGCTTATTGCATTATGGCTTTAAAGAACAAAGTAATTTACAGCAATCGGCAGCGGCAAGTGCGAGTGCCGGATTGGTAGGTCGAGTTAAGTCATGGTTTCAAAATAATTTTTAGTATTGATTTTTTTACGCTTAATAGTGAGCGAATGTTTTACGGTTTTATTTATTTTATACAATTTTTTAATTTTAAAGTTTTAACTTCCTGAGGGGGAAATTATCATGTTTGAACTAGTAGACAATGTTCCACAGAATGCAGTCATTAAAGTTGTCGGTGTTGGTGGCGGTGGCGGTAATGCTGTAAAGCATATGATTGCTAATAATATTGACGGCGTAGAATTTATTTGTGCTAATACTGATGCTCAAGCGTTAGCCGATATGGCAGCGAATACGGTATTGCAATTGGGTGGCACTATTACTAAAGGTTTGGGTGCTGGAGCCAATCCTGATGTAGGTCGTCAAGCGGCATTAGAAGATAGAGAGCGTATTGCCGAAGTTATTGGTGGTGCTGACATGGTATTTATTACTGCTGGAATGGGTGGCGGTACTGGTACTGGTGGTGCGCCTATTATTGCTGAAGTAGCAAAAGAAATGGGCATCTTAACGGTAGCAGTTGTTACTCGTCCGTTTAAGTTTGAAGGTAAGAAAAGAAAGATGCATGCCGAAGAGGGTATTCTTGAGCTACAACAGCATGTTGATTCTTTAATTACTATTCCTAATGAAAAGCTACTTGCTGTCATGGGCAAAAACACTAGCCTATTGGATGCCTTTAAATCAGCCAATGATGTGTTGTTAGGTGCTGTTCAAGGGATTGCAGATTTAATTATTCGTCCCGGCATGATCAATGTCGATTTCGCGGATGTGCGCACTGTTATGTCTGAAATGGGCATGGCGATGATGGGTACGGGCGTATCTAGTGGTGAATCTAGAGCACGCGAAGCAGCTGAAGCCGCCATTCGAAGCCCGCTTTTAGAGGATGTAAACCTGCAAGGAGCGCGTGGTATTTTAGTTAATATTACCGCTGGCATGGATCTTTCTTTAGGTGAGTTTGCCGAAGTAGGCGACACAGTTGAAGAGTTTGCTTCGGATAACGCAACCGTTGTGGTTGGAACAGTTATTGACCCTGATATGACGGATGAGCTGAAAGTAACCGTTGTTGCCACTGGTTTGGGTGATGCAGCGACAGAAACGCCAGTTCGTTTAGTGAATACAGGTCGTGACAACCCAGGTGGAAGGCCTAACTACGGCGATTATGATGTGCCGCCAACGATGCGTCGTAAGTCGGCGCCGGTTGAAAATACACGCTCTGTTAGGGCAACAGAAGAGCCTGTTTCGGCCGCTCCTGCAGCTAGTACAGCAACAGCTGCAGCGGCAGGAAAAAACATGGAAATGCTCGATATTCCAGCATTTTTACGTCGTCAGGCAAACTAAAAGTCGTGAATTAGGCTTAATATTCTCGAAAGGATTGGGTGCGGACGTTAGCAGCGACTACCATTTGTCAGCTAGTAAATGATAGGTTGTTCTGCTAGGATCCGCGCCCCAAATCAATAAGTACAGTGTTTTGGGGTTTTGTGAGGTAGCACCAAGCTTTCTTGGTTATACTGATCAATAATTATACACTTACTTGTTAAATGGACTGCAACTGTCATCAACTGGTCATAATTCAGTTAAATTGAACTTCAAAAATTTATTTAACTGAGTATATTGCGCACCTATAAATAGCGCTCAGAAACAGCGCTAACCAATAGCGCCCAGCTTGAAAATGGACAGCTTGAAAAAAATACCGAGAATAAGGTGAGCCATGATTAGACAACGAACATTGCGAAATACCATCCGTGCTACAGGCGTTGGCCTTCATACGGGTAAAAAAGTGTATCTTACATTGCGCCCTGCGCCTGTTGATACTGGCATTGTTTTCCGTCGCGTTGATCTTGATCCGGTTGTTGAAATTCCCGCCCATGCCAAAAATGTTGGCGACACTACATTATCTACCACGCTTGTTAAGGGCGATGTCCGTATCTCTACTGTTGAACATTTATTATCAGCTATGGCTGGTTTGGGTATTGATAATGCCTACGTAGAAATGAATGCGTCTGAAGTGCCAATAATGGATGGTAGCGCTGGGCCATTTGTCTTTTTACTCCAGTCTGCAGGTATTGAAGAGCAATCAGCAGCTAAGAAATTTATTCGAATTAAGCGTGAAGTAAGAATTGAAGATGGCGATAAATTTGCTAGTTTCTTGCCTCGTAACGGCTTTAAAGTTAGCTTTACTATCGATTTTGATCATCCGGTTTTTCGTGGACGTCCAGCGTGTGCAGAAGTTGATTTCTGTTCTACGTCTTTTGTTCGTGAAGTGAGTCGTGCACGTACTTTTGGCTTTATGCATGAAATGGAAAATTTGCGCTCACAAGGTTTAGCGCAAGGCGGTAGTGTTGATAATGCGATTGTTGTTGATGACTTCCGTATTGTGAATGAAGACGGCTTACGCTACGAAGACGAATTCGTGCGCCATAAAGTGCTTGATGCCATTGGTGATTTATACTTGCTAGGTAATAGCCTAATTGGTGAATTTAAAGCACATAAGTCGGGGCATGCACTCAATAATATGCTTCTTCGTGAGCTTATTGCTCAGCCAGATGCTTGGGAAGTTGTCACCTTCGAAGACTCTGAGAAGGCACCTATTTCTTTTGCGTCACCCTTAATGGCTGTTTAAATAAGCAATATGCAATGAATAGGGGCAGTTTAGTCTCGACTGTACAAAATGTAACCAATCTTTAATCTATTTGTCGTTTTAAGACATAAAACATATAAAAAATAATGACTTGCGGCGATTTTTCTATTCGGTAGATACTAAAAATAGCGTGATAAGGCAGCCTATATGCGTTTAACCTGCCAAAAATCAGCAAATCAAATAATGAAAAATCACTCAAAATGCGTAAAATGCGGCCCTAATTTCTAATCTATAGACTTAAATTTAGAGGTAACAGTTACCTAATTACGGTGACTAGTTGCTTTGGAAAACGTTAATGAAGCTCATCCTACTTCCTAGACGTGTTAGTCAATCTATCACGCTGGACACATCAAAAAGGCCTCATCAGCTTATGCTGTTGGGCTTTTTGTTGTTGCCGTTTGTACTAGGTAGTTTGAGCTTCTGGCTTTATCACTCGACAGTAAGGCAGGTTTCAGATTCGTTGATTATGGCGCAATGGCAGCAAGAGTTAGCTCGTCAAGCGGCTAATGTTGAGGAAACTCAGCGTCAAGTGGGTGACGAATTATCAGCAATGACTGCCAAAGTTGCTGAGTTACAAGCAAGAATTATGCGACTGGATGCATTGGGTGAGCAAGTCACTGAAGTGGCGCAATTAGATAACGGTGAATTTGACTTTAGTCGCCGCCCTGCTCTCGGCGGTCCCGAGTTACTAGGTGATAATGAAGTGCTGAGCGTTTTAGATAAACATTCTTCGTTACAGTTAATGTTGGGACAGCTAGTGACACATATTGACAACCGAGAGCAGCAATTAGCATTATTAGACAAGCAGCTATCTGCACGAGACACTCGCTTACAGACTTTTGTTGCGGGTAAACCTGTGAGTAAAGGCTGGATGTCGTCCTCTTTTGGTCATCGTACTGACCCATTCAGCGGTAAGCAATCATGGCATGAAGGTGTCGACTTTGCCGGTAAAGCCGGTGTTGAAGTTATTGCTGTTGCTAGTGGTGTTGTGACCCATTCTGGCCGTAAATCGGGTTATGGCAACATTGTAGAGCTCAATCATGGTAATGGCTATGTCACACGCTATGCTCACAATGACACGCATTTAGTTGCGGTGGGCGATATCGTTGACAAAGGACAGGTTATTGCAAAAATGGGCAGCAGTGGTCGCTCAACTGGGCCGCATGTGCATTTTGAAGTGCTTAAAAATGGTAAACCCATGAATCCAGAGCGCTATATTTATCGCGCCAGCCTGTAGTTTATTCCTGTACTCATTCTAGCTAGATTTTAGCTATTTATTGACCACCATCGTGCTTTTCTTTCCTATTTAATTCAATCTTTCAACGCAGGCTTTTGCAGCCAAAAAACTACCAACGTGGTATGCTTGCGCGCTTTGCGCGACTGCCTAAATGCAGGTCATAAAGATACTGCTAGTCTTTCAATGACTGCCGACAGTTGCCACTTACAGTTAATTGTTTAACTGACTACTTAATTTGCCGTTTAACAAGAGAAATACACAGCCGATATGATCGCAAAAACATTTAAAAAAATCTTTGGAACAAGAAATGATCGTGAGCTAAAGCGCATGGCCAAAACCGTTGCCAAGGTGAATGCTCTAGAAGCCACTTATCAGGCATTAAGTGATGCTGAGCTCAAAGCCAAAACTATTGAGTTTAAACAGCAGCTTGCCGATGGTCAGAGCTTAGATCAAATTCTTCCCGATGCTTTTGCAGCTGTAAGAGAGGCAGGTCTACGAAGCTTAGGTATGCGACATTTTGACGTGCAGCTCATAGGTGGTATTACTCTGCATGAGGGGCGTATTGCGGAAATGCGAACCGGTGAGGGTAAAACTTTAGTAGCAACGTTGCCAGCCTACCTTAATGCCTTAATGGGCAAAGGTGTTCATATTGTTACTGTTAATGATTACCTTGCCGAGCGTGATGCAAATTGGATGCGTCCTCTGTATGAATTTTTAGGATTAAGTTTGGGGGTTATTCAATCGGGCCAAATGCAGGATGAAAAGAAGCAGGCCTATGCAGCCGACATTACTTACGGTACCAACAATGAATTTGGCTTTGATTATCTCCGTGATAACACCGCATTTTCGTTAGATGACCGCGTGTCACGCGGCACGTTTTTTGCGGTTATTGATGAGGTCGATTCCATTCTTATTGATGAGGCACGCACACCGTTAATTATTTCGGGCGCCACTGAAGATAGTTCCGCGTTATACAAACGCATGAAAGCGTTAGTGCCCGTATTAAAGCGTGCGCCTAACCCTGATGATGAGGGTAAGCCTGAGGCTGAAGGTCTTGAAATTGATGGTCACTTTGTTATAGACGAAAAGCATCGCAGTATTGAGTTAACTGAATTTGGTCATCAGTATGTTGAAGAAATGCTGGTTAAAGAAAAATTATTAGAAGAGGGTGATAGTCTTTACTCTTCCGGTAATTTAAATTTATTACACCATGTGACTACCGCGTTACGCGCATTGCATTTATTTCAGCGCAATGTTGAATATATTGTGCAAAACGGTGAGGTTGTTTTAATTGATGAGCATACAGGCCGCACCATGTCTGGCCGACGCTTATCCGATGGTATGCATCAAGCCTTAGAAGCGAAAGAAAAGGTCGAGATTCACTCTGAGAGTCAAACGTTAGCATCTACAACCTTTCAAAATTATTTCCGTTTGTATGAAAAGCTATCGGGTATGACGGGTACAGCCGATACCGAAGCGCCAGAGTTTCATCAAATTTATGCTTTGGATGTTACGGTTATTCCAACTAATAAACCCACTATTAGAAAAGACTTAAATGATCTGGTGTATTTGTCAGTGGCCGAGAAGTACAGCGCCGTAGTTAATGACATTAAAGCAGCCGTTGCAAATAATGCACCGGTGTTAGTCGGTACTGCATCTATTGAAACATCAGAACAGTTATCGAAATTTTTAAATAAAGAGAAAATTGATCACCAAGTACTAAATGCCAAGTTTCATAAAAGCGAAGCAAAAATTATTGCTGAAGCAGGGCGGCCCGGTGCCTTGACTATTGCGACTAATATGGCCGGTCGTGGTACCGATATTGTATTGGGTGGTAACCTCGAAGCTGAGTTAGCTGCGCTAGAAAACCCAAGTGAAGCAGAAATTTCTGCGCACAAAAATGAATGGCAACAACGTCAAAGCACAGTGCTTGCTGCTGGTGGTTTACATATCTTTGGTACTGAGCGTCATGAGTCACGACGTATTGATAATCAATTGCGAGGTCGGTCAGGCCGACAGGGTGATCCTGGTGTAACGCGATTTTATTTATCGATGGATGATAGCTTAATGCGTATCTTTGCCTCTGATGGCGTGCGTAATTTTATGCAGCGTCTGGGTATGGAAAAAGGCGAAGCCATTGAGCATAAAATGGTATCTAACGCTATTGAAAAGGCGCAGCGCAAAGTAGAAGGCCGTAACTTCGATATGCGTAAGCAATTACTCGAGTACGACGATGTTGCTAATGATCAGCGTCAAATTGTGTATCAGCAGCGTAATGATATTTTACTTGCTGATGATATTTCGGACATGATTATTAATATTTGTGATGATGTGGTGAACGACCATGTGGATGGTTTTATTCCGCCGCAGAGTATTGAAGAGCAGTGGGATATTGCAGGCTTGGAAGCAAGCTTGGCAGAAGATTATGACTTGCCGTTGCCTATTGCTCAATGGCTTGAAGACGATGATGAGTTACATGAGCAAACATTACGTATAAAAATTGTTGATGCGTTGACGATAAAATATAAAGAAAAAGTTGCACCGATAGGACTATCGGCGCGACGTTTTGAAAAGCAAATTATGCTGCAAATTCTTGATTCTTTGTGGAAAGAGCATTTATCAACAATGGATCATTTGCGCCAAGGTATTGGTTTACGAGGCTATGCAGGGCGAAACCCAAAGCAGGAATACAAACGTGAAGCGTTTGAATTATTCCAGTCTATGTTGCATAACATGAAGCTTGAGTTTATTCGCTTTTTAGCGCGAGTACAGATTCAACCTCAAGATGACCCTGATGCGATAGAGAAACAGCGTCGTGACGAGGTTGCACGTGAATCAGTAACGGCTAATCATGCCGACGCTGCTGGCCTTGATGCTGAAGCGTTGCCAGCTGATCAAGCGACTGCAAGGCCTGCAATTCGCGAGGGCCGAAAAGTAGGGCGTAATGAAAAATGCCCTTGTGGTTCGGGTAAAAAATATAAGCATTGTTGCGGTGAATTGAGTTAATTGCTGTATGGCTATTTTAACTGACGAGCTTTCTATTCTCCCCGTTGCTGGTGTGCAATGGGGGGTGGCTTATGCAGGGATTAAAACCTCAGGGGTTGTTCCTCACGCTGAAAATACAGAAACGCCTAAAAATGATTTAGCGTTAATGGCATTAATTCCAGGTACTGTACTGTCGGGTGTTTTTACGCGAAACGCATTTTCGGCAGCACCCGTTAAAATTGCACGCAACCGAATGCAAGCTATTGCACAATCCTCTCATCAGCAACCTAGCTATTTGTTAATTAATTCTGGCAATGCTAACGCCGGCACTGGTGTGGCGGGTTATGCTGCTGCTGAACAAAGCTGTGACGCCTTAGCGGCTGTAGCAGGGTGCGAGGCTTCGCAGGTATTACCTTTTTCTACCGGTGTAATAGGACAGTTGTTGCCTGCTGATTGTATTAATACGGCAGCGCCAACGCTTTGGGGGCAGCTGTCGGCAGACGGTTGGTCACAGGCTGCTAACGCCATTATGACCACTGACACTGTTCCTAAGGGGTTTAGTCGTACTGTCAATGTGGGTGGTACGACAATCACTTTGTCGGGTATCTGCAAAGGGGCAGGCATGATTCGACCCGACATGGCGACCATGCTGGCTTATGTCGCTACCGATGCTGCGATTGCACAAAGCGACCTCGATAATTTATTACAAGATGCTGTGCAATGCTCGTTTAATCGTATTACCGTTGATGGCGATACATCAACTAACGATGCATGTATGTTGGCAGCAACGGGAGCTTCATCAGTTACGTTATCGCCTTCACATAAAGATTGGTCAGCTTTTCAAACTGCACTTAATGCGCTTTTTATTGATTTATCGACAGCAATTATTCGCGATGCAGAAGGTGCTACAAAATTTATTACTATTAATGTTAATCAAGGTCGCGATACCGATGAGTGTTTACAGGTGGCCTATACGGTAGCGGAATCACCATTAGTTAAAACGGCTTTTTTCGCCAGTGATGCAAATTGGGGAAGAATCCTTGCTGCTGTAGGTCGCTCGGGCTTAACCGATTTAGATGTTGAGTTGGTTGAAATTTATCTTGATGATCATCTTATTTGTGAGCTGGGCGGCACCGCGCAGTCTTATTCTGAAGAGACTGCAATGGCGGTTATGGCGCAAACAGATATTTCGATTACGATTAACTTACAGCGTGGCGCTGTTAATCAGCGTGTGTGGACCAGTGATTTATCCCTCGATTATGTTCATATTAATGCCGATTATCGAACATAATGCTAAAGCCCTCTATTGATTAGTCTCGCATTTTAAATGGATACCCTTATGGTTCATGTTGCTGTCGGCTTGTTGCTTCGATCGAATCAAGTCTTAATAGCCCTTCGGCCAAAGGCGTCACATCAAGGTGGTTTATGGGAGTTTCCTGGCGGCAAGGTTGAGCAAGGTGAGAGTGTTGAGGTTGCTCTTAGTCGTGAACTCAAAGAAGAATTAGGCGTGGATGTTCATTCAGCTAACCCTGTCATGCAAATTTCACATAACTACCATGACAAAAAAGTGCTACTGGATGTTTGGTCAGTAGAAGATTTTAGCGGCGAGCCCTGCGGTATTGAAGGTCAGCCTGTAAAATGGGTTTCACAGGCATCACTTCAAAACTACTCATTCCCTGAAGCGAATCAGTCCATTTTGTTATGGCTAGAACAGCAATTATCTTAATACTGCTTTAAGTCATTTACGGATTCACTTGTTTATCTTTGTTAATCGGTTCATCCAGTGTAATAACCAGCATTCCTTTATACACTTCGATAAGACAATTTTTATTGATTGAAAAACCCGCCTTAGCCAGCCATTGGCCTTGAAGTTGAATAAAGGGCTTTGGTTTTTTTTCTGCAGTGCTTTTAAGCTGTTTTACTTTAGCCATTTTCACTTTAGCCATTTTAAGTTGCTGAAAATCAGCATAGGGCTTTAGTGGCTCTTCTATGGTTATTTTGTTTGGGGAGTGACGTTGTGCTTGTTTTGCATAAAAGGTGTTATGCAAAAATTGCTTACTGTATTGGTTGCTGTATTGCTTGCTTGAGTTTGCGGTCATCATTTACATTTCCCTTGAGTTATTCACGTAAAGTTGTGTAGATAAAACGGTATCGGATAGGGTTGTATAGGTTAAGTTGTTGGGTGTGTTGTAAGACGCATTGCTCTTGAGTATGGCGAAGTTTATGGCGTCTAAAATATTACCCTAATACTGTATAAATATACAGCTATAATATTAAGGGAGAGTGTAAAATATTGCGAGGGATGAGTGTGTGGGGGGAATTCTTCAATGCTGGCGTTTTAGTGTTAGCTGTCGTTAATATTGCTTTCGCTAAAAATATCATCATAGCTTGCAGAGCTGGCTATACGTTGTTCTTCGTTAGCCCAGCCAATAAAATCATTGTTTTTACAGCGTGTAGAGCAAAAAGGGCGCTCTGGATATTGCTCTGTCCATTCTATGGTGAGCTGGCAGGTAGGGCAGTCTACTGCTGGTGCTGGTTTTTCTCTATTAAGTTTTACTTTTGTCATTTTTATCTCTTTATCTGTATTTGCCACGTTATGTGTTTTTTGTTGTAAGAGGTTTTAGAGCAAGGTGTTGATATTTTTTATGTAACGATATTACTTGCTGTTCGAGCTCTAAAAGCGTGCCGGAATTTTCAATTTTATCATCAGCGAGTAATTGTTTATCTTCACGAGACATTTGTGCGGCAATAATAGCGTTCACTTGTGCTTCAGTATTTTGGTCTCGAGCCATAGTTCGTTCAACTTGTAATGATTTGGCTATATCGATTAGTAATAAACGATCGACTAAATCCCGTTGCTGTGTTTCTAACAATAAAGGTGATTCCAAAATACGATAGTCTGATTCAGTATCGCTTTTTTTGTCATTTAAGCGTTCAATAATGCGTTGATTAATTAATGGGTGAGTCAGTTCTTCTAACCATTGCTTGGCAGTGTCGCTTGATTCAGTGGCGGAAAAAATTTTCTCTCGCAGGGCGGTTCTATTGAGATGGCCATTGTCGAGGAGTATGGCTTGGCCAAAGTGCTCAACTATTGCATTAAGCGCTATGCTGCCCGGTTCAACGATTTCTCGAGCAACGCTATCTGCGTTAATAACCGTCACACCCAGTTTAGCAAAAATTGCCGCAGCAGCAGATTTACCACTACCAATGCCACCTGTGAGTCCCACTACAAACATGCCGTTATCTCTGTGTGTTATTGTTTATAAGGTCATTGTATATGATGGTGGTGACACCTGCCAAAAAGCATTTTGGTCATAGTGATTCTATCGTCACCGACAGTGATTTAAACTGTGATGGATTGCAGGATTGTAGCGTTATGTTCGAGTAAGTCGATAAACGTGACTTGTGTGGGCCTTGTGATTCTATTACTCTCCGCACGCTGAAATTAATACGATTATATATTTGGCAGATCGTATTGATTTTGGGATACGGTAGTTAAAAAGGATTAGGCTAGTAAAGGACTTTGCCATGTTTATTGATGAACAAACACGAATATTACAGAAACATCTTTTAGATGTACTTTATGAGCAGACTGGCAGCAATGCCGGCCCTTTACATAATGACGAAGTCGTTCGTTTTAGAGAAAACCCCTACGGGGCGGAGTTTTCTAATTTTTTTTATTGCCGAGAGTTAAAGCTAAAATCTTGGTATCCGCGTCTCATGCAGCCTACACGAGAACAAAAATTCGCTTTGTGGCAAGCGCTGCTGTTGCGCTGTGATTATGCTGAGGTGCTCGAACCCCAAGCTTGGGGCGCTGCAACCGATATTTATACCCTAGTCAGTCATTTACGCATGTCTGAGCGTGACTCAAGTTAATACTCGTTAATCAGTGAAACAACAAGCTTAGTTTTTTTGAGTCTGATTATCCTTCTGCGGTATAGCTAACCATGCTCACTTCCCGCTTTATTATTATCGGCGTTATCTTATTGATATCAGGCGCATTCTTTTGCTTGCTAGCATGGATGCTGTATTGACTGTTCTATTGAGTACTCTATTAAGGGAATAATGACAGTCGCTGCATAGAAGCCTTGGCGATCATTCTGGCGCAGTTTAGACTGGTAATACGTCGCATGATGCCTTTTGTCGCCATAAAAGCGGATGCAAACCCTATTGATAACGTAATGGAGTGAATTGGATGGATTTTATTGGCAGTCATATCCTGTCCATAGATCAGTTTGAGCGAATAGATATTGATCGTATTTTTGATGTTGCTCGAATGATGGAGCCCTATGCCAAGCGTCATCGCATCACTAAAGTGCTAGATGGTGCAATTTTAGGCAATATGTTCTTTGAGCCCAGTACTCGAACGCGCGTCAGTTTTGGTTGTGCATTCAACTTGCTGGGTGGTGAGGTTAGAGAGACCACGGGTTTTGAAAACTCGGCCTTGGCTAAAGGCGAGTCTTTATACGACACGGCTAGAGTATTAAGCGGCTACAGTGATGTTATTGCCATGCGGCACCCAGCAGAAGGCTCGGTTGGAGAATTTGCTTCTGCCAGCCGTGTGCCAGTGATTAATGGTGGCGATGGTGCAAACGAGCATCCTACGCAAGCATTGCTCGATCTTTACACCATAAAAAAAGAATTAATTGGAAAAGGGCGGGGTATTGATGGTTTACGCATTGGTATGATTGGCGACCTTAAACATGGTCGAACAGTTCATTCCTTAGCAAAACTATTATCGCGTTATAAAAATATTGAATTGCATTTAGTGTCGCCAACGGCATTGCAAATGCCAGAGGCATTAGTGGAAATGCTGCGTGCAGCCAACCATCGCGTTACCGTTTCTGACAATCTTGAATCGAGCATTTCGCATGTTGATATTGTTTACTCCACGCGTATTCAAGAAGAACGTTTTGGTAGCAAAGAAGAAGCCGATTTATACCGTGGCAAATTTCGTTTAAATCAAAGTGTTTATACTCAGCACTGTGAACCCAATACCGTCATAATGCATCCATTACCGCGCGATTCTAGAGCCGAAGCTAACGAGCTTGATAGCGATTTAAATGAAAATCCAAATTTAGCTATTTTTCGCCAAACCGATAACGGTATTGTCTTGCGGATGTCGTTATTTGCTCTAGTGCTTGATGTGGTCGATAAGGTTGATGACAGTGCGCAAGCTGTGCGCTGGTATACTGGCAGTCGGTTTCAGTAGCTGTGAGGGTGTTTTTAAGGATGATATCTTTGAGATGGTATTGCTGAGATGATCCAGATTGTGGCTTTTATGGCTTTACAGGTATCCAGTTTTGGATAAGCCATCAACGGGCCAGCCAGTGGTCGCGTCTCGTAGTTTGTTAAATTCCAGCGCTATGGTCAGTGTTATGACTATGTTATCGCGCGTTATGGGTTTGGTACGAGATGTGGTTATTGCCCGTCTCATTGGCGCGGGTGGCTACGCCGATGCTTTCTTTGTTGCATTTAAAATTCCCCAGTTTCTTCGCAGGCTGTTTGCCGAAGGGGCTTTTGCTCAAGCCTTTGTTCCTGTTTTATCCGAATATCGCCAGCGTTATGAAGCTGAAGGTAATGTTGCTGCAGTAAAAGGCTTAATAAATGCGGTTTGCGGCGTGCTTGGCGGCACCTTGTTTATGTTGGTTGGTTTGGTCGTATTGGCCGCGCCAGTAGTCACTGCCGTGTTTGCGCCGGGCTTTATTGATCAGCCAGAAAAATTTGCTATAACGCAGCAAATGTTACGCATTACCTTTCCTTATTTATTATTAATTTCATTAACCGGTTTTGCCAGTGCAATTCTTAATAGTTATGATCGCTTTGTGGTACCAGCATTTACCCCTGTGCTGTTAAACCTGTCTTTAATTGGTTTTGCACTATTTGCCACGCCATTATTTTCGCAACCAGTTTATGCTTTGGCATGGGCGGTGTTATTTGCAGGTGTTTTACAATGGTTATTTCAGTTGCCTTTTTTGGCGCAGATAGACCGGATGCCAAAACCCAAATGGGACCTTGAGCATGCAGGCGTTAGAAAGATTTTACTTTTAATGGTGCCGGCTATTTTCGGTGTATCCGTAAGCCAAATAAATTTACTACTCGATACCGTACTCGCATCATTTTTACCCACCGGTAGTGTTTCATGGTTATATTATTCTGACCGATTAGCTGAGCTGCCTTTAGGTGTGTTTGGTATTGCTATTGCCACCGTTATTTTACCCGGCTTGTCTCGCTTGCAATTACAAAATGTAGCAGGTGAGAGTGGCGCTGCGAATGATCATTCTGCAGCGCGCTTTAAAGCGACATTAAATTGGGCTTTACGCTGTATTACCGCAGTAGCCATGCCAGCCACTGCAGCATTAATTGTGCTAGCAGCGCCTATTTTATTTACCTTGTTTCAATATCAAGCAATGACGCCCGAAGATGTGCTTATGTCGACGCATAGCCTGCGCGCTTATGCATTGGGTTTGTTAGCTTTTATGGCTATTAAAGTGCTTGCAACCGGTTTTTATGCCCAGCAAGATATGAAAACGCCTGTACGCATTGGTATTATCGCTATGGTCTCTAATATGGTGTTAAACCTCATATTTGTATTGATTTTGCATCACTATTGGCAGTTGGGGCATGTTGGTTTAGCGTTGGCAACGTCATTATCGGCAGCGCTTAATGCTTGGCTGCTGTTTCGGGGTTTATCGGCTAATAAACTGCTATGTAATGCTCATTTAGACAGCACCCATTTAAGTAGCCCCCATTCAAGCAATAACGATTCGACAATGACTAAAAGCAGCTTGCTGACAAGTGATTATTGGCGTTTATTGGTACAGGTCATGGCGGCTATGGCGGCTATGGTCGTCGTGCTTATTGCCATTCAACCGGAGCCCTCATTTTGGGCGGCGGCGAGTTGGCTATCACGTTGTTATCAGCTGTTGTTACTTTGCATTACTGGTTTCTTCGTCTATCTCATTACGCTGCTGTTCTTTGGTGTTAGACCTCATCAGTTCAAATCACCCGCAGCCAGTTAAAAAAGCGCTATAAGCCGGTAGTTTTCCAGCTCCAGAACCGCGATTTTCACCGCCGACTAAGTATATAATCTCCGGTTTATCCTATTTGCATCTGTGCCTTGGTGGTCTGCTGTAAATAGTTTTTGGGCTAGTGAGTAGGAGTGGTGAGTGGAGCTGGTTCGCGGCATACACAATTTAAACAATCGGCACGCTTGCGCTAGTTTAAGTGAAGCAGGCTCGGTGCTGACGATAGGTGCATTTGACGGTTTACACTGCGGGCATCGCTCGGTGCTTAACCACTTGCGAATGCGCGCCAAAGAGGCGGGCTTACCTTCGGTGGTTGTCACTTTAGAGCCATTGCCCAGAGAGTACTTTGCACCGCTTGATGCGCCGCCTCGTTTAATGAGTTTTCGCGAAAAGTGCGAAGGTTTCTCTGCTATTGGTATTGATCGCGTCATTGTCGTACGCTTTGATGATCGCATGCGCAATATGGACGCCACCGATTTTGTTGATCAAGTATTTGTTAATGGCCTTAATGCTAAGCATATCGTGGTTGGCGATGATTTACGTTTTGGTCGTGATGGTGGTGGCGATTTTGAACTGTTAGTAGCACTGGCGCGTAAATATAATTTTACCGTTGAGGACACCACCACGTTAGAGCTAGAAGGCCACCGTATTTCGAGTTCACGTATTCGCCAATTATTGAAGGCGGGTGACTTTATCGAAGCAGAGGAATTGTTAGGCCGACCTTACAGTATTTCGGGTAAGGTAGTTTATGGTAAGCAGTTAGGACGAGTGCTGGATGTACCAACCGCTAATGTAGAATTGCATCGGTTACGTGCAGCTATGTCAGGTGTTTATGCTGTAGAGGTGAATATTCAAGGTCATGAAGTATATGCTGATCAATGGCTGCCTGCGGTCGCAAATGTGGGATGTCGGCCGACAGTGGATGCGTCGATAAAAGCGATTCTAGAAGTACATTTGTTAGATTTTAATGCTGACATATATGGTCAACGCATTGATGTAAGGTTTCGCAAAAAAATTCGTGAAGAGCAAAAATTTGAATCGTTAGATTTGCTAAAGACGCAAATTCATCATGATATTAATACGGCGAGAGACTATTTTCTTCGATAAGTTTTCTCGTTAAGTTTTTACGTTAGATGTTTTAAATAAAGGTTTGATTAATAGCCCTATGAGTGAAGACAAGAAAAATCAATACAAGCAAACATTGAATTTGCCAAAAACAGCATTTGCGATGAAAGCGAACCTAGCCCAGCGAGAACCGCAGCGTTTAAAAGCATGGGATAAAGCCGATGTTTATGGTCAAATTCGTAAAAAATTTGCTGGTCGTGAAACCTTTATTTTGCATGATGGCCCTCCTTATGCCAACGGTGATATTCATATTGGCCACTCGGTTAATAAAATCTTAAAAGATATTATTATTAAAGCGAAAACTCAGCAGGGCTATGACGCACCTTATGTACCGGGTTGGGATTGTCACGGCTTACCGATTGAACATAAGGTAGAAACTAAAGTCGGTAAAGCAGGCGTTAAGGTTGACTACAAAACCTTTCGCCAAAAATGTCGCGAATATGCCACCCGACAAGTGGATGGGCAACGCAAAGGTTTTGTCCGTTTAGGTGTGTTAGGTGACTGGCAAAACCCATATCTCACTATGAACTTTAAAACCGAAGCCGACATTGTCCGGTCGTTAGGTAAGATAGTTGAGAATGGTCATTTAGTCCGTGGCTTTAAGCCTGTGTATTGGAGCGTGGTTGGTGGTTCAGCATTAGCCGAAGCTGAAGTTGAATACCAAGATAAAAATTCTTTTTCTATTGATGTGTCTTTTGCGATAGAAGATCAGCAAGCTTTTGCTGATAGTGTTGGTGGTCTAGAAGGTGAGGGCAATATTAGCGTTGTTATTTGGACTACAACGCCATGGACATTGCCAGCTAATCAGGCAGTCTCTGTGCATGCCGAATTAGATTATGTAGTCGTTGAGTGTGAAGTAGGCGAAGGTGCTAAGCAACGTTTAGTGTTAGCTGAAGCATTGCATGAGTCTGCACTTCAACGTTATGACGTTAAAGACTTTAAAATTGTTGGTCGCTTTAAAGGCGAAGCAATAGAAAACGTTATGTTGTGTCATCCGTTTTACAATAAAACTGTGCCAGTTATTGTAGGTGATCATGTCACTACCGAAGCAGGTACCGGTTGTGTTCATACGGCACCGGACCACGGTGTAGAAGATTTTGTCGTAGCAAAAAAATACGGTATAGAAACACTTAACCTTGTGGGTGATAACGGTGTTTATAACGAAAATACCGAACGTTTTGCTGGTCAGCATGTTTACAAGGTCGATGAACCTATTATCGATGTATTAAAAGAGCAGCAGCGATTATTAGCCGTTGAGCAAATTCGTCATAGCTACCCGCATTGCTGGCGCACTAAAACACCGCTTATTTATCGTGCCACACCGCAGTGGTTTATTGGCATGGAGCAAAAAGGCTTATTGAATTCAGTTAAGTCTGCGGTTGAAGGTGTGCAGTGGGTGCCTGATTGGGGGCGCGCACGTATTGATGGCATGTTAGCAAGTAGCCCAGATTGGTGTATTTCACGGCAGCGTACTTGGGGCGTACCCATTACCTTATTCGTCCATAAAGTGACGCAAGAGCTACACCCAAATACGGTTGCCTTAATTGAGCAAGTTGCACAGCGTATTGAAAGCGATGGTATTGATGTGTGGTTTGACCTCGAGGCTGCCGAGTTGTTGGGTGATGACGCTGAAAATTACAGTAAAGTGACAGATACGCTTGATGTATGGTTTGATTCTGGCGTGACACATTACTCGGTATTAAAAAACACACCGGGTTTAAGTTACCCTGCCGATTTATACCTTGAAGGTTCTGATCAGCATCGCGGCTGGTTTCAGTCATCATTAAAAACATCAATAGCTATGAATGGTACTGCGCCTTATAAGGCTGTATTAACACATGGTTTTGTCGTTGATGCCGATGGTAAAAAAATGTCAAAGTCGCAAGGTAATATTGTGGCGCCGCAAGAAGTTATGAACGAGCTGGGTGCCGATGTACTGAGACTTTGGGTTGCGGCAACAGACTTTAGTGGGGAGATGAGTGTTTCTAACGAAATATTAAAACGCGTCTCTGATTCTTACCGTCGTATTCGTAACACCGCACGGTTTTTGCTTTCTAATTTAGAAGGCTTTGATCCCGCTACCGATTTATTACCGAACGATAAATTATTGTTACTTGACCGCTGGGCAATAACGCGCGCGGCCGAACTGCAAGAAGAGATTCTAGCGGCGTATAATGATTATCAATTACATACTATTTATCAAAAGCTGCATAACTTTTGTGTTGTCGATTTAGGTGGCATTTATCTTGATATTATTAAAGACCGTCAGTACACCACGCAAGCTAATAGTGTGGCTAGACGTTCAGCGCAAACAGCTATGTATCATATTATTGAAGCCTTTACGCGTTGGATTGCACCGATATTAAGTTTTACTGCCGATGAGTTGAATGAACATATTCCAGGTGAGCGCAGCCCAAATATCTTTATTGAAGAAACCTACACCTCTTTGGCTAATCTATTAAATGAGCCAGAAGGCGAAGGCGCTTTAATGCAAACTTTGTGCGATGTTAAAGTTGCCGTTAACAAAGCTATAGAAGGTGAGCGAGCTAATGGCACTATTGGTGCTTCACTCGAAGCCGAAGTCGTTATTTATGCTGAGCCATCATTAGCCGCACAGCTAACAGCTGTTGAAGATGAATTACGATTTGTTTTAATAGCTTCAGCCGTAACGGTTGTGAGTGATCAAGCTGCGCCAGCAAATGCATTAGCTACTGATATAGAGGCAATGAAACTGGTTATTAATAAAAGCGAGCATGATAAGTGTATTCGCTGTTGGCATCACCGCCCAGAAGTGGGGGCCTTAGCTGCGCATCCTGAGCTCTGTCAGCGCTGTATTGACAATGTTGATGGTGATGGCGAAATAAGGTTGTATGCTTAATGTGGGTTTTAACTAACAGCTCAGTCCGTTGGTCGTGGTATATCCTAGCGCTAGTGATTGTTGTGTTTGATCAGTTAAGTAAGTATTGGGTACAGATAAATTTTTTTGAAGGCGAACGAGTTAACCTGTTACCGATTTTAGATTTCACTTTGGTTTATAACAAGGGCGCCGCTTGGAGTTTTTTAAGTGATGCTGGTGGTTGGCAGCGCTGGCTCTTTACCGCGATTTCTTCGGTGGTAAGTGTCGTATTAGTGGTTTGGATCCATCGACTGGTGGCGATACAAAAAATATTATTAATTGCACTAACACTTATTCTTGCTGGTGCGGTTGGTAATTTAATCGATAGAGTCTTGTTAAGTAAGGTCGTTGATTTTGTGTTGCTTTATTACGATGGTCATTACTTTCCTGCATTTAATGTCGCCGATAGTGCAATAACTTTGGGTGCAATATTAATGTTGATTGATGTCTTTTTTGGTCCGTCTGAAGCTGATGTAGCTGATGCAACGAATAAAGAGAGCGAGTAATAATTAAGTAGGGCGAGTGAGAATGGATAATCAATACAGCGGCGAGCAGGTGATAAGTGATAATAGTAGAGTGACATTACACTTTGCGTTAAAGCTTGTTTCTGGAGAAGTGATTGATAGTAACTTTGAGCGCGACCCCGTTAGCTTCACGGTTGGTGATGGTAACTTGTTAGAGGGGTTTGAGAAATCTTTATTGGGTATGGTGGCAGGCCAACAGAGCAGTAACGTTATTGAAGCAGCCTTCGCTTTTGGCGTATCTAACCCCGATAATATTCAGCGTTTTCGCCGTCACGAAATTGAACCGATGTTAGCCGAGGGTGATGCCATGCTCGAGCCTGGTTTGGTGCTGAGTTTTGCCGATGCAGCTAACGGTGAGTTAGCCGGTGTTGTTGATTCGGTTGAAGATGAAGCGGTATTCGTCAATTTTAATCACCCGTTGGCAGATAAAGATATTATCTTTGATGTGCATATTATTGATGTGGCTCTTAATGAAGCTATAGGTGAAGCTATAGATGTGACTCTTGATGACCGCGACAAGAAAGGCGATAAAAAACACTGAAAAGTGATTTAGGAAAACACCATATGACCGATTCTATTATTGCCACCTCAGCCAGTTTGGTTTTAGCTAACCCGCGGGGTTTTTGCGCGGGTGTTGATCGCGCTATTGATATTGTTAACCGAGCATTAGAGGTTTTTGGGGCGCCCATTTATGTGCGTCATGAAGTGGTACATAATAAATTTGTGGTTGAGGATTTGCGTGATCGTGGTGCTGTTTTTGTCGATGAGCTATCAGAAGTGCCCGATGATGTTATAGTTATTTTTAGTGCACACGGTGTTTCGCAAGCCGTGCGTAAAGAAGCTGAGCAACGCAGCCTAAAAGTCTTTGACGCCACTTGTCCGTTAGTGACCAAAGTGCATATGGAAGTCGTGCGTCATAGCCGTGAAGGCCAAGAGTGCATTCTTATCGGTCATCATGGTCATCCAGAAGTAGAAGGTACGATGGGCCAGTACGACAATAAAAACGGTGGCGATATTTATTTAGTCGAAACCGAAGATGATGTTGTTAATTTAGTTGTTCGTAACCCCGAAGCCCTGTTTTATGTGACTCAGACCACACTTTCAATGGATGACACGGCGCGAGTAATTGATGCTTTACGCGCACGTTTTCCTGCTATTGAAGGGCCTAAAAAAGATGATATTTGTTATGCCACACAAAATCGTCAAGATGCTGTGCGTGCGCTTGCTGCCGATTGCGACTTATTGTTAGTGGTAGGTTCGCCAAACAGTTCTAACTCTAACCGTCTACGCGAGTTAGCCGAGCGAATGGGTACCGAGTCCTATCTCATTGATAGTGAAGATGATATTCAGCCGCAATGGTTAGCGAACAAATCGGCAGTCGGTATTAGTGCGGGTGCTTCAGCGCCAGAAGTGCTGGTGCAAAAAGTGGTTAATTATCTACAGTCGTTGGGTGCTACCTTGCCGCAAGAGCAGATAGGTACGCCAGAAAATATCACGTTTTCTATGCCTAAAGAGCTTCGCCTTCCTGTTGAGTAAAATCGTATAAAACCGTCGTTAAATATGATTTTTGTCTTGTCTATCGCATTTATTTAAATCCTTTTTACGTTTATCAGTAGAAGTCTACCGTTAGCGCGTCTGGCGCTGGCACATCCTCCTTGTTTATCCAACAATAAAGCCTAACTGAGTTGTTATGGGAACTTGGCTTAGCTAGCTCCTGTCTCAACTTTCATTGATTAATAAAGTCTACGCTTTGAGTTGTATTTTTGATGCCACGATTACGCATAAAACAAAAACAATTTGGTATGACATTACTTGAGTTAATGGTAGTTGTTGCCATCGCAGGGATTTTAGCCGTGGTCGCTATTCCGAGTTTTCAAACCGCTATAAAAAACAATACCGTTGCCTCTTTTCGAGATGCCTTTGCTACCGCTATAAAAATAGCCCGTAGCGAGGCAATTAACACTCAGTCCTTTGTCACCATTTGCCCTAGCGACAACCAAGCCGGCTGTAGTGGTGACTGGTCTGACGGTTGGATTGTCTTTGCGGATGCGGATGCATCAGGTGCACGTAATATTAATACCGAGCGACTTATTGATGTTAGCAATGGTAACGACAATATTATTATTCGCAATGGTATTGCGAGAACGGCAATTACTTTTGCTGCTACAGGGCTTAATACGGGTAATGCAGAGAGTATAGGTATTTGTGATAGTCAATCCCCAGCAGATCATGGGCGAGGCATTATTCTTTCGGCAACCGGAACGTTAACTTATTCGGCTGATCTTTCAGATACGGGATGCTAGCTATTTATCTAAAAAGAGAATGAATATTTTGAATCCACACAACATTAAAAAAACATCTATAACGCAAAAGGGCTTTACCTTAATTGAGGTGATGGTAGCGGTATTTGTTTTAGCGGTTGGTATTTTAGGTATGGCAGGTATGCAGGCGGTGAGTGTGCGCGAATCGCAAAACAGTATTTTTAGATCACAGGCTGATATTTTAGCGGCTGATATGGCCGACCGTTTAAGAGCAAATAGGGCAGATGCGGCAGACCCATTGTCGGTTAATTATGAAAGCGATGGGACGGCGGTGGTGAGTGAAGCTTGTCAGGGCACCACTGCTAGTTGTGATGAAGTGCAAATGGCAAGTTACGATATTGCTCAGTGGCAAACACAAATAGCTAATTCCAATTTACCTTCAGGTATTGGCACTATCACAAAAAATGTTGGCACATCTGAATATACGATTTTAGTGTTTTGGGATGAAGACCGAGATGGTGCTGTGGTGACGGGAGCAAGTTGTAATTCAACCGCACTTGATGGCTGTATTCGTTTAGTGATTCAAATTTAGGTTTCAGGTTTTGACTATGACTATAGCTATGGTAGCGACAGTGAAAAAAACAAAACAAGCAGGTTTTTCATTAATTGAGTTAATGATTGCAATGGGTCTTGGTCTGTTTATGTTGGCGGGTATTATTCAGGTAACGGTAGGAAGCCGACAGGCTTTTGATGTGATTCATGCGCAATCCATTACGCAGGAGTCTGGGCGTTTTGGTATGAGTTTTATTAGCCGTTCTTCGCGAGCAGCGGGTTATTTGAATCCGGGTGATATTACGACCATGAATGGCGATGACTATGCGGCTGACTTAGTTAACCTTGTGGCGAATAATACTTATTGGCTTGGTCAAAATGGTTTTGATGAAGGTGCAGTAGTCGTGGGTGCCGATACGACGGCAGCAACATTAACCGATGCCGACACTACGCTTGATAGTTTTACTTTTAGGATGGAAGGCGACAGCGATGCCACTCGACCTTTATTAGATTGTGCTGGCGTTGCCATTGATGGTACGCCGGGAGTGTTTACCCGCATGAGTTTTTATGTCGACACGAATGATCAATTACGTTGCGATGTTGCGGGTGCGAGTTCGGTAGTACTGGTATCCGGTGTAGAAGATATGCAAGTGCTATATGGAGTAGGTGATGCTTCAACACCGAATCGTGTTACTCGTTATTTAACGGCAACGCAAATGACCAGTGCCGATTGGCCTTACGTGGTTATTATGCAAATAGGTTTAATGACGGTTTCTGATAATACACCATTAGATGCAACAGGAAGAGCTTATACCTTATTAGACAAAGATATTCCTGCATCGGCAACAGCCGATGGTCGTGCACGACAGGTATTTACTCAAACAATTGCTATACGCAGCCAGCTTTCAGGTTAATTAAAAATGAATATAAAAAAATCAACAGTGTTAATAAGCCGGCAGGGCAGTAAAGCATTGCAAAGAGGTGCTGTGCTAGTAGTCTCTTTGGTGATGCTTTTAATACTCACTTTAATCGGCATATCAGGTATGTCATCGGTCACATTAGAAGAAAAGATGGTTTCGAATATGCAGAATGCCAATAAATCATTTCAAGGTGCGGAGGCCGCTTTAAATGAGTGCGAAACGTTTTTACGCGATCAGGCAACCGTTGTACTTCACCAGACATCTAAAACATCAAGCTTGAGTGATTTAAGAAATAAAACACATAGAGTGATTTCCGCAGGTATTTTCCCCGCAAATTGGTGGCTCAATGAAGCCTTTTGGGAAGACTATGGAAACGAGTCGGCCATTGATTCTATTGTGCGTACGAGTGCGTCTCCAGATGGGGTGGCGTCTGCACCGCTTTGCTTTACAGAATATATTGGTAATGGCACCAGTTCTATGGATTCCGACACCTCTTTATATCCAGGCGCGAATTCTGCCGATGCCAAGTTGGTTTATCGATTAACGGCATCGTCATTTGGTGCCGATACAAAAAGTCAGTCAATTGTAGAAAGTTTGTTTGTTAAGCATTAGTCAGCCATATTTCGAACAGCGGTGAAAGTAATGAAATACCTTAAACTATTTTTTTTGAATCGTCGAATTCATGTCAGTCTTGTATTTATTTGCTGTATGACGTCAATGTTTTCGGCGAAAGCAGCGCAGTTAAATTTAAACGATATGCCGTTATTTGTATCGACCAGCGTTCCCCCCAATATTGTTGTTTCAATGGATGACTCTGGCAGTATGGCTTGGGGCTTTATGCCCGATGCGATTTCGTCAAATTGGCGTGAGATTTATTTTCGTTCTCCCCATTACAATAAAATTTACTATGATCCATCAGTTAATTATATAGCGCCGTATGATTCATTAGGCACTCCATTAGCTGACGCGGACTTTAGTAATGCAAGACGAGGTTACTACTACGATACTGACCACCAAGAGAGTGTTAATTTATCGACTAGTTTTTCTGCTATTTATTATCATTATCATTTTGAGCAAGCACTACTGTTAGATGATGATTATGTGGATTTTGATTGTCCCTCTTGTGCTCTTCAACCCGCATATTATTATCATTTTGATGATACTTTAACAGGTTGTACAGATACTGTTGCTAATCAATCAACAGATGCGGATTGTTACAGTAAGGTGGTTATTAATACGGATAGTTACACGGGTGATGGCGGCACAAATAATTATGGAAGAACCTTGGCTGAAGAACAAAACAATTTTGCTAATTGGTATCAATATTATTCGATTCGCGGCGATGCAGGAAAAACGGCGTTAACACGTGCTTTTGTACCTGACTCAGTAAGTAGTGCTGTTCGTATTGGTAGGCAAGCTCTCAATAGTGGTACAACAGTAAGGTCTGGTGCCTCATCATCGCAAATATCAGAGTTTAATGCGGCTGAGCGTGCTAATTTTTATAACTGGATTGAGTCGGTACGGACAAGTGGTGGTACGCCATTACGATCAGCGGCTGTAAGAGCTGGTAACTACTATACAAACCTTTCTGCTTATCGTGATATTCCTTCTAATTCATCATCGGATGCCGTGTCGTGTCGACTTAATACGCATATTATGCTAACCGATGGTTTTTATAATGGTTCTTTTACTGAACCGACTGATTTTTTTCAAGATGAGGAAACGGGCAATACTTTACCGGATGGTACCGCTTATAACCCAGGCACCACTAACCAATTTATTTATTCCAATACCAATAGTGATGAATCCCTCGCGGATATTATGTGGCATTACTGGGCCTCTGATTTAGCACCAACGCTGACTGATGATTTAGAGCCGTATTACACAGAAGAAATAATTGGTTCTGCAACGGATGCGCAATATTGGAATCCGGCTAACGATCCAGCTAGTTGGCAACATATGGTAAGTTATATGGTGTCCTTCGGCCTCACGGGAAGTGTGCCTACTACTGATGTGGTTTATCAAAACTTATTAGATGGTACCTCTTACACGGCTAATGATGGTGTTACGACGCAAACTGGTTGGCCTGGTATCGGCACCAATAATGGTATTGCTGATGATTTATATCATGCAGGTCTCAATGGTCATGGTGGTTTTTTTAATGCGACCGATCCTAATGAATTGGTCGATGCTTTTAAATCTATAACCGAGCGCATCGCTGCGCGTCAATCAACGGCGTCAACCGTAGTAGCTAATAGTGGTCGTATCTCCTCGGGTAACTTAGTGTATCTTGCATCCTTTGATACTGAAAAATGGATAGGGCAGTTACAAGCCTTTGAAGTCTCTGACGGTTCTGGTTTTGATCCTGATGTAGAGGTGCCTTCGACTTGCGATGATCAAGCATTCGGTACGCTTTGCTCTGAGGTATGGGATGCTGCGCGAGAGAATACGAGTGTTAGCTTGCCACACGGAACGCGAAATATATTCACTTATGACAATACTGAAGTATCAGGTAATCCAGTAGGCGGTATTGAATTTAAATGGGCGAGTTTAAATGCAACTCAGGCGGCTTTGCTAGATGATGGTGATGGGCTGGGTGAGGCGCGGGTTAATTATCTACGCGGGGATGACTCGAATGAAACTGAAAATGGCGGTACGTTTCGATCACGCCGTAGTTTAATCACCGATGGTGATGATACACGTGTTGGTCCGATTGTTCATTCCTCACCGGTTTACGTAGGTAATGGTGTTGATGCGAATGGGTTTAGAGAGTATGCGTTTACCGATACCTTAGAATCTAAATCCTATACTGATTTCTTGACGACTATTGCTAGCCGAAACCCAATGATATATGCCGGCGGTAATGACGGTATGTTACATGCATTTAACGCCGAGCAAACCGGCGGCGAAGAAGTCTTTGCCTATGTGCCTAATGAGATTTTAAAAGATTTGCATGAGCTCACTGAAAGTACTTTTTCTTCCGATGCTTATGTTGATGGCCCTATTTCTACACTGGATGTTTTCTATAGCGGTGACTGGCATTCAGTGTTAGTAGGAGGACTTAGAACAGGCGGTAAAGGTTTTTATGCGTTGGATATCACTGACCCGACTGGAACTGCAGATGAAATTGCCCTATGGGAATTTACAGATGATAACGATGCCGATATGGGGTATAGCTTTGGTAAAGCTCAACTAGTTAAACTGAATGATGGTCGTTGGGCAGCGATTGTTGCTAATGGTTATAACTCAACTAATGAAAAAGCCGTACTGTTTGTTTTGGATATAGAAGATGGCAGTGTGATTAAAAAGTTTGAAGTTGATAACAATGGTGATAATGGCTTGTCAGGCCCTGTAGCCATATCGGTCGATAGAGATTTTATGATTGACTTTATTTATGCTGGGGATTTGCAAGGTAATATGTGGAAGTTTGATCTGATTTCTAGCACAGTAGGTGATTGGAGTTATGCGAAATTATTTAAAGCCGATTCAGGCCAGGCAATTACGGGTTCTGTGACAGTGGGTAATCATCCAGAAAACAAATCTGGCCGCTTAGTGTATTTTGGTACCGGAAAATACTTAGAACAAACTGATTTAACCTCAACCAATTCTGAGTCGTTTTATGCGGTGTTAGACGATGATACTTGCACGGGTAATTCTGCCTGTATTACATCGTCATCATTAATATCACAAACTATTGAGGGCGCATCTATCAATGGACGAACAATTACTGATAATACTGTCGATTGGAATAGTAATAAAGGTTGGCGTTTAGATTTAAGTTCGCTTGCGGGTGTATCAGAACGAGTGGTTGGGCGACCTGCATTAAGTGGCTCACTAGTTATCTTTAATACTATTATTCCCGAGAGTGGTCGATGTAACTCAGGTGGTGAAACATTTACTTTTGTTATTGATAGAAATAATGGCGACGCACCTGATGCACCTACACTAGATTACAATAATGATGGCAAGGTGGATAAAGACGATAAAAAGAATGGAGAAATTGTCGTGGCTCTACAGCCTGAACCGCCGAGCGGCTCTAGTAATGATCCTGCTCCAGATTTGCTTATTTTAGTGAGCGGTGATGGCTCGCAAAAATGTATTAATGTTGGTGGTAACTGTGACTCATACAGTGGAGGCTCTAAATCGGGCCGCGTTCGTTGGCGACAGCTTAAATAAGTTGTTAGTTGTTAAATACAATTATTAAATATCTAAGTGAGCGAGTGATGAAAACTATTTATAGTAAAGTATTGGCCGTATTAATCATTTTTTACACCTCTGTACTGAGTGCTGCAACAAGTGAGTTTGTTGCAGAGATTGTTAACCTTGATATTGAGACGGGAGAGGTAACGATGCTCTATATGCATATGGAGGAAATGGATTTTCGCTTAGCTTACGATGTGAACATTCGCTTAGCTAATGGAGAAAAAGGTGCGGTAGCTAATTTGCGTAAGGGTAATCAAATAACGGCTGCGGGTGATTCGGATAAAAAAGTGATTTATGCGATTCGGGTTCATGATTAATAGTTTTTAAAGACAGAAATACGGAAGACAAAATGATACGAATGCGCGGTTTTACGCTAATTGAATTAATGATTGTAGTAGCCATACTCGGCATTATTGCTGCGGTTGCTTTACCCAGTTATCAAGGGCAGGTAAGAGATGGTCGGAGAGCGGATAGTACAGCTGTACTTTTACAAGCCCGACAATTAATGGAGCGGCACTATTCAAAGACTTATGATTATGGCACACCTGCAGCAGTGGGTATTCCGGCTAAATCACCGATAGACGGTACTGCAAGTTATTACGTCATCACCTTAGCTGCTGGTACCACAACCTTTACACTTACAGCGACACCACAAGGCGCTCAAGCGGCTGATGATTGTGGGGTTTTGACCATTAATCAAGCCGGTGTTAAAACGGCTGGGGATGGCTCGGATGCGGCGGTTGATGCCTGTTGGCGTTAAGCTAACATTCTGGTGTCGCTCCATTAGTATCTTCTACAACCCCATCATTATTTCTATCTTTATAAATACGCGTTCGGCCCTGACGACTAATCACTAGAGCGCGTGCTAACGATAAATCACCTTCTTTGTCACAAATGTGAAACCGTCCAAACTGTCTTGCCATGCCGGTGGGTGAATAACGCAAATAATTTTTTCGTCCCGACGCACGCCAACGAACAGTGCTATTGTTCGGCGTAAAATCAAAAAATTCCATTAGCGTTTCTTTATCATCAATAATGCCATTATTGTTTTTATCTATAAAAATCATGACTCCGTTTTCCCATTCCTCACCACAGGCTGTTTCAGCATAAGGGCATAGCGAGACAATTTCTCTACTGGTTATCGCGCCATATCGCGCTGCTGCCATTGCACGCTGTAATGTTTCTACATAGACATCGGCCTGTTGTTTTTGCCACAGTTTGGCCAAGCTAGACACCGCCATGCTGACCAATAGCGTAATAATCGTGGTGGTAATTAAGAGTTCAATTAAGGTAAAACCTAGTAGTGGTTTTGGGGCTGTGTGTTTGTTTAGGGCGAGAGGTATGAAAAGCAAATTAACCATGGTTGCATCTCCTTATGCATAGTTTTTACAAGCCTATAAAGTCAGGTAAGCCGTGCTTGTAAAATGACGTGTTATCCTTAACCGTCACTGTGCGCATGGTAAATGGATCAACGAGGTGACTCAACAACCTCTGGTCAGTTAATTAATCGTAGAGCGTAGGGATGGGTTGGCGCTTATGCTGCGTTTTAATATAAATATCAGTAAGGCGTTTTATCACTTCATCCGATACAGGCTTGCCTTCAAGAAAATCATCAATGTTATCGTAGCTTAAGCCCAGCGCTTGCTCGTCAGCTTTTTGTGGTGCTAAACATTCTAAGTCGGCGGTAGGCGCTTTAGTGATAATAATATCGGGCGCACCTAAGTGAGTGGCCAGTTGACGGACCTGACGTTTACTTAAACCAAACAACGGGGCAAGGTCACATGCGCCATCGCCCCATTTAGTATAAAAGCCAGTAATATTTTCTGCCGAATGGTCAGTACCTAAAACTAATGCGCCCACTAAGCCAGCAATCTCATATTGTGCAACCATGCGCGTACGTGCTTTCACATTGCCTTTTGCAAAGTCTATGGTGGCTTCGTTACTAGGTAATAAGCCTTGTGATTCTACCGCGGCTAAAGCCTGAGCATGTATTCCATCGGCGCCGGCTTGAATATTAACCGTTAAGTGTTGGCTGGGTTTAATAAACTGAATGGAAAGCTGCGCATCATCTTCATCGCGCTGAGTCTCATAGGGTAGGCGGACAGCTAAAAACTGATAACCAGCATGACTTTGGTCTTGATTAAGTTCATTAATCGCTAGTTGTGCTAAGCGCCCGCAAACCGCTGAATCAATGCCGCCACTAATCCCAAGCACCAAGTTTGTCATGCCAGACTGTGTGAGTTGCTGCTTAATAAAATTCACACGTCGACTGACTTCATGGGCTGGATCTATGTGGGGTAAGACTTTCATCTCTTCAATAATGTCAGCTTTGTTCATGGCGTATGGTCTACAAATGGATTAATTGATTTGTTTGGCTGTTTTATTTTACGTTAGGTCGAACTCAAAAGATCATTAAAATATTACTCTGCCCATGAGCATTTTACTATTGCTTAAAGCTAAATTGATATCGCAATCAATGGGCTATATTTGTATCAAACATTCAGCTTGCACTGTTTTGAATCATATCAAGGTAAATATAACTCGCCATACGCCCCGTTTTGGCTTCGCGGCGATAAGAGTAAAAGCGGTCTGATGCCTCAACCGTACAAAAACCACCACCGTAAATATGATGTACCCCGCAGGCATTTAGCGCAATAGTTGCTAACTGATAGATATCGGCCCAATATTTATTGTGTGGTTTTTTTATAAATGCCTGTTCATATAATTCTGAAGGTGCAGTGTTTGCATGTATAAACGCTTCTTTTACATCGGGTCCAACTTCAAAATGATTAGGGCCAATAGCAGGCCCAAGCCAAGCATAAATCTGTTGGCTTTTTATTGCGGGCGAACTATTGCAAAAAGCGTTAATACTATTACTAATGATGCCATTAGCTAAGCCGCGCCAGCCAGCATGAATAGCGGCAACGCGTGTCCCTTGTGCATCACATAATAAAATCGGTAGGCAATCGGCAGTTAACACCGCACAGACAATATTAGCTTTGCTGGTTAGCGCAGCGTCTGCAGCCAATGGCTGTGGCTGCACATTGTCTAGGATAACAATATCTGTACTATGCGTTTGTTCTAACCATTGCCATTGTTGCTCGGTGGTGTTTACACATTCTGCTAAATGCTTACGGTTATTAGCAACATGGTTGCTGTTATCACTGACATGTTGCGCTAAATTTAATTGGTCAAAAGGGGCTTGGCTGTAACCACCAAGACGGGTGCTGACGCCAGCCATTACTTGTGGCGGAGCTGGCCAAATGGGTTTAATAATATTAGCGGGGGGTATTGTCATTCTTCGAATTTAGGTCGCTTATCTTCGGCACGCAGAGCGTTAACTAAATCGGTATAGTCTTTAGGTAAGTCACATTTAAATTCACACATTTCTTGCGTTACTGGATGCTCGAAACTTAATTGAAAGGCATGCAATGCTTGGCGTGGGAATTGTCGTAATACTTCATCAAGCTCTGTACTGACGCCAGAAATTTGCTGGTAGCGCGAGTTATAGGTTTTATCGCCAATTAATGGGTGCTTAATATGCGCCATATGCACACGTATTTGGTGGGTGCGGCCAGTTTCAAGCTTAACGGTTAAGTCGGTGTGGTGAGCAAAGCGCTCGGCAATGCGGTAATGCGTGACGGCCACTTTTGCACCGTGAGTGTCAGATGCTTTGGCTACCGCCATTTTTGTTCTGGCACTTGGATGCCGGCCAATAGGAGCGTCGACGGTGCCGCCAGAAATAAAGTTTCCTTTTACGATTGCACGGTAAACGCGGCTGACGGTACGCTGTTGCAGCTGCCTAACGAGACTGCTATGGGCTTCAAGGCTTTTAGCCACTACCATTAAGCCAGTTGTGTCCTTGTCTAAACGATGAACTATGCCGCCACGCGGCAGCGCCGAATTATTTGGGCAGTGTGCCAGTACACTGTTGACGAGTGTGCCAGATAATAGACCTGGCGCTGGGTGAACAACACAGTTATCGGGCTTATTAATCACGAGTAAGTGGTCGTCCTCAAAGACAATATTAATGGGACGGCTTTCCGGTGCCCAGTCGGATACCGGCGTGAACTCGGCGGTTAAGTCGAGTTGGCTGCCAATAAAGAGTTTTTGTCGTGGTTTACATTGTTGCTTATCGGCAGTGAGTTCGCCTGAGACAATCCAGCTTTGTAATTTGCCTCGCGAAAATTCAGGGAACAGTTTTGCAGCAATTTGGTCACAACGTTTGCCTGACAGTTCTTCTGTAACGGTGGCACTGCGATGTATGATGTTGTCAGAGCTGCTACTGTCAGAAACGTCGTCAGAAGGCTCATTATCGTCAAGTAAAGGCTCTTTTATTAAGTCCGCAGTGGCTTCAAGCGTCTTATCTTGTGGATTTTGCTCTGAATTTGCTGTCGTATTGCTCATAGAGTGATAATTTCAGTTAGGCAAGTGCGCGATAAAGGCCGAGTTATGTGATAATTAGCCTCACTAGGGCGCAATTGTATCGTAGTCTGGGCGAGTGGTATAACATCATCCATCAGAAGCGTTCCTAATTGAACCGACATTAACACAAGCGCTAATATTTGGCGCAATAGTCCATGCAAGAGGCATTAGATACGAATGAACAAACTTACCACTTATGGCGTATTTGCTACGTTAATTGTCCTAATGGCGGGTTGTTCGATTTTTGGCGATAAAGAGAAAAAAGATGAAGAGCGCGAAAAATCGCGGTTACTCTCTGAGCAGCAAATGTACGAACGCGTACAAGAATACTTTGATGATGAAAAGTTTGATCTTGCTGTTAAAAATTTGCAATTGCTCGAGTCACGCTTTCCTTTTGGTGTTTATGCTGACCAGTCGCAGTTAGAGATTATTTACGCTTATTACCGTAATAATGATGAAGACGCTGCCATTGCCGCTGCTGACCGATTCTTACGTTTACACCCAAGGCACCCTGATGCCGATTACGCTTGGTACATGAAAGGTCTTGCCAACTATAGTCTTACACCGGGTCTACTCTCACGTTTTTATCAGGCCGATCACGCCGCTAGAGATGTTGCTTCAGCGCGCCGATCATTTCGCGAGTTCCAAGAGTTTTTACGTCGCTATCCCGACAGTGTCTATGCTGCCGATGCGCGCGTGCGTATGGTCAATATTAAGAATGTATTAGCGCGTCATGAAATGGTGGTGGCTAATTACTATGTTAAGCGTGGCGCTTATACTGCAGCCATTAATCGCGCTAAAGCGGTTGTAGAGCAATATCAAAAAACCGAAGCTATGAGTGATGCTTTTGCATTGTTAGTTTTTTGTTATCACCGTATAGGTTTAACGGATTTAGCGGATGATAATTTAGCGGTATTAACAGCGAATTTCCCTAACCATCCGTCTTTGGATGCTAAGGGTGATTTTCTTTATGCCGCTGACTTTGATCTTAATAAGCGCTCATGGTTAAACCGTGGTTCATTCGGTTTACTTGATGCACCGCGGGCACCTATTTTTGATATTAGAAATGCTAAAAAATAAGTAAAACATGATGTTTTTGCCCTTAAATACTGAGTTTTGAGGGCATCTTTTAAGCGCTTTTTCTTTCAAGCGTCTTAATAGGCGTCTTTAGCATGGCAATACTTTAACCTCACTTAATCTCTGCTAGCCGCTTCTTACTTCTACGAACCCTGTTTTTGCAACGCTTCTATTGTTTCAAATAATTCAATAGCCTTGAAATAATAACTATTGCCCCTATCTTTATTTTGTAAGCAGAAAATATGCGGGCAAAAATAGTTTATATACAAAGATATCGAGGCAACTGTTATGCGATTTGATCGTTTTACTCAAGCTTTACAAAGTGCGCTAGCTGATGGCCAATCTATAGCTGTTGGTAAGAATCATTCCGCCATTGAGCCAGAGCACCTTATGTTGGCTATGGTGAATTCGGCCGACAGTGCTATTGGGCCAATATTAAAACAGTCGGGTGGTGATTTATCGTTATTAGTGAGTGAGTTGGAACGATCGATAGCATGATTACCAACGCTTCAGAAAGCGACAGGTGAAATATCAGGTTCTCCTGCGTTAGCTAAGCTACTTAATCTTGCTGATAAATATGCGCAAGATAAAGGTGACCAATTTATTTCTAGTGAGGCGGTTTTGTCGGCGGCCTTACAACCCAGTTCGAAATTATTATCGTTGTTTCAAAAAGCAGGTTTTGACAATGCGCAAGTTGAACAAGCGATCAATGCTATCCGTGGAGGAGAGGCCGTGACATCAGCCGATGCAGAAAATAGTCGACAATCTTTAGATAAGTACACTATTGATTTAACCGCAATGGCAGAGCAAGGTAAATTAGACCCCGTTATTGGTCGTGATGATGAAATTCGTCGTACCATTCAGGTATTGCAGCGTCGCACTAAAAATAATCCAGTTTTAATTGGCGAGCCCGGTGTGGGAAAAACCGCTATTGTCGAAGGCTTGGCACAAAGAATTGTGAATGGCGAAGTGCCTGAAGGCATTAAAAATAAGCGTTTGTTGTCATTAGATTTAGGGGCGTTACTCGCCGGCGCAAAATTTCGTGGTGATTTTGAAGAGCGTTTAAAAGCAGTGCTGAAAGAGTTATCGCAGCACGAAGGACGCGTTATTTTATTTGTCGACGAACTGCACACCATGGTTGGTGCAGGTAAAGCTGAAGGTGCAATGGATGCAGGTAACATGTTAAAGCCAGCGTTAGCGCGGGGTGAGTTGCATTGTGTGGGTGCAACCACTTTAAATGAATACCGACAGTTTGTAGAAAAAGATGCGGCGCTAGAGCGTCGTTTTCAAAAAGTATTAGTCGACGAGCCATCAGATGAGGACACCATTGCTATTTTGCGTGGTTTGAAAGAGCGCTATGAAGTCCATCATGGCGTTGATATTACTGATGCCGCTATTATTGCTGCGGCTAAATTATCGCAGCGTTATATTACTGATAGACAATTACCTGATAAGGCTATTGATTTAATTGATGAGGCGGCCAGTCGCATTAGGATGGAAATTGATTCTAAGCCGGAGCTAATGGATAAGTTAGAGCGCCGTTTAATTCAATTAAAAATACAACGTGAGGCCGTTAAAAAAGATAAAGACGAGGCAGCGAAAAAACAATTAAAAATATTAACTGATGATATTAATCAAGTAGAAAAAGAATTTGCTGATTTAGACGAAGTATGGCGCGCAGAAAAAGCGACAGTGCAGGGCGATCAGCAAATTAAGTCTGAATTAGAACAAGCACGTATAGCCTTAGAGGCCGCTTCGAGAGGCGGTGACTTAAGTCGTATGTCAGAGTTACAGTATGGAAAAATTCCCGCCTTAGAAAAACAACTCGCCGATATTGCAACAATCGACACACCGGTTATGCAGCTATTGCGTAATCGTGTAACAGAAGAGGAAGTGGCTGAAGTCGTTTCACGCTGGACCGGTATTCCAGTGAGTAAAATGATTGAAGGCGAAAAAGATAAATTATTACGAATGGAAAGCGAATTACATACTCGCGTAATAGGACAGCATGAAGCAGTTAAGTCAGTATCGGATGCGGTAAGACGTTCGCGTGCAGGATTGTCTGATCCTAATAGACCTAATGGTTCTTTTTTGTTTCTTGGGCCAACCGGTGTGGGTAAAACTGAATTATGTAAGTCGCTGGCTAATTTTTTATTTGATAGTGAATCGGCATTAGTGCGTTTAGATATGTCAGAGTTTATGGAAAAGCATTCGGTATCGCGATTAATCGGCGCTCCTCCAGGTTATGTTGGCTATGATGAAGGCGGCTACTTAACCGAAGCTATTCGCCGCCGTCCTTATTCTTTATTGTTACTCGATGAAATTGAAAAAGCGCATCCCGACGTTTTTAATATTTTATTGCAGGTGCTAGAAGATGGTCGTTTAACGGATAGTCAGGGACGAACCGTCGACTTTAAAAATACCGTTATTGTTATGACCTCTAACTTAGGCTCGGATGTCATACAGCATATTGCCAGTGATAAATCTTATGATGCTGTTGATTTTGGTTTAGAGAGCGAAAGTCATTCGCCGGATGATGATTCGGTATTAACCGAGAGTCGTTATACGGCAATGAAGTCAGCGGTTATGGAGGTGGTGGCAGGGCATTTTCGACCGGAGTTTATTAATCGCATTGATGAAACGGTAGTTTTCCATCCGCTAGGTCGGGAACATATTAGGGGTATTGCGACAATTCAGTTGCACCAATTGCGTGCGCGCTTGGCCGAGCGCGAACTGTCGTTGCAATTAGATGACCAGGCTCTAGCAATGATTGTAGAGGCAGGCTTTGACCCTGTTTACGGTGCAAGACCGTTAAAACGGATTATTCAGCAACGCATAGAGAATCCGTTAGCACAGCATTTGTTAGCAGGTGATTTTGTTGCTGGCGATACTATTATCGTAGCAGTGGCTGATGATGGAGGGACAGCGACAAGTACAAAGGATTATGCCAGCCAGTTGAGTTTTAAAAAGCAGTCACTGCATTAGATTTTTCAGTGAAATGCCTGCCTGTTTGAGTGATTGATTTTATATTTTTTATAAGCTATTGATTTAATTGTTTTTTTTTAAAGATTTTTTGCATGTTTACGTTAGAGCCGTTTAACAATTATGAATTTAAGCCGTTTTGGTTGTGTGGTTTTTTAAGTTATTGTATTTATTACATTTTTTTGTTTTTTTACACTAAATAATTATTTTGTTTGGTGTATTTCTAAGCTATTGCTATCATCTAAATTCGTAAGCGTTTTTATTAATAACTTTAAACTTAAAAAAACGCCAACTTATCGCTTTAAATCAGCAATTAATTCAATCTGTGGTAGGCTATTAAATAGTCAGATCTCTATTTGAATAATAGTCGTATAACATTATAAATTTCAACGTCTTTGCCTTAACCAGAAAATCAATAATAACTGCTTTAGCTAAATGATTATAAATGCGGAATTCATAGTATGAAGAGAATTAATCTAACAACATTAATTGGCTGCCTAGTGCCTTTTTATATGGTGATTGCAAATCCAGTTTTAGCCTACGATGTTGAGTCTTTCACTCAAGATAACACTATTTACGTGTTGCTAGTGAATGACAACCCAAATGCGGTTTTCCACTCTATAACGATTACTAATAGCAACTCACTGCCTAGCTTTGTCTCTTCAGTGACTCCAAGCATTATCCCCGAGTCGGTTCTTGGTGGCGGAAGTGATTTAGCCGTTATTGATTTTGATACAACGCTTGGCTTGGTCGGCTCTACCGGAGATATTGAGCTAACAGTAAATGGTTTAGCAGCGGGTGCATCCATTAGTTTAGATATTACCTTGCCGTTAGAATTGGTAGCCAGCGCAGCTGCGGCCCAAGGACAAGTGGGTAGCACTGTCCCTGCTCCTGATCCAAATGGTGTAGACACTGATGGTGACGGTGTAACAGATGCACTCGAAATTGCTTTTGGTAGTGACCCACAGGTAGCCAGTTCAACACCAAGCTCACCTAATGATGCTGATTCAGATGGTATTACTGATTCTGCTGATAACTGTCCAAATAATGCAAATGCTAACCAAACCGATACCGATAATGACGGCGCAGGTGATGCTTGTGACAGTACGCCGAATGGTGATACCGATGCAGATGGCATTGATAATCTTGCTGATAACTGTCCAGTCGATGCAAATGCTAACCAAACGGATACCGATAATGACGGCACAGGTGATGCCTGTGACACTACGCCGAATGGTGATACGGATGCGGATGGTATTGATAATCTTTCTGACAATTGCCCGACGGATGCAAACGTCAACCAAACCGATACCGATAGTGATGGCACGGGTGATGTGTGTGACAGCACGCCAAATGGTGATGTAGATTCAGACACGATTGATGACCTTGCTGATAATTGCCCATCTGTTGCGAATACCGATCAGTTAGACACTGATGAAGATGGAACAGGTGATGCTTGTGATGCAACACCTAATGGCCCCTTAACTGAAGAGGCTGTGCCTACGGTGCCTGCTTTCGCATTTGGTTTACTAGCCATGTTGTTAGCCGTTGTTGGTTTGCCATTAACCCGTAAGCGTGCGAATAAATAATCATGAATATGCTATCAATTAGAACACTTTTACTTAGCATTATTTTAATGATACCGGCTACTGTTTTTTCGGGCTCGCCCGTGCGTATACAGTTAGTAGAATCTATCACTAATATCGATAGTTTTATTAAGAAAATACCAGCTACAGCGACAGCAAGTTCTTCAGGCTCTGCGGGTACTGCTAGTGCGGCGGTAGATGGTAATCTAGCCACGCGATGGGAGTCGGCTTTTAATCAGGATCCAACCACGTTAACGCTTAATTTAGGTTCGCCTTTTAGTTTAAACGAGGTGATTATTCATTGGGAAGCGGCTAACGCCGCCACTTATAATATTGAAGGTTCCAATGACAATATTAACTGGACGGTTTTATCGAGTTTTTCTGGCGGTACTTTCGAACCTCGCACGGATACTACGGCTATAACAGGTACATACCAGTACGTACGGATGAATGGTTTAAGCCGTCCAGCAGCTAATGTTTACGGTTATTCTATTTATGAAATGGAAGTATATGGCACGATAACCATTACTTCAGATAGCGATAGCGATGGTGTCGACGACAGTGTTGATCAATGCCTTGATACATTGCCAGATATAGCGGTTGACAGTGATGGTTGTGATGTTTCCTTTATCGGCGGCTATGAATCACCAACTTCTTATCCAGGCTATTCGCTAGTTTGGAGTGATGAGTTTATAGGTACGGAATTAAATGCTGATAACTGGACGCATGAGATTGGTAATGGTTGTCCTTTCCTTTGTGGTTGGGGAAATAGCGAGCTGCAATATTATCGCTCTAGAAATACCACAGTAGCTAATGGGCACCTTACGATAGAAGCCAAAAAAGAGGCTAATGATGCACCGGTCGATGCAGGGCGTTACACTTCTTCGCGTATCAAAACGCAGGGCAAGCAGTTTTTCAAGTACGGCCGTATTGATATACGAGCAAAGATTCCTAGAGGCAATGGATTATGGCCTGCGTTATGGATGTTGGGAGAAAGTATTTCTAGCGTGAGTTGGCCGAGAAGTGGCGAAATCGACATTATGGAAATGATTGGCGGCCAAAATGCGACAACACTAGGTACGGCGCATTGGTATAACGAAACCTGGAATGTTCCAGGTCATCAATATAGTGGCGGTAGTACGAGTTTATCATCCGGTGAGTTGGCTGATGAATTCCATGTATATAGCATTATTTGGGATGCTACTAGCATCGAGTGGTATTTAGATGACGCTACCTCTCCATTTTATGTATTGTATACGACACCTTCATTTATGAGTGAATTTAGAGAGGACTTCTTCTTCTTATTTAATATTGCTGTGGGTGGTACTTTGGGCGGCCTAGTCGATGACAGTAATCTACCACAGACAATGGTTGTTGATTATGTGCGTGTATTTCAATAGACATTAATTAATAGATTTATCTAAACCGCAATAAACCACTTTGTTTGTTGCGGTTTTTTTATGTCTCCAAATATACATTTACTGATAGACTGTTTATTCTTTTTTTACTAAGTCACTTATTTATAGACAGGATTAAACCCTATGATAAAAGCTTATGCTGCTTTTGAAGCTAAAGGTGAATTGAAACCGTTTGAATATGATCCTGGTGAATTACAGGCTGAGCAAGTTGAAATTGATGTTCACTACTGCGGTATTTGTCATAGCGATTTAAGTGTGATTGATAGTGAGTGGGGACAGATGCCGTATCCGCTTGTGCCCGGTCATGAAGTAGTTGGTAAAATCGCTAGCGTGGGTAATAGCGTCACTCATCTTAAAGTTGGGCAGGCTGTTGGTCTGGGTTGGCATGCGGGTTACTGTAATAGCTGCGTGAGTTGTGATAGTGGTGATAACAATTTATGTGGCAATGCACAGCCAACCATTATTGGCCACCACGGTGGCTTTGCCGATAAAGTACGTGCTGATGCTAATAGCGTTATTGCTATTCCGGACAGCATAGATTTAGCGTTAGCAGGCCCACTGTTTTGTGCAGGTGTTACCGTGTTTACGCCGCTGCTTGAATTCAATATTAAAGCCGGCGATAAGGTAGCGGTTATTGGTATTGGTGGTTTAGGTCATTTGGCTTTGCAGTTTCTTAATGCTTGGGGTTGCGAGGTAACGGCTTTTACTTCGAGTGAAGCGAAAAAACAAGAAGCGTTAGCGTTAGGTGCACATCATACTTTGGACTCTCGTGATGCGGCAGAAATTGCTGGTGCGGGCGCTAGTTTCGATTTAATTATTTCAACGGTGAATGTTAAATTAGATTGGGGGCTTTATCTTGGTACGTTAAAGCCACGCGGGCGTTTGCATTTTGTCGGTGCCGTTTTAGATCCGCTGGATATCAATGTATTTTCATTAATTTCAAGTCAGTTGTCGGTTTCGGGCTCGGCTGTTGGAAGCCCTTCGACCATAGAAAAAATGTTAGCGTTTGTGGAGCAGCATAATATTAAGCCGGTGGTTGAATCGTTTAGCTTTGATAATGTGAATGCCGCTGTCGAGCGGGTTAGAAGCGGCAAAACCCATTATCGGGTGGTGCTTAGCCACTAGCGGCGCTTGTTGATCTTCTCAGCAGTTTATGTCGTATAACACCTTATTGCAGCATTTTTTAATGATGATAGTTTTATATGGCGACTCAGTTTGACGACAAAAGCAGAAACATTTAATCAAGATGATAACGCCGAGCAAGTCGCTAAGTCGGGTACTTATGGTGAGCTATCAGCTGAATCTTTATCTCGAATTATAGAAATGGCATGGGAAGATCGCACGCCGTTTGAGGTGATTAAAACGCAGTATGGTTTTGATGAAAAGGCAGTGATTAAATTAATGCGTAGTCAGTTAAAGCGTCGTAGTTTTGAACTTTGGCGGGAGAGGGTGACATCGCGTGGTACTAAGCATTTAGCTAAGCGACCAGCTTCCGTGTTACGCCACCATTGTCCTACGCAGTATAAAATGCGCAATCGCTAGTGAACCGCGGCGTAAAAAAACTAGCCACAAAAACGATTAAGCAAAGCAAGGTCTGTCCTGTTTGCCAATTGTCATTCGACAATAGAAAAAAATGGCAGCAGCGGGGGATATGGGATGAAATTGTTTATTGTTCAGCCCGCTGCCGTGCTAATTCAAAAAAATCACAAATTTGATTTCGGCTTATCAAAAAATATTTTTTTAGCCAACGCCAATCCTTTAAAGCCACCCAGTTGAATAGCAGTTATTAATCCTGCCATCATGGCACCCACCACGCCGCAACTTAGTACATCTTGCCCAGTTAAATATAACCCCTTAATCTTCGTTTTAGGTTTTAACCATTGCTGTTCAAAACGCTTAGGGTCATGTTGTAAGCCATATATTTCGCCTTTTTCATAGCGGCAAAAAAAGTCAGTCGATAACGTCGTCGAGAGCTCATAAAAATCAATCTTATCTTTTAAATGCGGCAGTTTTTCAAATAAATAAGCCAATAGTCGTTGAGATAATTTTTCTTTAAGTGCGTTGTAATCATCACCACGATTGCCCCAGGGTTTATCTTGCCATTGGACAAACCATTCATGCATACAAGGTGCAACGATCTCAATCGTGGCTTTGCCTGGATAGCGATTGTTGAAATCAGGATCTTTAGCTGATGGAAACGAAATATAAACCATCGGTAAAACGGTATCATCGCTATAGTGGCTGCTTTCTTTAAACGTATCACATACCGATTCATAGTTTTCGTTAGGGTAAATCCAAAAATTCGTTTTAGGTAGTTGTAAGTTATCGGCGGTATCTTTAATGCCAATATAAAGACAAATACTCGCCATTGAGCGAGACACTTGTTGCAATTTGTTGAGGTAGTCGGCGCGTTGAGCTGCGGTGTTATCTAACAAATGGTTAAAGGTGTTGAAGACGCCGGCATTACTAATAACCGTTGATGCCTCAATGGTATGGCCATCGGCCATACGAACGCCGGTAACCCCTTTTTTGTTAGTGATTATTTTCTCGACCGACGCATAGGTAAATACCTCTCCACCGGCTGATTGAATCACGGGAATAATAGTTTGTGCAATTTGTGATGCGCCACCAATAGGGTAGTAACCACCATGCATATAATGCTGCGCAATAAGACTGTGTATGACAAAGCTGGATTCTGCAGGCGGCATACCACAGTCGCCCCATTGGCAAGTGAGTACAGCAATAAGCATTTGGTTATTGGTTAATCTTTCAAGCACTTCACGTGTGGTTTTTGAAAACGCTTCCGGCGGTTGCTGGCTCGAAAACCTACGAGCTATACCTTTTAACCATGCAGGCATAATTTTGCCAATAGTGTGCGATTGCATGGCGCCTTTTATAGTCCGCATTTGAGCAAAGTATTGATCAATCGCTTGCTCTTCATCAGGAAAGGCGTCGACTAAGGCTTGCCTATAGGGGGCTTTACCGCTTTGAAGGCCAAAGGTTTGGTCGCCAATAAACGCGCGATCAAATTCTGCATCCATCGGTGCCCACTTAAGTTTACCGTTAGTGATGTAATCGAATAAGCGTCTACCTGTAGAGCGAGTGCTTCCCATATCACCAATATAGTGAACGCCGACATCCCACTCATAACCATTACGTTCGTAGCTATGCGTAAAACCACCTGCAGTGTAATGCTGCTCTAGCACACACACTTTTTTGCCCATCTTGGCAAGGCAGGCAGCGGTTGTGAGGCCGCCGATACCGGAGCCAATAACCACGGCATCATAATGAGTTTCAAGGCGATGTGAACGGTAGCGTAGCCCGACTCTTAGGGTGCTGGCAGATGTTGTCATAATATTTTTTATGCCTCGTTATTAATCAGTTTACGCAAACGCCACAAGGGAACAACAAAGAGTATGGCGACAACGCTGTTTAAGAATACTGCACCCAATGCACCGTGTGATCCTGAATAGCTAGTGTCACCGATATACCAAATCAATACCGCAAATAGCATACCGCGCCATAAATATAGGCTGGGCGATTGTTTATAAACATTAATGAGTAAAAGCATTAAAACACCCCAACTGGCCACTGTTGGGCCAAACAGCGTAATTAGGTAGCTGGCTTGGACGGCAGTTTCGGCACTCAGCGTTTGGTAGGGGAACATACCTGCGAGTAGCAACTCATTAACAAAGGCGAATTGTCCCAAAAAAGGAAAGCTAATACCTAAAATGATATGGCCTATAGCTAGGCATTGAATAAGACGATATTCGATTAACATAAAGAATTGGCTCATGCGGCTAAGAAGAGTCGTTATTATGGACTAGTTAATGAGCTAATGGCGTTACGACTTTGATAATCCCGCTGCTTTAGTGACTTATTGATCTATGGCTTATAGCGGCGTTTATCTGTAAGCTGCCGCGCTTGCTAGGTAAGCTTAATCATAAGGCTGTATAAGCCAGTATCCGTGGCCTCTGTATCACAGAATTAAAACATTAGGCATCATAGAGTTAACACAAAAGAGTCACTACAAAGAGCTTATCATGACATTTTCCACTCTCGGTCTATCAGCCCCAATTTTAAAAGCGATTGCCGAAAAAGGCTACGATACGCCGTCTCCCATACAGGCTGAGGCTATTCCTGCGGTATTGAGTGGCGCTGATGTTATGGCGGCAGCACAAACGGGTACCGGTAAAACAGCAGGTTTTACGCTACCGATATTGCAAAAATTAATAGATGGGCCAAAAGTACGGGCTAATCAGGCGCGGGTGCTCGTATTAACGCCAACGCGTGAGCTTGCCGCACAAGTAGCCGAAAGTATTGAGACCTATGGCAAGCATTTATCATTGAGCTCAATGGTGGTTTTTGGTGGTGTTAAAATTAATCCGCAAATGATTAAACTGCGAAAAGGGGTGGATATTCTTGTCGCCACGCCAGGCCGCTTATTAGACCTTCATGGCCAAAATGCTATTCGCTTTAATCAAGTAGAAGTATTAGTGTTAGATGAAGCGGATCGTATGTTGGATATGGGTTTTATGCCAGATATTCGACGTATTTTATCGCTGATGCCCAAAAAGCGACAAAATCTCATGTTTTCAGCCACGTTTTCTAAACCCATTCGCGCGTTGGCCAGAACCATTGTTAATCAGCCTGTAGAAATTTCTGTCGCGCCACCTAATGCAACAGCTACTAAAGTAAAGCAATGGGTATGCCCGGTCGATAAAAAACGTAAATCGGCGGTTTTGACTAAGTTGATTCATGATAACGATTGGGGTCAGGTATTAGTTTTTACCCGTACTAAGCATGGTGCCAACCGTTTAACTAGAGAACTAGAAGCCGCGCATATTATGGCGACTGCCATTCATGGCAATAAAAGTCAGGGCGCACGAACGCGCGCATTAGCTGAGTTTAAACAAGGCGAAGTGCAAGTGTTAGTGGCTACCGATATTGCTGCTAGAGGTTTAGATATTGACCAATTGCCGCATGTAGTGAATTTTGATTTACCGAATGTCGCCGCCGATTATGTCCATCGTATTGGCCGAACGGCTAGAGCGGGTGCCGAAGGTGAAGCCGTATCGTTAGTCTGTGTTGATGAATTTGATGAGCTAGCCGATATTGAACGGTTGATTAATCAAATATTGCCACGCGAGACAATGGACGGTTTTGAGCCGCTGCATGTTTTGCCTGCATCGAGTTTAACCAGCCGACCGCCCAGAAAAGCTAAACCAAAAAAGCCGAATAAGGGACGTAAAGCTGGCGGTAATAAACAGCGTCGTGATGGCAGTCCCGGAGAAAATCGAGCTGGGCCTAAAAGTGCTGCATCAAAAAAGAAACGTCCTGTTCAGGGAGCGAAGCGTGGCGGAAACGCAGAAGCCTCAGGTGCTGAAGGTCAAAAAGCCAAACGATCTACTCGAAAGCCGGCTAAGCGTGGTGGCAATTCAAAAGGTAATGCAAGTAGTGATTCAGTTTGGCCGGGCCGCCGAAAGTAGCGGCCCTTGATTTTATTGTGATATTACATGTCTACATTGTGATAAACGTTTTGCACATCGTCTAAGTCGTTAAGCATATCTAAAAATTTATCTAAAGTTTCAGTATCTTCGCCAGTGGCCTTGGTGGTGTTTTGCGGCAAAAACTGAATTTCATCCACCTCAAAAGTCAATTCACCAAAGGTATCGGTTAGCGCTTGTTTCGCTTTACCGTAATCGGTATTCGGCGCAAATATGGTGACTAAATTGTCTTCTGTTTCAATATCGGCAACGTCGACATCGGCTAGCATTAAGGCTTCGAGTACGGCTTCTTCATCCTGACCTTTAAATGCCAAAATGGTTGAGTGATCAAACATATGGCTAACACTGCCTTGCGTACCAATTTTGCAATTGTTCTTAGTAAAGCACAGGCGTACATCGTTAAACGTGCGTGTTGCATTATCGGTTAGGCAGTCGACAATCACCATGCAGCCGCCAGGACCAAAGCCTTCATAGCGTGCCGTTTCAAAGTCCTCACCACCACCGCCTTTAGCTTTATCAATGGCTTTTTCAATAACATGCGTAGGCACTTGATCCTTTTTAGCGCGATCAATAAGTCCGCGTAAAGAAAGGTTGCCGTCAGGGTCAACGCCGCCCGCTTTGGCCACGACATAAATTTCACGGCCATATTTGCTGTAGACTCGCGCTTTAGCATCAGAAGTCTTTGCCATCGAATCTTTACGGTTTTGGTACGCTCTACCCATTGTGGTGTTGCTCCAGTCTTTAGTTACGCTTAATAAGTGCTCGTGTTACTCGTTGTATCGCCATTTAATAGGCAGGTGGAGCAGTTTACTAGAAATAAAACAGGACACAAGAAATAGTGAGTTTAACTGGCCTGAACCAAGCGATATGCACTACAATTTATCTTTGCTACGGTTCAAAATCATCTGGCTTGGTGACTTAGTTCAATCATGCTGCTTAATAGGGGATTCTTTTGAATAACGATAATAATAAGCCGAATATCTCGTCGCTAGACAATTTCTTAGATGAGCATGGTAGCTCCTTGAGTTTTGTTGGTACGGCGCTATTTATTTTTGCTATTTTGCAAATTATCTACTTTCAGCTGTATATATACTCGCCGGTTTTTTATAGCTATTTAAATGTATGCGCAGATCTATCTAGTGTGTTACTTAATTTTGTTGGCGAAGAGGTGGTGTTAAACGGTAGAACTTTAAGGAGTCCTGCGGGGCCCAGTGTTACTGTAGTTGAGGGTTGCGATGCTTTGCGCATTCATAGTGTTTTGGTGGCGGTGATTATTGCTTATCAATGCAGTATTAAAGATAAGCTGATTGGTGTTGTCGTTGGCGTGGGCTTAATGTACGTGTTTAATCTTGTGCGCATTGCCTTGTTACTGTGGATAGATGTTCATGCCACCGAATGGTTTGATATTTTTCATCATACTATTTTACCGTTTGGCTTATGGTTAACCGCTATAGTTTATTTTTATTGGTGGGGGCGTTCGGTTTAGTCATGACACTTATTTTTTACGGCTTAAACTTTTAATTAACGGCAAAGCCATTGATGGGTAATCACTAATAATACTGTCAACTTGTAATTGGTAAAGTGTTTTTATTTGCTCAGGGTTATTCACTGTCCAAATTGATAAATGCATATTGGTTTGTCGAACCTTTTCAATAAAGCGCGGCTTGGCAATTTTTGTGTTAATGCAAAAAAATTGGCACTCTAAGTCGCGAGCTATTGCTAGTGCGTTAGCTTTATAGCTAATAGCGCCAATAGGAATATGAGGTAATTGCTGACGTAACTTTGAGAGAAATAAATAATCAAAAGACGTCACCACTATTTTTTTGCATGCGCTTTTATTAGGAAATAAAGCGCCGATTTTTTCAATCATTAAAGCATGTTCACTGCTTTTATCTAATTTCACTTCTAGTTGATAGCATTGTATTTCCGGAGTATGACTAAGGTAACGATGTAATGTAGGAATGCCGCAAGCGGCTTTGCGTGGCCATGGCGTACCAAATTGTCGAGCATCTAAACGGCTGAGTTCGCTAGCGGTTAAACGTGCAATTAGTCGGTTAATGCCGGTTGTTCGTTTGGCATTATTGTCATGCACGACCACTATTTTTTTATCGGCTGACAGACGTAAATCAATTTCAACGCGTCTTACGCCACGCTCAATAGCATGCCGTACACCTGCAATTGTATTTTCTGGCGCTTCGCCTGCGGCACCACGATGACCAAATAATTGCATTAAATTTTTCCTGTTTTAGTCATTATTTATCATCATTGTTGTTGATGTCATAGGGTAGGGTTGTGATGGTAAGGGTTGTGACAGTAAGGGCCGTGTCACTCTTTACTGATAAAGATTTTTGTTCTGTAGCATCTACTTTTATAACGGCCAAGCCGTAGGTTTTTTCCGTAGTGGTATGTTTGATATCGCGAGCAACACTCACAACAGTACCGACTAATTTTCCTTCGTCATTGAGTAAATCGGCACCTATGGATATTGTGTTATTAATCGCTGTGGCGACAAAAGGATAGCAGCGACGCTTAACTTTACCGCGATACTTCATACGGGCAATAATTTCTTGGCCGGTATAGCAGCCCTTGATAAAGCTAATACCATTTAAATAATCTAAGTTAAACATTTGCGGGATAAATTCGCCAACGGTCTCTGTTTGTACAAAGCCAATACCCGCATTAATTAATCGATATTCCCATGCGGCCGAGCCACACCATTGTGCATCTAATGCTTCAAGCTTGCTGATATAGCTGTTAACGGAGGTTCTTTTGATCCATTGTACAGAGCCGATAGTATTAATAGTGAGTGAGGCAAGCATGTCTGGGTGTTGAACTTCACTATGCGTATTGGCAAAACCAAAAGCGGCATATTGCGTTGATATATCGGTTAATGTTGCTTTGGAAAACACCGCATACTTTTTCAATGCGTTTAACGCTGTGCTTACCACTGTTAATGGTAGTTGCAATAAGTAATGGGTTTCAGATATGCAGTGCAGGAAAAAATTTGAGTGCATGCGCCCCTTAGGGTCGCAGTGCGCGGCCAGTACAGTGTCACCGCACGCCAGTGCATCAAGGTCGCCGGTTAGCTGGCCTTGTAAAAAGCGACTGGCATCAGGGCCTTCAATGCTTATAAGGCCTAGCTGATGCAGGGGGTGGATAGCAGCAATAGTGCTAAGCGCTGTAAACGCAGGTTCGCTATCAAAGTAGCTCTGACCGCTATGGATATTTTGCGAGGGCAGGGTAGCAAGACAGTCTTGCCACCAATTATCCAGCGTAGTTAATGAAGCTGACATGCCATGTTCCTGTAGGGTGTGATGGGTATAATAAAATAAATGCACAACAATGTATTGTTAGGCTTAATTGCTAAAACCTTATTGTCGTTTAGCTGGCCTCTTTAAACAATATCAATTCATGGCTAAAGATTCACTAACTATGCCAGATGACGCCTATTTGCGCGTTTATGCTGCTATTGAATCGGTATATTCGCTGACGTTCAGTTTTATCTGGGTATTGGCAAGGTGTTAAGATAGATCGAATGTCGGATTTTGAAGATAGATGATAAGATGAATATTATGACTGATTTCAATACAGATTTAGACTGCGCCGAATACAACCGTGTTATCTGGCATAGCCGTCGTGGGATGTTAGAGCTCGATTTAGTGCTAGAGCCCTTTGTGAAAAACAGCTATCTGCTATTGGATCAAGAGGCGCAGGCATTGTATCGGCGATTATTAACATGTGAGGATCAAGAGCTGTTTAATTGGTTCTTGAAAAAAGAGCCGGCTAGCGATAAAGACTTAGCCACTATGGTAGAGACTATTTTGATGGCTAATCGCGAGCGCGCACAACCGTAAAATGTAAACTCATGGATTAATTCACTTCACGGACTTTAGCATGGATGCGCTTCAGGTTACTTTTTTTTTAAACACTCGTTTACACAGACGTTCAAAGACTTTTTTGGGTCGGTTTTATTTACTGCTTATTTATACAATGGCAGCTTATGTTGTCGTTGATCAATTAGCCGATACCATTATTATGTTGCTGTTCTTGTTACTGCTTACTTTGCTTTTTTATCGTGAATGGCAGCAATATTTTAGTGCTGCAGGTTCCCATGTTAAAGGTATTCGTTACCAGCAAAAAAACTGGTGTGTCTTGCTTAACGAAGAGTGGCAGCCGGTTAACGAGCTAAAATATTATTATCAAATGCCGTGGTTAATAGCACTAAGAGCAGCTGGTTACCCGCATGGTCAGCCGCGTATTATTATTATCTGGCGCGACAGTGTGAGTGCTCAAGAGTGGCGCTTATTGCGAATTTACCTGTCACTTTAAGCGCGGTTTTTATGCTAACAGTTAACTGTTAGGTGTTAAGTGTTAGCAACAATTTAAAGGCTATTCATTTGACGCGCAAAAATTGGGTGGGAACAGCACGGTGTCATGCGCAGAGCGATTTTCTAATGGAAAGTCTAGGGTGTAATGCAGGCCGCGGCTTTCTTTGCGTCGAAGCGCCGATTCAATAATTAATTCGGCTACCAAGGTTAAGTTTCGCAGCTCTATTAAGTCGTTAGTTACTCTGTAGTTGCCGTAGTATTCAGTAATTTCTTTGCGCAACAGTTGGGCTCTATGCTGAGCGCGTTCAAGCCGTTTTGACGTTCTGACAATGCCAACATAATCCCACATAAAGCGTCGCAGCTCATCCCAGTTATGAGATATCACCACATCTTCATCCGAATCGGTTACCTGTGTTTCGTCCCATATTTTTGGAGGGTTCTGCCATTCTGTCGTATCAATAGTGGCTAAAATAGATTCGGCAGCAGCTTGCGCATAAACAATACATTCAAGAAGTGAGTTACTAGCCATCCGGTTAGCACCGTGCAAGCCTGTGAAGCTAGTTTCACCTATTGCATATAGATTTTTTACGTCGGTTGCGCTGCGTTTATCTACCATAATGCCGCCGCAAGTATAGTGAGCCGCTGGTACTACTGGAATCGGTTCTTTACACATGTCGATACCTAAATCTAAGCATCGTTCATAAATATTTGGAAAATGTGATTGGATAAATTCGGGCTCTCGATGGCTGATATCCAAATAAACACAATCGCTACCCAGGCGCTTCATTTCGTGATCGATTGCGCGAGCAACAATATCACGAGGAGCCAGTTCGCCACGCTCATCAAAGTGATGCATAAATTGCTCACCATTGGGCAGGAGAAGTTTGCCACCTTCACCGCGAACGGCTTCGGTAATTAAAAACGATTTAGCTTGCGGGTGGTATAAGCAAGTAGGGTGGAATTGATTAAACTCCATATTGGCTACGCGGCAGCCTGCACGCCATGCCATGGCAATGCCATCACCACTCGCGCCATCAGGGTTGCTAGTGTACAAATAGGCTTTACTGGCACCGCCCGTAGCAATAACCACAAAACGAGAGTGAAAGGTTTCTACTTTATTATTTTTACTATCGAGTACATATACGCCTCGACAGATTGGTGTGGGACTGTCGCGTTCAATTGTAATATCAACTGCAACATGGTGTTCAAACGTTTTTATTGAGGGGTTCTCATGGAGCCGCTCAACTAAGGTTTCAGATACGGCTTTGCCGGTAGCGTCGGCGGCATGAATAATGCGTCGGCTGCTGTGCCCCCCTTCGCGGGCCAAATGATAGTCGTTACCGCTTTCATCATAGAGGTCCCCGGTTTTTGGGTCTTGTTTTTTCTCTCGAGTAAAGGCTACGCCTTGCTCTATTAGCCACTCGATTGCTTTTTTGCTGCGCTCAACAGTAAATCTAACGGCATCTTCGTGGCATAGCCCTGCGCCAGCAACTAAAGTATCGGCGCAGTGAGCATCTACACTGTCGGTGGCGTCTAACACGGCGGCTATACCGCCTTGTGCATAATAGGTGGAGCCTTCACTGAGTTGAGATTTTGATATGATGGCAACATTGGCTTTTTCGGCCAAAGCAAGTGCAAGTGTTAGGCCTGCAGCTCCGCTGCCGATAACAACAACGTCATATTGGTGAACATTACTCATATTGGTTCTCTAAAAGGGAAATTACGGTCATTTAGCTTTACTCGCGAGCAAAGAATAAAAGAATCCTCACGAATGATGAAAATAAAGAGGTTTTCATGCCGTATTCTGAACTTATGACTATGGTAGCTGTCTGAAAGACTTCACTCAACTGATTATAAATCAACAGATGATTGCTTTTGGTAGGATTTTTGTTCGATTTTAGTGCGAGTGGTTGGAGTCGTCAAAATTTAAGTCTAGAATAATAACGAGAAGAGGTTAGTCTTAAAAGGGTTGTTTTGGGGCGCTAAGTGATAAAAATGATAAAACATCGCAAGGCATACATGTCGGAATTTATATCAGATTTGCCCACATTGCTGACGCCCAATAACCTATTATCTAATTTTATCGTATTCAGTAATAGTGCTGAATCTTGCTGTTTGGGCTGTAAGGATGACATTATTTAAATGAGTGATGCGGATGCGCAGTTGGTTGCGCGGGTTCAACAAGGTGATAAGCGAGCTTTTGATCTGCTGGTATTAAAATATCAGCATAAGATTCATAGCTTAATATCTCGCTATGTGCGTGATCATGCAGAAGTGCAGGATGTTGCTCAAGAGGCATTTATTAAAGCTTTTAGAGCGATTAATAACTTTCGATCAGAGAGCGCTTTTTATACTTGGATGTACCGTATTGCGATTAACACTGCAAAAAATCATTTGGTCTCTCGCTCGCGTCGTCCACCCAGTACCGATGTCGATGTTGACGAATCTGACGATTATTCAGGCTCTAATGTTTTGCGAGATATGCAAACACCGGAAAGCCTTTTACACGGTGAAGAAGTGGCAGGCGTTGTTAAGCAGGCTTTAGATAGCCTGCCTGAAGATTTGCGTACTGCGGTAACTTTGCGCGAATTTGATGGTCTCAGTTACGAGGATATTGCCGACGTGATGTCTTGCCCTGTAGGAACGGTGCGCTCGCGCATATTTAGAGCAAGAGAGGCCATTGATAAACAGGTGCGTCCCACGCTTGAAAGGCTTTAGTGGACAGCGAGCCCTGAGCAATGAGCTTAGACGTGAATGAGCTTAGACGTGAATGAGTTTAGAGGTTAATGCACTTAGAAGTTTTTTTTATTTTTTATAGCAGTTCAACATAGCAGTTCAACATTGAGTAGTGGTTAAGGTTTATGAAAGATCAATTATCAGAATCGATATCAGCCATAATGGATAGTCAAGCCGATGACTTAGAGGTGCGACGTTTGTTAAAAGCGTTAGACAACGCCTCTGAAGAAGAAACGGCGGCCATTTTGGCTCAATGGGAAAGTTTTCATACTATAGGTACTGCGCTGCGTGATGAATCTATCAGTCATCATCGAGATCGAGGGCACAGTGTTCAGCCTAAGGTTAGGGCCTCGGCCAACTTTGCTGCCAGTGTCTCAGCGGCAATTGCTGATGAATTGCCGGCCGCTAGCGCTCATAACTCGTTAGAAAAGCGTGAACCTATATGGCGACGTTTTGCTGTTGCAGCAACCGTAACGCTTGCTGTTCTTGTTGGTGTGAAAGAGTACGAGGCTCAACAAGGTGCTGCCAGTTATACGGCTGACAATACAGTAGTTGCACCCATTGCGCCGATTATAAAAAACGTAGATCAAGATATTGTTGATTTATCAGCGGTTCAATTGGCGTCCTCAAAGGCAAAAGAGCCTATGTCAGAGGCCGAAAAGCTCGAAGCCATTAAGGCACAAGAGCGCTTGAATGAATATTTACTTGAACATACTAATCATGCCGCAAAACAAAGTGGTCAAGGCATGATTCCATTTGCTCGATTGGCTAATTTTGAAGATGAGAAGTAATACTTTTCTTAGTAGTTATTCATTTAATGTTGTGTAAAAAATATTAGTTAGCGCGTTTCTCCTAATAAATAATGCTTTCTTACAAATGGATAAAGTAGTGCCAAAATCTCAAATTATTTCTCAATATCTTTCCAGCTTGCTGGTGAGTGTATTTTTCTTTACCTCTTGTTTTGCACCTTTATCTATTGCTGAACCTAATCCCTATTCATTACTCGCTAAAATGGAAAAAAGTTCTAGAACGTTAACCTATCAAGGGACTTTGGTTTATCGTCAAGGCGGGCTTAATGGCCATATGGAAACGCTGAAAATTTTTCATACTTTAAAAGAGGGTGAACAATTTGAGCGCCTCGTGCATTTAACTGGTGAGCCACGTGAAATTATTCGCCGAGGCGATAAAGTCATTTGTATTCATCCAAAAAATGGCGTTGTTGAATTAAGTAATACTGTTCCTGCTGGGCCGTTTGCGCGTAATTATCAAGCGCGCTTAGGTTCAGTTAATCAGCCTTATACGGTTCAATTTTCGGGGTATGATCGGGTTGCTGGTCGAGAGGTAACTGTGCTTGCTGTGCAGCCAAAAGATGCTTACCGTTACGGTTTTAAGTTGGCATTAGATAAGCAAACCGGTTTGTTAATGCAGTCTTTAATGGTCGATGCCAGCAGCAAAGTATTAGAACGGTTTGAATACACAGAAATTAACATTGGTGGCGATATTACAGCCAAGCAATTAGAGCCAAATTTTGATCGTTCGCGCGATCGTTTATCGTTAATTGACGTGCCATCTATCGCGCCTCGAGCGTCTCGTTCTCAGTCCAAAGCTAACGAAGTCATTAAGCTGGAATCTCAGGCTGTTGCCGAGCAAAACTGGAAAGTCAATTGGCTGCCGACTGGTTTCACCATATCGGAGGCACATTTTGAACCAAAACCTGAAAGTAGCGTTTCAGGCAGTATGCGAAATAGTAAAATGTACTCAGATGGTTTGAGTGCCTTTAGTGTGTTTATTGCGCCAGACGTTGATATGAGTAAGTCTGTGTCGGTACAAAGTGGGGCAACGCTTGCACATAGCGTCGTAAAGCGTGATTCCATGGGGTCTTATTCTATTACCGTCGTGGGTGAAATTCCTATGCTTGCTGCAAAGGGTATTGCCAATTCAGTGACTCGGATTGTTGCTGACTAAGCGTGATGCGTCAGTTTTTATAGACAGTATTTTTGGCCTAATCAAAAGTGTTACCGTCGAACAGCGTTTTAAAACAATGTACAATCGGTACATGTCAGATCAACTTCCCCATCATGATGCTCATAAAGACGCTCATAATAAATCGTCACCCAATACACCTTTGCGCAAGCATAAGGCGCTTACCAGCATGCCCAGCGATAGCACTATAGACAGTGTTGTTGGCATGACGATTGAAAAAGCTCGTGTTATTTCAATTGAGCCTGCTTCTAACGGCGATAATGGCGCGCTTTGGGTAGAAGTTTTTCAGAAGTCGACTTGTGGCAGTTGTGAGGTCAAAGGTGCCTGCGGTCAGGGTGTTTTGAGTCGTTGGTTAAGTCGTGGTTCTCATTCTATTCGTGTTCTTTGTGATAAAGGCCAAGCCGATTTCTTTACTGTGGGCCAGTGGGTTGATATTGGCGTGCCTGATGGTGTGGTGCTGAAAGCCTCCTTAATGGCCTACTTACTGCCTTTGTTGACCATGATTGTGGTCGCCGCTGTCTTCGACAGCCTATTTCAATACGGTGGTGATTTATTTGCACTCATTGGCGGCATTATTGGTTTTGTGGCTGGTTTAGCGCTGGTGCGCAGCTATGAGCACAAACACCTTAATTCCCGTCAAAATCAGCCCCAATTACTGGTTTTATCAAATAAAGATTAAAATTTTTAGCGCTCTTGATGTTGCGCCCCAGTATTAAATTGTCAGTAGCTCAATATTGCCCCATCTATGGTTTTTTCTGTTAGCTCACTAATCTTCAAATATACTCCCATTTTTGGCTGCAAACTCGCTTAGATTGGCCCCTTGGTATACAATCGCGGCTCTTTTTTGGGTGTAGCTTGGTTTGCCATTTTTGGTCTATTCATCATTGCGTGCCAGAGGTTAGTTCTGCTTAGAAATACTGCCCGTAGTGCCCATTAAAAATTAAGTCAACGAGACCCATACACTATAAAAGCGTGAGTTTTTTAAGCGTTATCAGAGAGCTAAATGAAGCAAGCAATTAACCGTATTCGCAATTTTTCTATTATTGCCCATATTGACCATGGTAAATCGACACTGGCTGATCGGTTTATTCAAACCTGTGGCGGGCTTGAAGCACGAGAGATGGCGGATCAGGTGCTTGATTCAATGGATATTGAGCGTGAGCGCGGGATAACCATTAAAGCGCAAAGCGTGACGTTAAACTATTGTGCCGATGATGGCGAAACCTACCAACTGAATTTTATCGACACGCCAGGGCATGTCGATTTCTCCTACGAAGTTTCTCGCTCGCTTGCCGCCTGCGAAGGCGCACTGTTAATTGTTGATGCTGCACAAGGCGTCGAGGCGCAATCGGTGGCTAATTGTTATACTGCCATCGATCAAGGCTTAGAAGTTGTGCCTATCCTTAATAAAATGGATTTACCGCAAGTTGAGCCTGAGCGCGTGGCACAGGAAATTGAAGATATTATTGGTATTGATGCGGTGGATGCCTGCCGAGTCAGTGCCAAATCAGGCGAGGGCATTCGTGAAGCGTTAGAGCGAATTGTGACAAGCATTCCAGCTCCTGTTGGTGATGCAGATGCGCCACTGCAAGCACTCATAATAGATTCTTGGTTCGATAATTATTTGGGTGTTGTCTCGTTAGTAAGAGTGTTAGAGGGCACGCTTAAAGTGAGAGATAAAATTGTTGCCATGTCGCAGGCGCGAGCGCATATCGTTGATCAAGTGGGCGTGTTTACGCCAAAGCGTCTAAATACAAAAGATCTAGCGGCGGGCGAAGTTGGTTTTGTAGTGGCGGGTATTAAAGATATTCAGGGTGCGCCAGTGGGTGATACGTTTACCCATGCAAAAAACGAAAATATTGAAGCCTTACCCGGCTTTAAAAAAGTACAGCCCAAAGTGTATGCTGGTTTGTTTACGGTCAGCTCTGATGATTACGAAGCCTTTCGTGAAGCCTTAGCTAAACTCACTTTAAACGACGCCTCATTATTTTATGAGCCTGAAGTATCCGATGCGCTTGGTTTTGGTTTCCGCTGTGGCTTTCTTGGCATGCTACATATGGAAATTATTCAAGAGCGTCTAGAGCGAGAATATAACCTCGACCTCATTACCACAGCGCCGACAGTGGTGTATGAAGTGCTCACGGCTAAAGGTGAAACCATCGCCGTCGATAACCCGTCAAAGCTGCCTGATCTTGGCACCATTGAAGAAATGCGTGAGCCGATAGTACGAGCGAATATATTGGTGCCGCAAGATTATTTGGGTAATGTAATTACGCTGTGTGTTGAAAAGCGCGGCGTACAAAAAGATATGCAGTTTTTGGGCAAGCAAGTATCATTGGTTTATGATATTCCAATGAACGAAGTGGTATTAGACTTTTTTGATCGTTTAAAATCGTGCAGTAAAGGTTACGCTTCATTGGATTATCAATTTGAGCGTTTTCAAGCGGCTAAACTCGTCCGGCTTGATGTATTAATTAATAGTGAGCGTGTTGATGCGTTAGCCATTATTGTGCATCGTGATTTGGCTGAATCTCGAGGGCGCTTGTTGGTTGAGGCCATGAAGGGCCTAATTCCTCGGCAGATGTTCGATGTGGCAATACAGGCAGCCATTGGCGGCCACATTATTGCGCGACAAACGGTTAAAGCCTTACGTAAAAATGTTACGGCTAAGTGTTATGGTGGCGATGTTAGTCGTAAAAAGAAATTGTTAGAAAAGCAAAAAGCCGGTAAAAAACGCATGAAGCAAGTGGGTAATGTCGAAATTCCACAGTCGGCATTTTTAGCCGTACTAAAAGTTGATGGCTAAACATGGTTTAAGCACCAATAACCTTTTAAATAAATGCAGTTGTTAAATTAAAAAATATGATTGATTTTGGCATAAGCGAGTAACGCAATTATGGATCTTAATTTCCCTTTAATTTTAATGTCATTGGTTGCTGTAGGTTCAGCAATTTGGTTACTTGATGTTGTTTGGCTCAGCAAAAAACGCGGTCCCAATCAAGCTGAATCAGCCATCGTTGAAAATGCGAAATCATTAACTCCCGTGCTTGCCTTTGTTTTTATTATTCGTTCATTTCTTTATGAGCCGTTTCAAATTCCATCGGGTTCAATGGAAAAAACATTATTAGTCGGCGACTTTATTCTTGTTAATAAATATACCTATGGTATTCGTTTACCAGTATGGCGTAATAAAGTTATCGATTTAAATAATCCTCAGCGCGGTGATGTAATGGTTTTTTTCCCACCGCACAAAGATCAATACTATATTAAGCGCGTAGTAGGCTTGCCGGGCGACTTAGTGGAATATAAAAATAAGGTGTTGACCATTAATGGTGAGGTTCAAACGCAAACGCCGTTGAATAAAAAAAAGCGAGCGCTCTATCAGCAGTTTACCGAGCAGTTGGGAGAAGTTGATCACCAGATTCAAACCAATGCTTCGGCGCAACGTAATGACGATATTTTGGTCCGAGTACCCGACGGGCACTACTTTATGATGGGTGATAACCGCGATAACAGTCAGGATAGTCGTTATTGGGGTTCAGTTTCGGAAGATCGCATTGTTGGTAAGGCTGTCGCAATTTGGATGCATAAAGAGCCTGGTTGGCATTTACCGACGTTTTCACGGGCTGGCGCCTTTAATTAATCATTTTTGAGCTAAACTGTTGTCTATAAATTTGTCTATTAATGAAGCCGTAAGCTAGGTTGTAGATTGGATTTCAGATTAGATTAAAGATTAAATTAAAGAGCGAAAGCATGAGCAAAAGGGTGAAAACATGAGTCAATTATATTTTCGTCAACAAGCTGATCGTAGTGATAGTGATAGTAAGAGTCAAAACCAAAACGGTTATCCAGCGTTGTTAAATCGCCAAGCAGGAATGTCCTCAGTAGGTTTTGTTTTAACGATTGCATTGGGTTTTTTGTTGCTCACGTGTACATTAAAAATGTTGCCCGTTTATATACAAAATTGGAATGTTCAGTCGGTACTTGATAGTGTCCAAAGCGAGCATTTGGAGCGTTCCACGCCGTTAACGAAAGCTGAAATTCGTTCTCGTATTAATAAGCGTTTAAACATCAATCAAATAACTGTATTGACGTCGAAACAAATTGCTATTGAGAAAACGGCTGAAGGCTATAAGATAATAGCCAATTACGAAGTACGTGAGCAGCTGTTTTCTAATATCGATGTAGTCATGAAATTTGATAATAATGTGACGTTGCCGTTTAGTCGTGAGGATCAATAAGTAATCCTTTGGCTTCATTTTGGGGCGACCAAGGTGGTGACCTAGTTTAGTAGTTAAGTGTTTAGTAGCTCAGTGTTTAGTGGCTAAGCAATAAATAATTAATCAATCAATCAATAAAGCAATAAAGCATTCTTACTCATAGGCTGCTAAATAATATAATTCTCAAAAGGTATGATTATCAAACATTTTAATATTAACAACAGAACAAGGATGGTTTAGGTGGCGCAGATCAAAGTGACTTTATTAAAGAATATTCAAACACGAATAGACTATAACTTTAAGGATGTTAGTTTATTTGAGCTTGCGTTAACGCATAAAAGTGCAGGCACCCCGAATAATGAGCGTTTAGAATTCTTGGGTGATTCGCTATTAAATGCAGTTGCTGCCGATGCGTTATTTTCTCGTTTTGAGGATGTACCAGAAGGTGTCATGACCACGGCAAGGTCGCAATTAGTTAAAGGCAAAACGCTTGCCCAAATAGGTTTTTCGTTAGAATTAGATCAATTAATGATTTTAGGTTTGGGGGAGCGAAAAAACGTATCCCCGGTTAAGCATTCTATTGTTGGTGATGCTGTTGAAGCGTTAATTGGCGCTATTTATATCGACAGTGATTTCGTCACCTGCCGTCGTATTGTTTTAAGCTTTCTGCAACCTTATCTCGATAAGGTATCATTAGTGCCAGAGTTTAAAGATGCAAAAACATTGCTGCAAGAGCTTATGCAGGCCGAGCATTTAGCGCTACCCAATTACGAACTCGTTGGGGTTGAAGGGCCTGGGCACCAACAAAAATTCACTGTTAAGTGCAGTGTTAAGTTAAAAAATGCATCAGCTATTGGCGAAGGCCTTAGTCGCCGATCCGCAGAGCAAAGTGCAGCCATTCAAGTGCTTAAACAATTTAATTATGCAGAGACTGATGCTATTGCACAAGATGACTCTGCTCAGCAAGGCAAAGAGTAATAATGAGTATGGATGATCCACAATATTGTGGTTATGTCGCCTTAGTTGGCCGACCAAATGTTGGTAAGTCGACATTATTAAATAATTTGTTGGGTCAAAAAATCAGTATTACCTCGCGTAAGCCGCAGACGACGCGTCATCGAATTACAGGTATTGATACTCGAGAGCAATACCAAAGTATTTTTGTTGATACTCCCGGTATTCATCAGGCTCAAACTAACGCTATGAACCGTTATATGAATCGTGCGGCATCCAGTACTATTGCTGATGTTGATGTGGCAGTATTTATTGTTGATCGCTTAGTTTGGAATGAAGAAGACGAATTGGTGGTTAAGAATTTAGCTAATGCCAGATCACCTATTATTTTGGTGATTAATAAGGTTGACCGTATTGTAGAAAAAAACCGTTTGCTGCCGCATATTCAAACCTTAGCAACGAAATTCAGCTGGGCAGATATTCTGCCTATCTCAGCTAAAAACGGTTATAACGTTGATGCTCTACGTGAAGCCATTAATAAACGATTACCGGCTAAACCGCATTTTTACGATGCAGACCAAATTACTGATCGTAGCGAGCGCTTTATGGCGGCGGAATTGATCCGTGAAAAGTTGATGCGACAATGTGGTGACGAGCTTCCGTATCAAGTAGCGGTTGAAATTGAAGAATATAAACATGTTAACAATATTGTTCATATTCATGCCCTAATATGGGTTGAGCGCGACGGGCAGAAAAAAATCATTATCGGCAAATCGGGTGAGCAAATAAAAAGCATAGGCACCGATGCGCGCAAAGATATTGAAATTATGACAGACCAAAAAGTCATGCTTAAATTATGGGTCAAAGTTAAAAGTAGTTGGTCCGATGACGAGCGTATGCTCAAAAGCTTGGGTTTTGAAGAGTAGCTTAGGTATTGATAGAGGTTAGTTCATGCCAAGAAGGCCTGCTGTATAATCTATTGGCAGAATAAGAGCTTATGAGTAATCCGCTTAATCAGTGTTTTTTATTGCATCAGCGCCCTTACAGGGAAACCAGTGTCATTGTTGATCTGTTAACAGAGTCCGAAGGGCGAGTGAGTGTTGTCTGTAGAGGCGTGCGCGGCTCAGGTAATAAAGCAGCCTCACTGCGCGGTACATTACAACCGTTTGCTGCACTTTCTGTGTCGTGGTCAGGGAAGTCCAGTTTAAAATCCTTACGCAGTGCCGAAGTGACGCGTTTCGCGCCACGATTCTCGCAACATCAACTCTATGCTGCGCTGTATCTCAACGAATTACTTATGCGTTTATTTCAGCATGGAGAGTCGCAGGTTAATTTATTTGCAGAATATCGTCATGCTATTGCTGAGCTTGCAGCGTTGAGTGAAAGTGTTAGCGAGGGTGCCGGCGCTAATAATGCAGAAATACCACTGCGCCGTTTTGAATTTAAGTTGTTAGAAACTTTAGGTTTTGAAATTGACTTTTATTATGATGCGGTTACGGGGCAGCCAATTGAGCCCAATGGGGTTTATCATTTTCATAGTGAGTTTGGTTTTAGCCAGAAGCCTTTTACTGAAGCTATTCCTGACACTATGGCTGAATTAAAGAAAGAGCAGCGAGTGAATAGCCAGTTAAAAGAGCTCATTTCAGGTGACCACTTAATGGCTTTACAGCAGCAAGATTACAGTAGAGAAGAGGTGCGCCGTGCGGCTAAGCTTATTATGCGTGCAGCATTAACGCCGCATTTAGGCGGGCGAGCGTTAAAGAGTCGAGAGTTATATTCAAGACCGCAATAACACTCATAGTGTTTAACGGTTCGGCGCTTTAAAAACACTATCCATATTATTATTTTTGTGCCATTTCAAGACTAATTCAATCTGATCATATACTGCCTCAAGTTCTTCACGAATAGCTTTTTCTGCGCTTGTCGTTGGGCTAAGTGTTTTTTTAAGTAATGTTTCACATTGGTTTAATTGTTTTTTTAATGCTGTAGCGCCAGTCATAGCCGCGGCGCCATGCAACTGATGAATGTAGTCGATAATAACGTCTTTACGGTCGCAAATTAACGTTTCTTTTATCTCTAGGGCTTGTTGCAGTTCATTTAAAAAAAGCTCAAAAATACGCCGTGCAGTTTTTGCATTGCCCGCAGTTTTTTCAACAGCTTGTTGTATGTCGAATACAGCGTCAGTGGATTTTGTTGCTGCTTTATTCTCAAGGCTAGTCTCTTTACAATTTGCCTGTTTAAATAAAGACGCTTTCAGCATGGATATCTGTTGCTCCATAACGGGTTTGTAGGTGACTTTATCAAAACCAGAATCTATTAATGTTCGAAACTCTTCATCACTGGTATGTGCCGTGCACGCAATAATGGGCACCGTTTTATAGTTTTTACGCTGGCGTATTGCTTTGACTAACTCAATACCATCCATTGGCTGCATTCTTATATCTATAAATAGCCAGTCATAACGTTGTTTGTCAATTAATGCTAAGGCATCTTGTCCGTTAGTCGCAGAGTCAACATCGCATTCATCGTTAGCGAGTAGCAAGCTAAGTAATTCAATATTAGGTATATTGTCATCGACAACTAAGGTTTTTGTGCGTTGTAATAGGTGGTTATTCAATGCCGGTTTTTTGAATGTTGTAGCACTAATACTGGTGTTTTTTGTGTTTGAGTTAAGCAGTAATTGAATGGCGAAGGGGCCATTTATAATGCGTATATTCTGGTTGTCGAGTATTGCTTTATTATGGATGCTAAGCCCAATCGGAGCAGTGATAAATAGCGGTTTTTTAAGGTTAATAATCTGATCAATATATTTGTTTTCTTCGCTATTTAATGCATGAGCATTCAATTGATCAATCGTTTTTTTGCAGGCATTAAAAATAATAAAGTTAGCATTGTTAAGCGCTTGTATATCGGATTTCTCACTTTTTCTGCAGGTAATTCGTTTTGCATATTTTTGCAGGCGTTGCTCAAGCATTTCGAGTGCAGCAGGGTAGTCACCAGTAATAAATATATGTTCTAGTGTATCAGTATCAATTTTTGTTTTAGCTGCTTCAAATTGTTTAATCGGCACTTGGATATCAAAACGGCTCCCTTGGCCTAATTCGCTTTTAAGGTTAATGCCAGCGCCCATACGCTGAAGTATTGTTGATACTATAGAAAGCCCAAGGCCTAACCCTAGACCGGGATTATTGCTATTTTTAATGTTAGTGGTTGAGCTAACAAACGATGAAAAAATATACTCTTGCTGGTCTTTTGCAATACCAATGCCTGTATCTTCAATGCACAGAATCAATGTGTTTTTATTATCGTTATCATGGCTAATATTACTGTCAAAATGCGCTGTTATTTTTATATGCCCGTTATTTGTGTACCGAATAGCGTTAATAGCAAGGTTAGAAATGAGTTGGCGCAGCCGGAGTGGGTCGGTATGTATTTTATAGCCATATAAGTCATCAAAATTTGCGATAAACTCTAAGCCTTTAGCTTGTGCCTCATAGGCCATCGTGTTGGTTATAGATAATAATAATGCATGGATATCAGTGGATTGATAATTCAGTGGTAGCATGCGATTGCTGCGTATAGAAAAATCCAATAAGTCGTTGACTAATGCTGCAAGATGCAAGGCATTATCGTTGATACGCTGCAAAAAATTATCCTGTTGTTCAGTATCGATTTTTTTATTGAGTAATATATTTGAGAAACCAACAATGCTGTTGAGTGGTGTTAGTAACTCATGGCTAGTATTAGCAATAATGTTTGATTTAACACGGCTCGCTTCAAGAGCACTTTTTTTAGCTAAAAAGAGTTCAGCTTTTTCGTTGTCTTTTTTAGCTAATGCTTGCCCCTGCTTGGTATTGGCCATGATGAGGTTTTTTTGTGTATTTAATTTTGACTTTTCTTTTATATCGGCCCAATAAAAATACAACATAAAGTAGATTGAAATAAGTATGGCTGCCAATGCAATACTATAGGCAAGTAAATAGTTTAAGCGGTATTCAGTTTGTGTGCTTGTGGTTATTTTTCCTAGCGCGCTTGTCCCATCTAAGGAATAAATTGCAGCGCTTGCGGTTATTGCTTTAGACGTATTTTTTTTATGGTTAACCGTTCTGGCATGATTGAATTGCCATTGTTGATCTTGCCAGCTAATGGTAACGGTATCAATTGTGCTATGGGTTGAGGTGGAACTTAATAAACGATTAATTTTTAAATCGTTAAGCGGCGATATGAGTTGCAGTTGCACAGCAAGGTCATGACTGATGCGATCAAGTTGAAGAAACTGCTTTTGTGGTGATAAATATAAGGCTTCAAAAAAAATAAAAAATAAGCTTATGATGGCTAAGAGGGTTTGTAGCGTTAAAAAAAATTTTGCCGAAAAAGGGAGCCTGCGTATTTTAAAGTTCATAATAAAGGCCAGTTGTTACCTTGATCTTAGTGTCATTATTAAATGCTTGGCATTAAGCGCTTAGCATTTATAGCGGAGCATTCTTGATTGCTACTGGGCTTGATGTCAGCCTATTAAGCAGAGCCAGCAACAGTGTAGCACTGATCAAATGGGCCTTAAACTGCCTTGAGGGCCTTCTAAACTTTACTCAAGCGTTAAGGAGCTATATGTATGATCTGGCACTGCCAGGCATTGTCTTGGCCTCTATAATTCAGTCTTGTCATTTGGCCCTGTTATACGACCCTGTTATACGACAATAAAAGACCCAGAATGCAGTTTTTAAATAGTCTGCTTTGATAGCCTCTTTATCAATTAATTTTGCTACTATAGCGATCTTTAATTAGAGCGATATGACGCTCTTTAATCCCATTTTCTAGCTGCCGGAAAGTAACGCGTGAATTACCCGACTATTGAACAATTTGTTGGCAATACCCCTCTTGTGAGGTTACAGCGCCTATATTCGGGCTCTAACGATATCTTACTGAAATTAGAGGGTAATAACCCTGCCGGTTCAGTAAAAGACCGCCCAGCGCTCAATATGATATCTCAAGCGGAATTGCGCGGCGAAATAACCCCGGGTGACACGCTAATAGAGGCCACAAGCGGCAATACTGGCATTGCTCTTGCCATGGCGGCAGCCATTAAAGGCTATCGTATGGTGCTAATTATGCCAAATCATATGAGTCGCGAGCGTAAATTGGCTATGGCTGCCTATGGTGCGGAATTAATTGAAGTTGATGCTACAGCCGGTATGGAAGGTGCGCGAGATTTAGCCGAGTTAATGGAATCACGTGGCGAAGGAAAGGTCTTAGATCAATTCAGCAATGGTGACAACCCAGATGCTCACTACCATTCAACCGGCCCTGAAATCTGGCAGCAGACTGGGGGTAAGATAACCCACTTTGTCAGCTCAATGGGAACTACCGGAACCATTATGGGTGTTTCAAGATATTTGAAAGAAAAAAACCCTGCTATTCAAATTGTTGGTTTGCAGCCTATGGATGGTGCCAGTATTCCGGGTATTCGCCGGTGGCCAGAGGCTTATTTGCCGAGTATTTACCAGCATGAGTGTGTTGATCAGATCATTGATATTGAGCAACAGGCGGCAGAGGTAACCATGCGTGCTCTTGCAACTAAAGAAGGCATCTTTTGTGGCGTTTCTTCCGGCGGCAGTATTAATGGTGCTTTGCAAGTAGCTAAAACAGTAGAAAACGCAGTGATTGTCGCCATTATTTGTGATCGTGGTGACCGCTATTTATCGACGGGTGTTTTTGATACTGATAATTAATATTGATATGTTTACACCGTATAGATCATCTTTTGGATACCGCGTTTTATTATTTTAGAACAACACCAATACAACACGGATGTATTACTAGGCGCTTATGGTACAAGTAAGAAAAACTTATCCCAAACGTGAAAACGGTACGCTTGATGTCGAATCTTGGCTGGCATCGCTACCCGGTTTCGCTTCTCCTGACACGGCAGCGCGTATGGAAGTTGCCTGTCGGCTTTCTGCTGCTGCACAATCTAGTGATATTAAACAAGGTCAAAGACCCCATGGTTTAATTGGTTGTTTCGATGCAGGTCTCGAAATGGCTGGCATTCTTGGCAGTCTTCATATGGATGAAGAAGTACTTATTGCCGCTGTTATTTATCGAGCAGTCCGTGAAGAGCGAGTTGCCATTGGTCAGGTTGAAAAGAGTTTAGGTATCGAAGTGGCAAGCTTGGTTGAAGGTGTTTTACGTATGGCGGCTATCTCTGGCCTTCGTACAGAAACAAAACCGGTGTTGGGGCAGGGTAATGCTCAGGTAGAAAATATTCGCAAAATGCTAGTGGCTATGGTTGATGATGTTCGGGTTGGCTTAATTAAGCTGGCGGAACGCACACAAGCCATTAGAGCGGTTAAAAATCATCCCGACCCAGAAAAGCAAAAGCGTGTGGCGCGTGAAGTCTTTGATGTCTATGCACCATTAGCGCATCGCCTTGGTATTGGTCAAATAAAATGGGAGCTTGAAGACGTTTCTTTTCGCTACCTTGAGCCGGAAGACTATTCATCCATAGCTAAAATGTTAGACGGCAAGCGTCTTGATCGCGAAAGCTATATTGGCGATGTTATTCATGTTGTTGAGAGTAAGCTTAAAGCGGCAGGTATTGATGCCGTTGTCAGTGGTCGCGCTAAACATATATACAGTATTTGGCGCAAAATGCAGCGCAAAAACCTTGCTTTCGATCAGGTCTACGATATTCGCGCGCTGCGTATCATGGTGCCGCAATTAAAAGATTGTTATGCCAGCTTAGGTATTATTCATACTTTGTGGCGAAACATTCCACGCGAGTTTGATGACTATATAGCTAACCCAAAAGATAATGGTTATCGCTCTTTACACACCGCTGTTATTGGTCCCGAAGCGAAAGTATTAGAAGTGCAAATTCGTACTAATGATATGCATGAAGAGTCAGAGTTAGGTGTCTGCGCACACTGGCTTTATAAGGGTACGGATGCTAGTGGGAGCAGTGAAGCCTATGAACAAAAAATAGAATGGCTTCGGCAGGTACTTGAGTGGCATGAAGAAACCGGAGGCACCGCTGATATTGGTGAGTTAGCAGGCGAGCTAACACATGACTTTGGTAAAGATCGTATTTATGTCTTTACACCAGAAGGTCATGTTGTTGATGTGCCATACGGTTCAACACCGGTCGATTTTGCCTATCATATCCATACTGAAGTAGGGCATCGCTGTCGTGGTGCAAAAGTTGACGGTCGCATTGTGCCGTTGAGTACAGTATTACGAAATGGTCAAAAAGTAGAAATTATTACTGGTCCAGAATCAACACCTAACCGTGATTGGTTACGTGCAAGTCTCGGTTATTTAAATTCATCACGTGCGCGGTCAAAAGCGCGAGCATGGTTTAAAAAGCAAGCGCGTGAGCAAAATGTTCATGCTGGCCGCATATTACTTGAGCGAGAAATTAAACGTCTGGCTTTGACGAGTGTCGATTACAAAATACTCACCCAAAAACTGCAGTACCTAACTGTCGACGATTTACATGCGGCATTAGGTGCTGGTGATGTTTCTACTAGCCAGATTATGCGTGTTGCCGAAAATTTATTTGGTCAACCTGTAGAGCCAGAACTGGTTGTGACTAAGCCATCGTCGACGGTTGAAAGAAGGCAGTCAAAAAGTGATATCACGGTTTTGGGTGTGGGTAATTTATTAACGCAAATTGCACAGTGTTGTAAGCCTGTACCTGGTGATGATATTGTCGGTTACGTAACCGTAAGCCGCGGGGTTACAGTGCACCGCAAAGACTGCAGCCATTTTCTTCAAGTTGATAGTCAGCAATTAGATCGTGTTATTGAAGTCAGTTGGGGCGCAGAAAAAAGCGGTTTATACTCGGTGGATATTGCTATTGAAGCTTACGATAGAACGGGCTTGCTCAGTGATGTATCGGGCTTACTTGCGGCAATGCGCGTTAACGTAATGAGTGTTAACACTATTACCAATAAAGATAAGCATACGGCCGATATGAGGCTGACGTTAGAAATACATAATATTGAAGAGTTAGTCCGCATATTAGCGAGATTAAATAACATGCCTAATATTATTAATACCGAGCGTTTAAGCTAATGTCGCAACCGTCACAGTACTCCGTTGATGATCTTCTGTATTTAATGTCACGTCTTCGAGACCCGCAAACCGGTTGCCCATGGGATTTAAAACAAACACCGCAAAAAATTATTAATTACTCCATAGAGGAAGTCTACGAACTGGCTGATGCGATTGAGAGTGCGGACATTGACGACATTAAAGGTGAGCTCGGAGATGTTTTATTTCAAGTTATATTTCTTGCTCGTTTAGCCGACGAAGAACAGCAATTTACTTTTAATGATGTTGTGCAAACCCTCTGCTCAAAGCTAGTGTCTCGCCACCCACATGTTTTTACTAATGGCAAACTCTACCCAAGCCAAAATGAAGGTGGCTCGGCGACAGATAATATCGATGAAGCTCAGGTAGCCAAAAATTGGGAACGTATAAAAGCCACTGAGCGGGCAGAAAAAAATCGCGGTGGTTTATTTGATGACGTGCCTTTAGCGTTGCCAGCATTATCACGCGCGGCGAAATTACAAAAACGTGCCACGAGTATTGGTTTTGATTGGCCTGACGCACGTGGTGCATTAGACAAATTGAAAGAAGAGGTGCTCGAGCTCGAAGCGTTATTAGACCAGGCCGAGGCGTCGCATAATTTAGCTGAAGACTCGCTTAAAAATATGCCTATCGATATGCCGCAGCGGTTAAAAGACGAATTGGGCGATGTACTCTTTAGCAGTATCAATGTTGCTAGAAAAATGGGTATTAATAGCGAGCAAGCCTTACGTCATGCGAATACAAAATTTGTTAACCGTGTCAACGCAGTCATGGTTAAATTGCAGCAGCAACTGCCTGAGGCCGCTGAAGATGAGGGTGGTCGTATAGAGAGTCATAAGACAGTCAGTGATAAAGTAGACAGTGAAACCCTCAATAAACTCTGGGATGTGGTTAAAAAAGAGCAGAATCCGTCATAACCCGCCATAACATGGGGCTATATTCACAAGTCTCTTGTTAATGGCAGGTTGACTGTGTATCTTTGCGAATCTTTATTATTCAGCCTTTTTAGGCCAATTTCTTGTTTAGCCAAAGCATAAAACGCCTAGCGACAAGATGCTAGATTTTACTTTGATATCACCCTTAATACGTTTGCCAATGACATTTTGTTGTTATTTTAAAGCGATTATTTTAATGGTTTAGTGAGCAACTCAATATCAAACAGTTTTACGAATATATACCTGTAAGAGGCAATTTTTAATGCGAATTATTTTGTTAGGTCCACCAGGTGCAGGCAAAGGAACGCAAGCGCAATTTATTATGGATGCGTTTAATATCCCGCAAATTTCAACCGGTGATATGTTACGAACAGCCATAAAAGAAGGCACAAAGTTAGGCTTACAAGTTAAAGATGTTATGTCCTCGGGTGGTTTAGTTTCAGATGACATTATTATTGCGTTAGTTAAAGAGCGTATTAAACAAGCCGATTGTCAGAAAGGTTTTTTGTTTGACGGCTTTCCTCGCACAATTCCGCAAGCGCAAGCAATGCTTGATGCCGGTGTGCACGTCGACAATGTTTTAGAAATTTGTGTTGAAGACGAAGAAATTATTCAACGACTCAGTGGGCGGCGTGTTCATGAAGGTTCTGGTCGTGTGTATCACACTAAGTACAACCCACCTAAAGTCGCGGGTAAAGATGATGAGACGGGTGATGATCTTATACAGCGTGAAGACGATCTTGAATCGACTATCCGTAAGCGTTTAGCGGTTTATCATGAGCAAACAGAAGTATTGGTTGGTTTTTATCAAAATATGAGTAAAGTTGAAGCGCAAAAATCACATGCGCCGGTGTATCACAGCGTTAATGGTGTGGGTGATGTAGAAGAAATACGATTAAAAGTGTTATCAATGTTAAAGTAAACGTACATTTTAAGATTTTAAAGGCCTCTATTAACCCTAATAGAGGCCTTTTTTATTGTCTAACGTTTTTAATGTTGCTTTTTCAGTGAGTTTGAGTTGTTTAATAGCGATTAATGATTCATTTATGGCTGTTTTGTGCATATTATTTATTCGTTTAAAAATAATAATAGTTTTATTACGATTTATTGGCTGATTTACTCCAAAATAATAAGAATATCGCCAATATTTTAAATTTTTTATCGTGTTAGCGAATTTTTTTTGAGTATTCATGTTGAAAAAATCAATTTAAAGTCAGTTTTTGGTTTTTATTAAGCGTTTTAGTATCGAATTAATTCAATAATAGTCTTAACTAACACTATTGCTATTGATTGAATATTCATTAAAAAAACAAATTAATAATTAAAAAATACTTTTGCAGAAATTTTATAAATTTAACGAAAACATTGAATAAAAAACGTCGATTTATAAAGAAAGAGCCCTTTTTGTTCAAAAAAGGCAAGAATAATTTAATTTTTCACAAAAAAAGCCTTGCAAGAACGTGAATTTAGTTTACTTTTTAATTAAGATCACTAAGTCAATTGTTAATTGTGACTTTGTTAGTTAGATGGTTTGGTTTTGACGTGGTTATTTCGGCTTACATTATCGAAAACGATTGCTTCGACATCGGCCCTCGTCATTGATCGATCATCATTGATTAAAGTGTACTAGACAATCAACTTAAAAAGGTGAGGAGACTCAGCATGGCATTAGCAAAAAAGAAAAAGGCCGCTGCAAAGCGTAAGCCAGCAAAAAAAGCCGCTACTAAGAAGAAAACAGTAGCTAAGAAAAAAACTGCAGCTAAGAAAAAAGTAGTAGCGAAAAAGAAAAAAGCAGTAGCGAAAAAGAAAGTTGCTAAGAAGAAAGTTGTAGCTAAGAAGAAAGTTGCTAAGAAAAAGGTAGTTAAGAAAAAAGCAGCTAAGAAAGTCGCTAAGAAAAAAGTCGCTAAAAAGAAGGTTGTTAAGAAAAAAGCAGCCAAGAAAGTAGCGAAAAAGAAGGTTGTTAAGAAGAAAGCAGCCAAGAAAGTAGCGAAAAAGAAGGTTGTTAAGAAGAAAGCAGCCAAGA
>JBELIP010000002.1:79759-86099 GCA_042090785.1 Cellvibrionales bacterium | reverse complement strand
AAAGCAGCCAAGAAAGTAGCGAAAAAGAAGGTTGTTAAGAAGAAAGCAGCCAAGAAAGTAGCGAAAAAGAAAGTAGCTAAAAAGAAAGTAGCGAAAAAGAAAGTTGCTAAGAAAAAAGTTGCTAAGAAAGTTGTTAAGAAAAAAGCAGCACCAAAGAAAGTAGCTAAGAAAAAGCCTGCGAAGAAGAAAGTTGTCAAGAAAAAGGCAGCAAAGCGCGGCGCAGGACGTCCTAAGAAGAAGTAAGGTCGTTTTTAGCTAAGAAAAACCCCTCTTTATGAGGGGTTTTTTTATGCCTGTGAACAAATCACCGATGTTTGGGCTAGAAAGACGTCAATTTCTATCAGTTTACGCTAAAAATCCGCTTTCACGTTTAATTTTTGTTCAACTTTATCCTCGATTAGCGTCATGTCCGCTGCGTTGTTGATATCCGCGAAACCAATGGCATGACTATCAATGAGAATTTGATGGCTTTTTATTTGATTGAGCCAGTTCTTAATTGCGTAAACCTTGGTTTTTTTTGCCGTCTTCATGCTCGTTGTCGCTGATGAAGCTAAAAGTTGTTGCAAGGCATTGGTTGCTGCCGAACGTTTAATTAATACAGCAAGATAATGATGGCCATTTTCATCCACTGGGTAACATGCATCAGCATTGAATTGATGCATGGCATTGGATAGTTGTTGAACAATATTGCGGTCAATAAGGGGCATATCAGTGGAGCAGATAAAAATAGTATCGCTGTGACAATGTTCTAAATAGGCAGAAACGCCAGCAAGTGGGCCTTGAAGTGGGTCGTTGGTTTTATCACTAATACAAATAGGCGGCGCTGCCGATGCTTGAGCAGCCTCTTTTTGATTAACTTGATGGCTAACTTGGTGGCTAACTTGATAGTAGTTTTGAATAATTGAACGATATTGTTCGGTATGCCTATTGCAGCTAATAGAAACGTAAGTAACCTGAGGTGCGATACGTTCAAGCACATGCTCAATCATGGGCTTTTGTAAAAACGGAATTAAGCCTTTATCGATATAATTAAAGCGCTGGCTTTGGCCACCTGCAAGTATTAACGCGCTAATGCTTTGAGCAGTGCTTTTAACATTGTCTTTCGCATTGTCTTGAACGTTGAATTTAGTCGTATTTTGCTTCATAGCTTGTTTGAATAAGCACCGCTAAGTGTAAAGACATACGCTATTCTATTCTCCCTTCTGCTTTATGTCATTTATCTCATAATACCGGTGCTGTGCGGATAAGAGGCTATAGTGTAGTATCGTTAGCGTAGTCTCGTTTTTTTTAAAATCGGACTATGAAAAAATCAGTATTTTGGCTGAGTAGTCAATAATCATAAGTTTAAAGGTTAATTATTGCGTTTGAATATTCTTGCCCTAGAAACCAGCTCTCAACACTGCAGTGTTGCACTTCAATACGCTGAGCAGTCACCTACCGGTGAGCTGCAAATAGCCACTCGACTCGACTCGTCTGCTTTATCGCATTCGCGCAGCCTGCTTGCTCTAATCAATGATGTTTTACAAGAAGCGAATTTATCTTTAGCTGAACTCGATGCTATTGCTGTTGCTAGGGGGCCAGGTTCATTTACGGGTTTACGCATTGGTATTGCTGTTGCTCAAGGCCTCGCTTTTGGTCATCAATTGCCGATACTGCCAATTTCATCATTAGCGGCAGTGGCCTATAACGCTTTGGCTTACTGGCATAAGCAAGCGGCTTCAATGCCAACTGTTGAAGCAGTATTAGCAACAATGGATGCGCGAATGGGAGAGGTTTATTGTGGTTGGTATGATTTGCGTGGCGAGCTTCCCGTCTTAATCGGTAACGAGCATGTATTAAAACCAGCGCTATTATTGCAAGCGGGTTTACCTTGTTTGCAAAGCGTTGATTCTGAACCAGTGATTATGTTGAGTAACAATGATCTTAGTGACAACGATATTATTGGCTCCGCAACGCGAATAACAAACCTAGCGATTGCTGGTGAAGGTTTGCATTATTATGCGCAGTATCCAACATCGCTACGAGAGTTACTTCCAGAGTTATCAAAAGCGTTAGCAATACAGCCAGATGCTGCTGCTTTATTACCATTAGCAACACGAGATTTTAATTTAAACTTAGGTATAGAGCCCGAGGCGCTAAGCCCAGTATATTTGCGCAATAACGTTACTTATTAGTTTTTAACGAGTGACGTATCGCCAGTTAATGAAATTAATCTGCCACACAGTAAAAGGTCTTAAGCTTTAAATTATGGATACATTACAAACCATTATTCTTGCATTAATTCAGGGTATGACTGAGTTTTTACCTATCTCAAGTTCAGCGCATCTTATTTTACCGGCACAATTATTACATTGGCCGGATCAAGGTATTGCTTTTGATGTCGCCGTGCACGTGGGGTCATTGTTGGCGGTGGTTATTTATTTTCGTCAAGACGTTATTAATATGACGCGGGCATGGTTGCTAAGTGTGTCATCAACATTGAGTTCATCGAATAGCCGTGAACCGTTATGTGCCGATGCGAAATTAGCTTGGATGGTGATTGCTGCCACATTGCCAGCGATTATTGTGGCCATGCTAGCCAAAGATTTTATTGAGGCGCATTTAAGATCAACCACGGTTATTGCTGTAGCAACCATTTTTTTTGGTTTGTTACTGGGCTTGGCTGATGTTAAAAGTCGTAAGCAGAGTCAAGTACTCAAGATGACGTGGTGTATTGCGTTGTTAATTGGTTTTGCGCAAGTGTTAGCGTTAATTCCAGGTACCTCACGTTCGGGCGTCACTATTACCGCCGCTGTGTTACTCGGTTTATCAAAAACCGAGGGCGCTAGATTCTCTTTTTTGTTGTCCATACCCATTATTGCGGCAGCGGGTGGCTACGCCATTCTTGATATGTTGAGCGATCCGCCCATTTTCTCTTGGGTGCAATTAGGCTTGGGAGTGGTTGTTTCTTCAATAAGTGCCTATTTATGCATCAAAGTATTTTTGCAATTGCTTGAGCGCATCGGTTTTATGCCTTTTGTTTGGTATCGTTTAATCCTAGGTGGTGTGTTATTGGCAATGATTTAATAGTGTTAAATCATTGTGCGTATGGGGTTTCGCGGTTGATCCAGCCGTTTTATAATGTTTTGTAGATTGTCTCATGTGGAGTGCTCAGCAGCCTCACTAAAACATAAGTGTGTGTAGGCTAATAACTGAGTTAATAACTGGATGAATACTGGTTCAATATTGTGTCGATTAATCATTTAGGTAATAGCTTTAACAGTTTGCCGCTGTCCAGTGGCAATGCGCGCTTACGTCCGCAATCAACCGAGCTTTCTACCTCTATTGCCGAACAAAAAACACCAGAGTCTAATCATCGACGAATGCATGGCGATATTGTCTCAGCCGATGGCGCGATTCAACACCGTAATACTAAAACTACTGTCACTGATTCAGTGTTTCGTCCTATCCCATCTTTTGACGAGCTACCCGCAAGTCTACGCAATGCTTTGCAAAGCTATTTAATGGTTGAGCAAGTAGCCGAACCTGCCTCACAGAGCGGCTCAGAGCTTCTTGTGAGTATTGATACCTTTGTTTGAGCTCAAACAGTATTAAATCGTTATATTTTGTATCGTTTGAGTCGTTTGTTTTTTTATATTTTGTTTTACTAATGCGTTAAAACTGATCAATGAGAAGAATGTATTTATGTCAAAAGCCCCCGCAAGTTCAAAACACGCTAATCAAGATGCATTACAAGCACAATTCAATGAGGGCCTATGCGAGTTTATCGATAATTCTCCTACACCGTTTCATGCTACCGCTGAGTTAGTAAAGCGTTTAGATGCAGCAGGGTTTATTGGTTTAAACGAAAGTGAATCGTGGTCTTTGCATGCAGGCAAAAATTATTATGTCACGCGCAATCAATCGTCTCTGATTGCTTGGACGCAAGGCTCAGAGCCATTGGTGGAGCAGGGCATGCACATGCTGGGCGCTCATACCGACAGTCCTTGCTTAAAAGTAAAGCCGCAAGCCGATATTTATGATCACAACAGTTGGCGTTTAGGTGTTGAGGTTTATGGCGGCGCATTGCTTAATCCTTGGTTCGATCGCGATTTATCACTGGCGGGGAGAGTGCACTTTAAAAATAGTGAAGGACAGGTTTGCTATGCCATGGTGGACTTTAAATGTCCCATTGCCACTATTCCAAGTTTAGCTATTCATTTAGACCGCGAAGCCAATGAAAATCGAACTGTTAACCCGCAAACGCACTTACCTGTTCTGTTAGCCTGCGGTGATAAAGACCAACATAAAGCGTTAAATGATTTGCTTATGCAGCAGTTAAATCATTGCCGGCCTAAAGCGGTAAGTATTCTAGATCATGAACTGTGTTTTTACGATACACAGCCGGCCAGTATAATAGGGATTAACGGTGATTTTATTGCCGCCTCACGCTTGGATAACTTGTTATCGTGTTTTGTCGGCGTACATACTTTAATTGAAAACGCTCAGCAAGCAGAGTCGCCGTGGTCAATGTTAATTTGCAGTGATCACGAAGAGGTGGGCAGTTGTTCAGCTGTTGGCGCAGCAGGTCCTTTTTTACAGCAAATTTTACAGCGTTTGCTGCCAAGCACCGAAGATTTTGCTAGGGCAATGAGCCATTCGGTATTAATTTCTACCGACAATGCTCACGCCTTGCATCCTAGTCATGCCGATAAAATGGATGCGAATCATAGTCCTATAATTAACGGTGGCCCTGTTATTAAAGTAAATGCCAATCAACGTTATGCATCTAACAGCGAAACTCAGGCTATGTTCCGATCTATTTGTGAAGATGCTGAAGTACCCGTGCAAAGTTTTGTCGTGCGCAGCGATATGGCTTGTGGTAGCACTATTGGGCCAATTACGGCAGCTGAAATAGGGGTTAAAACATTGGATGTGGGTATGCCCACTTATGGCATGCATTCAATAAGAGAGTTGGCCGGCAGCTGTGATCCTTTGTGGCTTAAAACTGCTTTGTTACGCTTTTTATCGCGCGCTGAACAATAATTTTATCACTGGGCTGTGTAATCAGTCATATGAACAATAACAAGTCACATAAATAAGCCATATAACTATTGTGAAAATTCTTTTACTGTCTGCTTATGATGCATTAAGCCATCGCTATTGGCGTGAGAATTTAGTTGAGCAGTTTTCAGCTTTTGAGTGGACTGTTCTCTCGCTACCCGCACGTTACTTTCGTTACCGTGTTCGCAGTAATCCGCTTTCTTGGTTTGTTAGTAAAAAAGATATTCTACAAGCGAATTATGATCTGGTAATAGCAACATCCATGGTTGATATTGCTACGCTAAGGGGTTTAGTGCCCTCGCTTGCGGCAACACCTTTATGGCTTTACTGCCACGAAAATCAGTTTGCTTATCCTGCCGGTGCAAAAAATAATAATCCGGCCGTACATGAGCTTGAAGCAAAAATGGTGTTTTTATATGGTTGCTTAGCGGCGGACAATATTAGTTTTAACTCTTGTTGGAATCGTGATTCAGCATTGGCAGGCTTAGGCGAGTTATTACAGCGCTTTCCTGAAAAAATTAATGCATCATTGTTAGAAGCTATTACTCATAAAGCGGATGTATTGCCGGTACCGTTAAAGCCGTACTTAAATGGTATTGAGTTGCCAAATACAGCGGCCGAAACAGCATTAAAATCGACACCGTTGCGCTTATTATGGAATCATCGCTGGGAATACGATAAAGGCCCTGATAGATTACTTGCGCTGGTCAATGCCTTGCAGGTTTCGGGTGTTGTCTGCGAACTTAATGTGGTTGGCCAGCAATTTAGACAAATACCCAAAGCATTTGCGCGAATTGAAGCCGTGTTAGACCAGTCGACCACTTTGCAAAAAGGTTGCTGGGGTTATATTGATTCAGCTCATGACTACCAGCAATTGTTACAGCAGTGTGATGTAGTTATATCAACGGCGTTACATGATTATCAAGGGATTGCTGTGTTAGAGGCGGTGCAAGCGGGTTGTGTACCTTTGCTACCGAATCAACTTGTTTACCCCGAGATATTTGCCCAGTTGTATCTTTATGATGTGGCTGTTTATGATACGGCCGTTTATCATAAAGCGGGTTATGACCTGACAGTTGACGGTAAATCAGCAGTGGATAATGAATTGACAATGGATGATTCAGCCACAGCGAATAATATGCGTAAACTGATTGAGCAATGGCAGCAGCACGGTTTGCCGGCAGTACCCAATATCAGTCAATTTGAATGGCATAAACAGTATGGTTATTATGAAAATCGCATACAATCGCTGTATCAATGCTAATAATCGCTTTTTGCTTTTTGCTTTTTGCTTTTT
>JBELIP010000002.1:47369-79659 GCA_042090785.1 Cellvibrionales bacterium | reverse complement strand
GCTTTTTGCTTTTTGCTTTTTGCTTTTTACTTTGACCGAAAAGCCGTATTTTACGGCCAAATAAAAATACCATCGAATCCCATGACTCGATAAATATAAAAATATAACCTGTTACTTACGAGCACATTAATGAAAATTACTCAATTTATACTTAACGCATTTGTTTTGTCTGTTAAATCTATTGTTACTGGCATAGTGTTTACCACCGCATTACTTACGCTGAATGCTTGCAGCGTATCTGAGAGCGATGATGGTACTTACGGTTCCGGTGATGCCGTTATAGACAATAAGGTAGAAGCCTTACTTGAACAAATGACCGTGGCCGAAAAAGTCGGCCAGTTAAATCAATACAACGGTGGTTGGTACAGCACTGGCCCAATGGCCGATGACAATAAATATAATAACAAACGTATTGAGGGGTTGCGCCAAGGTGCGGTGGGTTCAATGTTGAATGTTGTGTCAGTAGAGGCGACGTCTGCAGCGCAGCGCATTGCGGTTGAAGAAAGCCGGCTCGGCATTCCATTAATCTTTGCTTATGATGTTATTCATGGTTACCAAACCATGTTTCCTATTCCTCTGGGTGAAACCGCCAGTTGGGACTTAGACATTATTGAGAAAAGTGCTCGTATCGCCGCTATCGAATCTTCAGCGGCCGGTTTGCACTGGACCTTTGCACCCATGGTTGATATCGGTCGTGATGCACGCTTTGGTCGCGTCATGGAAGGTGCAGGCGAAGACCCTTACCTTGGTTCGCAGGTAGCTGTGGCACGTGTTAAAGGCTTTCAAGGTAATGATTTAAGTGAAACCAATACCATTGCCGCTACCGCAAAACATTTTGCCGGTTACGGTTTTGTTGAAGCAGGGCGCGATTACAACACAGTTGATGTGAGTAACAGCACCCTGTGGAATATTATTTTACCACCTTTTAAAGCAGCGGCAGAAGCTGGCGTTGCAACGTTTATGAATGCGTTTAATGATTTCGATGGCGTGCCTGCAACCGGTAGCGATTATTTGCAACAGACCATATTAAAAGAGCGCTGGGACTTTCAAGGTTTAGTGGTTTCCGATTGGGACTCTATAGGCGAAATGGAAGAGCATGGTTACGCCCGTGACTTATCCGATGCGGCCCGCAAAGCCATTAATGCGGGCAATGATGTTGATATGGAATCTTCGGCTTACTTAGACCATTTAGAGGAATTGATTGCCGCGGGTGAAGTGAGCGAGCAAACCCTCGACAATGCTGTACGCCGTGTATTGACCTTAAAGTTTGCATTGGGTTTGTTTGACGATCCCTATGCTTATGCTAATGCAGCTCGCGAAAAATTGTTGGTGGGTCATGCTGATCATCACCTAGCCGCTCGCGATGCAGCGCGTAAATCGGCGGTACTGCTTAAAAACGCCGAGCAAATTTTACCGCTGAGCAAAACCGGCCAAACCATTGCGGTTATCGGTCCCTTAGCCGATGACAAAGATAGCCCGTTAGGTAATTGGCGTGGTATGGCTATTGCCAATTCGGCTGTTTCATTACTTAAGGGAATTCGTGCGGCAGTGGGTGACGACGAGCGTGTACTCTATGCCGAAGGCGCACCTTTAGCGATTGATGGCCGTGCTTTTGCCAGTAAATTAACCCTCAATGAAGATGACCGTTCAGGTTTTGCCGAAGCCATTGCTGTGGCTAAAAAAGCCGATGTGGTGGTAATGGCCTTAGGTGAAGATGCTTATCAGTCGGGAGAAGGGCGCAGTCGTACGGTGCTAGATTTAGCAGGCTTACAACAGGAATTATTTGATGCAGTAGCCGCCGTTAATGACCAAATTGTCGTGGTGTTAATGAGTGGCCGGCCGTTGGTTATTGGTGATCTTGCCGATCGATCTAACGCTGTTCTTCAGGGTTGGCATGCAGGTTCGCAAGCCGGTCATGGTTTAGCCGATGTACTGTTTGGTGACTATAACCCTTCAGGTAAGTTGCCAATGACGTTTCCACGTAATGTTGGACAGCTACCGCTTTACTACAACCAGAAAAATACCGGACGACCTGGGCCGGGCAATGACGTATTTTGGTCAGGCTATAATGACGTGCCAAATAACGGCTTGTACCCGTTTGGCTACGGCATGAGTTATACCACTTTTGACTACGCTGATTTACAAGTGGCACAGGCAACGGTGCCAGTTGGACAAAATGTTACAGTATCGGTACAGCTAACAAATAGTGGTGAACGACAAGGTGAAGAAGTTGTTCAGTTGTATATTCGTGACCGTGTGGCCAGCACCATTCGCCCACTTAAAGAGCTTAAAGGCTTTCAAAAAATCAGTTTGGCTGCCGGTGAAACACAGCAGCTAACGTTTCAGTTAAGCCCTGCTGAGTTAGGTTTTTACAATTCGGATGGCGTGTTTAATGTTGAAGCCGGAGAGTTTGATGTGTTTGTCGGTGGCAGTTCTGACGCTACCCTGCAAACGAGTTTTACTTTAATTGAGATTGACTAAATAGTCAGTCTTGCTCGGATAAGAGTTTCGCGCGAACTGCCATCAAGACTTTGCCAAAGTGATTGTGACCTCTACGATCACGTCCGCAGCCCCAAAAATAATCGTACTGGCTGTTTTCCATTATTTTATTGGGTGCGGTGGCTATTAATGCTTCGGCAATATCGGTATGCGTACGGCATTTAATATAAATGCCGCGCGTCATAACCACTTCTTTCACGTCGGCCCAATCACTTCTAATACGCTTAAAGCGGCTGCGGCCTAAGCTGCGCGCTTTCTTAGGATTTGCAGCAAGGCGAATTTTTTCTTGATGGTTTACATCATTGAATTTCATGGCTTGGTAGTAGTGTTCGACCGAAGGCCATTCACGGTCTTCTAACACAAAGCTATGCTTCGAGAAGGTACCAAGATTCTCTTCGGGATTAGCGCGCGAGAGGAACAGCGTATACTCATCAATGTCTGGAAATATGCCCATAGCCATAATCGTATTATTTAAATCCCATGTTTTTTATTAATTGTCTAATGAAACAGCTTAGTGAGCTTGCCCCACAGCGAAGTGTTAGCAGTATTAACGGGTTCATCTTTCTGTCGCCACGGGTAACCTTTACAAAAGGGGCGATTTTTACAGTCCTCTGTGCAGCCACGGCATGGCACCGGCACAGAATCAGCAGGGGTGTTATTGTTGTTGCTCAAGATGATTTCTCCATAACGCTTATCTCTTAATCTGTCTGTCTAGTCTTACGCTAGTATAAAATATTCTTGCTCTACATGATACGCGGCTAATGGCTACTTGGCTTAATTTCTAGACATTGTCTTAATCTACTAGGCATCATCTTAATCTACAAGACATCATCGAGGTCCTTCGTTATACTTTATTAGGTTGCTTTCACCTATTAGCGCTTATAGTAGTTAAAGTGGCTATTTATCATCACTAACGACTTTAATAATGACTGTACTTTCTAACACGCTTTATGATGTTGCGATTATCGGCGCTGGTATTGCCGGTACTTATTGCGCCAATGTTTTGCAGCAAGCGGGTTATCAAGCCTGCTTACTCGAAAAAGGCCGGGGTACGGGCGGTCGGGCGTCGAGTCGTCGCTTAACGGTGCAAGAAGGCGAAGTTCAGCAAAGTTGTGATTTAGGTGCGCCATTTTTTAATGTCGAAGAAGGTCAGCTCGCTAACGATATTCAACAGTGGCTAGCTGATGGTGTTATCGAACCATGGCCAGCGGCTAATAAGCCGAACAGTTTAGCTTATACCGGCGTACCTTCAATGAGTGCATTAACACGCTATTTATCTCAACATATAGACACGTTTACCCAGCAGAGAGTCAGTCATATTGATCGCACAGAGTCTATTTGGTCTTTACGAAACGATACTTATAAGACGCTCATTAAAGCCAAACGCGTCATCATAACGGCGCCTGCGGTACAAAGTGCGCAGCTATTAACAAGCGCAGATGCGCCAGCCCCTTTTTTACAGCAAGTCCATCTCGCTAGTCATCAGTGCCGTGCTCAATGGGCGGTAGTTGTTAGTGATAAGAATTCGTCTTCTGAATATTCATTTAAAAACTTACCTAGTTTGTTAGAGCAAAAGCATCCATTGTTAGCCAAAGTCATATGCGATAGCGCCAAACCTGCTCGAGCGGCATCAGTCACTCGCTGGGTGTTGCAAGCCGATATCGATTGGAGTGAGGCGCATAAAGATGATGACGCCGAAAGCGTAGGGCAGGCGATGCTAGCGGCATTTAAATCTATTGTCTTAGCTCAGACGGGGGAGAGCCCTGAATTAGCAATAGCTACGCCGCATTTATGGCGTTTAGGGCGGCATCAGGCGAATTGCAATGCGTTAGATAACATTGAAGAGCAGCAAGCTTCAGCTATGCTATGGCATAAAGAGAGTGGTTTAGGCGTTGCTAGCGATTGGTTAAGTGCTGGTACGGTTGTTTCGGCCATTCTGAGTGCTCAGCAATTGTGTCAGGGGATCATTACTGATGATGACAGAGCTCGTTAAAACAATTTTTAGGTGTTCATTTCTAAACATTCATTCAGACATTCATTTTGTTAAACCGCATTACCACGGGATTATTTTATTATCCCAGTCCAGGTAAGCCAGCTCTCCATCAACGGCTGTGTTATTCATAATATCGATGAGTCGCTCGGCAACAAAATCAGGTGTAAACAATTTATTTTCAGGTACGTTTTTTTGAAACGGCTTAGATAATGCTGTGTCTGTAGTGCCAGGGTGAAAAGCAATAAGTTTAACGTTAGCCGCTCTACGAGCATACTCAATAGCCGCTGTTTTAAGCAGCATATTTAATGCCGATTTTGATGCGCGATAAGCGTACCAGCCACCAAGGTTATTATCACTAATGCTACCAACACGAGCGCTAAGCACACTAATATGACAGGCTTGCTTGCCAGCTAATAAGGGTCTTAGAGCCTTTACCCAGAGCATGGGCACAACCGTATTAGCATGAAAGACCTCATGCAATGTATCGCTGTTAATGTCTTCTAAGCGTTTCTCTGGGCCGAATGGCTTAGCATAAAAATCATTGTCAGGACTGCCATGCAAAATGCCATGACAAATAAAAACACGTTTAAAGATAACAGCAGTGTTTTTACTTTCATCTCGCAGCGTTTGAATAGTATCTTTGATGTTATCTTCGTTGTAATCAATAGCTATCCACTTAAGTTTTGAGTATTTAACAAATGCTTTGGGGCAGGGTTGGCGGCTAATAGCAATTAATTGCTCATCACTCGAATCTGCTAGCAAGCGCAGAAGTAATGCGTTAGCAATACCGCCGCTGGCGCCAATCACGACATTAGCATTAATAGATGAGAGTGGGTCTTGATGGTCGTGAGATAGATGTTCTTTTGAGTTCATAAATGCTGTCTAAGAAGTGGATGAATGTATGTTGAGTGAAGGTTGAGTGAAGACAGAGGATCAAAAAAATAGCCAACCTCTTACCTTATTGTACTAACGTTACGCAGTCGTTGGTAAGCTGGATCAATATTTCTCGGCTTTTACTCCTATAATTCAATCCAAACATACGTTAACAGCGTAAAAAACAGTATGAAAAAAATCACTAAAAATGGGCGTTATTTGCTCAATCCTTACACGCAAAGATCAATAAAAGGGATAACAAAATGCTAAAAACCTTATTGAATTGGAAGTTACTAACACTACTCAGCTGCTATCTATTAATGACTTACGGCATTAAGGCGCTAGCGGCCTGCCCAGACTATATGAAGCAGAGTATGCGACAGCTGCATTCACAAAATGAGATTAACCTGTGTGAACTCATGGAGCAAAAGCCGGTGTTGGTTGTTAACACAGCCAGCCACTGCGGTTTTACTCCCCAGTTTAAGGGCTTGGAGCAATTGCATCAGCAATACGGTGATAAAGGCCTAGTTGTCATTGGTTTTGCCAGTGATGATTTTTTTCAAGAAGATAACGATGAGTCTAAGGCCGCCGATATCTGTTATCAAAATTACGGTGTGACCTTTACCATGCTAGCGCCTTCGAGTGTGAGAGGTAGAAACGCCAACCCAGTCTTTAAAATGCTTAACGACGAGGTGGGTTCGCCGCGTTGGAATTTCACCAAATATTTAATCGACAAAGATGGCCAAGTAGTTAGCCGATTCGGCACCCGCGTTGAGCCCAATGATCCTAAATTATTAAAAAGTATAGAATCATTACTTTAAAATAAAGTGTTTAATTTTTGTTGTGAGTTTAACTCACGCAATTTATGAGTAGATAGGTGGTGTATATGTTAACCATGACATTGGACAAATTACCCTTCATTGATATTATCGATAACGTAGAAATTCATTCTTTCGATGCCTCTATTTATACAGTTCGGCTTTATATTGATGGTTTGGAATATCGATTGGTTGAAAATAATCATAAACCTTATCAGCGCCGTTCGGCGCAACAAATAAAAAAAGATTTAAAAAAATCCAATGTTCATAACGTGGAGTTAGTCCATAGCAGCGCTTACGATGAAATGGTTGGGCAGCCTGTGTTTAGTGGTGAGGGCAGTGGTAATGAAATACGTGTGCCACTCTAAATAGATTAAGAACGTTTGAGCGGTTATAAGCACTAGTCATTAGAGCTAGCCATTAGCACTAGCCATTAAAAATAGAAACTTCCCAGGATTAAAAAAATATTATGGCGTCAGTATTATTGGTCTTGCCAGATCAACTTTTCAAACATCATATTGGTTTGCAAGATCCAAAAACAGCTGTTGTCATGGTTGAAGCACCGTTTTATTTTGTCCCATCGGCGCATCGTCAAAAGCTAATACTTCATCGTGCTTCAATGCAAGCTTATAAGGCTTACCTGCAAGAGCAGGGCTTTCAGGTAAGCTATTACGATGCCGCTGAAAATGTACTGCAAACAGTAATGGCGGATTTAAAATCCGCAGCATTAACCGTCATGGACCCGGTGAATACTCAGCTGCGCGCTACAATAGCATCGGCCGCTAAAAAGAAAAAAATAAATCTCTCTTGGCTGTCCTGCCAAAATTTTATAAATACCCGTGATTATAACGAGGAGTATAGAGCCTCACGTAAGCGTTGGTTTATGGCTGATTTTTACCAGCAACAACGCAAGCGCTTAGATATTTTAATGGCAGAAGGCAAGCCGGTCGGCGGCAAGTGGAGCTTTGATGCCGAGAACCGCAAAAAAATTCCCAAAGCTAAGCGCCATTTAATTCCCGAGCTGGCATTGCCGGCCAGTAACTCATATGTAGCCGAAGCCGAAACTTATGTGAGCCAACATTTCTCAAATGCCATAGGTGAGCACGCGCCACTTTACTATCCCATTACCTTTGCTGCTGCCGAACAATGGTTGCAGGATTTTCTAGAGCAACGTTTTGCTAATTTTGGTAATTACGAAGATGCCTTAGTACCACATCAAAGCTGGCTTTATCACAGCGTACTAACACCCATGATGAATATTGGTTTGCTAACACCGCAGCAAGTGGTAGACGCGGCTTTACAGTATGCCGATCAAGCGCATTTAAAAGACAGCGACGATGCCATTTCCATTGCCAGTTTAGAAGGTTTTGTTCGCCAGATAATTGGTTGGCGTGAATTTATGCGTGCCACCTACGACGATTTAGGTGCCACCATGCGCAGTGGTAATCACTGGGATCACCACCATGGTTTGCCGAAAAATTTCTACGACGGCACTACGGGTATCGCACCCATTGATGACGTCATTAAACGCACGTTACAAACCGGTTACTGCCACCATATTGAGCGCTTAATGGTCATGGGCGGCTTTATGTTTCTTTGTGAATTCCACCCCGATGATATTTATCGTTGGTTTATGACAATGTTTGTTGATGCCTATGATTGGGTGATGGTGCCTAATGTTTATGCGATGAGCCAGCATGCCGATGGCGGCTTAATTACCACAAAGCCGTATTTTTCCGGTTCGGCTTACCTCAAGAAAATGGGTTATGACGAAACCGGTGAGTGGTGCGAAATCTGGGACGCACTCTACTGGCGCTGGATCTGGAATCAAAAAGAAGCACTGGGTAAAAATCCGCGCTGGGCGATGATGTGTCGCTTAGCCGAGAAAATGGATGACACAAAAATGAACCAGCACTTATTGGTGGCTAATGACTACCTCTCAAGCTTTTCAGTTCTTCGTAAACCTTAGCTAAACACACTTCCTTTAGCCAAACACACTTCTTTCGTTTATCATTGCGCGCTTTATTGTTTATCATTAAATACTGCCATTGTGTTGGAGTTAAAACCAACGGTTTAATGATTAAAGACCTGGACAACGCTCATATGACCGACAAAAAGCCATCTTCTGACGCTAATCGTGTATTAACAGGCATTACCACTACGGGTACGCCGCATCTTGGCAATTATGTGGGTGCGATTAAGCCAGCCATTGCTGCCAGTCAAAACGATAATACCGATTCCTTCCTGTTTTTAGCCGATTATCATGCCATGATCAAAAGTCATGAGCCCGATAAAATTCATCAATCCAGTATTGAAATTGCCGCTACTTGGCTGGCTTTAGGGTTGGATGTTGATAAAGTCACATTTTATCGCCAGTCCGATGTGCCCGAAATTATGGAGCTGTCTTGGATTTTAACCTGCTGGACAGCCAAAGGTTTAATGAATCGCGCCCATGCCTATAAAGCCGCCGTGCAAGCTAACGAAACCGCTAATGTAGACCCAGATAACGCTGTGACTATGGGGTTGTTTAGTTATCCGGTATTAATGGCCGCCGATATTTTAATGTTTAACGGCAAGCAAATTCCGGTTGGCCGCGACCAAATTCAACATGTTGAAATGGCGCGCGATATTGCTCAGCGTTTTAATCATCATTATGGCGAGTGCTTTGTGCTACCAGAGGCATTAGTCGAAGATAACGTAGCGGTATTGCAAGGTTTGGATGGCCGCAAAATGAGTAAGAGCTATAACAATACTATTCCGCTTTTTGATACCGAGAAAAAGCTAAAAAAATCGATTAATAAAATTAAAACCAATTTATTAGAGCCGGGCGAGCCAAAAGACCCTGATGATTCAACGGTATTTCAAATTTGGAAGGCTTTTGCAACAGAGCAGCAAACCGCCGATATGCGCCAGGAATTTCATGATGGTATTGCATGGGGTGAAGCCAAAAAAAGCTTGTTTGAATTAATTAATAACGAACTAGCTGAGCCGCGCGAACGTTACCTAGAACTCATGGCAAACCCTGCCAAGATGGAAACTATTCTATTAGCCGGCGCAGAAAAAGCGCGAGCAGTAACCGCCCCTAAAATTCAGCAGGTGCGCGAGGCTATTGGCATTCGAGCAATGACTAAATAGTGCTGGCTTATTGTCGAGCAGGTATTAAAAGTAGAAAAAAATAAAATAACGATTAGAGTATACGTTTTATGGCAGCATTGAATTCTGACTGGATTAATTTACTCAGTTTAGTTTGGTTTTTCTTTTGTTGGGTAGGCTATAGCGGCTTTGCTAAATACCAAGCAAAAAAAGTCGACTGTATTGCTTCGGTGATGCATCGTCATCGCGTCGACTGGATGCGTTCCGTTTTATCGCGTGATATGCGTGTTGGCGATGCGGCCATTATCTCTAATTTAGAAAAAAACGTCGCTTTTATGGCGTCCACCAGTATGCTGATATTAGCCGCTATGATTACCGTTATTGCCAATACCGATCAAGTGACGCAGCTTTTTAGCACCTTACCTTTTTTCTCTGAAACCAATGCGCAGCTTATACAGTTTAAGTTTTTTCTACTGTGTTTAATTTTTATTTATGCGTTTTTCACCTTTACATGGTCTTTAAGGCAGTTTGGGTTTTGTGGCGTATTAATTGGTGCGGCACCAAATGCCGTTGAAAAAAACATAAGTAATGAAGAGTGTCGGGTTTTTTCATTGCACTGTGGAAAAATCCTAGACCAAGCCTCACACAGTTATAATTTTGGACTGCGCTCTTTTTATTATTCTATGGCCATGCTGGCCTGGTTTATTCACCCATTGCTATTTATGTTAGCCACAGCTACCGTGGTTGCTATTCTTTATCAGCGCGAATTTAGATCAAAGAGCTTACAGGCACTGCTGCAAGTTAACCTCGACTGGCATCAACACGAAAATAAACATTAAGCACCTGCTTGCTGTTTTTGTAATTGACGCATTTTATGTAGCAGCGGTTCGGTATAACCACTCGGTTGTTCTTTACCTTCAAATATCAATGCGCTGGCCGCTTTAAACGCAATACTATTGTCAAAGTTTGGCGCCATAGCTTGATAATGTTTATCGTCTGCGTTTTGTTCGTCAACAACAACGGCCATGCGTTTAAGCGATTCTATTACTTGCTCACCAGTACAGATATTATGATGTAACCAATTGGCAACGTGCAGACTCGATATTCTTAATGTGGCGCGATCTTCCATAAGCCCCACATTATGAATGTTAGGCACTTTTGAGCAGCCCACACCGTCATTAATCCAACGCACCACATAACCCAGCATGCCTTGAATATTATTATCCAATTGCTGTTGAATAGCCTCGGCATTTAAGTTGTGCGGCATAGCCATAATGGGGGCGCGTACTAAGGCTGCCCGATAATCTTCACTTGGCTTGCCAGCTAATGTATTTAGCATATTTTGCTGCACCGCTAATACATCGGTTTGGTGGTAATGCATAACATGCAAGGTGGCCGCCGTGGGTGAGGGTACCCATGCACAGTTGGCACCACTTTTGGGGTGGCCATCTTTAGTCTCAACCATGGCTTTCATTTCGTCAGGCATAGCCCACATACCTTTGCCTATTTGTGCTTTACCCGAAAGTCCGCACTGCAAACCAATAACCACGTTAGAGGCCTCGTAGGCACTAATCCAATCGGCATTTTTAATCAATTCTTTAGGCAGTATGGGGCCGGCTTCCATAGCGGTATGAATTTCATCGCCAGTGCGGTCAAGAAAGCCGGTGTTAATAAAAATAACACGGTCTTTTGCAGCATGAATACAGGCTTTTAAGTTGAGTGAGGTGCGCCGTTCTTCATCCATAATGCCAAGCTTAATGCTATTAACCGGCAAGCCCAGTTGCTGCTCAATGGCACTAAATAAATCGCAGGTAAAAGTCACTTCATCGGGACCATGCATTTTCGGTTTAACAATATACATGCTGCCGGTGGTAGAGTTAGATAATGAGTTAAGCTTTTTCATATCATATAAGGCAATAGTGGCCGTCACAATGCCATCCATAATGCCTTCAGGAATGGCTTCGCCATTTGCATCTAACACGGCATCGTTTGTCATTAAATGGCCGACGTTTCTAACCAATAATAAACTGCGGCCCGATAATGAAAATGCTTTGCCGTTGGGCGATATAAATTCACGATCAGCATTCAGCCCGCGCGCGACAACACGCTTTCCTTTTGTAAATTCGGTTTGCAAGCTACCGCGCATTAGGCCTAGCCAGTTGCGATACACTAATGTTTTATCTTCGGCATCAACGGCGGCTACTGAATCTTCGCAATCTTGAATAGTGGTAATGGCCGACTCTAAAATAATATCCTGCATACTCGCTGCATCGTCTTTACCAATAACGCCGTTGTTATCAAATAACAATTCAATATGCAGGTGGTGGTTGTTTAATAAAATACTTTTAGGTGCATCGGCGCTGCCGGTATAACCAACAAACTGTTCGGGTTTTTTTAATGCGCTAGTTGTTGAGTTAATGGTTACTTTTAGTTGACCATTCTCAATAATGTAGGCGTTAGCATCGGCATGGCTGCCACTGCTCAGTGGTGCTGCTTGATCTAAAAATTGCCGACCATAGCGAATAACCTCGGCACCGCGAGCGGCATCATAACTACCGCTTGTTGCAGTGGGCGATTCAGTCACATATTCAATGACATTGGTGCCATAAAGCGCATCGTAAAGGCTGCCCCAGCGCGCATTAGTGGCATTAAGTGCGTAGCGTGCATTCTTAACAGGCACCACCAGTTGTGGGCCAGGAATACAGGCAATGGCATCGTCGACGTTGTCGGTGGTAATACTAAAGTCTTCAACATCATCAGTGATATAACCAATGCCGCGTAAAAAAGCTATTTGTTCAGCATCCGTCGCGGGTTGATTGCTGGCTTGATTGTTAGATTGATTGAGATACCACTGATCAATCGCCGTTTGCATTCGCTCGCGCTCTAACAATAACGCTTTATTGCGCGGTGCAAACTCGTTGATTAAGTCAGAAAAATGCTGCCAAAAAATATTCGCATCAATGGCTAAGTCGGGCAGGACTTCGCTTTCAATAAACTCACACAGTTGCGGCGCAACATTTAGGCTGCTTCGGTTTTGGTAATTGCTATAACGTGTATTGCTTGTTTCGTTAGTATTAGCAGGCATGATTATTCAACTTTTGCTGTTGTGAGTGGTTGTATGGGAAGTATATGACGAAAGCTATTCATAATATAAATTAATAATCATTATAAAATGTATTAGCGTGGTGAATTTATTTATTAATAAATCACCACTTAATATTAGCTTTAAATATTGCCTTTCACTGTTTTTGCGACGGTTTTAATTTCATCCCTAAGCCATTTATGCGCAATGTTATGGTGCAACACAGGGCTCCATGCCATTTTTATTTCAATGGGCACAATTGGAAAAGGCGGCTTAGTAATCACAATGCCTGGTGTGTTTTTCCAGACCAGTGCAGCGCGCGCGGGCAAGGTGGCAACTAACTGTTTACTTTCTTGCAAATAATTAGACACTTGGTAGTGACGAGTAAATAAAGTGATGCGACGCTTTTTACCCATATCGGACAGTGCTTCATCAACCCAGCCGAGTTTTTGGCTGTATTTAGGATTCATACCGGTACCAACACCAATCCCTGTTTTGCTCACCCAAATATGTTTTGATTCTAAATAAGCTTCTAAGGTGAGCGCATTTTTCGCAGGGTGCTCACTGCCAACAAGGCAGGCAAAATTATCGCGCCAAATACTTTTTTGGTGAAAAGAGTCGGGTAAATGGTCAAAACGGTTAATCGCCATATCAATATCACCACGCTCTAAATCGCTAAAGCTACCGTCACTGGCGGTTAACACATCAAGTGTAATGCCGGGTGCAATAGCGTTAAGGCGGCCCATAAGTGGTGCTAAGAGCGTGGTCTCAATGTAATCGCTGGCCATAATTCGAAAAGTACGCGTGCTAGTAGCGGCATCAAAGTTTTCCACCGGTTGCAGGGCAAGTTCAGCGCGCGACAGCGCTTCGACTACCAGCGGCTCCATTATTTTTGCTCGCTCAGTCGGGGTCATACCCGAACTCGTGCGCACCAGTACCGGGTCACCCAGTAAATCACGTAGTCGGCGCAATGCATTACTCATTGCTGGCTGAGTAATACCTAACTTTTCGGCCGCTCGCGATACGCTGCGCTCTTTAAGCAGGGTATTCAAATAAACCAAAAGGTTAAGGTCAATGCGTTTAATATTCATGGGAGTTAGCCTCTGCATAGCTATTTATAAGCAATTACAACTATTCATATAAAATATATATTGAATTTATTGTATAAATTTTATTAATTAAAGATATTCTATTAAGCTTATTTGCAAATGACAACCGCTGATGTTGTTTATGGGCTTTTTTATTGGCTAGATATTGGTCTGGTAGCTCAGATCCTCACTAAAAAGGTCATGCTTAATGCATTAAGCGTAAAGCCATGCTGGCTAACAGCACGAATACCGGTTAACTAAAATTTTGTTAACTCAATTAGATCGTTATATGAGCGGATTGCAGCTGTTTATTCATTATTGCCGCTCTCACCGAACGGATGAGACCTACACTTATTTAACTAACTACCCGCAATGATTCGCAACCGCTAATAGATGAAGGAAAAATATACATGTCATATAAAGAAAATATTGACCAAATAGCCTCGTTACGTGCCAACCATAAAGGTGCCTGGAACGCTATTAACCCTGAATCAGCCGCGCGTATGCGTTTGCAAAACCGTTTTCAAAGTGGGCTTGATATTGCTAAGTACACGGCAGCTATTATGCGTAAGGATATGGCCGAGTACGACGCCGATTCATCACAGTACACACAGTCGTTGGGTTGCTGGCATGGTTTTATTGGACAACAAAAAATGTTGGCGGTGAAAAAACATCACGGTACGACCAATAAAAGTTATTTGTATTTATCCGGTTGGATGGTTGCGGCACTGCGTTCAGACTTTGGTCCCTTACCCGATCAATCCATGCATGAAAAAACGTCAGTCTCTTCATTAATCGAAGAGTTATATACTTTTCTTCGTCAAGCCGATGCGCGTGAGTTAGGCGATTTATTCAAAGCTTTAGATGCTGCTCGAGAAGCCAATGATGCAGCTAAAGAAAAAGATGTGTTAAACCAAATTGAAAATTTTGAAACGCATATTGTGCCTATTGTTGCCGATATTGATGCCGGGTTTGGTAACGAGGAGGCAACTTACTTGCTAGCCAAGCGCATGATTGAAGCGGGTGCTTGCTGTATACAAATAGAAAACCAAGTATCCGATGCCAAGCAATGCGGCCACCAAGATGGCAAAGTCACCGTACCGCACGAAGACTTTTTAGCAAAAATAAACGCGGTACGTTATGCCTTTATTGAGTTAGGTGTAGACGATGGCATTATTGTGGCGCGTACCGATTCCTTAGGCGCTGGCTTAACTCAAAAAATTCCCGTGTCGCTGTCAGAAGGCGATTTAGCCTCGCAATACAACGATTACTTAGAGACAACCCCTGTGACATCAACCGACGATGTTAACGAAGGCGATATGCTGCTAAAGCATAAAGGCCAGTTAGTTAAACCCGAACGTTTACCTAACGGCTTGTATCGCTTTAAAGCCGGTACGGGTGAAGCGCGCTGTGTGCTTGATTGCATAACGTCACTGCAAAACGGTGCCGACCTTATTTGGATAGAAACTGAAAAGCCACATGTTAAGCAAATTGGCGATATGGTTAATGCGGTTCGCGAAGTGGTGCCCAATGCCAAATTGGTTTACAACAACTCGCCATCCTTTAATTGGACGTTAAACTTCCGTCAGCAAATTTTTGATTTGTGGACAGAAGAGGGCAAAGATGTCTCGGCGTATAATCGCGATGAATTAATGAGTATTGATTACGATGCCACAGAATTAGCAGCAGCGGCCGACGAAAAAATTCGTACCTTCCAAGCCGATGGCGCACGTGAAGCTGGCATTTTCCATCATCTGATTACGTTACCTACTTATCATACGGCAGCGTTGTCTACCGATAATTTAGCCAAAGGTTATTTTGGTAACGAAGGTATGTTGGCGTATGTTGCGGGTGTGCAGCGTAAAGAACTGCGTGAAGGTTTAGCCTGCGTTAAACATCAGGCTATGGCGGGTTCCAATATTGGTGATGACCATAAAGAGTATTTCTCGGGTGATCAGGCGCTTAAAGCGTCAGGTAAAGACAACACAATGAATCAGTTTGATTAATCGTATCTTCGATAACAAAAACCGAATTGGCAAAATACTGTCAGTTCGGTTTTTTTCTTTCATTTTTTTATGAGAGGTTAAACGTTTTTTTAGACGTTAAGTAATAGGGCTGGCTAATCGTGACAGACAATCTTCTACTATCTACGCCTGATCTTTATGATCAATATGAAGCCAACACAGAAGTCGACCTGCAAGTAGCGGCGCCACTGTTATCACACTATGGTGGTAAACAGGCTTTTTATGGGGCAATAAGCACCGTCAAATGTTTCGAGGATAACTCATTGGTGGCACAACAAGTTAAGTTGCCAGGACTGGGCAGGGTATTAGTGGTCGACGGCGAAGCCTCTATGCACTGTTCTTTGTTAGGTGATCAATTAGCTGCAGCGGCCTTAGAGAACGGCTGGGCCGGCATTGTGATTAACGGTTGCTTACGTGATGTTGAAATCATTACCCCCATGGCTATAGGCGTTATGGCCATTGCATCAATTCCGCGTAAAACGGTGAAGGCAGGTCAGGGTAGCCTAGATATGCCTGTTAACTTTGCAGGCACAACATTTACGCCAGGCCACTATTTATACGCCGATCAAACGGGCATACTGGTATCCAATAAAAATTTATTGAACAGATAAAAGCAACGTTGGTAAAAGTTAAGGCAAAGTTAAAGCAAAGTTAAAGCAAAGTGAATAAAGCGGAGCTATAAAATAACTCACACAATGAATTTATCCGACGCAATAGCTAATAGCATCCTTAATGGTTTCGAAGCCATGTTTAGCGACTTTATGGATGTCACCCATGGTGCGCAAACACGCTTTGAACAAGCGCAGTGGCATGAGGTGCATGCCGCTATGCGCTTACGGCTTACGGTTTATCGTGAGCGAGTAAGTTATGCCGAGCAGCATTGTCGAGAAATTGCCGGTGATAAGTTGCAAAATAAAGATAATTGGGCACAGGTAAAATCACGTTATACCGAAATGATTAGCGAGCATCCTAACCATTTAATTGCCGAATCATTTTTTAACTCGGTGTTTAATCGGGTGTTTGGTCATGTTGCTATCCGCCATAGCAGTGTCTTTGCCGGCGTTAAATCGTTAAATCCAAAAGTCATTGCGGCTGATGATATTTTAATAAACTTTGAGTACGACCACGGCTTAAATAAAACCGTGCGCGAAATACTTGAACGCTTTCAGTTTCAAGTTCCCTACGAAGATATTGATCGAGATGTAAATCGTATTGTCGGCCGTGTTGTTGAGTTTTTTGCCGATGTAAGGCCGGCTGAAGGGCAGATATCAATAAAAATTATTGAAAATGTCTTTTTTAGAAACAAAGGCGCTTATCTTATTGGCTATATAGATTTACCCGATGAAATTATTCCCGTTGCGTTGCCTTTTATGCATAACGAAAAAGGCGAGGTGTATGTTGATGCCGTTATTTTGGGCAGTGACGAAATCAGTATGATCTTCAGTTTTACCCGTTCATATTTTATGGTGAGCACCAATAATCCCGCGCAATATGTTGCTGTGTTAAAACGCATGATGCCGCATAAAGAAATTTTTGAGCTGTTTACGTCAATTGGTTTTGCAAAGCATGGTAAAACGGCTTTTTATCAATATGCTGTTTCATTTACTAAGCAAATTGCTCAAGAGCAAAAATACAATTCTGCACCGGGTATTAAAGGTATGGTCATGCTGGTATTTACCTTGCCCGACTTTGACTATGTTTATAAAGTGATTAAAGATCGCTTTACACCGCCAAAGGATATGACGCGCAAGCAGGTAGAAGAAAAATACAGCATGGTAAAGTCGTCAGATCGTGCGGGGCGAATGGCGGATGTTCATGAGTTTAAATACTTGGCATTTGATAAACGCCGTTTTTCCGACGAGCTGTTAGCCGAGCTTTATAAAGAGGTGCCCTCAATGGTTGAGACCTCGGGCAATGCCCTCATACTTAAGCATGTTTATGTTGAGCGTAAAATGGTGCCACTTAACTTATATTTACCCAATGCTGATGATGGCAGCACTTATAGTGCGATTGATGAGTACGGTAATGCCATAAAACAATTGGCAGCGGCGAATATATTTCCGGGCGATATGTTATTAAAAAACTTTGGTGTTACGCGTCATGGCCGAGTTGTTTTTTATGATTACGATGAAATTTGCCTGTTAAGTGAATGCAACTTTAGAAAGATTCCAGAAGCACGAACCGACGAAGAAGAAATGGCGCCGGGTGCTTGGTTTGATGTGAAAGATAACGATATTTTTCCCGAAGAGTTTCGGTTATTTTTTACCGGCAACCCCAAAGCAAAAAGAGTATTTAACCAATTGCATGCCGATATTTACGACTATCGTTTTTGGCAGGGCTTGCAACAAAAAATTGCTGCTGGCTATGTGTCGGATGTATTTCCATATCGACGTCAAAAACGTTTTAAGCGTATTAACAATGACGTTTTTGGTGCAGACCCCGCAGAGTATTAATCGCGTCGTAGCTTATCAGAGGGTGCAATAGGCGTTGGGAAGTTAAAAATAACAATGTAGGTAGATATTAAAAATGTCAGTATGGCTGTGGCTTGGATAAGATGCGAAGCCTCTTTGCCAATTAATAAGGTGCCCGCAGCAACATAAGCAATAAGCAGCGAAAACTCGCTATTTTGTCCCAGCCTAAAACCCACACTCCAAGCTAAATCTTTGTGTTCATCCATACCCTGTAATAACCAGCGAAAAATCACCGGTTTAAGCCCCGTCATAATAACGGCAAGCAGTAGTGCGGGTAATAGAATATCAGCCAGCAGTGTTAAATCGAACCTTGCACCCAATGCAAAGAAAAACAAGATTAAAAAGAAGTCGCGTAACGGTTTTAAGTTAATGGCAATGTATTGTGAAATCGGACTCGTCGCTAAAGTGATGCCGGCAATAAAGGCACCAATTTCTGCCGACAAACCAACGGCATGAGCGGCTTCGGCCATGCCCAAGCACCAGCCAATAGCCAGTAGAAAAATATATTCTTGAAAGCGGTCAAAGCGTTGAATTAAACGTAGCAGCACATACTTCACCGTCATAAATGCGGCGGCAGCGAGTAGAGGAAGGCTGACTAAAGCGATACCCAGTTGGTTAATATTAAATTGACCTGATTCGCTACTAAATAAAACAATTAAGACAAATATCGCCAGTAAATCTTGAATTAATAATAAGCCAATAATTAATTCACCCGTGTGTTTATGATGCAGCATGGTAGTGGGTAACAGCTTAATGCTAATAATGGTGCTAGAAAACATCATGGCTGCACCAATCACCACGGCCTCTAAGGTACTAAAGCCAAACAGCGACGCAATACCAAAGCCAACAAAGGCAAACAAGCTCGAGCTGGCTAATGCCACCAGCGTGGCTTTTTTAGCCACCGCCACCAAAGCCTGTGGCTGCATATCAAGGCCAAGTAAAAATAGTAAAAAGATAATGCCTATATGACCGCTTTCTTCCAGTAATTCAATATCGCTCACTAACGCTAAGCCATAGGGGCCAATAAGTGCGCCCAGCATAATATAGGCGATGATAAGTGGTTGGCGTGTATAAAGCGCAAAAGAGGCGAGTGCGGCAGCACCACTAAAGATAAGAAAAAAAGAAAATGTCAGCGTTTCGGTTTCCATATCTGCATCATACTACTATCAACACCGGCAGCCATAATAAAAAATGGCTGTAGGCGCGTGATATTTTTACACTATGTGTTTCTATATGGATTTAACGCTTATGAAAAACGGGTATGTCTTGCTTACTATTCGATTGGTCGCTGCCGACTTGGTAATTGGCACTAAAGTCATTTAGACCTGCCAGCGCTTTTTCGGCATTGGCATCTTCACGAATCAGGTAGCTGCTAAAGCCACAGCGCTTATAAAAATACATTTGATCGTGCAGCACATCACCAATGGCGCGAATATCGCCGGCGTAATGATAGTTATCACGCAATATCCGCGCATAAGAATAGCCGCGGCCATCAGCAAACACAGGAAAGTTAATCGCAATCACCGGAATCGATTGGCACAGTGCCTTTAATGGCTCAGGGCTTTCATCGCTATCTAACCAAACGCCAACAGTTTTGCTGTTTTGTAATTGTTCAGCATATTGCAACCAAGTGGCGAGTGGCAACAATAGGAAGTCATTGGCACTGACGTCAGCAATAGAAAACTCAGCATCTTTAGCAATAATCTGCCAAGCATTGTCAATAATTTGATTATCTTTAATTAGGTTCGATGCATCAGGCATAGACATACTCCTTAAACGGATCGATGCCAACGCGGCGGTAAGTGTCGATAAATAATTCTTCTGGGTGCCTTTGTTGAGTAAACACTTCAAGCACTTTTTCAATAACGGCAGGCACTTCTTCTGGCGTGAATGAAGGCCCAAGAATTTTTGCAATAGAGGCTTCGCGGCCCATATTACCGCCCAGTGAAATTTGATAAAACTCACGGCCTTTTTTGTCCACGCCTAAAATACCAATATGCCCAACATGGTGATGACCGCAGGCATTCATACAGCCAGAGATATTTAAATCGATAGGGCCAAGGTCATACAAATAGTCGAGGTCATCAAACTGGCGCTGAATCGCTTCGGCAATGGGAATAGATTTCGCGTTAGCTAGGGCGCAGTAGTCACCACCGGGGCAGCAAATAGGATCAGAGAGATAGCCCAAATTAGGTGTTGCAAGATTTAACGCATGACAACGCTGCCATAGCGCAAACAAATCCGCTTTTTTAACGTCGGCTAACACAATGTTTTGTTGGTGTGTGTTGCGCAGTAAGCCGCCAGAGTATTGGTCCGCAAGGTCGGCAATAGCTTCCATCTGTACATCAGTAATATCACCTGGCGCTATACCGGTTGGCTTTAATGCGAGGTTAACAATCGCATAGCCATCTTGTTTATGCGGTTGTACATTTTTATCTAGCCAGCGACCAAAGTCGTTAGATTCTAACCGTTGTGATGCTAATTCACGATTACACGATGAATCATCTAATACATCGTAATCATGTGGTGCAAAAAAGGTTTGTACGCGAGCAACTGCTGCTTCGGTAAGCGTATTGTCATTATCTTTAATCTGTTGCCATTCTTGGTCAACGCGTTCGGCAAAGGCTTCTGGTCCCATAGCTTTAACTAAAATTTTAATACGCGCTTTATATTTATTGTCGCGGCGTCCCAATTGGTTGTAAACGCGCAATACCGCTTCGAGATAAGTAATTAAATGTTGCCAATGCAAGTCTTTCTTAATTAATTGGCTGATAACCGGCGTGCGGCCCAAGCCGCCGCCAACATGAATATGAAAGCGGGTGTGGCCTTCATTGTTATGCACTAATTCAACGCCAATATCATGAAATTTAAAAGCGGCGCGATCTTCTTCGGTCGCACATACGGCAATTTTAAATTTGCGAGGCAGCAGGGCAAACTCAGGATGAAAGGTCGACCATTGGCGAATTAGCTCACACCAAGGACGAGGATCTTCGATTTCATCAGTGGCAACGCCGGCGTACTGGTCGGTTGTGGTGTTGCGAATACAGTTACCGCTGGTTTGAATAGCATGCATTTCGACGGTAGCGAGTTCTTCTAAGATATCTGGCACATCTTCGAGGCGAGGCCAGTTTAATTGGAAGTTTTGGCGAGTCGATACGTGGATATAGCCTTTATCATAGTGGCGAGCGATATGGGCAAGCTTGCGTAATTGCGCGGTGTTATAAAGACCATAAGGAACGGCAACACGTAACATGGGCGCGAGGCGTTGAATATAGAGGCCGTTTTGGAGGCGCAACGGCAAGAATTCAGCTTCGCTGAGTTCGCCAGCTAAAAAGCGGTCGGTTTGGCCGCGAAATTGATTGACGCGTTCATTGAGTATTTGGCGGTCGTATTGGTCGTATATATACATATTTGACGGTTAATATCGCTATCAGTCTAAAAAGGGCGGCTACTTTACCAAAAAACGCCGCTTAACAACACTGCCAATAAGGCAGTCAGCATCATCGAAAAGCCGTTTTAGCTTATCGGCTAAACGAATAAGCTTTAGAGCGCATAAAGTGGCATATTGCCGTGGTGTGAGTAGATGACTGGCCCGTAAGCCTTGTTATAATGGGCTTGTTCACTCTATTGAAGTGATATCAGTTTTTATTAAACTTAACGGCTAGGCGGGTGCATGACCAGTGTTTGGCTAGGACCGACAGCCCAGCGGTTGAGATTAGCATTAGACAAAGAGGTTTGTAATGACAGATGTAAACGAAACAACGAATGAAATTAGTGCTGCAGAGCGTGATGCGGATAGTCGTGCGGATATGTGGTGTGCGGTTGCGATTGTGTTTCTTGCTTGGGGCTTTGCAATGCACTGGTTAAGTGGTATTTGATACTCGAAATGAAGGAATGACTAAGTAGCTAACAATTTAGCTGCTGCAGTTAATTAATGAATATACGCCAGAGTCACCTTGGCGGGTTCGTTATCATGGTAAAAAAGTTCGCGCAAAACGCATGCAGATAAAAATTCAACAGGCGGCATGTGATGTTTGACTATATCTGGTTTTATAGCCAAGCCATTACGCTTCCACTTACCATGGGTTTATTCGCTTCAGGCTGTTTTTTTTTTAGTATTAGGGCTTTGGAATAACAGCCGAAAAATACCGCTAGAGCGAGTTTTAATACGTTCTGCTGGTGTTGTTCCTCTTACTTTAGTGGTTTGGTTTGTTCCCGCTTTTGCAATGTGTATTGTGATTAACGAAGTGTCTTGGCTACAAGATTTTTTTGTTATTAAATTACAATGGGGCATGAGTGAAATTGCTTTATTGGTTTCATTGCTTTTACCTCAAATAGCTTGGTTAAAACTACTCGGTGTAAAGGTTCCATTTGATAAAAACTGGCAGGCAGGGTTAGCGAATGCCTTAGTATTGTTAGGAGAGTCAACGGTAGGTTACCCGCAAAAAATTATAGACAGGGAAGTAACTAAAATTAAAACTGAATTCTTGCCGCTCGACCATAATCTATGTGTTGCCAAAGCCTATGAGTTTCATCGCGTTGAGGTGGCAAGAATATTTAACAAAAAACCTTATGAAGAGTTTATTAAGTTGGCAAACAAGTCAGTAAAAATCGATCATCTTATGCGTTTTTTAGGCTGCGATAAATTCCATTTTTTAATGAAAAAGATTCAAGATGACCAAGCGATTATTTTACCTGCTTGGAGTCATAATAGTGATAGAAGATGTAAGCCTGCGTCTAATCGTCGCGTAAACGATAGGCGGCTTAATGATGCTCCGTGCCAAACTAATCGCCGTGTCTTGGTTGGCGATAGGCGTTCAATCCCAGCTTGGGGTCGCAGGCGTGCCGATTCACCGTATGCTCACCATTTTGTGTTGCGCTAAAGTAGAGGGTTTAAAAGCCTATTTGTAAGCGCTATTCCGTGTTGATTTCAACGGGTTTCAAGGTGCCGAAACCGATGCTTCTGACTATGGCTTTAACGGATCTTTTTGATTTGGCTGTTATGAGACCCTGATTGTTTAGTGGTTTTTTTAGAGCAGCCTAATGCGTTTTTAGGTTAAGATAGCGCTCATCTAAAAATCGAACAATTAATCTCCCATTCTAATGACCATAAACTTTACAAATACCGTAGTACAGCTAACCGCTAATCTGGTTTTTGAAGAGTTAACCATTCCACTGTTCGCTGAATTCGCACCAAAAATTTATCTTATTCGCTTAGATGCTCTTCGTTGCGGCACTAACGATCGCATTATGGGTAATAAAATATTTAAGCTGCTGCCCAGTATTCAGCGCGCCAAAGAACAAAAAATTAATCGCATTATTAGTTTCGGCGGTCCTTGGTCTAACCATATTCATGCATTAGCGGCTGCCGGTGATGCTTATCATTTGCAAACGGTTGGTATTATTCGTGGTGAAAGAAAAAGTACTTTAACGCCTACTTTAAAAGATGCCCAGCAGTTAGGTATGCGTCTTCAGTTTGTCTCTCGCAGTGATTACCAACAACTACAAAACGCCTCTATGAGGTCAACGCTGCATCAGCAGTTTGGCCAGGGAGTGGTTGTTCCTGTGGGTGGCAGTAATTTAGACGGATTGTTAGGTACCACGGAAATGGGTAAAACGATTGTGCGGCACTTACCCCGTGATGTGAACGACATTTGGTTGGCAAGCGCCACCGGCGGCACAGCAGCAGGAATGATTGCTGGCGCTGATGCTGTGATAAACCCTTCAAGCTCCCATGTTTATAACGGAAATATCACTGCAGTTAGCGTTTTAAGGCATTGTGAAATGGCGCACGATATTAATGGTTTCTTGCAACAAATCGCTGTGAGTAAAAATAAGAATATTCGTGAAAGGGAAACTGTATCCCAGCCTTGGCGAGTTTTGAGTGAGTATCACAGCGGGGGCTATGCTAGGGTAAATAAAGATCTTTTGGCCTTCCATCAGCTGCTTGAAAAGCAGATGGCTGAGCCGGTAGATCAAGTTTACATGGCAAAACTATTATTTGCCCTTTGGTCACAGTTACGCGATGGCAAGCTCAATGCGGATAAAGCCATTGCTGTTGTGCATTCGGGTGGCCAACAGGGGCGAAGAGGGCTGCCATGATTCGCTAACACCTCTAATTCATTTATGTTTTAACAGGGCTGATAATATTATGGTAAGTCGTTCAAAAGGGGGGAATGGCCGCTATTCAATTGCCAATGCCTTAATAAATAAGTCAGCTAATCAACCTGCTCCCTTGCTTGGCCAAGCTTATACTCGGTCTAATGCTTTAAATGCCATTAGTATCGATGTGCTGCGTTCTTTTGTGCCGCTCAATATATTATCGGATGACCATTTAAAAACCATTGCGCGTAGCCATGAAATGGATTTGGCTGTGAACGGCCAGTGCGTTGCTAACGCCGAAGTGCTACGCGATAGCCAATTATTTTTAGTGAGTGGCAGTGTTGATGTTGTGTTAGATGATGGTCAGCCAGTACGTATTTGTGGTGGTACTGAAAGCAGCCACCTTTCACTGGGCGATAGCTTTCCAACCGCTGTGTCGGTAACAGCGGTTGAGGACAGCCAATTATTTTTATTGGATAGAGATAAGCTAGATGCCATGCTCTGTTGGGACCAAGTGGCGAAAACCTTATCGCTTGATTTTAGTGCTAATAGGCACTTTGATGAAGATGCGGATTGGATGAATACTTTGTTGCGCTCGAATTTGTTTCATAAAATTCCGCCTTATAACGTAAAAGAAATATTTAATTGCTTTGTGGCGCGAGTTGTTGAGGCGGGTGAAGTGATTGTGCGCGAAGGCGAGCAAGGCGATATTTGTTATTTAATTAAAGAAGGTTGTGCGCATGTAAGTTGCGAACATAATTCAGAGCCCACTTTTGTTGCTGAGTTATTACCTGGCCGTTGTTTTGGGGAAGATGCACTGCTGAATAAAACCACCCGTAATGCTACGGTAACCATGAAAACTAACGGCGTTATTATGGGGCTTCACAAGCGAGATTTTTTAGCATTAATGGCAGAGCCTGAAGTCTCGGCAATAACTATTGAGCAGGCGGTTAAAACCGTTGCTGATGGTGCTCGTTGGTTAGATGTTAGGTCGCAGGAAGAATACGAAAATGACCATAGAGCCGATGCGTTTCACTTACCAATGCATTTAATGAGCTTAAAATCACGCTTAATGGATGCTAATACGCGTTATATTGCTTATTGCTCCACGGGTCGCCGTGCCTCTACTGTCGCTTATTTGTTAAGTCAGCAAGGCTTTAATGTAAAGCCTTTAGCGGGTCATCTATAAACCTTAGCGGGACACTTAAAAGCGTCCTGAGCGCCGTTTTTGCTTATTCACAGGGTTAGCCAGTTGTTAGGCACAATAAAACAAAAATGGTTTTCGACATTTAGTGCTTCAATGCTGTAAATAATCATTTCTGGCATGCGAGTAGCTATTTTATCCTCGGCGTTTGCACCCGCTAATCGACGCTGGTTGCCGCTGGCCGTATCTAGCCAGTAAGGCTTATCCACTAAGTGATATTCCACTTTATATTTTTTAAGTAAGTGCTGCCATTCTGATAATAATAACCAGTGACCGGCTTGGTGCAGATTGTTCAGTTTATCTGGTGAGTTGTATTGTTTCGCTAAGGTAGACGGGCTTATTGGTTCTTCGCGACGGTAAAATAATCGACCACCAATATGCAGTTGTTTATTTAATGGCTGTTGTGATGTTGGCCTTGCAATACCCATACTGTCCAAATGCGCTAACAGTTGTTCAGTTGCGCGCGGGTGATCGGCTAAATTCATTTGTTTATTAATGCTGTGATTAAGCTTTAAATCCAAGCGGTCGGTTTTTCCGGGTCCTAGCCATGTCTGCCATTGCTGAGTTTGCTGTGAGCAAGCTAAATAATATTTACTGGCAATTTCTAAATGGACTAAGCCGTAATCGCAGTGCTCATAAATGAGGTCGAACTCACCTAAATCATTGCCATTGTTTCTAGCGGCTAAATTAGTTGCTAGCAGCTTAGTATTATTGTTATTGGATAAAAAATATTGCCAGAGTCGCTCATGATAAATACCCAGTTTTATATGTTTTTTGCCGTTCTTGTTGCTGTGTAAATGGTCAAGCAGGGAGTCGGGTTGTTTATCCAGTTGTAGCAGCCATTGTTGGTATTCTGGTGTCAGCGTAAAGATGGCTGGGCTTTTATGCTCATTGCGTTCAAAGCTCGGGCCTTGGGCAACTAACGGTCTTTCTAAGTTGGATTGCTGCGACAGCATGCTCAGCAACGGTGGGCCAAATACGGCATTAGCTAACATTCTTACTGCTGCGGTATTCAGTGAGTTGATAAAGGTGGTGGAAGTGTCTAATGGTTGAGCGCTGAATGTCATTGTATATGGGGCTCAAATGAGTCTGCTGGGGCCAAATTGATCTATTTTGGGTTAATTTACGCTGCTATCGAAGTGAATACAAAGGTTTAGTATTCAAGCATTTGCCACTATAATCGCTTCGGCAAACATCATGCTATTAAGCTAGATATTCGGAGACGTTAAAAAGTAGATGATAACCCAATTTCACAATATAGGTATTATTGGCCGTGTTGATAGCGAGCCAGTACGTGAGTCTGTGCGTGCGTTAGTAGAGCTGCTTGAGCGCCGCGATGTAAGCGTGGTGCTTGAAGAGGATACCTCTCGTGCTTTGGTTTCACATAGTTTTAAGGTGGCTACGCGAAAATTAATCGGTGAAGTCTGCGACATGGTTATTGTGGTGGGTGGCGATGGTAGCCTCTTAGGTGCGGCCAGAGATTTAGCTCAGCATGATGTTCCTGTATTAGGTATTAACCGTGGCAAGTTAGGTTTTTTAACCGACATTGCCCCCGATGATATAGAAAGCGGTGTTTCGGCCGTGCTTGATGGCCACTACGAAATAGAAAGCCGTTTTCTGTTAGAAACTGAATTAAAAAGAGACGGCGCAAGAGTTGGCCAATCCGATGCATTTAATGATGTGGTCTTGCACAGTGGTCAAGCACCCAAAATGCTCAGCTTTGAATTGTACATTGAAGACGAGTTTGTCTACTCGCAACGCTCTGATGGTTTAATTGTATCTACTCCGACAGGCTCAACCGCTTATTCTTTATCAGGCGGAGGACCGATTATGCACCCACGTCTTAATGCTATTGTATTGGTGCCCATGTTTCCGCATACATTAAGTAGCCGACCATTGGTTATTGATGGCACTAGCGAAATTAAAATTATGATTGCCGAAAGTAACCCAACGTCGCCACGCGTAAGTTGTGATGGTCAGGTGAATATCGGTGTGCATCCAGGTGATGTGCTTTATATTCGTAAAAAGTCGCGTAACTTAAAATTGATTCACCCGAAGGGTCATAGTTTTTATGAAACCTGCCGTGATAAATTAGGTTGGGGCGCGCATTTTATTGATGGTTAATATAAGCAGTAAATTAGATGATTAAAATTCTAGAGGCACCACTCGATAGTAATTTGCATGCTTTATCGGTGTATTGGTGGCAGCAAAATATTGCTCATAAAATTACTGAAGAAGCCGGTAGCCAAGTGGTTTTGGCTGAAACAACTCAGCACGCCCAGAAAATACACGATGACTATAAAGCTTTTTGTGATGGTCGTTTACAACTGACGCTAGAAAAAAAACCAAAAACGCAATCGTTAGCGCCGCTGTCTCAGTTAATTATGGCTACGCCGGTGACGCTGTCTTTAGTGATTTTAAGTGTTATTGGTTTTTTTCTGGTTGAGCTTCGTCTAGATACTATTGTTGAGTTACTTAAGATTCAAAGTGTTGACAATAGTCGTTTGTCGAACGCATTAAATTTATCATCACGTATTTCGCCGCATGAATTTATTGCTCATGGCCAATACTGGCGTTTAGTGACGCCGATTTTTTTGCATTTTGGTTGGGTGCATATCACTTTTAATATGCTCTGGCTTTGGGAGCTGGGGCGTAGAATTGAAATGCAATGTGGCAAGATACACTTTATCAGTGTGGCTTTTTTTATTGCGGTGTCCTCGAATCTTTATCAAGCGGCGAGCACGCCTTACGCTTATTTTGGCGGTATGTCTGGCGTGATTTATGGTTTGCTAGGCTACTGTGCGGTGTTTAACCTTATAGTGCCCCATAAAATTTTTGCTTTACCACGCGCCATTTATATTGTGATGTTGCTTTCTTTGGCGGCAGGCTGGCTTGGGGTGTTTGACGCCTTGGCGAATATGGCCAATACCGCTCATTTAAGCGGTTTAATTTGGGGGTGTTTTATTGCCTTGCCTAGCGCGTTGTTAACGCGATTTTTTCAGCGCGAAGAAAATAGTTAAAAGACGGATTATGTTTTATGAGTGAGTCTTCGGATACCTTTGAAAATAAAGTGCAGCAGCTATCCCCCGATATGTATCGTCGTTTTAAGACAGCATTAGAGCAGGGCAAATGGCCAGATGGTCAGCAAGTCACGGATTCGCAGCGCGCGACATTAACGCAGGCTATTATTATTTTTGACAATGCACATTTACCACAAGGTCAGCGTATTGGCGAAATGGAAGACCAATGCGCGAGTAAGAAAGATGATGATGTGCAGCCTCTTATTGTGAAATAAAAAAGCATTTAAAGTAAAAAAGTTTTAAAGCAAAAGCACTGTCCATTCAATAAGCTCTTCAATAGGTTCAAATTATTTATGCCAGTATTCAGTGGTGAATTAAGAAAGATGCAAGCGTCGTTACCTGTCAGTGAGGGTGATGTCGTTCAATACCAAATGGTATTAGGCGATAAGCGAATTGATTTAAACGATTTTATTGGAGATGAGCTAACGCTGAGTTACAGCGGCGATATTAATTGTGTACATTGTAGTAGAAAAACCAATAAAAGTTTTAACCAAGGTTATTGTTATCCTTGTTTTAAATCGTTAGCGCAATGTGATCAATGCATCATGAGTCCCGAAAAATGTCACTATGATGCGGGTACTTGTCGAGAGCCCTCATGGGGTGAAACGTTTTGTATGCAGGATCATTATGTCTATTTAGCAAACTCATCGGGTTTAAAAGTGGGCATTACCCGGGGCACGCAAATACCGACCCGTTGGATAGATCAAGGGGCTGTGCAAGCATTGCCTGTTTTTCGTGTGCAGCAGCGACGCTATGCAGGTTTAGTCGAGGTTATTTTAAAACAGCATATGACCGATAAAACCAACTGGCGCGCCATGTTAAAAGGTAACCCCGAATGGTTAGATTTGCCAGCACTATTCCGTGATGTGTTACCGCGAATAACACCAGAGGTAGAGCAGCTACAAAATCAATACGGTTTACAGGCAATACAAATTTGTGACAATGTAAAACCTGTTTCCATTCACTTTCCGGTGAGCGAATTTCCGGTTAAGGTGACCACCCGCAATTTTGATAAAACGCCAACCATTGATGGCAAGTTGTTGGGTGTGAAAGGGCAGTACCTTATCCTTGATACCGGCGTGCTTAATTTACGTAAGTTCGGTGGCTACCATATTACTTTATCTGTTTAACCGCTGATTTAAACAGCGTATTATTTTTGGAGAAAAAAGCATGACCGATGGTCTTGATGGTGATGTAAGCGCCGATGTTTCTAATGTCGACGGTTCTAATGTCGACGGTTCTAATGTTGATAGTGCTTATGTCGATAGTTCTAGAGTAACGTATTTAAAGGACTATCAGCCGCCCGCGTTTTTAATTGAAACCACCGATTTAAGTTTTGATTTGCAGGCCGATAAAACCATTGTTCATTCGCGATTTGCTATACGCAAAAATCCTAAGGCGACGTCTGATGTACTTGAGTTAGATGGCGACGGTCTACAGTTACACTCTATTGCTATTAACGGTAAGTCATTAGACGAGAGTGCTTATCAGTTACATGATAGCGGTCTTTGTTTAAGCAATTTGCCGAAAAAGTTTGTACTAGAAATAGAAACAGTTATTGCCCCGGCTAAAAACCTTACGTTAGAGGGTTTGTATTTATCAGACGGCATGTACTGCACACAATGTGAGGCAGAAGGTTTTCGCCGCATTACCTATTATCTTGATCGTCCCGATGTGATGTCGGTGTTTACCACAAAAATAACTGCGGATGCTCAGGCTTATCCTGTTTTATTATCCAATGGTAACTTAGTGGATAGCGGCGAATGCGATGATGGCCGTCACTGGGTGTTATGGTCTGACCCTTTTAAAAAGCCGGCTTATTTGTTTGCCTTAGTTGCTGGCAATTTACAGTCCGTTGATGACAGTTTTACGACAATGTCGGGCCGTAACGTTGCATTAAAAATTTATGTTGAAACAAAAGATTTAGATAAATGCGACCACGCAATGCAGTCGTTAAAAAAATCGATGAAGTGGGACGAAGAAGTTTATGGTCGAGAATATGATCTCGACCTTTTTATGATTGTTGCCGTCGACTTTTTTAATATGGGCGCAATGGAAAATAAAGGTTTAAATATATTTAATACTTCCTGCGTGTTGGCGAACCCTTTAACACAGTCCGATATGGCCTTTCAGCGCGTTGAAGCTGTGGTTGCGCATGAGTATTTTCATAATTGGTCGGGTAATCGTGTTACCTGCCGCGATTGGTTTCAGCTAAGTTTAAAAGAGGGCTTTACGGTATTTCGCGATGCGTCGTTTTCTGCCGATATGAACTCCCCAACGGTTAAGCGAGTTGAAGATGTTAGCCTATTACGCTCGACACAATTCGCTGAAGATGGCGGGCCAATGGCACATCCTATTCGCCCTGAATCGTATATGGAAATTTCTAATTTTTATACTGTAACCATTTATGAAAAAGGCGCCGAGGTTATTCGTATGATGCACCAGTTACTGGGTGCAGAAAAATTTCGTGCCGGCAGTGATTTGTACTTTAAACGTCACGATGGACAAGCAGTGACCTGTGAAGATTTTGTACTTGCCATGGAGGCGGCTAGTGACGTTGATTTAACGCAGTTTCGTTTATGGTATTCACAGTCAGGAACACCTGTGTTGGATGTCACCGATCATTGGGATGCTGCAACGGGCGAATACAGTCTAACGATTAATCAAAGCTGCCCACCAACGCCAGGCCAAAGCGACAAAGCACCGTTAATTATTCCTGTGCAAATGGCCTTGGTTTCTGACGCGGGTTTGCAAGCGGTACGCTGTGAGTCATTAAACGGTAACGTTGCTGCCTCTGACAATAATGATTATATGCTTTCTGTAACGCAGGCTGAGCAGAGTTGGTGTTTTAAAGGTTTATCGAGTAAACCAGTGCCTTCTTTATTGCGTGGTTTTTCTGCCCCGGTTAAATTGAATTTTGCTTATGCACCAGAGGATCTGTTGCAATTATTAGCCAATGATAATGATGGCTTTGTGCGTTGGGATGCTACTCAACGTTATGCCATGCAAATGATAAAAGCACATGTTGATGGTTCGCAATTAATTGACAGTGTTTTAGGGGCCAAGGCGGTTAAAACGCTCGGGCAGGCGTTAATTGTTTTAATAGAGCAGGGGTTTAAAGATGAGCGCTGGCAAGCCAATTACGATGCGGCTTTGCTGGCAGAGTTATTGCGCTTGCCGGGTTATCACTATGTGCTTGAGCAGTTTGAGTCTATTAATATTCGTGCCATTCAGGCAGCGATTGAGACATTGCAGCAAGCATTAGCTTTGCAATTAAAAACGGTTTTGGTAACAGCGTATAACAACCTTGCTAAACAGTTAGCTGCGCTAGGTGAGTACAGTCCACAGGCTGACCATATTGCTCTTCGTAGTTTAAAGAATACTTGTTTAGGGTATTTAATGCGTGCACAAGATCCTGCGCTAGTGAGTCTTGCTGTCAATCAGTATCAGTCGGCCAACAATATGACCGATCAAGCTTCAGCTTTGTCTTCGTTAGTTAATTGTCCGTTGGTTGAAGCTGAATTACAGGCAGCAGATTGTTTGGCACAATTTTATGCGCAATGGTCGCATGAAAGTTTGGTGGTTAATCAGTGGTTGGGGTTTCAGGCCTGTAGCGATAAACCTAACGCATTGCAACGGGTGCAGGATTTGATGCAGCATGATGCTTACGATAATACTAACCCCAATAAAGTTCGCGCTTTAATAGGTGGTTTTTGTATGCGTAATATCCCACAGTTTCATGCCGATGATGGCTCGGGTTACCACTTGTTGGCCGATGAGGTTATTCGTTTAGATAAACTTAACCCCCAGTTAGCTTCTCGTTTACTAACGCCGTTAACACAGTGGCGTCGATTTGCTGCGCCACAGCGTGACTTGATGCAAGCGGCTTTAACGCGTATTGCTGATAACGATAATTTATCGGCTGATGTGTTTGAGGTGGTGTCTAAAAGCAGCCTTGAGCCT
>JBELIP010000002.1:32074-47269 GCA_042090785.1 Cellvibrionales bacterium | reverse complement strand
CAGCCTTGAGCCTGATGAGTAAGGCCAAAATTTACTAATAGTATTTATTTTTAATAGATAACAAGTATGCAACGCTAAAAGCAGTGCCAATAATAAAGCCTGGTAATAAGGTGATTAAAATATTGGGCGTGTCGTTAGCCAGATGTACAGGAATAATTATGGCGTACTGCACCGCACTAGCAACGATTAATGTGGCAATCATATTGAAATTGACTGTTAGGTGATTGTTAAGATGTTTAAGTACGGCTTCGAGTAGAATAATATTTGTTAAAGTCAGTATGCCTGAGTAACCGCCCTGAATAATGCCTGCGCGAAAGGCAATTTCCTGCAGCTCGATATCACCGTTAGCAGGTGAATTACTATAAAATGCCCAGCCGCCATAACCTAGCATGGCGATTAAGGTGATAAATGCTTTTTTGAGAATTTCACGTCTGCTCAATGTTGAATTCAAAAGTGTATCCTTTCTTTAAATGTATGATGTATAACATTAATGCTTATGTTTTTTCTATTCAGTGATGATTGTAAATGATGACTGTAGATAAGCGCGAATATATAAGCTGTTTTTTTCTGTGTTTTTGCCTGTGTATTTTATTGTGAGCTGTTAAAGCTTCACCTGTAGGCCGTCAACCCTTAGAATAAAAAAATGACTGATCAGCCGATTAATAAAAATAGCGATGCCGGAAGTGAGTTATCGCCGCAGCGAAAAATCATTCATGTTGATATGGATGCTTTTTTTGCCTCGGTAGAACAGCGTGATTTTCCCGAATATCAAGGTAAGCCTTTAATTGTAGGGGGGGATCCGCAAAGTCGGGGTGTGGTAGCAGCGTGTAGCTACGAAGCAAGAAAGTTTGGTATACGGTCGGCGATGTCGGCGGCTAAAGCGCAGCTGTTATGCCCAGAGGCTATATTTGTTAAGCCGCGTTTCGATGCTTATCGCGAGGCTTCAGCGCTGATTCAAGCTATTTTTTTGCAATATACCCAGTTAGTTGAGCCGCTTTCGTTAGATGAAGCTTATCTTGATGTGACGGGCTCGACGCTATTCTCAGGTTCGGCCACATTAATTGCAAAAGCCATTAAAAAGCAAGTTAAAGAAGAGACCGGCCTCACGGCATCGGCGGGTATTTCATACAATAAATTTTTAGCAAAAATTGCCTCCGATATGGATAAGCCAAACGGCTTGTTTGTGGTGCTGCCGTCAGCCGCAGAAGCTTTGTTGGAATCGTTAGCTATTCGTAAATTTCATGGCATTGGTGAAGCGACAGAGCAGAAAATGAAGGCGCTTGGTATAGAGTGCGGTTATGATTTAAAGCAATGGACTCAGGCTCGATTACAAAAACACTTTGGCCGGATGGGTGTTTACTACCATGGTATTGTGCGTGGCGAGGACGATAGACCGGTGCAGAATAACCGGACGCGAAAGTCGATAGGCGCTGAAACCACCTTTGCTATGGATTTAACTGCCACTGATGAGATGCTGTCACGCTTGCAGCTACTGGCCGAAAAAGTGGTGACTATTTTGCAAAAGAAAAAGCTGACGGCTAAGACGATGACACTTAAGGTGAAGTTTACTAATTTTCAGCAAATTACTCGCAGCTACACCGAACAATATGCTTTTGATACTATCGAGGCAGTGATGCGCCGATTACCTCAACTGTTAGATAAAACCGAGGCGGGTTGCAGAAACGTTAGACTATTAGGTGTCAGTGTTTCCAACCTGGCGCCTTTGAGTGGTCGGGATGATAAGTTAGAGCAAATTACATTGCTTTAAGTGCGGGCAGGTCATTAGCGCTGCAAACAGGTATTGCTAAGCTATTGGTGGTATTGTTGTAATGCACTAGGCTTTTTTATGAATAAATAGATTGCTAAAACACGGTAAGTCGACGAGTAATATCATGGTTGTAAGGTCAATTAGATATCTGATTTTAATCAATTTTTCATTGTTTTTGCTGGCTTGCACCTCGCTGCCAGAGCGGGCTGAGCAGTGGTCGCCATCTTGGCCGCCCCAAACGGTATTTGAGCTGGCTTATAAGGCCGACACGGCTAATCAGTCGGTTCAGTCTGCCAATAATTATATGACGTGGATTCAGCGTTTTTATCAAGGCTGGACTTTTTACCCTGAAGGCTGGGACTGGTTGACGGCTAAAGTATTGGCCGGTGTAGAAGATGCTGGTGAACGTAGGCTGATAGCTGAGCAGATGTACTCTTTGGGTCTGCGCATTTCTAGAGAATGGGCTAAAAGTTCTGATTACCGAGTAATCAATACTCGCCATTTGCTGGTTTGGGGCAATGCTCTGAAGTTGTCCGCCGCGCGTGATCAGGAGCTTTGGTTATCGGCTAAAGTCTCAGCCGACGTTGATAGCTTACTGGCGTTGCAGTTGCAGCCAGCAATGATTCATAAGTCTCGATATTACACCGATAGCGTGTCGGCGACTGATAGTGAAGAAGATGACTTTGATATTTAATATCACTTGAATCATTGTTCTTATCCGCTCCTTTGAGCCGCAGAGCTAAAACTTACTGAATTCCTGCTTGCTAAAGGCTTACAAAGATAGAAAGCCACCATTATTAATCGAAAAAATCACCTTTTGTCAGTTTGTTCCGCCATAGGCATTCTGATAAGCTGTGCTCCCATCTGTGACTGGCCCCTTCTTGCCATCCCACACTTCAAAAATTTGCAAAATTGACCACTTAGGTGGCCAATTTTTCGGCTGTTATAGTAGCCATTTGACCCATTATCGGCTCATATTTGAGCGGTATAGTCATAATTGAACGGTAGCCATAATTGAACGATAGAGAGTATTTATGAGTGAATCATCAATGACGAGATATATTTTCGTCACCGGCGGAGTGGTTTCTTCGCTAGGTAAGGGCATAGCATCGGCTTCACTGGCAGCCATTCTTGAGGCCAGAGATCTAAAAGTAACAATGATGAAGCTGGACCCCTACATTAATGTTGATCCTGGCACCATGAGTCCTTTTCAGCACGGTGAAGTTTTTGTTACCGACGATGGTGCAGAAACCGACTTGGATTTAGGTCACTACGAGCGATTCCTCCGCACTAAAATGATGAGGCGTAATAACTTCACCTCGGGCAGTGTTTACGAGGCGGTGCTGCGTAAAGAGCGTCGCGGCGATTACCTGGGCGGTACAGTACAGGTTATTCCGCATATTACCGATGAAATTAAACAGCGAGTGTTGGCTTGTGGCGAAGGCTACGATGTCGTGTTAGTTGAAATTGGCGGGACAGTGGGCGACATTGAATCACTGCCATTTTTAGAAGCGGCTAGACAGTTAAAAGTTGAGTTAGGTATGCAGCGTTCGTTGCTAATGCACCTCACTTTAGTGCCTTACATTGCTACCGCCGGCGAAACTAAAACTAAGCCTACACAGCATTCAGTGAAAGAGCTGCGCTCTATTGGCTTACAGCCCGATATATTAATTTGTCGTTCCGAAGTTGAAATTAGTGCCAGCGCCCGCAAAAAAATTGCATTGTTTACTAACGTAGAAGAGCGAGCGGTTATTTCATTACCCGATGCCGACACTATTTATCGTGCACCGATTATGTTGAACAAAAAAGGCCTAGATGAGTATGTAGTTCAACGTCTTGGTTTGGGTTGTAAAGTTGCCGATCTTTCTGAGTGGGAAGCCGTTATTGATGGCGAGTTAAATTCATCGCGTGAAATTAAAGTGGCTATGGTGGGCAAGTACACTGATTTAATTGATGCCTATAAGTCGCTTAACGAAGCCCTAAAACATGCAGGTATTGGAGCCAAAACAAAAGTAAGAGTTAAATACATTGACTCTGAGGATCTTGAAGCGGATGGTTTAGATGCCTTGAGTGATGTGCAGGCAATCTTAGTACCTGGCGGTTTTGGTGAGCGTGGTGTAGAAGGAAAAATTCGTGCAGTACAGTATGCACGTGAAAACAAAATTCCTTACTTAGGTATTTGCCTAGGTATGCAGGTTGCAGTTATTGAATATGCGCGAAATGTTACTGCTTTAGAAGGTGCGCATAGTACAGAATTTAATGGTGAAACTGAGCATCCAGTTATTGCACTGATTACCGAGTGGCTTGATGAAGACGGGAGTCGTAAGTCGCGCAGTATTAATGAAGATTTAGGCGGCAGTATGCGTTTAGGTTCTCAGCCATGCCAGTTGGTAGAAGGTTCTTTGGCGCATAGTACTTACGGTGCTGACGAAATTAATGAGCGTCATCGTCATCGTTATGAAGTTAATGATAATTATGTCGAGCGTTTACAACAGTCGGGTTTGCGCATTGCTGGTTGGTCTCAAGATAATCAACTCGTCGAAGTAGTAGAAGTCGTCGATCATCCATGGTTTGTTGCTTGTCAATTTCACCCTGAATTTAATTCAACGCCGCGCGATGGTCACCCACTGTTTAGTGGCTTTATTAATGCGGCTATTGCTTACGCTGAAAAATAAAAACTAAGGCTAAGCGTTAGTTTTTATTGTTAATTAAAAAGGGGTTAATAAGTTACCCCATGAGAAGATAAATATATGTCATCAACATTGCCTGCTCAAAAAACCATTCAAGTCGCTAATATTGCGGTATCGAATGAACGCCCATTTGTTTTGTTTGGCGGAATGAATGTCCTGGAGTCTAAAGACTTAGCTATTGAAATTGCTGGGCGCTATGTTGAAGTGTGTAAAGAGCTCAATATTCCTTATGTTTTTAAAGGCTCTTTCGATAAAGCCAATCGTTCTTCTATGCACTCGTTTCGTGGCCCGGGTGTAGAGCAGGGTTTAGACATTCTGCAAGCGGTTAAAGATACTTTTAATGTGCCAGTCATTACCGATGTACATGAGCCGGGTCAAGCATTAGAAGTCGCCAGTGTTGCCGATGTTATTCAACTACCCGCATTTTTATCACGCCAAACCGATTTGGTTGTGGCAATGGCAAAAACAGGTGCAGCCATTAATATTAAAAAAGCGCAGTTTTTGGCGCCGCGTGAAATGCAGCATATTTTGCAGAAGTGCCAAGAGGCGGGTAATGATCAGCTAATGTTATGTGAGCGAGGCAGCAGCTTTGGTTACAACAATTTAGTGGTTGATATGCTGGGCTTTAGTACCATGAAAGAATTTTCTTACCCCGTTATTTTTGACGTAACCCATGCATTACAAATGCCGGGTGGTCTAAGCAATTCAGCGGGCGGTCGTCGCCAGCAAGTGGTTCAGTTAGGAAAAGCGGGTATGTCTCAATCGCTGGGCGGTTTGTTTCTTGAGGCGCATCCCGACCCCGATAACGCGAAGTGCGATGGCCCTTGTGCGCTTCCGCTTAAGCAATTAAAGCCGTTTTTAGAGCAAATGAAAGCTGTTGATACTTTAGTTAAAGGTTTTGACACGCTAGAAATTGATTAATTATTTTTAGCTAGGTCTTTTTAAATAGGTTTTCTTGTTAATAAAATTTTTATAATAGAATCTTTTTTTTTAATATTGCCCTTGTATAGGGTGTTTAGTTTTATGGAGTTTAAGTATGTCGTTAATTAAAGCAGTAACAGCGCTAGAAGTGTTGGACTCGCGCGGTAATCCTACTGTTGAAGCAGAAGTGTTACTCGAATCAGGTGTTCGTGCGCAGGCTTGTGCACCATCGGGTGCCTCAACCGGCTCAAGAGAAGCCTTAGAATTACGTGATGGTGATAAAGGTCGCTATCTTGGTAAAGGCGTGCTTAAAGCCGTCGCTAATATTAATGATCGTATACAGCCTGTATTGCTGGGTAAAAATGCTGCCGATCAGCGTGAGCTTGATCAGCTTATGATTGATTTAGACGGCACTGACAATAAAGGTGAGCTAGGAGCAAATGCAATTTTAGCTGTGTCATTAGCTATTGCTAAAGCGGCTGCAGCAGATGCCGGTATTCCTTTATATGAGCACATTGCTAATGTAAATGGCACGCCTGGCCAATACTCAATGCCTGTGCCTATGATGAATATTGTTAACGGTGGCGAGCATGCGGATAACAATGTCGATATTCAAGAGTTTATGGTGCAGCCTGTTGCGGCAAAAACATTTGCCGAGGCGTTACAGTGTGGTGCTGAAATTTTTCACGCATTAAAAGCCGTGTTAAGCACGCGCGGTTTAAATACAGCGGTAGGTGATGAAGGTGGTTTTGCACCTAATTTAGAATCTAACGCTGCAGCACTAGCGCTTATTTCTGAAGCGGTTGCTAATGCCGGTTATGAGTTAGGTAGTGATGTTACTTTAGCTTTAGACTGTGCGGCATCAGAATTTTATAAAGACGGCGAGTACAATTTATCGGGCGAAGGTAAAGCCTTTAATGCGGCTGGTTTTGCTGATTACCTTGCTGAGCTTAGCAACCAATACCCTATTATTTCTATTGAAGATGGTATGGATGAAAGCGATTGGGATGGCTGGTTAGATTTAACTCAAAAAGTAGGTGAGCGCGTTCAGTTAGTGGGTGATGATTTATTCGTTACCAACACGGCAATATTACAGCGTGGTATTAACGAGAAAATTGCGAACTCAATTTTGATTAAATTTAACCAAATTGGCTCATTAAGCGAGACCTTAGATGCCATTAAAATGGCTAAAGATGCTGGTTATACCGTGGTTATTTCGCACCGCTCAGGTGAGACAGAAGACACGACTATTGCTGATTTAGCCGTTGCGACAGCAGCAGGTCAAATTAAAACAGGTTCATTATGTCGCTCTGATCGTGTGGCAAAATACAACCGTTTATTACGAATTGAGTCTGAATTAGGTGCTAAAGCCCCTTATAATGGCCGTTCGGAATTTAAAGTCTAAGGTTAGCAACGTGTTGTATCAGGTCAGGATAATTAATCGATGGTAGCATCGAATAAAACAGTCATTAGTGAATCTGCAAATGCCGGCGATGCGTTATTAAAGCTGGTTATAGGTTTGCTGTTTGTCATGTTATTAGTCCTGCAATACCGATTGTGGGTGGGTGACGGCAGCCTTGCTGAAACTCACTCGTTATCGATGAAGGTGGCAGAGCAAAAAGAAAAAAATCGCTTAATGCAGCTTGATAACAATCAACTTGCTGCAGAAGTTAAAGCCTTAAAAAACGGTCTTGATGAAGTTGAAGCCCGTGCCCGAGAAGAGTTAGGTATGGTCAAACCGGGCGAAACCTTCTATCTCGTCGTTGACGAGTCACCCTGAATTTTGTGAGTCAGCTTCTGTGAGCCAGTTATTGTGAGTCAGCCAACCCTCTGGGCTGTGGTTCCTGCCGCTGGAATCGGTACTCGCTTTGCTGCGGATAAGCCAAAACAATATCTTTCTTTAGCGGGTCAGCCTATTGCTGAGCGCGCGCTAAATACACTTAACGCTTCAGGTCTATTTGCTGCAATTATTGTTGCGGTAAACCCTAATGATAGCCATTTTTGTTCATTGCCCGCTGCATCATTGCCTTTGGTTGAGCAGGTAATGGGTGGTGCCTCGCGTGCAGAGTCCGTTTTAAATGGTTTAAAGGCTTTGTCGGGGCGTGCGCAAAAAGACGACTGGGTAATGGTTCACGATATTGCTAGGCCACTAGTGACGACAGCATCTTTGCTGCGCTTACGTGATGCCGTATCCGATAGTGATAAAGCCGCAATACTGGCCGCACCTATTTATGACACGATTAAACAAGCCGAAAGTGTCAGTAGTAGCCATGGTTTGCCGATGGTTAAAGCCACTTTAAATCGTCAGCAGCTTTGGGCGGCACAAACGCCACAGATGGTGCGCTATGCTTTATTGTATGATGCTTTAAGTGCAGCGCTGGATGCTGGTGATGTGATAACGGATGAAGCTTCGGCGGTAGAGCGTTTAGGTGTTGATGTGGTTATTGTAGAGAACACACCGCAAAATATAAAAATCACTACGGCTAATGATTTACCAATGGCTGAGTTTTTTTTATTGAATCAATAGCTGTTTGTTGCCTATATATATGATTGCCTGTGAATATACCCCAGTTTTTTTAATTATGAGTAGTGACAAACAATGAATATTCGAATTGGTCAAGGTTACGATGTTCATGCTTTTGCCCCAGTAGATGCTAATGCATCAGCTGCCAATACGGCAATTGTATTAGGTGGCGTGAGTATTCCTTTTGAAGCCTCTCTGTTAGCGCACTCTGATGGCGATGTGTTAATTCATGCTTTATGCGATGCTATGTTGGGTGCGTTGGCCTTGGGTGATATTGGTCAACACTTTCCCGATACAGACTCGCGCTTTAAAGGCATCCCCTCGCGTGAATTACTTGTGCATGTTGTCGCCTTATTGGCCGAGCATCATTATTGTCTTGCAAATGCTGACATGACGATTGTTGCGCAGCGTCCTAAGATGGCGAATTATATTTTATCAATGCGTGAAAACATTGCTGCTGATGCCGCTGTGTCAATAGACGCCGTTAGCGTTAAAGCAACAACGACTGAGCGCTTAGGTTTTGCCGGTAGAGAAGAGGGCATTGCTTGTTATGCTACTGTGCTTCTTTGTCGCAATGATGAGGTCGGCACATAAGCGTGTCTGCCAATATTGAAAATACGGTTCCTTCTTATACCTCTTCCAGTACTTCTTCCAGTAGTGCCTCTACTAGTGTCTCTTCGTATACCTCTTCCTATGCCTATGGCGGCCCTGTTGCCAAGGGAAAGATTAAAGCCATTCCCGAAGATTTTTTTGTTGATGAACTGCTGGGTTTTGAGCCCAGCGGTGATGGCGAGCATGTTTTTCTGCATATTGAAAAACGTTGCTTAACCACTTTAGCGGTAAGGGATAAAATAGCTAAGCTGGCATCTTGTCAATCTATGGATGTGGGTTATTCCGGTTTAAAAGATAAATGGGCGGTCACTCGGCAATGGTTTAGTGTTTACTTGCCCGGTGGTGACTCTTTGAATTGGCAGAGTTTGGCCGAGCCTGCAGTCAGTGATGAGGGGCGTGCGGTGAACAGTGCCGCGTATGTTAAGCTATTAAGCGTTTGTCGACATTCTAAAAAGTTACGTCGCGGTGTACATAAGGCTAATGCTTTTCGCTTAGTTATATCCTCGCTTGAATCTAATAGTGATCAAGATGCTAATGCGCTTTATGATCAGTTAGCGCGTAAAATAACGGCTTTTTGCCAGCAAGGCGTGCCTAACTATTTTGGTGAGCAGCGATTTGGTAAAAAAAATTTACCCAAGGCGCGTGCTTTGTTTGCTAGCAATAAACGTATGCCGCGAGAGCAGCGTAGTTTGTGTTTGTCTGCGGCACGGTCTTACTTGTTTAATCGTGTACTTAGTGCGCGCATTACGGCCGGCAATTGGTCAACGTACCTTGATGGCGATGTATTAATGCTTGACGGTAGCCGTAGCCGATTTGTTCTTGGCGCTGGTGATGATGATCGTGGCAGTGATGACAGTAGTCATGATAGTGGTCATGATAGTAGTAACAAGCAAATATCGGCACATATTGAGCAGCGCTTAGCTCAAGGCGATATTCATCTATCTGGGCCTATGTGTGGTCGGGGTTGCTCTGGTGTAACTTCAGCTGCTGAGCAGTTTGAGGCCGAGTCCATTGCCGATGAAGTCTCTTTAGTAGAAGGGCTTGATCGTCAAGGTGTCGATGTAGCGCGTCGGCCATTACGTTTTATTCCTAAGCAGTTAGATTGGTCTTTAGAAAGTGGAAAATGTCACTTATCATTTGTACTTCCAACGGGTAGTTATGCCACTGTTTTGGTTCGAGAATTGGTAGAATGTTTATAACAATGATGAGCAAACCATTAATGAGAAAATATGACTATGCAGCTTAATGATCGTTTAGGTATTGGTATGACCTCGCAGCGTACCCGCGATCGCCTGGTAGCTAGACTATCAGATCAAGGTATCACCAGTATTGAAGTGTTAGACGTCATGCGCAGTACGCCTCGCCATGTATTTATTGATGAGGCTTTAGCGCATAGAGCCTATGAAGATGCGGCATTGCCTATTGGTCAGGGCCAAACAATTTCTCAGCCTTATATTGTGGCATTAATGACGCAGCTTTTGTTGTCTCACGGTAATCTTGATTCGGTATTAGAAGTGGGTACAGGCTGTGGCTATCAAACAGCGGTACTTGCACAAGTCGTTAAGCGCGTTTGCACTATGGAGCGTATTGGCTCTTTGCAAGAAGGTGCCGAGCAAAGGTTAAGGCAGTTAGGTTTGCGTAATATTGAATACCGTCATGGTGATGGTTATGTAGGCTGGAAGGCTCGCGCGCCCTTTGATGGCATTATTATTACTGCTGCGCCGCGCGAAATACCTAAAATGCTATTAGCCCAATTGGCATTAGGCGGAAAAATGGTTTTGCCAGTGGGCGAAGATGGTAATCAAGCGTTACAAGTGATTACTAAAACCGCCGATGGCTATGATACCGAGCCGCTTATTCCAGTGAGGTTTGTGCCGTTGCAAAGCGGTGTTTTAGCTTAGTTGTTATTGGCTTTTTTTTGTTAATGCTGAATTGGCATTTTCTATTAATAGTGATTTAAACGCTTTTGCGGCATTTGATTTTTGTCTGCCTCGGTATTCAATAATGCCTAGCTGCCGTTCTATATATACATCGGGTATATGTATTTGTTCTAGCGAACCAATCATGGTTTTTGGTAATACGCTCCAGCCAAGCCCAATTGATACCATCATTTTTATGGTTTCAAGATAATTGGTCGTCATGGATGTATCTAACGATAGCCCTTGTCGTTCAAATAACTGATTAACAATTTTTCCTGTGTAGGTATTTTCGCCGGGGTGAATGGCATCCATGGTACTGAGCTCTTTTAGGCTAACGTTATCGCGAAGGTGCAGTGGGTGCTCGGGGCTACAAACAAACACCAGCGGATCATGCCAAAGTGGTGTGGCAACAATATCGGCTCTTTTATCGGGAGAGAGTGTAATAACGGCTAACTCTGATGTGCCGTCTAATACTTTTGCATAGCCGTCCTCTGAATCTACAAAGTTAATATCTAAATTAACATTGGGTTGCTCGCTAGAGTAGCGCTTTAGATAAGGCGGTAGTCGATGCAGGCCAATATGGTGGCTAAAGGCAATGGCGAGCTTGCCGCTAATATCACCGCCTAAATCACTCACGGCTTGTTGAGCGTCTTTTAGTGATTGCAAAATAGTATGGGCGCGCGGGAGTAATGCATGGCCAGCTTCGGTCAAAAAGATCTTTTTTCGAATCCTATCGAATACCGGAGTGTTGAGTTGGCTCTCCAGTAGAGCTATTCGCTTGCTAACTGCAGGCTGGGTGAGAAAAAGTCGGTCGGCAGCGGCGGAAAACGAGCCGGTGTCGGCAACGGCAATAAAGGCCGTAAGTGCTTGAATATCAAGAGAAGACATTGTTTTATACTCGTTATTTGAGGCTGTTTTTCAACTATGTATTCCTTATTGGAATCTAATTGATAAATAATATGAATTTTATTTATCAATGGCAAGGGTTATTCTTAACACCCTATTTTTAAGACATTTCACTCCCTGCTTTATAAGGGAGTTTTTTATAGATACTGCAGAGGCAATGAACATGGCAGGTAAGACGCTTTACGACAAGCTTTGGGACCAGCATTTGGTTAAACAACGCGATGACGGCACGGCTTTAATTTATATTGACCGACATTTAATTCACGAGGTGACGTCACCGCAAGCTTTTGAAGGTTTGCGTATTGCAGGTCGCAAGCCTTGGCGTACATCGGCCAATATTGCTACCCCCGATCATAATGTGCCAACCACTACGGTTGAGCGTCGTGAGGGCATTGAGGGTATTGCTGACGAAATTTCTAAAATACAGATTCAGACCTTGGACGATAACTGTGATGAGTTAGGGATTACTGAATTTAAAATTAACGATGAGCGTCAAGGTATTGTTCATGTTGTTGGTCCTGAGCAGGGTGCTACGTTACCAGGGATGACAGTTGTGTGTGGTGATTCGCATACTTCGACGCACGGTGCTTTGGGTGCCTTAGCACACGGTATTGGTACTTCGGAAGTTGAGCATGTATTGGCAACACAGTGTCTGCTAGCGCGCAAAATGAAAAACATGTTAGTGCGCATAGATGGCGAATTGCGTCTAGGCGTTACAGCAAAAGATTTAGTGCTCGCAATTATTGGTGAAATTGGTACTGCTGGTGGCACCGGTTATGCGCTTGAATTTGGTGGTGATGCTATTCGTGCACTATCCATTGAAGGTCGCATGACGGTTTGTAATATGGCAATTGAAGCAGGGGCACGTGCAGGCATGATTGCGGTTGACCAAAAAACCATTGATTACTGTAAAGGTCGCCCAATGTCACCGAAGGGTGCCGATTGGGATCTTGCGGCTGAAGCATGGTTAGACTTAGTTAGTGATGACGATGCAGTATTTGACCATGTTGTGGTTATGCAGGCGGCGGATATTGAGCCACAAGTGACTTGGGGTTCTTCACCTGAAATGGTTGCACCTATTACTGCGCGTGTTCCAGTACCTGCTGATGAAGCAGACCCAACGCGCCGTCAATCTATAGAGCGCGCATTAGAATATATGGGTTTAAACGGCGGTCAGTTAATTAAAGATATTCCACTCGATAAAGTATTTATTGGTTCTTGTACTAATAGCCGTATTGAAGATTTGCGTGCAGCTGCTGAAGTCGTACAAGGTCAGCAAGTCTCGGACAAAATTAAATTGGCAATGGTTGTGCCGGGTTCTGGCTTAGTGCAGAAGCAAGCCGAGAGCGAAGGTCTGCATACTGTTTTTACTGATGCCGGTTTTGAGTGGCGTGAGCCAGGTTGTTCAATGTGTTTAGCCATGAACGCTGATAAGTTAGAAGAGGGTGAGCATTGTGCTTCTACCTCTAACCGTAATTTCGAGGGGCGTCAGGGTTTTGGTGGACGTTCACATTTGGTTAGCCCAGCAATGGCGGCAGCGGCAGCAATTGCCGGACGCTTTGTTGATGTACGTGAAATGGGAGAGGGCTAAGACATGAAAGCATTTACTCAACTTGAAGGTGTTGTTATGCCGCTTGATCGCGCTAACGTCGATACCGATATGATTATTCCTAAGCAGTTTTTAAAATCAATAAAGCGTTCGGGCTTTGGTCCTTACCTATTTGATGAGTTGCGTTATCTGGATAAAGGCGAGCCAGATATGGATTGCTCTTCGCGGCCATTAAATAATGATTTTTCCTTGAATCAGCCACGCTATGCCAGTGCCAACGTACTGTTGTCGCGTCAGAACTTTGGTTGCGGTTCAAGTCGTGAGCATGCGCCATGGGCATTAGAAGACTACGGTTTTCGCTGTTTAATTGCGCCAAGCTTTGCTGATATCTTTTTTAATAATTGTTTTAAAAATGGCATTTTACCGATAGAGCTCGATGAAGCTATTGTCGACCAGTTATTTGCGGCTGTTGAAGCTAATGAAGGGTATTCGCTAGCCGTTGATCTTGAATCACAGCTCATTACTTTAGCTGATGGTACTACCATCGCATTTGAAGTCGATAGCTTTCGTAAGCACTGTCTATTAAATGGTTTGGATGATATTGCGTTAACACTAGAAGATGCCGACAGTATTGCGAGCTTTGAAGAGCAGCATAAAAAAGTTGCGCCTTGGTTGTTTGCATAGCTTGTTTAAATAAAAAATTTGGAGTTGTTTGAAATGTCCAGAACATTTGATGTTGCCGTCATGGGCGCCACTGGCGCTGTTGGTCAGGCAATGATAGAAATTTTAGAGCAGCGAGATTTTCCCGTTGGCACACTTTATCCATTGGCGAGTGAACGTTCGGCGGGTAAGCGTATTCAGTTTAAAGGTAAGTCGGTTAAGGTTGAAAATTTAGCCGATTTTGATTTTGCTAAAGCGCAAATTGGTTTGTTTTCTGCTGGTGGTAGTTTGTCGGCAGAGTATGCGCCCATTGCGGCTGATGCAGGATGTGTGGTTATTGATAACACCTCGCATTTTCGTTATGACGATGATATTCCATTAGTTGTGCCAGAAGTGAATGCTGATGCCATTGCCGATTATCGTAATAGAAATATTATTGCTAACCCGAATTGCTCAACGATTCAGATGTTAGTTGCGCTAAAGCCTATTTATGATGCGGTAGGTATTACGCGAATTAATGTTGCAACCTATCAAGCGGTTTCTGGTACCGGTAAAGATGCGATTGAAGAGCTAGCAGGGCAAACGGCGCGCTTACTTAATGGCCAGCCGGTTGAAGAAAAAGTTTATCCTAAGCAAATTGCATTTAATGTGATTCCGCATATTGATGTGTTTCTTGATAATGGCTACACCAAAGAAGAAATGAAAATGGTTTGGGAGACGCAAAAAATATTTGCCGATGCCAGTATTCAAGTAAACCCAACCTGTGTTCGTGTGCCGGTTTTCTTTGGTCATTCTGAAGCCGTGCATATTGAGACTGAGCAAAAGATTAGTGTTGAGCAAGTGCGTGAGTTATTGACTGGTGCCGAAGGTGTTGAAGTTATTGACGATCATGTGGATGGCGGCTACCCAACACCGGTAAGTGATGGTGCTGGTACCGACCCAACGTATGTCGGTCGAATTCGTGAGGATATCTCGCACCCTAACGGTCTGAATATGTGGATTGTGTCGGATAATGTGAGAAAAGGTGCGGCACTCAATAGTATTCAAATTGCTGAGTGTTTAATTCAAGATCATTTATAAGGTATTAGTCGATTGATGGCTGTTTAAGTCGTTATCGTTTACTAGAGATTAAGTGGCTGATTTGGTTGACCTATTTGGTTGCTGAATTAGCCTTTTTTTTGCCCAATATGTTAGTTATTTTCTTCAAGGTAGAAAAAAATTGCCTATTCGCCTGTCTTTTTTCAAATTCCTGTCTACACTTGAGATTAGTACATCTGCTGGCGAGAAATGTGAGTAAAGGTTCATACCAGGTGTCTCCTATTTAGTGGTGCGGAGGCGGAGTCTTTGTTCACATTTTCGTCAGCGGAGGTATTGCAAAGCCCTCTTTAATCCTCCTTATCGTTTTTCTTTATTATTCGCCTATTTCATCGAGTTTTTCTTCAAGTTCTGTTATTCGTTCTAAAAATCTGAGAACCAATTAACGTATCGTCGTTGCTAGGCTTCGGCAATGGTTTCTGTTTGCTATAACTACCTATGAGCCGCTTCGTGTATTGCCATTTTAAACGAGGTTCAAAACCTATCCTTTCTTTTGTTGTCTTATGGAAGGGTTTTTGCGGTTTATCGCAGGTTTAGTTTTACTGCATTAA
>JBELIP010000002.1:0-31974 GCA_042090785.1 Cellvibrionales bacterium | reverse complement strand
TTGTCTTATGGAAGGGTTTTTGCGGTTTATCGCAGGTTTAGTTTTACTGCATTAATTAGTTTTACTGCATTAAATAGTTTCTAAAACATTCTTTCGGTTAGGCAACAGGATCTCAGATGATGAAAAGCAAGCTTGCTACAGCAATTGCATTGGTTGGTTTAATGCAATCCTCGATTGTATATGCGTTGGGTTTGGGCGAGATTCAGGTCTCATCAGCACTTAATGAGCGTTTGGCTGCCGAGATTCCATTGGTCAATGCCAGCGATCTGGATGCGTCACAGGTATTAGTCTCGTTAGCCTCTGAGGCGGATTTTGCTAGAGCAGGGGTGGATAGAGATTATTTTTTATCGAGTGTAGAGTTTATTGTTGAGCGTGGTGAATCTGGCGCGCCGGTTTTGCGGCTGCAAACACCCGATGTAGTGTTAGAGCCTTATTTAAATTTTCTTGTCGAGCTGCGCTGGCCAAAAGGGCGTTTGTTACGTGAATACACGGTCTTACTCGACCTACCTAATTATTCTGCTGCGCCAGCGCGAGCAATTAATCCAGTGACTGTGCCTGACACGCCTCCTGTTAAACCGTCAAATAGAACAACCACCAAGCCAGCGCCCCGATCATTCACACCTGCATCGATTCCATCGGCTAATAATTCACGAGCAAATAAAACGAGTGCTGCCGCGCAAACCAGAGTGACCGTTCGTGCTGATGAAACCTTATGGGGCATTGCGAAACGCGTTAAACCTAATGGAACGTCCATTAATCAAACCATGCTGGCTTTACAAGATCTTAACCCTAATGCGTTTATCAATAACAATATTAACCTCTTGAAAAAAGGCGCTGTGTTGCGTTTACCCGAAGGTGCGGCAGTTAATCGTGTTAATGAACAAAAAGCCCAGCAACTTATTGCTGAGCAGCAATTAAATTGGCAAGCAGCTGATGTCAGTGCGATGAGAGATGCGCGCGAGTCAACTCAAACCACCATTCAAGAATCGGCTGCTGCTGAGGGTCATTTGCAGTTGGCAACCATTGATAATTCAGCTGCACCTGCAGCCTTAACTAATGACTCGGCAGTATCGAGTTCTGATGCTGCTAATGGTTCTGTATCCGCTGCTGAAGATCAAAGTAGTTTGGTTGAAGTTAATCGCTTGCGCAACGAGCTGGCTATTAGTCTTGAAAATCTTGATAGAGCCGCTGTTGAAAACACGGCAATGGATGCTCGCTTAGTGGCAATGGAGTCGCAGTTAGCTGACCTTGAGCAGCTAGTATCTTTAAAGGATCAAGAGTTGGCATCGATGCGTGCGGCTATTGACGCGCGCCGAGCAGTTTTAGATAAAACAGCGATTGATGACCAGGCCTCTAAGACGAATGCTAGCCCACCGGTTGCAGTGGCTGGACCGTTAGATGTTATTGCCAATGCATTATCAATAAGTGTTGAGTGGGTTATAGGTTTGGGTGTTGCTTTTTTTGCTGCAGTCATGGCTATTTTAATGTGGTTTTTTGCCCGCCGCGATGACGTTTATGAAGCTACCGTTTTTGAACGTGTAGAGCCATTGGCGGAAGATGAGAGTGCTTCAAATGCGATCTTAGGTGATGCTGGTCGTGATGAGTACGAGGTTAGTGGAGAGCAAAGTTTACTGAGTGAAGCTGATTTAGATGATGAATCAGATGCCAATTTAAATAGCCATCATGACGACAATATTACTGACAGTGTGACGGCGGCGGAAGATTATGATGCCGAACGTGATGTCATTGCCGAGGCTGATATTTATTTAGCTTACGGTAGATATGAACAAGCGAAAGAGATGTTAGACGGCGCTATTGAGCAAGAGCCAGTCAGAACTGACTTACAGCTTAAACGACTGGAGTTATTTGTTGCTCAGCAAGCGCCAGATTTATTTCGTACTGCCTGCCAGTCATTGCTTTCGTTAGACCCCGCTATTAATGTAGCAATTGAAGCCTTATTAGATGATGTTGAAAATGTTTCTGATTGGTGGCCAGAGGGCAATGTTGCAACGCCAACTGATGAGTTTCTTGCGGACTTTAGTGAAGATTCAAATGAAGACTTAAATGAAAACTTTGACGATGACACGCCAGATCCAGATAGTGAAGCTGCCGCTCTAGGTGAGCTTGAAGAAGATAAAAGCGAATTTGGTTTACAGCTTGCTTATGATGCCGATACTGAGATTGAGATCAGTGAAGGTGAGGTGGGTGCGGATAATCAGGATAGCCATGATCGCAACGATGAGGTTGGCACCAAGCTAGACTTAGCAAGAGCTTATATTGATATGGGTGACGTTGAAGGTGCACGCGAAATTCTTGACGAAGTAATGGCAGAGGGTAGTGACGAGCAGCGTGATCAGGCCAATGCAATGATAGGTAAAATTGCTTAAGCGTCTAGCAATTAAAAGTGTGTTAAAAAGCCCTGTTTTTATGGGGCTTTTTTGTGTCCAATAATGGCTGTTTTAAAATAACGATAAAATTAAGATGCGCTTAATTTTGAGGCTATGTTTTATATATATCGCAATTGCAATAATTGTTGTATCTGGCATTATCCTCGCTCAGTTTAAAAACCATTAACGCACGAGTTAATACCGTGCTGATTTAGGCATACGCTATTGTCCCTTGATACTCAAAAAACAGCTTCTAACCCTTTGGCTAATACCGATGCGCTAGCACCGGCTGTGCGCCGTATAGCTATTGGTGTGGAGTATAACGGCGCTGCTTTTCATGGCTGGCAGCGGCAAACTAAGCCAGCGGTAGCCACTATTCAAATGGCTTTAGAAGAGGCTTTAAGTACTGTGGCCGACCAAGCTATTACCTTAATTTGCGCAGGGCGAACCGATGCAGGTGTGCATGCCACTGGGCAAGTAGCGCATTTTGAGGTGAGTAACGCTCGTGAGTTAAAAGCGTGGACAATGGGGGTGAATAGCCTTTTACCTAATGCCATTAGAGTTATTTGGGCAAAAGACGTTGATAGTGAGTTTCATGCCCGATTTTCGGCACAAGCGCGCCGCTATCAATATTGGATTCACAATGCTGCCGTAAGGCCGGGTATTTTTAGTGGCTTGATGACGCATTTTACCCAGCCGCTGAATGAGAGCTTAATGCATCAGGCTGCGCAAGCCCTTGTCGGTGAGCAGGATTTTACTTCATTTCGAGCCATTGCCTGTGAGAGTAAGACGGCTATGCGAAATGTGCATGCGGTTAGCGTTAAGCGTTATGGCGAGCGTGTTTGTATTGAAATAGAGGCAAACGCCTTTTTATTGCATATGGTACGCAACATAGCAGGCACTTTGATGGCTATTGGCACTGAAAAACAGCCGGTGACGTGGGTTGAGACCTTATTGGCGGCCAAAGATAGGTCGTTAGCTGCCGCTACGGCTAAACCCGATGGCCTGTACTTAGTTGCTGTCACTTATCCGGCTAAATACGAGCTGCCAGCAGCCGAGCGTTTGCTTTTCTAAAATAGGTCATATTTTCTATTTTTGGCTATATTGTGCCCGACGTTATCCCCAGCGTTGTGCTTAACGTTGTGCTTAACTTTGTGCTTAACGTTGTGGCTAGCTTTTTAGATCACCCTAAAATGTGCCCAATTGGCTTTGGAATGCACTTTAAGTTGGTATTTCTGGGCTCATATAGCGGCGGCAAGTCATAGCCCAATTTGGTAGACTGACGCTTAGACTAAGTTGTATTTTAAATAACCGATTTAATGAGTTGTACAATGACTAGCTCAACGTCCGAATCTAGCCAGCGACCGACGAGAACACGGGTAAAAATATGCGGTATTACTCGAGAGCAAGACGCTTTAGAAGCGGCTCATGCGGGTGCGGATGCGCTGGGTTTTGTGTTTTATGCACCCAGCCCGCGCGCAGTAACTGCTGAGCGTGCGGCCGAGTTGTGTCAGCTATTACCCCCGTTTGTTGAGCGAGTAGGGTTGTTTGTAAACGCTTCGGCTAGCGAAGTGCAGGCGGTGCTCGATAAAGTGCCGCTAACGTTAATACAGTTTCACGGGGATGAACCCCCAGCCTTTTGCCAGCAGTTTGCTACGCCCTATATTAAGGCCATAAGAATTGGCGGCGATGATGCAGCTGAGACCTTGCAACAAATTGAAGCGCACAGCTTAGGTAATTCTGCAGCGCAGGGATTTTTATTAGACGCTTATCAAAAAGGCGTGCCTGGCGGCACAGGCAAGACGTTTGATTGGTCAAGAATTCCTACGGGTTTAAATCAACCTTTAGTTTTAGCGGGAGGGCTTGATGTCGACAATGTTGCGCAAGCCATGGATGAAGTTGCTCCCTATGCCGTTGATGTCAGTAGTGGTGTAGAAGTTTCTCCTGGCGTTAAAGACCTAGAAAAAATAAATCGATTTATGCAATCAGTTATGCAAAATGATTGGCAGCATAATACGTCGGTTGACGATTAAGTGAAAAAATAAATCGCTAGAAAAATCTGTGGCGTTTTATTCAATGTTTATTTGAGTGTATTTAAATTTATTTGATTGGTTAGAGTATTTGTCATGCAAACACCTTTTAGTCTTGATCCTAAAAATATTGATTATGCAGCCATGCCCGATGAGCGAGGTCACTTTGGTCCCTACGGTGGCCGCTTTGTTTCCGAGACTTTAATTGCTGCCTTAGACGAATTGCAGGCGGCTTATCTTTCGTTAAAAGATGACCCTGCTTTTCAGGCCGAATTTGATAGAGACCTTGCACACTATGTGGGTCGCCCATCACCTATTTATCATGCCGAGCGTTGGAGTAAACAAATTGGTGGCGCACAGATTTTTTTGAAGCGTGAAGATTTAAACCACACGGGCGCGCACAAAGTTAATAACACGATTGGTCAAGCGCTACTCGCAAAGCATATGGGCAAGCCACGCGTGATTGCTGAAACCGGTGCAGGTCAACACGGTGTTGCTTCGGCAACGGTTGCTGCTCGTTTTGGTATGGAGTGTCAGGTTTTTATGGGCGCAGAAGATGTTAAGCGTCAGTCTTTAAATGTGTATCGCATGAAGTTATTAGGTGCCGAAGTCATACCTGTAACGTCGGGTAGCCGCACATTAAAAGATGCCATGAACGAAGCACTGCGCGACTGGGTAACGAATGTTGATAATACATTCTATATTATTGGCACCGTGGCAGGTCCTGCGCCGTATCCACAATTGGTTCGTGATTTTCAATCGGTAATAGGCCGTGAAGCACGCCGACAAATGGTCACACAAACCGATCGTTTACCCGATGCTTTAGTCGCATGCGTTGGCGGCGGTTCCAATGCTATTGGTTTATTTCACCCGTTTTTAGAAGACGAAACGGTTGCTATGTACGGCGTTGAAGCCGGTGGTTTTGGTGTTGAGACGGGTAAGCATGCAGCGCCATTAAACGATGGTAAGCCAGGTATTTTACACGGCAACCGTACTTACTTAATGGAAGATGAAAACGGTCAGATTATTGACACCCATTCTATTTCTGCTGGTTTGGATTATCCGGGTGTTGGCCCTGAGCATTCTTGGTTAAAAGATATGGGCCGCGTTAATTATGTTGCTGTTACCGATGATGAAGCGATGGATGCCTTTCGTGCATTAACGCAAATTGAAGGTATTATGCCAGCGCTTGAAACGAGTCATGCACTCGCTTATGCGGCTAAGTTAGCGCGTGATATGGATAAAGATAAAACGATTTTGGTTAACCTTTCGGGTCGTGGAGACAAAGATATTTTGACAGTTGCAGATATTGACGGTATTACCTTATGAGTCGCATAGCCGCTTGTTTAGATGCTTGCCAAGCCAACGGTCGCAAGGCAGTTATTCCGTATATTGTTGCTGGTGATCCGTGGCGAGAAATTACCGTTCCCGCCATGCATACTTTAGTGACAGCGGGTGCCGATATTATTGAGTTAGGCGTACCGTTTTCCGACCCTATGGCCGAAGGTCCGGTTATTCAACTGGGTCACGAGCGTGCGTTAGCTCATAACATAGGTATGAATGATGTGCTGGCTATGGTTGCCGAGTTTAGACAGCAAGACGCTAATACGCCGGTTGTTTTAATGGGTTATGCCAACCCCATTGAAGTGATGGGTTACGAAGCCTTTGCGCAGGCAGCTACGGTTGCAGGTGTCGACGGTGTGTTAACTGTAGATATGCCGCCAGAAGAGGCGAGCGATATGAACGCGGTATTCCGCGAGCATAATCTCGACAGTATTTTCTTAATTGCGCCAACCACTACCGAAGCGCGCACCAAAGCGATTTGTGGCATGGCGACAGGGTATATTTATTATGTTTCGTTGAAAGGCGTCACCGGCGCGGGACATATTGATACCGATGAGGTCAAAAGCAAGGTTAACGGCATTAAGCAATTTACTTCGTTACCAGTTTGTGTAGGTTTTGGCATAAAAGATGGCGACTCTGCTGCCGCTATAGGCGAATGTGCCGATGGCGTTGTAGTGGGTAGCGTGTTGGTTAACGGCATGGGCGATTGTGTTGGTATGGCATCGCGTGACGATAATGCTTCGGACGATGCTAAAGCCGATGCCTTAGCCGGTAAAGATAAAGTCGCATTAGCTGAAGTGGTTAATGCCCGCGTTTTAGCCCTGGTCAGTGAAATTGCTGCAGGTGCTAATCGATAGTATTGCTCACTTGACTGATTGCTCGATTGCTTACGTAGTGTGTTTAAACTTTAAATATATAGTATTAATGGTTGGTTATAGTTATGAGTTGGTTGGATAAAATAAAGCCGTCGTTTGTTTCTGGTGCAAGTGATGACGAAGCGCAACGCGCGTCAGTGCCCGAAGGTTTATGGCGTAAGTGCGTTCGCTGCGACGCGGTATTGTATCGTCCTGAGCTTGAACGGAATCTCGATGTTTGTCCTAAGTGTAATCACCATATGCGCATTGATGCGCGCCGTCGTCTGGATATCTTTTTAGATGAAGCGCCACGCGTAGAATTGGCGACCGATGTTGAACCTATTGATAGATTAAAATTTAAAGACACAAAAAAATATAAAGACCGTTTAACGCAAGCCCAAAAAGCCACTGGCGAAAAAGACGCTTTGGTTGCTTTTGAAGGCGAGTTAGGTGGTAAGCCAATTGTTGCCGTTGCATTTGCGTTTAGCTTTCATGGCGGATCTATGGGTTATGCCGTTGGTGAAAAATTTACTCGCGCTGCGAATGTGGCGTTAGAAAAAGGCTGCCCAATGGTGTGCTTTTCGGCCACCGGAGGTGCGCGAATGCAAGAGGCATTAATTTCGCTGATGCAAATGGCTAAAACCAGTGCCGTACTCGAACGTATGAGGCAGGCGGGTATTCCCTATGTGTCTGTAATGACCGACCCTGTTTATGGTGGTGTATCCGCGAGTTTAGCGTTATTAGGCGATATCAATATTGCCGAACCCAATGCGCGCGCCGGTTTTGCTGGCCCCAATATTATTGAGCAGACTATTCGACAAAAACTGCCTAAAGGTTTTCAGCGTAGCGAATTTTTATTAGAGCGCGGTGCTATCGACATGATTGTTTCGCGACAAGATATGCGTTCGACGCTGGACAGATTGCTGAGTAAGTTAGGTCATAAGTCGGCTGATAGCACTATTTCTCCTTCGGTAGTGGGCTTTGATGTCAGCAATGCCGATGCGCAAGACGGCGAATATATTCCCGTGGTTGAAGATCGCGTGACTGACGATAAACCAAACTAGTTAGGCACAAGCTTTTTTTTAATTATCATTTTTCTTGACGTTATGGGCATAAATCGAATTCATGCGCTTTAGCACACTGAATGCATGGCTAAACTGGTTAGAGCAATTACACCCAGTTGAAATTGACCTAGGACTAGACCGTGTTCTTGTTGTCGCCAAACACCTTAACGTATTATCTTTTTCGGCTACGGTCATTACCGTAGCTGGCACTAATGGTAAGGGCTCTACTGTAGCTGCATTGCAAGCGCTGTTATCCGAGCCGCATCTTAATAAGCCATCACCACGAGTGGCAACTTATACTTCACCGCACTTAATTCATTTTAACGAGCGAATAATGCTTGCCGGTGTTCCGGTTGACGAGACGCTGTTATGTCAAGCACTTGAGTTAGTTGATCAAGCACGAATATCGACTGCGGTTTCGCTAAGTTATTTTGAATTTACCACCTTAGCCGCGCTGGTTATTTTTGCACAGACACCACTCGATTATATTTTGCTAGAAGTGGGTCTGGGTGGTCGCCTAGATGCAGTGAATGTGGTTGATGCCGACGTTGCCGTGATTACACAAATTGATATTGATCATGAATCTTGGCTAGGTACCGATCGTGAAGTCATTGCGCTTGAAAAAGCCGGAATTTTACGTGCAAAACAAATTGCAGTTATTGCCGATAGTCATCCACCGCTTAGTTTGCAAGATAGAGTTAATACGTTAGCTTGTCAGGTGTGCTGGGCAAATAATACGATTTCAGATACGCATGCTGCGAGTCACGGTTTTGTCCTTGTTGATAATGCTTATGAGTGGCAGGGTGTTGATGCCGATGGTGGTCTAACGCGTCTTGCTCTCACTTCGGCGTCTACTGAACCATCGGCTCCTATGCCGCCAGAATCCAAGCTGGCTTTAGCCAGTTGGAGTGCCGCACTACAGGTTGCGTCAATGCTCAATGCTTTGCCGGCAGTAGAGCTTTGCAGCAAGCTTTTGACTGCAGTGCAGTTGGCCGGTCGCTTATCAATGGTCGAGCATAATGATAGAGTTATTTTGCTTGATGTAGCGCATAATAGGCAATCCGTTGATCGCTTGGCCGATTTTCTTGCTCAGCATAATCATAGCGATGCTTTATTAGAGCCAGAATGGGTAGCAATCTTTGCCGTAATGGCAGATAAAGATATTGGAGCAATGTTGGATCGTACGTTACCATTAGTCAAAAAATGGTACCTGCCTGAACTGCAATCATGCCCCAGAGCTGAGCCGCCAGCGCAGTTATTAGCCTTGTTAAAACAGCGTCATTTAGCTATAGGGCAAGATAAACGACTAAATGGTGATGATATGAGCGAGATTGACGCAAAGATCATGCTTAACGTCGAAGAAAGTTTAATTGAGGCTATCCACAGCACCCCTCATAAAGATAAAATACTGGTGTTCGGATCTTTTTATACTGTTGGTGAAGCTTTGTCTTATCTCGACCCTCACTTTGCTAGCAATATGAGAAAAACCAAAATAGATAACTCGACAACATACCCTGAGTGATGTGTATTTGAATAGTGAATTAAAGCAACGTTTAGTCGGCGCAGGTGTATTGCTTATATTGGCCGGCCTATTATGGCCTCTACTCTTTGATTTTGAGCAAAGAGAAGCTATTGAGCCGCCAGCATTGGCGATTCCTGTTATGCCTGTGGTTGAAAAAGTACAGGTAGCAAAGCCTAAGCCTGTATTGCCTGCAGCAAAACCAAAGTCCATTCCTGCTGCGACTAAAAAACAACCGCTAAAAACGCTGCTTAGCGATACAGCTAAGCCAGCTCCGATTGCTGGTAAGCCCAGCAATACAATCAGTGATGCCGATCGGCCTCGTTTAGACAAGCAGGGCGTGCCAGTATCCTTTGTCGTGCAAGCAGGCCGTTTTAAGCATTGGTCTAATGCCGATGCATTGCGCAATAAGCTGATAAAAAATAAACACAAAGCGTATATTAACCCCGAGGTTTCTTCTGCCCCCGGCCCTTATACCGTACTGATTGGTCCGCTACTTACCTACGCTAAAGCCGAGACTGTAGTTGCTAAGGTTAAGGCCCAAACTACAGTAAAAGATGCAATGATTAAGCGCTTTGGGAACTTGAAATGAACGGCGCCGACTGGATTATTGTCGCCATCCTTGCCGCATCTGGTTTGTTAAGTTTATGGCGTGGTTTTGTGAAAGAGGCTATTTCACTGGTGGTTTGGGTAGCGGCATTTGGTATTGGTATTACCTTTAGCCCACAGCTATCCACTTTGTTAGCCGCAAGTGTTGAAAACGATTCTTTACGATTAATACTGGCCTTTATTTTATTATTTATTGGTACTTTAATTGTGGGCGGTTTAATTAATCGTATATTAGCCTCGCTATTAAAAGTCACCGGTTTAAGCGGCACAGATAGATTGTTAGGCATGGTGTTTGGTGTTTTTCGTGGCGCCATTGTTATATTAGCATGCTTGATTATTGTGCCGCCGTTAGTCGCAGTTAATGAAGAATTGTGGTGGCGTGAATCAATGCTTATACCGCAATTTTTAATGCTAGAAGATTGGGCCTTGCAGGCCTTTAGTGATGTGTCTCAATGGCGGCATGACGTAATTGGTCTATAGATTCAAACTGTTGGTTATTAGTTCGTTAATTATTAATTTATTTATTTGAAAAAAGAGGGTTTGCCCGTGTGTGGAGTTGTTGGCATGGTGGCTAAGTCCAACGTAAATCAATTGATTTACGATGCGCTTACCGTTTTACAACATCGTGGCCAGGATGCTGCGGGTATGATGACGTTTGGCAATGGACGCTTTAACCAACGCAAAGGCAATGGTCTGGTGAGCGATGTGTTTCGTCAGCACCACATGGATAGGTTGGCAGGCAACATTGGCATTGGCCATTGTCGCTATCCTACTGCTGGTGGCACTAGCGCAGCGTTAGCGCAGCCTTTTTATGTGAATACGCCTTACGGTATTGCATTGGCACACAACGGTAACTTAACCAATGCGCAAGACTTAATGCGCGAAGTGTTTCAGTCTGATTTGCGTCACGTTAATACCGATTCAGATTCAGAAGTCATGCTGAATGTGTTTGCGCACGAAATGCAAAAAATAGGTAAGTTGCGCCCAACTCATGAAGATGTGTTTGCTGCGGTTGAAGCTGTGCATCGTCGTTGTTCGGGTGGCTATGCTGTTGTCGCAATGATTGCGAATTACGGTGTGGTTGGTTTTCGAGACCCGCATGGTATTCGCCCATTGGTTTACGGTAAGCGCGAAACTAAGCGTGGTGCAGAATATATGATTGCCTCTGAAAGCGTCGCCTTAAGTGCGTTAGGTTTTGAACGCGTTGATGATGTGAAACCAGGGCAAGCTGTTTTTATTAATGCATTGGGTGAACTGTCGATTTACCAAAGCGAAAGAACCGCTGAGTACACACCGTGTATTTTTGAGCATGTTTATTTTTCTAGACCCGACTCTATCATCGATGATATTTCAGTCTATAAATGTCGTTTGCGTATGGGTGAAAAACTCGCGGATAAAATTATTGAGCTGCGACCCGAACACGACATTGACGTAGTTATTCCTATTCCTGACACTAGCCGCGTTTCTGCGCAAGTATTAGCACATCGTCTTGATGTTAAATTTCGCGAAGGGCTTATTAAAAACCGTTATATTGGCCGGACGTTTATTATGCCGGGCCAAAGCGTTAGAAAAAAATCTGTTAGACAAAAACTGAATGCTATTGAGTTAGAGTTTAAAGACAAGAATGTCATGTTAGTTGACGATTCTATTGTGCGCGGCACCACGAGCTGTGAAATTATTCAAATGGCTAGAGATGCGGGCGCTAAAAAAGTTTATATCGCTTCAGCTGCGCCACCGGTTCGTTATCCCAACGTCTACGGCATTGATATGCCATCGGCTAATGAGTTAATTGCCCATGGTCGTACTGTTGACGAGGTCCGTGAAAAAATTGGCGCCGACTGGTTAGTTTATCAAGAGATTGATGATCTTGTAGATTGTGCGCGTGAAGGTAATCCAGACATTAAACAATTTGATTGTTCGGTATTTAATGGTGAGTACGTAACAGGTGATATTGATAATCAATATCTTGATGAATTACATGAGCGCCGAAATGACGCTTCAAAAGTGAAAGAAGAGCAAAACCAGCATCCCGTTAAGCATGAATCAGCAGTGGTAGATTTGTATAACGATGCAACCTAATCAGCGATGGCTGTTCTTGATTGAAGTTGATTGAAGTTGATTGAAGTTGAGTGAAATTGAGAGAAGTGAAGCTGAGTAAAATAATTTTAAACTGAGTAAGTTCAGTACAAAACATTATTATTGTAAAATGATAGAAGTTTTTATTATGTCAAACACCGATGACAAAAAAAATGCATTAGCGAATGCCTTGCGCGACGCTCAGAGTCAGACTCTGGCTGTGCGAGCAGGGCAGTCACGCACTGCCGAAGATGAGCATTCTGAAGCACTGTTTTTAACGTCAAGCTATGTTTTTAAAGATTGTGCCGATGCAGCTGCGCGTTTTTCTGGCGATAGCCACGGCAGTGTTTATTCGCGTTATACCAACCCAACGGTTAGAAATTTTGAACTGCGCTTAGCGGCGATGGAAGAGGCTGAAGATTGTGTTGCTACTTCATCGGGCATGGGCGCTATTATGAGTATGTGTCTGGCGCATTTAAGTACCGGTGATCATATTATTTGTTCTAGCGACGTGTTTGGTTCTACGGTGGTATTACTAGATAACTTTTTTGCTAAGTTTGGCATTGAAATTAGTTATGTGAAATTAACCGACCTTAATGGTTGGCGTGATGCTATTCAGCCAAACACTAAATTATTTTTTATTGAGACGCCATCGAACCCATTGAGTGAAGTGGGTGATATTCGTGCTTTATCAGCGTTAGCGCACGATAATGCCATTTTATTTGCTGTTGATAATTGTTTTTGTTCGCCCGCTTTACAGTTACCGCTGGCACTGGGTGCTGATCTTGTTATTCATTCGGCAACTAAATATATTGATGGGCAGGGTAGATGTTTGGGCGGCGCAGTTGTAGGTAGTGCCGAGCATATTGAACCGGTGCGTAATTTAGTGCGTGCAGGTGGGCCAAGCATGAGTCCGTTTAATGCTTGGGTTTTCTTAAAGGGTTTAGAAACCTTGCACTTACGCATGAAGGCACATTCTGAAAGTGCCTTAGCGATTGCTCATTGGTTAGAGTCACAAGATGCGATAGAAGGCGTGTTTTACGCCGGTTTAGAATCACATGCAGGTCATGAATTAGCGAAAACTCAGCAAAGCCATTTTGGTGGTGTTTTATCGTTTAGAGTTAAAGGTGACCAAGCCGCTGCGTGGCGTTTTATTGAAGCAACACAAATTATTTCGTTAACCGCTAATTTGGGTGATGCGAAATCAACTATTGTTCATCCAGCGACGACAACGCATAGTCGTTTATCACCAAAAGCGCGAGCAGCGGCAGGTATTACTGATAACTTAATTCGTGTGGCCGTTGGGCTTGAATCGCTAGACGATTTATTGGCAGATTTACAATTAGGTATTGAAACTTTATAAGTATTCGACATTTAAATAACAATTATAAAATTTAGTTTTTCAATTTTATTTATTGAGTAAAAAAATAATCATAAACGCCTAGTATCGTGTTTAGCGGCGGGCTTTTTAATATTTTATAGGAGAGAACGATAATGAATAAGAAAATTTACCAAGGTCTTGCAACAGCTTTACTGTTTGGGCTTGCTCAAGTAAGCAGTGCAGAAAATTACAGCTCTGAATTAACGGGCAACTATTTAACGGGTGATGTAGATGGCCAATCTGCTAATGTACAAATATATGGCGTTACTCAGCAAGTGTATTTATCTGAAGTCGATACCTCTGTTGGTCCGTTAGCAACAGCAGCTTTTGTTAGTCGAGCTTCCAGTTATTTTTTAGGCTATTCAGAGTTAGATGATCAGGATGCTGATATAGCTACTGCGGGTATAGATTGGCACGATAAAGAGACGGGTTTAACGTTTGGTTTAGCTTATACCTTTAGTGACATAGATACTGATGATTCTAGTTCAGATCAAGTTACCGTTAGTGTTGGTAAATATGTTGGCGAAACGACAGAAGTGTTAGTGATGTATGAGCGAGATGAGAATAAGCTTAATAGTGATCTTGTTGAAGAAGCTTATACATTAGCGATTTCTCATGTTGGCACCGGTGATGTGGACTTTGCTATTGATGGCAGTATTTCTATAGCGGATAAGTTAGTTGATGATGAGCAGTTTGGTTTTGCTGTGGCAGCCACTTTATATCCAAACCGTCACCTTGGTTTAGGTGCTGGTTTTGATATTGCATTAGCTGATATTGATGATGATACCGTTTTTGCGTTTGCAGAATGGTTTTTCAGACCTGATGTTAAAGGTAAAGCAACTTATTATATTTCGGATCAAGATAATGTCGATATTACGGGTCTGAATTTGGAATTGAGCCTACGTTTATAAGTTTTTGTTGATAAACTTATTTTAAAAAAGGCCGCTGGATATTCCTGCGGCCTTTTTTATTGAGCGTTTATTAGTGCTTGTCATTTTTCTAAGCTAGTTAAACATATCAGGCTGTTCGGCGATAATCGTATTATACAAAGGCTGAAAGCTAAACCAGCCCGCCAATTCTGAACCGACGGTATCGTAAGTTGTTTGAGCTATTGCATTGGGAATGATTTTTGGTGTACCTGCTGCTTCGGCCAATAATTGTGCTTGGCATGAGCGCTCCATGGTGAAGTACCACCATGCAGCGGCTTCTATACTGCTTCCAACCGTCATTAAGCCGTGGTTTTGTAGTATGCAGGCTTTGTTGTCGCCAAGAGCCGTAGCAATTGCATTGCCTTCGGACATGTCTAATACCACACCAGAGAAGTCTTCGAACAATGCGTGATCGTTATAAAACGCACAAGCATCTTGAGAGATGGGGTCTAAATGTTTACCCAGCGAAGACCAGCTTTTGCCATAGACAGAATGACAGTGGGCTGCTGCAATAACATCGGGTCTGGCGCTATGAATGTGACTATGAATAGTAAAAGCGGCGCCGTTTAATAATCCATTACCCTCGATTACGTTGCCTTTATGATCAACTAACAAGAGTTGTGATAGACAGACCTGCTTAAAAGAAACTCCCATTGGGTTAACCCAAAAGCAATCGGGGTGTTCAGGGTCGCGGACCGTGATATGGCCGGCCACACCTTCGTCAAAACCAAACTTGCCAAATAAGCGAAGAGCCGCTGTAAGTCGCTGTTTTCTATGCAGTCGCTCGTCTTCTACCGACTCAAATTGCATTGGCAACACCAGGCTATCATCGGCATTCATGACCGTATTGTTAGTGATGTTTTCGGTAGCCTGATTGTTTTTAGTATCTTTATTATTCATATGACATTACCTAACGGGTTACTCTAGTTTATATAAGGCCAGTCTAATACGATAAAAAATTAATTGCTTTAGTTTTTGGTCATGCTTAGCGGTTCTTACTTGATCTTAATTATCATAAGCGCCTAAACTATTTGCGTTTAGAGTAGAATTGCAAAATATATTTTTTTTTAGCTTATACTGCAAACTATTAGTTTATAAGCAGCTTTAATAAGTTTATGCCACACATAACGATAAGTGCAATTACAAAGGCAAAGTCAATAACACGAGTGATAATAAGGGCTATAACAAGGGCTATAAAATGACACTTCCTGAGTTAAAAAATCTTAAAGCGTTTAAGGTGAGTATTGAAAATAATATTGCGCATTTGCAATTATGTAGACCTGAGCAATTAAATAGTATGAATTCTGATTTTTGGGATGAACTGCCTCGTATTGTTAAGGCCATTGATCATGCTTCAGCTGCGCGGGTTATTGTACTTTCTTCTACCGGCAAACATTTTACTGCTGGTATGGATTTAGACGTTTTTGCCCATTTTGGTCGCCGTTTTGAATTAGAACCCGCTCGTTGTGCAGAGGCTTTAAGGCGCTTGGTCATTAAGCTTCAAGATATCTTTAATGTCTTAGAGCAATGCAGAATGCCAGTGCTAAGCGCCGTGCAAGGTGGCTGTATTGGTGGTGGTATAGATATGATTGCAACGACAGATTGTCGCTATTGTACTGCCGACAGTTTTTTTGTGGTGAAAGAAACAAAGTTAGGTGTGCTTGCTGATTTAGGCACATTACAGCGCTTGCCAAAATTAATGCCAGAGGGCTTAGCGCGTGAGTTAGTGTATAGCAGTAGAAAGATGATGGCTGACGAGGCATTAAGTGCGGGTTTTGTTAATGCAGTTTTTCCTGACCAAGAAAGTTTATTAGCCGCAGTGATGGAAGTGGCAAAGTCTATAGCTGCAAATTCACCAGTTATTGTTGCTGGTACTAAAGAGATGCTAACGTATGGTAGGAATCATGGCGTTGATGAAGGCCTAAAATATACCGCAACGTGGCAAGGCGGAATGTTTCGTATGGCGGATTTGGCCGAAGGAATGAGCGCCTCTCAAGAGCGTCGTGAAGGAGATTATGCTGAATTAGAATCCTTGGATTTTAAAATGTAGGGTTGGTCACTGCTGTCTCTGCCAGTAATTCAAGGTAGCGCTGGTCTGAAACATTGTGGAGCTGCTTTGATGTTGCGTTATCGCGTAATGCGTGCAGATATTTAAGTGTTTTAAAGCCGTCAAACCAAGCTTCCAATTGGCGTTTAAATTGAGCTGCGTCACGACTATTCTTCAGGCTATGCGTCCACCCGCTATTAAAATCAATAGCCGTTAGTGCACTTATTATTTCTTCTTGTTCTACTATGCACCACTCAGTAAAATTTTTAATGGCTTGCTGCCAGTCATTGTTTTTCTGTTTATTAAATTCATTATTAATAAATAAACGGCTACTTAATTGCTCTAAGCAAGTGAGTGTTTGTCGCAATAAAATAAATAGCTGCGGATGATAAAAGATAGCTGCTTGTTTAGGGTCACTGTGAGCCAAAATACTATCGACCGATGTGCCTGTGCCAAAGGGCGTGCGATGTGAAATGCGTGATTCTATTTGAATTGTAGGTGTTGTCAGCGATACAACAATGCCTGTTTTACGGAGTTTATTAAGTAGGTAAAAGTCTTCGCCGGCTGCACGTTTAGGGAAGCCGCGGACCATAGCATAGTGTTTTGCGTGAACACATAGCGTGCTGCCCAGTGTTTGAAATGCATAAGGTGAGTTCGCTAAACATAATCCATCTACATAGGCGTTAAGTCGGTGCTCATAGAGGCGGGTAGCGTTGTCTATGGCTTTGTTGCCGGTAGCTATATGTTGGTAAGCGAGAATATAGGCGGCAATGTTTTTAGGCGCCGTTTGAGCTTTATGATTAGCCGATTGGCTACGGTCAAAATAATTGTCAGGTAAAAGCACGTCAGCATCAGTGGAATATATCCAAGGCTCACTGATGAGTTGTTGGTTAATTAATTGCAGCGCTATATCGGCGGCAATTTTTCTTGCCATACCAACCCCTTGCTTAGCGGCAATAGCGGCGCCAGTATCAAAGCGGTCGACTAATAAAATAGCACTTTTATTCTGTGCTTTATGCAATTGGATATTGTTATTGCGCCAGTTAATGCTGAGTTTATGTGTCAGTTGTTGTTTGCAGTTGTGGTTGTCGCTGGCGCTATTGTCTTCAATATTGTCGGGGCGGTTGAGTACGACAATAGCAAGTGTGTTTGCTTGTGTATTAATAAAGTGAATAAGATGATTAAGAAATAGCGGCGACTCATTAAAAGCAGGTATGCAGATGCAGTGTCGATATTGCGCGGTTAAGCCTTCTAGCTGCTGGGATTCGGGCTCGGCATATTGTTTTAAGTAGTGATCGATATTTTTATGAGTCATGCCAGTAGTGTGTCTGAATTTCTGCAAGGTGTTTAATGCAGCGCAGCGCTAATCAATAAGTCGGCTGTAATTTTTGCTTCGGCATCTAACAATGTGTCTAAGCGATTATTGACGATGTCGGCGTCAAAATATTGGTGCGCTAAATCGATAAATAATTGATAGTGCTTGGCTTCTGATTCGGTAATGGCGTGATAAAAATTTTGTAAATCACCTGAGGGTAGTGCTTTGGCAATCATGCCAAAACGTTCACAGCCTCGCGCTTCAATAATGCCGCCAATCAATAAACGGTCGAGTAAGTATACGTCGCTACCGTTGCTCATATGCTTGCGCATAGCAATAACGTAGTGATCTTTATTATCAGCCGTGAGTTGTATGTCACGACGGTGTAGCCATTTCACGACTTCACGAAAATGGTTTAGCTCTTCTATGGCGAGTTCGGCCATCGCTTCAACTAATGCAATACGGTTAGGGTAGTGAGAGATCATTGACATGGCCATGCTAGAAGCCTTTTTTTCAGCAGCGGCATGATCTTGTAAAAAGGTATCAAAATCGGCCATAACAGTGTTAACCCATTCGGCAGGAGTAGCAAAGCGCAGTGGACTCTGGCTAAACGGTGCATTATTGGCGTCGATATTCGTATTGATCTTTATATTAGACAAGTGAATCCTCAATATTTGGCTGTTTTCGTTGTCGCAGGGCATTATAATACCTCACCGTTTATTTGCTCGACTGTATTTTCGACAATAATCGCCATTATCAATGGTTGCTGCTTTCTTTAAAGGCTGCACCCCTTTAAGTGCTTGGAATAGTGAATAAGGTTTATCTATGATTATTAAGCCCCGTGTACGTGGTTTTATGTGTGTTACAACGCATCCTACTGGCTGCGATGCCAATGTGAAGCGTCAAATTGATTATGTGAAAGACGCGGGTAATATTGATGGCTTGCCCAAGCGCGTTTTGGTGATTGGTGCCTCCACAGGTTACGGCCTTTCGTCACGTATTAGTGCGGCTTTTGGTGCTGGTGCAAGTACTTTAGGTATTTTCTTTGAAAAGCCCGGCACCGAGAGAAAGCCCGGTACCGCCGGATGGTATAACTCGGCGGCTTTTCATCGCTATGCTGAAGCAGAAGGTCTTTACGCTAAAAGCATTAATGGCGATGCTTTTTCCGATGAAATTAAACAGCAGACCATTGAGACGATTAAAGAAGATTTAGGCCAAGTTGATCTTGTTGTTTATAGCTTGGCATCGCCACGCCGCCAGCACCCTAAATCGGGTGAGGTGTTTAGCTCAACCCTTAAGCCCATTGGTAAAAGTGTGACTCAACGTTGCGTGAATACCGATAAAAAGATTATTGAAGAAGTGACCGTTGATGCGGCGTCTGAAGAAGAAATTGCCAACACGGTTACTGTAATGGGTGGCGAAGATTGGGAAATGTGGATTGATGCATTAGCGGATGCTGGTGTGTTAGCTGAAGGCGCGAAAACAACGGCCTATACTTATGTGGGCGAAAAAGTCACCTGGGATATTTATTGGCATGGCACGATTGGTCGCGCTAAACAAGATTTGGATTTGCGAGTTAAAAATATACGCCAGCGTTTGTCGGCACTCAATGGTGATGCAAGAGTCTCCGTACTAAAGGCGGTTGTTACACAAGCCAGTTCAGCCATTCCGGTAATGCCGCTGTATTTAGCTTTGTTATTTAAAGTGATGAAGGCCGAAGGAACCCATGAAGGCTGTATTGAGCAGGTGTATGGTTTATTAAAAGACAGCCTTTATGGTGCAGAGCCTTATGTCGATGACGAAGGCCGTTTACGTGCTGACCGAAAAGAGTTGGCACCGCATGTTCAAGAAGAAGTTGAAGCTATGTGGGCACAGGTGACTTCAGAAAACTTAATGACAATATCCGACTTTGCTGGTTACCAAACTGAGTTTATGAACTTGTTTGGTTTTGAGGTTGAAGGTGTTGATTATGAAGCTGATGTCGATCCAGATGTAAAAATTGCTAATTGCCTTTAATAGCTCTTAACGCACTTTAATCGTTTTTATGTCGAGTTTAGCGCATGGAAAAATTATTCGTTTAAGTGATCGCCTGCGTCGTATAACCGCTCCAAACCCTGGCTTAACAACGGGCGAGGGGACCAACACTTATATCTTAGGTAACAAAGATATTGCCATTGTCGATCCGGGTCCTATTGAGGCATCGCATATTAATGCGATACTCGATAGTGTCGGTGATCGTATCAAGTGGGTGGTCGCCACCCATACTCACCTTGATCATTCGCCTGCGGTAGCCCCTATCGCTGAGGCAACCGGAGCGCAAGTGCTTGGTATGCCGCCAGCCAATGATCCATTTCAAGATAGCACCTTTCAGCCGACTTGGGCTATGCAGCATGATGATGTCATTGCTGCTGATGATTTTCATTTGCGTGCTATTCATACGCCAGGCCATGTTAGTAATCATTTATGTTTTTTGTTAGAAGAAGAAGGTATTTTGTTAGCCGGTGACCATATTATGAATGGGTCTACCGTTGTTATTGTGCCTCCTAGTGGCAATATGAAAGCCTATATTGAATCGCTGCAGTTATTAGTAACCTATCCAATATTAAGCATTGCGCCGGCGCATGGCGAGTTAATGGCAAAGCCGTTAGAAACGCTGCGTTGGCTTATTAAGCATCGGTTGGGCAGGGAGGCTAAAGTCATTGAAAAGCTTACCGAGCATCCGTCTATTGCTTTATCGGTGCTGGTCACTCAGGTGTATGATGATGTCGATTCATCGCTTTATCCCTTCGCGCAATTATCGCTATTAGCCCATCTTATTAAGCTAGAGCAAGAGTTGCGTGCTGTCGGTGAAGGTGAGGGCGATAAGCAACAGTGGCGGTTATTGTAAAATGGCTTCGCAGTGGTTTTTATATATGATTGAGTGTGCCGATGGCCGGGTTTATACGGGCATTACCACTAATGTTGAGCGGCGTTTTGCCGAGCATAGTGAAGGTGGTGTAAAAGGGGCTAAAGCACTGCGCGGTAAGGGGCCCTTAAAATTAGTTTTTCAACAGCAAATGGATAATCGGTCGGCAGCCAGTATTGCTGAAAGTGCTATTAAGAAATTATCCAAGCAGCAGAAACTTTTGTTGATTGCTGAGGGTCAATTTATTTAAGTTCAATAGACTAATATTCAAGATTAAACCTTCGAAGATTAAGAGGAAAAGTAATGCTTAATAATTTATTCAGTAGGTGTTTTTTACGCCGTCTCACAGTTATTGTAGGTGCTGGCTTTTTAATGTTGGCGTTGTTTGGATGTCATAATAAGGCTGTGCCTGATGAGGCAATTAATGGCTCTATGACGTATGGTGATGTGACAATTAATTTACAAGTGGGTGAGCCTGCGCCGGATTTTACTAGTGTTGATGCCGAAGGTAATACGGTTAGCCTATCGGCTTTTCAGCCAAGCCAGCCGGTATTGTTGGTTTTTTATCGTGGCAAATGGTGTCCCTTTTGTGTGAGCCATTTAGATGATATTCAGAGTTTATTTCCAACCCTTAAAGAGCAGGGGGTTCAGTTGTTAGCAATTAGCCCTGACCCTACGGTCGATTCTCAGGAGTTGGCTGAAAAATTCGATCAGCCTTATGTGTTTGTGACGGATGAAGACTTAGCAATTGCTAATGCCTATGGTGTGCAGCGTGATGAGTCTATACCGCATCCTACGGTAGTATTGATTAATGCAGTGGGGAATGTTGTTTGGTTTTATGCGGGCGAAAATTATCGTCAGCGCCCTTCTGCTGCGCAATTGCAGCAAGTGATTGAACAGTACTTATAGTTTTTTGATTCTGCAACGATATTAGCACTCGTGAGTTATAAAGTGATTCGCGAGTGCTTTTTGCGCTCTATTTTTTTATTTTAGGTTCACTTTTTATTTTAGGTTCAATATTTTTCCTAAGCTGCTTTTGTCGTCTTTGTTGAATAGAAGAATTTGGTCGGCGGGTAGGTCTAGGCGACGTGATTGACTACTGCCTAACGGCGTTTCGCTAACAACATAAATCGGTGCTGTTATTGGCGCTGAGAGTGTGGCCAGTTGATCTTCATTGTTTTCACTATCAATTAACTCGTCATTGTTACCACTCAGCATGGCAAGAATTTCTACTACGCTGTCATAGGGCATGCCTAAACCGATAAAGATAATATCAGGCGATTTTTGTTGCACACGCTCAATGACCTGTGCCATTGATGTTGCCACCATGCACTGCCACGCTTCGTCGGCGAGCTCTTCAAGTAATAACTGTCGAGATTCTGTTTCTGGAGCAATTAATAATGCCGAGCCACGACGATCTTGTGGATTTAGATGGCGAAGTATTGTTGCCATACGCTGGCGGTCGACAGGTTTGGGTAAGAACTCTGCTGCGCCCAAATCCAAGCCGAGATTTTTTTCATCGAGCATCGATTGCAATATAACTGGAATATGGCGTGTGTTCGGTGACTCTTTTAAGACGGATAATGCTGTCCAGCCATCAATATTCGGCATCATTAAATCAAGTAAAATTAAATCAGGTTGTTTTTCGTTAGCGATGGCAATGCCTTGTTTAGCATCCTCGGCTTCTAAGCCAATATAATTTTCTTTTTCTAAATGACGGAGCAATAGTTGACGAGACTCGGGGTCGTCATCAATAACCAGTACTCGACCTAACGCGTCTTCTTCTGCAATGCTAGGGCTTTCATTGTCCATTGCTGAATTAAGGTCTAGGCCTAATTCTTGTTGGTTTTCGGCGGGAATGGCGTCAGTGTTTTTTTGTATAGGCTTGCGAGTGGGTAGCAGTATAGTAAAGGTGGTGCCTTCGCCTTCTGCGCTAGTCACATCCATTGAGCCATCCATTAATTCAACAAATTGCTTGCAGATAGCTAAACCTAGCCCAGTGCCACCGTATTTTTTTGAGGTGCTGGAATCGGCTTGTACAAAGGCTTCAAATACGCGCGTGAGTTGTGACGGCGTCATACCTATGCCGGTATCACTGACATGGTAAACAGCATGGCGTGTTTTTTCGTTATAGGTGACAAGGATAGTGATCTTGCCACTATGCGTAAACTTACAAGCGTTACTTAACAAATTTAAAAACAGTTGGCGAAATTTAACAGCATCGTTATAGAGGTTGGGAATATCTTGCGATTTCTCTAACACTAATAAGTTGTCGCCTTTTTTGGCAATAGGCGCCATGGTGTTTATGAGCTCTTCAATAATATCAACGCTATCAAATGTTTCATTAAATACGGTCATGTTACCGGATTCAATTTTAGCTAAATCCAAGACATCGTTTATTAGCTGAAGTAAGTGGCGACCAGAACTGAGAATGCGTGCTAAATCCTCAACGACTTGCTCTTCGTCGAGAGATTTTTCTTCGCGGTAATCTTCAATAATCATTTCACTGTAGCCAATAATGGCATTGAGCGGTGTACGAAGTTCATGGCTCATATTGGCCAAGAAATTAGTCTTTGATCGGTTGGCTTGGTCGGCTTTTTCTTTGGATTGCTGAACCTGCGCCATGGCGTTACTTAATTTGTCTGACATTTCATTAAAGGCAATGGTCAGGTCGCCGATCTCATCATCATTATTAACCGGAATATGGTATTTAAGATCACCACCACCAATGCGGACGGTACCTAGATTGAGTTCGTTTAACGATCGGTTGGTATAGCGAATTAATAAGTAGCCAAGGCTAACAGTTAGCGCAATAGTAAATAAATATATGGCAAGTGTTATACGATCGGTAAAGCGTACCGTTTTTTGTAGATCGAGTGTTTGCTGCTCAGCGGCTAAAATTTCGAGTGATTCAAACTCGCTGAGTAACTGCATGGTATTAGCAAATTCGCGCTCAATTTTAATAATTGAAGGTGTTTGATTGTTGTTATAGCCAACATAAAAGCTATACCAGCCATTATGTAGTGCATCGTATCCTGAGAGCAGTGTGTTGTAGCTATCGACAGTGTCGGCATAGACATACGGTTTTAGGCGACGAATTTCAGCTTGCAAACTAATTAAGTCGGAGAGGCCATTTTCTATTTCTTCTTCGCTAAGTTGTTCTTTGCCGCCGTCTTTTAATGCATCGAGTACGAGTATTTCTTTTTGTTGGTTTTCTAATAGCTGCCTAATAGTAACGGTGGCAAGCTGGCTGGCCACTGCATTTTGTAAATTATCGAGTCTTAAATTACGATTTTCACTACTCAGTTGGTAGGTGAGGTTGGTGAGCGTAAATAACGCCACAATCGCAATGATTGATATAGAGAGTCGAAGACGCAGTGTTAGTCGTGGTAGGGAAATCACAAAATGTGTATCCGTTTATTAGTCGTTAAGAGGACAGTAGTTTATCAATTTTGGCGAGCAGCAAAGGAAAATCAATCGGTTTGGTTGTGTAGTCATCACAGCCAGCTGCTCGTGCTTTTTGTTCATCTTCGGCCATGGCGTGCGCTGTGAGTGCAATAATAGGTAGCGTCTGTGTCGCAGGGTTGGCGCGCAATTCACGACAAGTTGCCCAGCCGTTTAATATGGGTAAATTCATATCCATTAAAACGAGGTCGGGTTGTGATGCAGCTATTTTCTTGAGGGCTTCTTCGCCATCACCAGCGGCTTCAATAGTAAAACCTTTTCGCTCTAAACGTCGCGTTAACATATCGCGATTCATTTCGTTGTCTTCAACTAAAAGGATGCGAGTCATAAGTTCGCCTTATTGTTTTCGTTAGACTTGTCATCGTTAGATGCGCTGCTATTCGATACGACATCATCATTGCTATTTATGCCGTTGATAGCGGTAACACTTATGGTTTCTTTAACTCCTTTGGGTTGCAGCCTAAGCGCTCTGCCGGTTTTAAGGCTGAGATTGCAATGGTCGAGTGTTGACTGTGCTACGAGTATTTCGCCGGGTTGTGTTTGGTCTTCTACTCTTGAGGTAACATTAACTGCATGACCAACCACGCCGTATTTTGCACGTTTAATTGAGCCGATGTTACCGGCGACAACTTCGCCAGTATTGATGCCTATACCAATTTTAATACTCGGCAGCCCTTCGGCGATATTTCTTTCGTTAATAGCATCCATTTCGGCTTGCATGGCGAGTGCGCAGGCAATGGCTCTGTCACTATCATCGGCTTTAGCGACTGGTGCGCCGAATAGGGCGAGTATGGCGTCGCCAATAAACTCATCTACAGTGCCATCGTGGGTCATAATGATATCGGCCATGGTGCCAAGGTAGTTGTTGAGCACTTTGACCACTTTTTGTGGCGGCAATGATTCACTAATTGTTGTGAAGCCGCGGATATCAGCCATTAATATACTCACGGTTTGCAATTGGCCGCCCATATCTAAGCCGTCTGGTTTGTCGAGTAGCTTAGAGACAATTTCTGTTGATAGATAACGACCAAAAGTATTCTTAATAAACCGATGACTCTTTTCGAGTTCGTTACTCAGGTCGCGCTCTTTATCGACCCAGCGTTTGCGATTAAGCCCCGCATGCAAGCGTGCTTGCAGTAATACTTTATTGAATGGTTTTTGCAAATAATCATCGGCGCCAGCTTGAATACATTTAATGACTTCTTCTTGATCGCTGAGGCCGGAGATAATAATAACGGGTATGGCGCGCCACAGTTGTGAAGCCTTTAGATCGGCGAGCACTTCATGGCCGCTAACGCCAGGCATAATAAGGTCGAGTAGGATGAGATCGATATCATTGTTGCGCAATACATCATAGGCTTCGTCGGCAGTAGCGCAGGCAAAGGTTTCTAAGCCCAGTTGCTGAATATGCCGAGATAAGAGTTCGCGATTAGCGGGTTCATCGTCGAGAATAAGAATATGGCCACGATGATCTGAATGCTGTGGTTTGAGCGCGGTCATTGCGAACAGGTTGCTATCGGTTTGCTTGCGTCGCGTTCGCTCTAAGGTAGAGATGGTCTTAGCTGACCAAAGCATGATTTTGTCGAGCAGGTTACTCAGTGTTGCGCTAGGTTCTTCGGCGGTATCTTTTATGAGTTCGGCGTAGCCTTTGGTAATGCCAATGGCATTACGGATATCGTGGCGAATTTCTACGCTATCGATACTATCGAGAGGAATGCCCTGTAAGTTGAGATCGTCTAATTTAGCAACACTGAGCTCAAGAGCATCGTAAAGACGGTTTAAATCGTCTTTTAGCATTTCACTTAACTTATTTTTAACCAATAACTGACCGACCTTAACTTGAAGGCCTTGTAAACGAACCAGTTCGCGTGTGGGCACAACATTACTCATGTACGCGTATTCCAGTGGTATATTGGCCAATCATAGATATTGGCTTTATTTAAGAGCAGTTATTGTGGCACCTATAGTTAGTATTGTTAAAGCTATTAGGTGAAAGGGCGTTAGTATAGCGTTATAGCGAATGGTTTCAAAAGCTATTAAATAGCCATTCAGCAAGGAAATTTTGATCAAAGGGTGACGATTTTGGATAAATTACTGCCTTTCTTGAATAAAAGTGAGAGTTTATTTTGAGGGATGAAATTAAAGTGCTATATTTGCTCCGTTTTCTCGGTATTGCCTTGAAAAGACAGGGCGAAATCGTCGAGAATTGCATGTCAAAATTTGGCTTAGAGGGTTTTACCTTCTCTTTATCGATATCTGACTTAAAGATACTGAGATATGGGCCAAAAAACTAGATATATGACAGAGCAAAAGATATAAATAGAATAGAAATTTGTCGTCAAAAAACTGATTGTTAAAATCTTGCGGAGATAACCATAGTGAGTGTGTTGAAAAGCGTTGAAATTTTTTCTGGCCTGTCCGATGCGGAGTTGGCCGCTTTAGAAGAATCCAGTATTCGCAGAAGCTATCCTAAAAACACAGTGATTATCAATGAGAACGACGTTGCTGATTCTTTATACGTCATTGAGTCGGGTAAGGTTAAAGTTTACTGCAGTGATAAGAACGGCAAAGAATTCATTATGAATACGCTCGGTGGCGGTGATTATTTTGGTGAATTGGCGCTTTTAGATGACGATCGACGTTCAGCTTCGGTCCGCACCATGGAAAAAGCCGATTTCTGCATTATCTACAAACAGGACTTTAATCAGGTGTTGGATTTGCACCCGAATATTGCTAAGACGTTAATTCGTAATATTACTCGTCGTGTTCGTGCATTGACTGAGAAAGTGAAGAGTTTGGCCTTGCAAGATGTTTATGGTCGGGTGACTAAAGTGCTTAATAGTTTAGCTACCGAGCGTAATGACGAGTTTTATGTTGAGGAGAAGTTAACTCAACAGGATATTGCTGATCGTGTGGGTGCTTCGCGCGAAATGGTGGCAAGAATTCTTAAGGATTTGACGATTGGTGGTTATATTAGTTTTGAGAATCGTCATATTGTGATTCATCGTCGTTTGCCGGCTAATTATTAGTGGCTGGATTGTTCTTTGGATTGATGGTTGGTTTGTGAGTTATGGAAGCCCTGCAGTTGCGGGGCTTTTTTTTGTTTGGGTTGAAAGGTCAAGGTCAAGAGATCACACTCAAAACCGTCGGGGGTGGTCCGACGGTTTTGACTTTGACTGTGAACACAACCCCAGGCAAGGTTTCTTAAAACACCTAAAATCAAGCCTTTTTAGCATCAACCGTACAAACAATACCACCATCACCAAGCCGAGCAGTAATAGCATCACCCACATTAACATCCTGCTGCGAACGCACAATATTCCCCTTATCATTCTCCACAATGGCATAGCCGCGCTTTAGTGTCGCCAGTGGGCTAACAACATTCAAAGTCTCCACCACATGCCGCCAATGCTGCTGACGATCATTCAACTGGCTTCGCATACTGCGCACCATTCTCTCCTCAAGCTGCAAGGTTTGTTTATGCCAGTGCGTAATTAATTTATCAGGCGCCGCTAAATAAAGACGCTGCTGCAATTGCTGAATTTGCTCTCGACTGCGCTCAAGACGATAACTCAGCGCGCGCTGCATATCACTATCAAGCTGATCCAGCCGCTGAGCGTGTTGCGTTAATTGATAACTGGGATGCTTAACCCGCTTAGCCAATGATTGAAGCTGTACTCTGGCATGATTAATTTCATAATTAATATGATTGTTTAATCGTGCAGCAAAGTGTTGGACGCGCTGCAATAGCCCCTGACGATCAGGGCTGAGTAATTCTGCTGCGGCTGTTGGTGTCGCTGCACGAACATCAGCGACAAAATCGGCGATGGTGGTATCCGTTTCGTGCCCAACGGCGCTTATAACGGGTAGCTTGCTGCGATAAATAGCCTGCGCTACAACCGCTTCGTTAAATGCCCATAAATCTTCAATCGAACCGCCACCACGGCCCACAACAATGGCGTCAGGTCTGACATTGCTAGGGGTGATTGCCGAGCTTGTTCTTGCTCCAGTATCGGGTTGGTTGTCTTTCGACCAATTGTTAGCCGTGTCGATGGCATCGGCAATGGCTTGGGCTGCGTCATCACCTTGTACCGCAACAGGAATAACAATCAGTTGAATGCCGCTAAAGCGTCGTGCAAAAGTGGTTTGGATATCTCGAATAGCCGCGCCCTGTGGTGAGGTGATAATGGCGACTTGGCGTGGAAAGTCGGGTAGCGCTTGTTTGTGAGCAGGGTCGAATAAGCCTTGTTTTTCAAGGTCGCGCTTAAGAATTTCGAACTCGCGCTGTAATTGACCAATACCCGCTGGAGCCATGCGCTCGGCAATAAATTGATAGCTACCACGCGGTGCATAGAGGCTAAGCTTACCGGTTAGAACGACCTGCTGGCCATCTTCAGGGTTAAAGCGGACGGCTTTATTTTTAAAACTAAACATGGCTGCGCGCAGTTCACCTTCATCGTCTTTTAAGGTGAAATACCAGTGTCCTGAGCGATGCTTTAGAAGGCCAGATATCTCTCCTTCGACTTGAACACCACTAAATTGACTTTCGAGACAGCTTCGCGCCTGCTGATTGAGGTCGGATACACTCAAAATAGGCTTGTTAGCGGTGGTGTTTTGATCGATGTCGGCAGGTGGGTAGCTCATGATGGAATTGTATGCGTCATAGGCCATTGATGCCAGTTTTCCCATTTACCGGAGTGCTTTGCGGCTTTATAATGCTCGGCTCAGTAATACTGGCTGGCTATCGTTCTTTGGCGGTATCAGCCGATTAATTACTGCACCTATCACACACATGATTGCTTAATGAGAGCCGGGTATTAACGACCGGATCAGCAATTATTAACAGGACGCTGGTTTATGCCACGAATTGCTTACGAAGCACTGACATTTGATGATGTGCTATTACTACCCGATTATTCAGAAATAGTTGCGCGTGATGTCAATATGCAGACTAAATTGACGAATAAAATTCATCTTAATATACCATTGGTTTCATCGGCCATGGATACCGTCACCGAGTCACGATTAGCCATTGCACTGGCACAAGCTGGCGGCATAGGTATTGTGCATAAAAATATGTCGGTCGATGAGCAAACGCGAGAAGTACGCGCGGTAAAGAAATTTGAAAGCGGTGTGGTTCGTGACCCCATTACGATTGAGGCCAATGCTTTAGTCAGTGAGCTATTAAACATTAAGCAACAGCATAATATTTCTGGTGTTCCAGTAATGGAAAATGGCAACCTAGTCGGTATTGTGACTAGCCGTGATGTTCGCTATGAAGCCGATCTCGACGCTAAAATTTCATCCATCATGACACCGAAAGATCGTTTAGTTACCGTTAAAGAGGGCACGCCACCTGAACAAGTTAAACAGGTGTTGCATGAAAACCGCATAGAAAAAGTGTTAGTCGTTAATGATGACTTTCAGCTTTGCGGCATGATTACGGTAAAAGATTTAGATTTAGCACAGCGCTTTCCTAATGCTTGTAAAGATGAGTCGGGTCAATTGCGTGTGGGTGCAGCTGTTGGTGTTGGTGGCGATACTGAAGAGCGTGTTGGTTCGTTAATTGATGCAGGGGTTGACGTTATTATTGTTGATACTGCGCATGGCCATTCAAAAAATGTGTTAGATCGCGTTAGCTGGATTAAAAAGCATTATCCCGATACGCAAGTGGTTGGTGGCAATATCGCAACGGGTGCTGCAGCATTGGCACTTGTTAAAGCGGGTGCAGATGCGGTTAAAGTCGGTATTGGCCCTGGGTCAATTTGTACTACTCGTATCGTCACTGGTGTGGGTGTTCCTCAAATTACTGCTATTTCAGAAGTGGTTGAGGCGTTAAAAGGTAAGGTGCCGGTTATTGCCGATGGCGGTATTCGTTTTTCTGGCGATATTTCTAAAGCGATAGTGGCCGGTGCGCATTGTATTATGATTGGTAGCTTGCTCGCGGGTACCGAAGAAGCGCCAGGCGAAGTTGAGTTATACCAAGGTCGAACTTACAAAGCTTACCGTGGCATGGGATCTATTGGCGCAATGGCGCAGAAGCAGGGTTCTAGTGATCGCTATTTCCAAGATGCCAGTGCGGGTACTGAGAAGTTAGTGCCTGAGGGTATTGAAGGTCGTGTTGCTTATAAAGGCCCGGTTAATCGTATTGTTGCGCAGCTAGTGGGTGGTCTGCAATCGTCTATGGGTTATACCGGCTGTGTTGATATTGAAAAAATGCGCACCGTACCTAAGTTTGTCAAAGTGACTGCGGCGGGCATGAGTGAAAGCCACGTTCACGATGTTAGCATCACTAAAGAAGCGCCGAACTATCCTGTTCAATAGTTTTTTTTAACAGCTAACAGTTAAAAATAGCGGCGCAGTTTGCGCCGTTTTTTATTTAAATTTTCATTTTCTTAATAAGTGTTAGGTCATCATGAGTTCAGATATTCAAAGCCAAAGTATTCTTATTCTCGATTTCGGTTCGCAGTACACGCAATTAATTGCGCGACGTATTCGTGAAATTGGTGTGTTCTCCGAAATTCGTGCTTGGGATATTAGCGAAGAAGAAATACGTGCGTTTAATCCGCGCGGTATTATTCTTTCTGGCGGTCCAGAGTCGGTAACCGATGGCGATAATGCGCCTCGCGCCCCCGAAGGTTTATTTGAGATGGGTTTGCCTATTTTAGGTATTTGCTACGGCATGCAAACCATGGCTAGCCAGTTAGGCGGTAAGGTGGCTAACTCTGATGTCCGTGAATTTGGTTATGCGCAAATTAAAGTGGCATCAGAAAACGCACTGCTGCGTGATATTAAAGACCATGTGGGTAATGATGGCGAGTCATTACTTGACGTGTGGATGAGTCATGGCGATAAAGTTGTCGCTATGCCTGAAGGTTTTGAGTTAATGGCTTCTACGCCTTCATGCCCAATTGCAGGTATGGCGAACGAAGAAAAACAATTCTATGGCATTCAGTTTCACCCTGAGGTAACGCATACCTTGCAAGGCGAACGCATGTTTAAACATTTTGCGTTAGAGATTTGTGCTTGTCAGCCATTGTGGACGCCAGCTGCCATTATTGATGATCAAATTGCTCGAGTGCGAGAGCAGGTTGGCAATAGTCATGTGTTGCTTGGTTTATCTGGCGGTGTTGATTCATCAGTAGTGGCTGCGTTACTGCATAAAGCCATTGGTGATCAGTTGACCTGTGTTTTTGTGGATAACGGTTTGTTGCGCAAAAATGAAGGCGATATGGTGATGGAAATGTTCGCCAATAATATGGGCGTTAAAGTTATTCGTGCTAACGCGCAAGACAAGTTTTTAGGTGGCTTAATTGGCGAAAGCGACCCAGAGAAAAAGCGCAAAATTATTGGTAACACTTTTATTGAAGTATTTGATGAGGAATCGCAGAAGATTGATAACGTGCAGTTTCTTGCCCAAGGGACTATTTACCCTGATGTTATTGAGTCAGCGGCATCAAAAACCGGTAAAGCGCATGTTATAAAATCGCATCATAATGTTGGTGGTTTACCCGATGATATGGCGCTTAAACTGGTTGAGCCACTGCGTGAATTATTTAAAGATGAAGTGCGTAAAATTGGTGTTGAGTTAGGTCTGCCGCACGATATGGTTTATCGTCATCCGTTTCCAGGGCCTGGTTTAGGTGTGCGCATTCTTGGCGAAGTTAAAAAAGAGTATGCTGATATTTTGCGCGAAGCCGATGCTATTTTTATTGAAGAATTGCATAACTCAGGTTGGTATCAAAAAACCAGTCAGGCGTTTGCAGTTTTTGTACCGGTTAAGTCGGTTGGTGTAGTGGGTGATGCACGCCGTTACGAATGGGTTATTGCATTGCGTGCGGTTGAGACGATTGATTTTATGACCGCTCGCTGGGCGCATTTGCCTTATGAGTTACTTGAGAAAGTGTCAAACCGTATTATTAATGAGATTGAAGATGTGTCGCGTGTAGCGTATGACGTATCGAGTAAGCCGCCAGCGACGATTGAGTGGGAGTAGTTGAATGAGAGGGGTATTCATCTCTTCTCTTATCATAAGTTACAACCATAATG
>JBELIP010000008.1:0-85804 GCA_042090785.1 Cellvibrionales bacterium | reverse complement strand
GGCTCTCAACATGGTTGGGGTGCGGATGGCGCAGATGGCGCAGATGTTGATAGCTTTTTCACTTTAACTGGCGCAGCTGCAGTTAATGGCCAAACTACTAACTATAGACTTCAGTCTGTTACGTTAGAGTTGGCGCCAACAGCGGTTCCAGTTCCGGCAGCCGCTTGGTTATTTGCTTCGGCAATGGTTGGTTTAGTAGGTATGAGTCGCAATCGTTCTGCGGTTTAATACGATAAAAAACCCCCTCTGATTTGGAGGGGGTTTTTAATTTTATATCGATTAAAAATTAGCAATCTAAACAGTTATTGATTGCTTAATTAGCAAATATCAGCTTTGATTTTTGTATCAGTGTGTATCAAAAATGATTCTTGATACATCGTGCCACCTTTCTACGGCCTTTGAACATACCATTCTCCGTTTACTGTGCTGTAATCAAACAATAAGAAGAAATTACTAGCAAAGAAATACAAAAAAAATATACAAGAAATATATAGGGGAACACAATGAGATTTTCTAAATATATCCAAGCGCCAGCCTTACTTATGGCCATCAGTGCAGCATCCTATGTTAACGCAGAAGCAGTTAATTTTAGCTTTACTCCAACTGATGCAGCCGATAATGCTTTTGGACAAAACGCTTTAACCTACACTGCGACTTCTGGTTCGGGTATCAGTTATACCTTAACTGTAACAGGTACCTCTTCTGCGGGCGGTGATATTCGTCTGACTAAATCATTAGGTACTAATAGCTCGGGTGATCCCATTATTCAGGGTATTGGTGTTTCACCTTTTGGTGAAGACCCTGCCGATAGAAATATTACAGAAGGCGAGGGTTTAAATTTTGTATTAACCAACGCTGCCGGTGCGCAAGTACCTTTTTCTAATGTGGCGTTTCAAACAGCCACTTCAAGTTATATGTATGGTAACGAGCGTGCGTCGCTTGTGGTTAATGGCAATACTTATGTCGTTAAAGGAACTTCTTCAACTGTTCCAACAATTGATGAATCGAATGTTGGCGGTGGTGCCAATGCAACTGGTTGGGGTAGCGAGTTATCATCTAATTTTTCTTTGACAGCCGCCCAGGGGTTTACCCCAACGTCTGCCACTGAGCCAACGATTACTAGCTATAGAGTGACAACATTAAGTATTGATGTTGATCCGGATATTGATGGTGACGGTTTTAATAATGGGGTAGATACTTGCCCAGCAGTAGCAAGTGCTGTTCAGACTGATACTGACGCAGATGGTCTGGGTGATCCTTGCGACGATGATGTCAATGGCGACGGTATAGCTAACATTACTTTTCAGTTTGGTCCGACCTACGACCCTAGCTTGCAGTACAACGGCAGTATTTTTGGGCAAGACTCGTTCACATTTACTTCGCCTTCTGGTGATTACATCTTAACAGTGCGTGGTTCTTCGGCCAGTTATCCGACGATAGGTACTGCACCACTTGCAAGAGTGACTTCCAGTAATGCGCCTCAAGGTTTAGGTATCAATGATGGCGATGGGGATATGAGTGTAAGAGCGTTAGCTTACGATTCAACAACGTCGCTAAACCTCGTGCCAGAAACTGCGCAAGATGAGACCTTCCATTTTAGTCTTACGAATGCAGCGGGTAATGCCATTCCGTTTTCTGGCATTGGTTTTCAAACGCCAGCATCAGACTTTATGGCAACGAATGAGCGGATGAACCTTGTTGTTAATGGCAACTCGTACATTGTTAAAGGTTACTCTTTTGGTAGCCGAGGTACTTTAACTGATCCCTCTTCATGGCCAGTTATTGACGAAACTTACGTGGGTGGTGGTACAAATGCAGTGGGTTGGGGCAGTGAGTTGGCTTCAAACTTCTCACTAGCAGCTGCTGTTGCTTACACCTCGCCTTCGGCGACAACAGATACGATTACCGCATTAAAAGTAGCAAGCTTATCGATTGTTGTGCTTCAAGATCCAGACGCTGATGGCGTGAATAACAATGACGATAACTGTCCTGCGGTTGCTAATACGAATCAGGCTGATGCCGATGGTGATGGCATAGGCGACGCCTGTGATGCTGACCCTGATGGTGATGGTCTAGTACAGTTACAATTTGATTTTGCTCCTGAGTATGATGCTAACTTGCCTAACGGTGGCAGTGTGTTTGGTCAAAGTGCTTTGGCGTTTACATCGGGTGATTACACATTAACGGTGACTGCATCAACTGACGGTGTGGCTTCGCTTGTTGCTAAGCAAACAGCTGATACAACGACGTATTCACTGCAAGGTGGTGTACAGAAAACAGGTATACCAACTGGCTTGGGTGTTAAGCATGCCGCTGGTGGGGATAACAGTTGGTTAATTACGGGCAACGAAAAGTTAAACTTTGCATTGTCTGACAGTAATGGCCCTGTACCGATGAAAAATATTCGTTTCCAAACGGCTTACTCTGGCCATCTGTTTGCGAATGAAACGGCTACGGTCACTTTAAATGGCATTAACTATGGTATGACTGGTGCGGATCGCGGTTTAGCCGATGGTGTACAAGGCAACGAAGCAGCAGGGGTTGTTAACTCTGATGCGCCTTATTTAAATGGTGATCTAGCATTGTTAGCCACGGGTGCAAGTTGGGCTAATCAATCAGCAACAAGCTTTACTTTGCTTCCTGGTATCAAAACAGTGACCAACGAAGATGAGACGACGACGACTAGCCCATCCGATTACCGTGTGCTTAGTCTTAGAGCCGCAGTGAATTTGGTAGCAACCGATGTTGATGGTGATGGCTTGGTTGATGATACGGATAACTGTCCGGCTGATGCTAACCCTAACCAAGAAAACTTGGATGGCGATAGCTTTGGCGATGTGTGTGACTCCGATATCGATGGTGATGGCGTGAGTAACGATATTGAGCTTGCGCTTAACGCTGCAGGCGCTGACCCAGCCTTTGATCCTTATGACCCTACAGATGGTGTAGCAGCTGCAGCCGCCGCACTTGAATTGTTAGAGAATGGTGGCGGCGGTGGTGAGCCAGTTCAAATTCCAATGGTTGGTGGTCTAGGCATGTTGGCCTTAGGGTTATCGATGTTGGGCTTAGGTGCGCTACGAGTAAGAAGAAAGTAATTTTACTTCGCGTATAAAAAAGCCGCGGCCTGTGCTGCGGCTTTTTTATTTAAATAATAGCTAATAGCAAGCCCGTGAGCATAATGAAAACGTTTATCGATATAAAAAGTTTTTTAATGTTTTTGGTGGCATTGATTTTTTTATTGGCTTCTGCACTGATGACTGTACAGGCTGATGCACAAACACTGAATTTTGAGTTTGAGCCTACTGCGAGTGTATATGGGCAAACGTCATTAACATTTACTTCTGGCGATTACACCTTAACGGTGAGTGCTTCAAGTGTATCGAGTAGTGCTAATGCTTTAGTCGCTAAGCAGATAGGTATGGGTCTTGGTGTTAAATCTGATAATAGTTCGACATGGTTAATAACCGACGATGAAACATTGCATTTTTCATTATCCGACAGTTCAGGCGCGGTTGAGTTTAGTAATATAGGTTTTAAAACCGCTTTTAGTGCGCATTTATTTGCTAACGAAACGGCAGTATTAACCATCAACAGTACAGGTTATGAATTAAATGGCGGTGCGCGAGGCACTGATAATGCATCAGCGATTCTAATTGATTCTAGCAATGCAATTGCTGCTAGCTGGGCTAGCGAATTAGCGACTAGCTTCTCATTGACGCCAGGTAATAAAAACGCTAATGGTACTGTGAGTAGTTCTGATTATCGTATTATTGGTTTAAGTGTTGACTTAGGTTCAACGACGCCTCCTGTTACAACGCTACAAGCGCGCACCGTGAATCAATTGGTAGCAGGGCAGGCAGTGCAGCGTGAGTTTTGGGTTAGATACCCTCAAGCACTTAACCAGAGTAGTTATCCGATAGTATTCTTTTTTCATGGTGCTGGTGGGCAAGGTTTGAATATGCTGAATCCATCACTTGAAAACTTAATTGATCGTGATGAATTTATAGCCGTGTTTCCTTCGGGTTATAACAATCGTTGGAATGTTAGCGGTGAATCTGACGCCGATGATATTGAGTTTTTTCAATTAATGTTGAATAGCTTTAACGGCGATTCTCTTTTTGACCAAAGTAAGGTGTTTGCTATTGGTCGATCTAACGGCGCAGGTATGTCGAATAAGTTGGCCAAAGAAACCAATTTACTTAATGGTATTGGCCCTATTGTTAGTCAGCAATTGGATTTTCTTGGCGCTATTGATGCCCCTGCGCCAGTGTCAGTTTTTCAAGTTAACGGCGATGCTGATACTGTGATTCCCATAGAAGGCGGTTACGTTGGCTTTATTGGCGCGACTTTTTTGTCAGCACAGGCCAGTGCTGAAAATTGGGCCGACAATATTAATTGCTCGCCAACGGCTAGTTCGGAGACGCAGCAATGGGGTAATTTGACAGTGCAGGCTTATACGTTTGCTAATTGCGATGAAAATCGGCAAGTGCGTTACCATACGGTAGAGGGGGCTGGTCATTCAATGAATTTGGGTGGCGGTTACGACCTTTACGAAACGATATGGACATTTTTTAAAGCCGAAGAAGCGGCAGCCTCGCAAACAGATGATGCTGAGCGTGTTCCTGTTTTAGGCAGTTTAGGATTGCCCGCATTGGCTTTAGTCATGTTGAGTGTTGGTATGCAACAAATTAGACGGAAATAATTTTAAAAGGTTTTTCTATGATAAATAAAGGTCAGCGTTTTTTATACGGTTTACGTGTTGTTATTTTTTTTACAACGGCGTCGTTAAGTGTTGCGTTATTCGCACAGGATTTATCGCATCGTAAGACCGCGCTAAGTATTCGCGTTATCGATACTAATGGTGATCCTGTGCCAGATGCTGTTGTTGATATACAGATGAAAGAGCATGCTTATAAATTTGGCACACAAATTCGCGATCGTCTTGTTGCAATTACTGAGGCTGAATTTAATGCGATGTCGGTTACGCAGAAGAGAGGTCTATTGCCAGATCTAACAACGGTATCAGTCAATCAAGGCCCCCATTTACCAAGTACGCAAGCTGACAGATATGTTCCTAGCTGGGCCGATGCGGTCAATTACCGACAAGCTATTTGGGATAATTTTAATCACGTGGTGCCGACCACGGGTATGCAGTGGACGCAATACAATACAAACGGCCCAAGTGTTCCCGATACTGTTATTTCTTTAGTGCAGTCCAATGGTCTGGGGGTTACGGGGGCATCCGTGGTCTGGCCGCGTGACCGATGGCCGACACCTGATGAGTTTCGTCCTGAGGCGTCGCCAGACCCCAGTATTTTTCATTCGACTTTAATTAACGATCGTCTTAGTGAAGCGGGTATTCTTCGTCGCTTTAGTGATACGGGCGTTGGGCCAACGATTTCTGAGTGGAAAATATTGAATGAGCCTATCCACAACGATTACTTTGCAACCGTTTTTACTGGCGCGGGTATTTATCCTAACGAAGTTGCTACGTTAGCCGATTTTTTTATTCGAGCAAGAGCAATCCGACCTAATAGCACTTTTTCGATTAATGAATTCGGCATTGTTAATGCGCCGAATGATAATGCGGTTATTGAATACCGTGATTTTGTTAATGCATTACTAGCAGCGGGCGCACCTATCGATCAAATTGGTGTGCAAGCGCATATCTCACGCACAGATATTTCTAAGGCGGATATTAATCGCCGCATCAATATACTTGCCGAAACAGGTTTAAGTATTGAAATAACAGAATTTGATTCGCGTGACGATGAATATCAGCTAACGCCAGCACAGCAGCAGCAGATGTTTCAAGATTTTTTAGAAGTGTCCTTTGAAAATCCAAATATTGATGGTTTTATTATGTGGGGATTTTGGGATCCAGGTCATTGGCGCGGTAATGCACCTTTATATGATGAGAGTTGGAATGTTAAGGCAGAAGCAGCCCCTTGGTTTGATTTAGTTAAAGGGCAGTGGATGACGCAATTGATCGGGCAAACGCTTGACAGTAACGCAGAGTGGGCTGCGCAAGATGGCGTATTTAATGGACTTTATGATTTTACCGTAACGGCTGCTGGTGTAAGTACCGAGTTTAATGACTATCAAGTGATTCCTGCTACGCTTGATGCCGTTTCTGCCACTAGTTTTGAAGACGGATTCAATGATTGGTTTGCTTTTGGCTCGACGGTGAATCTGTCGAGTGCCGAAGCAAAGTCAGGCAGTAGCAGTTTATTTATAAGTGACCGTTCATTTAATTATTCCAGTCCTCGATTGGTTTTAGATGATTTGCTAACGGTAGGGCAGAGCTACACCTTTTCTGTTTGGGTTAAATTAGGTGAAAATGTTTCGGGTACTTCGCAAATCGTTATTAAAAGTATTATTGGCGGATCGCCGGTGTACACTAACGTTTCTACCGCAGTGACGGCATCCAATCAAGATTGGGTTCAGTTAAGCGGTAATTACACGCACTCTAACGTGGATAACACGGCGGGTACAGATATTTTTGTTTACATTAAGGGCCCGTCAAGCCCAAATTCAGGCAAGGAATATTATATCGATGATTTTTCAATCGTCACCCAAGGTTCAGCGCCAGTTAGCTTTGTCAGTGACACGCTGGTTTTACAAATTCAGGTGGTTGACGATGATGGCGATAGCATAAATAACAATGTTGATAACTGTCCTAATATTGCTAATGTCGATCAAGCTAATATCGATAGTGATAGTGCAGGTGATGCTTGTGATGATTATCCCTATGATGATTCGAGAGTAGCAGCAAGCGGTGGCACTGTTTGTATTCTAAACCCTCCCTACGGCAGTAGCACTTTTGTTTGTTACCTAGAAACGGGTGATGCCGATGGTGATGCGGTTGATAATTCGGTAGACAATTGTCCTGCGATTGCTAATGGCGATCAATCGGATAGTGATAATAACGGTATAGGAAATGTTTGCGACGATGCTGTTGAAATACCCATGCTAGGTCATTTAGGTTTATGGCTCATGGGCTTGTCGATATTAGGTTTAGGTGTGGTAAGCGGTCAACGAAAAAAGTGATTGTTTAATAATTAAATAAAAACTTATTGTAAGTTTGCTGGTTTATGAATACCGCTTGTTCAGTTTATACAAAAAGGCTATTTTACTTTATAATTTTGCGCTTAACTTTTACCTAATAACAATTAAGAGGAACACACCTTGACGACAACAGCGAGCGAAGATAACACCTTCTTCATTATTCTAATTAGTATTGTTGCCACTATTGGCGGTTTTTTATTCGGTTTTGATAGCGGTGTTATTAATGGCACGATTGATGGTCTGAAGTCTGCATTTGAGTCGGACAGTGTGGCAACCGGTTTTAATGTTGCGAGTATGTTGCTCGGTTGTGCAGCGGGTGCTTTTTTTGCCGGCCGTTTAGCCGATCGTTTTGGTCGTAGAAACTTACTCATTTGCTCGGCGCTATTTTTTATTGTTAGTGCTTGGGGTTCGGGTATTGCGACGAGTTCGCTTGAGTTTGTTGTTTATCGAATTATTGGTGGCTTAGCCGTTGGAGCCGCATCCGTTATGTCGCCGGCTTATATCAGTGAGGTGGCGCCAGCACGTTATCGAGGGCGGTTAACGACTATTCAGCAAATCGCTATTATTAGCGGTTTATTTATGGCGTTTGTTAGTAACTATCTGTTAGCTGACTTAGCAGGACTTTCTACCGCTGAATTATGGCTGGGATTTGATGCTTGGCGTTGGATGTTTTGGATAGAACTGTTGCCTGCATCGTTGTTTTTAATTGCATTATTTTTTATTCCAGAAAGTCCTCGTTTTTTAATTGCCTCGGGTAAGCATGAAGCTGGTCTTGCGGTGCTAACAAAACTATATGGTGCAGCAGCAGGTGCTAATAAGGCAGAAGAGATAAAAGCTTCAATGGCCATCGAAAATCATGCACCTAAATTATCTGATCTTATTGAGAAGTCTTCTGGGCGGGTTAGAAAAATTGTTTGGATAGGCATTGGTCTTGCTGTGTTTCAGCAGTTAGTGGGTATTAATGTTGTCTTTTACTACGGTGCTGTGCTTTGGCAGGCAGTCGGTTTTTCTGAATCAGATGCGTTGTTAATTAATATTATTAGCGGTGCTGTAAGTATTTGTGCCTGTGTTGTCACTGTTTTACTGGTTGATAAGATTGGCCGAAAGCCCTTGCTGCAATGGGGCTCTGTCGGCATGGCAATTGCGTTAGGACTAATGGTGGTTGCATTTTTGAATGCGGAAGTTGCACCTAACGGTGATTTAAATGCAGGCGAGTGGGGGCCATTGGCACTCATTGCGGCTAACGCTTACGTATTTATCTTTAATATGTCATGGGGCCCAGTGATGTGGGTGATGTTGGGCGAGATGTTCCCTAACCAAATTCGTGGCTCTGGGCTAGCGGTAAGTGGCCTGTTTCAATGGTCGACAAACTTTGCTATTACCATGACTTTTCCCATTATGTTGGCGAGCATCGGTTTAGCGGGCGCTTACGGATTCTATGCATTAAGTGCGGCTATATCGGCAATCTTCATTTTTGTTTATGTGCGCGAAACCAAGGGTATAGAGTTAGAAGCCATGCAAGGCTAATTTTTTGATTGTTAAATATCTGATTATCTAAGAGCGATTGAATATATGACGTTGCAAGTTAATCAATTTCAACAGGCAGTTATAGCGGTGAACCGTTTTGGTTTAGGTGCACGGCCTAATGAGCTTGAGCAAGCAGCTATTAACCCTAAGAGCTGGTTGCTTAAGCAAATGGTTAGTCCGCAATTTAATACGCCGCTTATTAATAACCAGTTAGTTAATACAGAGCTTGCTTTCAAACAATTCTCGGCTCATCGCGCTACTCGTGTTATGCGCAATAAAATGCAGAATGACATGGCTGCAAGTGCAATGTCTGGCATTAAATCTGGCACTGCAAAAACGGGCGGTATGACAAATTATGCTAAGCAGATGCGTCAGACACAAAAGCAATTACTCGTTGATAGTCTGTGGCAGTCGGTAGAAACTTCCCAACCTTTTAATATTCGTTTGCTGGATTTTTTTTCTAATCACTTTAGTGTGTCGAGTAGCACAGTCCAGTTAAATGTTTTGGCTCCGCTGTTAGAGCGCGAGGCTATTGCGCCACATCTTTTTGGCCGTTTTGAGCATATGCTGATTGCGGTTGTTAAACATCCTGCCATGTTGCTCTATTTAGATAACGCACAATCAACGGGTCCTAACTCGACAGTGGGGCGTCGTTCTAAAGCGCGGCGCAATAATAAAGGGCGCGGTTTAAACGAAAATTTAGCCCGTGAAATTTTAGAGTTACACACCTTAGGTATTGATGGTGGTTATCGTATTGGTGATATTCAAACTTTAGCGAAAGCGATTAGTGGTTGGAGTGTGAGCCATCCCAAGGATGTAAAGCAAAAGGGTTTTGTTTATCGTGAAAACATGCATGAGCCGGGAACAAGAAGGCTGTTAGGAAAAAATTATAAAGAAAGAAGATCGACTCAGCAGGGCGAGAGGATACTAAAAGATCTTGCCAGGCACCCATCGACAGCTCGCTTTGTATCTTACAAGTTGGCGCAATATTTGATTAGTGACAAGCCAAGCGTCGAGTTGGTTGATGCCATGTCCGATACTTGGCAAAAAACCAATGGCGACTTACATGCGGTTATTACTGCATTGGTTCAGCATGATGATAGTTGGCAGCTTGAGCAACAAAAATTCAAGACACCACGTGAATTTGTTGTGTCTGTGCTACGGGCTATTGAGGCACAGCCGAATAAGCCGAAAAACTTCTTTAATGGCATTATCTATCACTTGAATGAGATGGGGCAGGCTCCCTTTAATGCGGGTTCGCCAGCAGGTTACTCGGCTAATGCCGAAGCTTGGACAGGATCGGATGCGTTAATGAAGCGTATTGATTGGGTTAACCGATTAAATATTGTGACGCCAAAATTGAATGGAACAGTGCTCGCGCTAAGCCAGCAATTACTTGCCGATCATGTTTCTGAGCCAACGCTGCTTGCGATTAAAAGAGCAGAAACTGCTCGGCAGGCGCGTACCTTGTTATTTTTGAGTCCAGAGTTTCAGCGACGGTAAGTGAAAGGCTTCAACTAATACATATTAATATCGTTAGAGGATATCTGATGAAGCGAAGACAATTTATAAGTGCACTGGGCAGCAGTTTAGTTTGTTGGCATACCCCCTCGGTATTGGCATCGACGACTCAGCGCCCCAAGCTGGTATGGATAATGCTGCGTGGCGCTATGGATTCTTTGCACGCTGTATTACCAATGGCTGACCCCGCATTGCTAAGGTATCGAAAAAATTTTGTTAATGCAGTAAAAGACAGTGTGCATCCGTTAGAAAGAGGCTTTGCTTTGCATCCATCACTGTCTACTTTTTCACAGCTTTATCAGCAGCAAGAATTAATTGCTGTGGTGGCTACTAGTTCGGGTGCAAATACTCGTTCTCATTTTCGTGCGCAGGACGTTTTAGAGTCAGGTTATAGCCAGGCGGATACCGAGAGTGGTTGGCTTAATCGCGCCGTTGATATGTATCAGGGGCAGTCGCTGGCTGTTGCGCATAGTGTGCCAATTAGTTTACGCGGTAAGCATGCCTCTCAAACATGGTATCCCGATAAATTTGTCGATTCTACCGAAGACCTTTACGACCGTTTACAAAGTCTTTATGCCAATGATGATCAATTGCTGAATAGTTTGAAAATGGGGTTAGATACGCAAGAAAAGTTAGGTGATATGGCGGCGCCTAAACGTCACCATCAGTTTGCTAATTTGGCCTTATCTTGCGGTAAATTGATGCGTGCATCGAATGGTCCAGACTGTAGCATGTTAGAGCTAGACGGTTGGGATACACACCAGCGGCAGGTGGGTCGTTTAAGCCGAAAATTTTCCGAGCTCGACCAGGGGCTTGCTAGTTTACGTAAAGGCCTTGGTGACCAATGGCAAAATACAGTAGTGATTGTAGCCACCGAGTTTGGGCGTACCGTTGCTGAAAACGGCACAGGTGGCACAGACCATGGTACGGCAAGCGCAATGTTTTTAGCGGGTGGAGCTATTCGTGGCGGTCATGTGTATGGTCAGTGGCCTGGTCTTGATAAAAACAAGCTTTATCAAGGTCGTGACCTCGCACCTACTTCAGATAATCGCCAATGGATAAGTGCTATTTTAAAACAGCATTGGCAATTAAATAGTCGTCAATTGAATACGGTTTTTCCTGAACTGATGCCGATGGATTTAAATCTAATAAAGCGTTATAGTTAGCTTTGTTTTCTACAAAATATTTATTTATGTGACTCAATAATATTGGATCTAATATGCGAATAAAAACAGCCGTTGTAAGCAATTTTTTTTCTATCATTAGTTTTGTTTTAATTGGTGCAATAAGTTTTATGCCAGTGCTATCTATAGCGGCTAAAAAAACATTGCCTCCCAATCCTGATTTTTTGCCAGGTAGCGAAAGCTTTACCTATAAAGTGATTGATGATGTTAAATTGAGATTACATGTTTTTGGCATGGAGTCTGTGTCTGCACAGGATAAGCCGATAGCGGCTAAGCCGGCAATTATTTTTTTCTTTGGTGGTGCGCTTAGAAGCGGTAGCGTTGGGCAGTTTGTTTCTCAAGCCAAAGCGTTGAGTGAGCAGGGTATGTTAGCCGTCATCGCCGATTATCGTGTTCTATTACGTCATAACACTGGGCCGTCAGAGGCTATTGCTGATGCGCAATCGGCTGTGCGATGGTTGCGAGAGCATGCAGAAGAATTAAACCTTGACGCTAATAGGGTGGTTGCTGCGGGTGGCTCAGCGGGTGGCTATCTTGCGGCGGCAACGGCAACGGTGGCAGAGTTTGATAAAACGGCAACCGTTAGTAGCAAACCCAATGCTGTGGCTTTATTTAACCCTGCGGTTGCCGGAAAATACCCACGTGTCGCTAAGGGCTTATCGCCGTACGAGCAGCTTACTGAGGGCGTAGTTCCCACATTTATTGTCCACGGTAAAAAGGACGACCTAGTACCATTTTCTTCGGCATTGGTTTATTGCGACAAGATTAAAGAGGTGAGTGGCTATTGTGAATTGCATGCTTACGAGGGGGCTGGTCATGGGTTCTTTAATAGAAACCGAAATGGGGGTAAATGGTATTTAGAGACCCTTGCGCAATTAAAAGCCTTTTTAGTGAGGTTTGGCTATTTAACTTAGATTTTAGAGCTTAAACGACGGACATAAAAAAACCGACTTGCGTCGGTTTTTTTTTATGGCGGAGAGGCAGGGATTTGAACCCTGGGACGGGATAAACCGTCGCTGGTTTTCAAGACCAGTGCTTTCGACCACTCAGCCACCTCTCCGAAAAATCAGGCGCAAGTATACCTTGCCATTTTTATCTGGCAAGGCCTTTTTCACCGTAAACTGCCGCTATTAAGATGTTCGTTTTGCTCTTGGATCATTTGAGGCGCGTTTTACATCTTTAACCGGTAAATCAGCAGCGTCAGCGACTAATGGTTGGCTAACGTTAATTTCAAGTGTGCTGGTTGCAATTTGATGTTCAGCTTTCTTTGCTTGCTTAACACGAGGATCGTTGCCTGCACGTTGATCAGGTCTGTCAGAGGCTGAGTCACTCGATGTTACTTCTTCTGTAGTTGTGTTTACTACAGCCACTTTTTCTTCTAGTGCTTCTTCTACTGGAGCAGCTTTTACGGGCTGAGCTTCGGTAGATTTAATTTCGGTTGCTTCAGTAGCAGGAGTTTCAACAACAGAAGTTTCAACAACAGAAGTTTCAACAACAGAAGTTTCAACAACAGAAGTTTCAACAACAGAAGCTTCACCAGTAGACGTTTCAGCAATAGGCGCAGCTTCAGTTTTAGTCACTGTTTCTGCAGCTATAACATTTTCGTTTACTGGTGTTTCTGAAGCGGTTGTCGCTGGTGTAACTTCTGCAATTGGCGCATTCACTTCTACAATGGTTTCAACTGCAGCAGGAGCTGTTATTGATGATTGATTAACTTGCTCAGTAACCGCAGCTACCGTTTCATTTGAAGTTACGGCTGCTGATGTCTGTGCTGGAGCGTTTGTTGACTCTTCTGCAACGTTACCGTTTACATCATTCGCTTTAGCTTCGTTACTGGCTTCACTGCGTCTGCCGCCACGGCGTCTAGGTCCACGCGATGAGCGTGCGCGTTGGTTGTCAGGGCGCTTTCTTGGCGCATCAGCTGAATCCTTAGCAGTGGTTTCTGAATTTGCTGCTACTGCATCATTCAGTGTTTTCTCTGCATTCTTATTGGCTTCATTACTGCGTCCACGTCCGCCTCGGCGACGATTAGAGCGAGGTTTAGGACTCTCATTGTCATCGTTCGCACTGCGACGCTCTTTATTCTGGTTCGGTTTTTTAGACTCTTGTTGATTATCACGCTGCTTTTTGCCACCGTCGTCTTTATTTCTGTTTTGGTTGTTGTCATTGCGGTTTTTAGCATTGTTACGATTGCCGCGTTGATCTTGGCGACGTTTATTACTGTTGCCACGATTGTTGCGATTCGATGAGCGTTTTGATTTGGCTGCTGGCTTAGCTTCCTCTTTAACTGGGCTACTAAACAATGCCGTTAGGATGCGTTTGAGTAGGCCGGGCTTTTTGCTAGCGTTAGAGGCAGGCGCTTCTGTTTGCGCTGGTCGATTAGGTGCTTGATTGGCTAGCTTAGACGGCTGAACTGCAGCAACGGGTTGCTCAATAGTGACTTCTCTTGCGTCTAAAATTGATTCTTCAGTTTCGGCATCATGTGCAATATCGTAGCTAACCACTTCACCGGCATCGTTGTCGTCATCACGTAAGCGCACAACTTCGTAATGAGGGGTTACTAATGCTGGGTTAGGAATAACCAGTACGCGCAATTCATTGGTTTTTTCAATTTGGCGAATAGCTGAGCGCTTTTCGTTCAATAAGTAAGTGGCGACATCAACGGGCACCATGGCGCGAATTTCTGCGCTACGATCTTTTTGGGCTTCGTCTTGAATGAGTCTAAGAATAACTAATGCTAATGATTTAGTATCACGAATGGTGCCTTGCCCGTCACAGCGAGGGCAGACAGTGGCAATGGTCTCGCCAAGCGAAGGACGAAGGCGCTGGCGTGACATTTCTAATAAACCGAAGCGCGAGATACGACCGACTTGTACGCGAGCGCGATCCGCTTCTAGCGCATCACGCATGCGGTTTTCTATGGCGCGTTGATTACGATTAGAGGACATATCGATAAAGTCGATAACAATTAGGCCGCCCATGTCTCGGAGGCGTAACTGACGAGCAATTTCATCAGCAGCTTCTAAATTGGTTTGCAGTGCGGTTTCTTCAATATCGCTGCCGCGTGTTGCGCGAGCGGAGTTAATATCGATAGATACCATGGCTTCTGTCGGGTCAATCACTATTGAGCCGCCAGAAGGGAGTTGTACCTCACGTTGAAAAGCCGTTTCAATTTGGCTTTCCACTTGATAGCGGTTAAAGAGTGGAATTTCACCGCTGTATTGCTTAATTTTGCTGGCGTAGTGCGGCATGACTTTTTCAACAAACTGCGAGGCTTCTTGGTAGGCGTCAGCACCGTCAATTAATACTTCGCCGATATCGTTACGGACGTAGTCACGAATGGCGCGAACAATCACATTACTTTCTTGGAATAATAGGAAAGGGGCTGGTTTAGGTTCTGCAGCACCTTGCACGGCTTCCCAGATGGTGAGAAGGTAGCTTAAATCCCACTGTAACTCTTCTGAACTTTTGCCTATGCCCGCAGTACGGATAATAACGCCCATACCTTTAGGGATTTCTAGGTCACTCATGGCGTCGCGAAGCTGATCTCGTTCATCGCCTTCTATACGGCGTGAAATGCCACCGGCTTTAGGGTTGTTTGGCATAAGCACCATGTAGCGGCCAGCCAAACTAACGAAGGTGCTAAGGGCTGCGCCTTTACCACCACGTTCTTCTTTTTCAACTTGAACAATAACCTCGGTGCCTTCTTTAACGACATCTTTGATTTTCATTCGTCCCTGACTATTCGGGGGTGAGCGGTAAAAGTATTCGCGAGCAATTTCTTTTAATGGCAAAAAGCCGTGACGCTCGGCTCCAAAGTCGACAAAAGCGGCTTCGAGGCTGGGTTCTACACGGGTGATTTTGCCTTTGTAAATGCTGGCTTTCTTTTGTACGCGGGTACGGTTTTCAATATCAAGGTCATAGAGTTTTTGACCGTCTACCATGGCAACCCGAAGTTCTTCGGGCTGTGTGGCATTAATAAGCATGCGTTTCATAATGTGTCTCTTCACTTTTGGGTAGCGTCGCGAGTATTCGCGCAGTGAGCTCAATAAGCGGCAATGAAAAGAGGCGGTATGAATAATATGTTGAGACGGTTAAACCTGGCGGGAAGAAGGTAAGTCTAATGAAGAAGTAGTGGTTGGCAAGGGGAAGTAAATAGATAAAGGGTATGTTCCCACTTACTTTATTATTTCACCCTAACGGGGTTGTTAGCTACTGTTAACGCTGCAGACCGTAATGGAAAGTTTACTATGAGTGCTAGGCTTTGTAAGGCTAGACTCTATGTAAATCATGGCTTGGGCTCGACGGCGATTGACGGCCGATAACACGAGCGAAGCTATTTTCTATTTTGGTGTGCACTCGATGCTTATCTAATCCCGGTTTAGTGGGCTAGAGCGCATCAATGGCGCTTCTTCAATTAGGCAGTGTTCTGTTCGTGACACTGCTTTGGCTGGCGGCCCATGAGCAACTGCTATTGCTAGCGGTGCGTCTATGAAGGCTTTCAATGCATGATATCTGCAATGTATCGCCGGCTAAATACTTTCCTCTATCGCTAGGTGATAACTCAAAGCGTTGCTAGATATAAGCGTTAACGCTGTCTGCACTTTTCATACTGGGCAACGGACCTGGGTAAGGTGGGTTGCTCGCTCGATTCGTCATTCGACTATCGATGTGCTTGGGCAGAAATTACATGTGTGCTTTCTGCCGAAAGTTTTATCACTGTTGCTATGTAATATTTAAAAATCAATCCAAAGTTGCAGGTCCGTTGCGGCTTTGGCGTTAATGTCTTTGCTCTCGCTTTATCTTATTAACTGGCGAGGACTATCAGTTTTTTTTCAGTTATCAGTCTAGTGGCAGTTAACGACTATTGGGTCGGTGCTATCGGCGCCCTAGACTTTTGGCTATGCCAGACCGCAAGTTTGGTCTACTTAGCCTTCGAAAACTTCGGCGGTGAGCATCTACTCGCCGTCTTACGATTTCGCCTTAAATGACTTCTGGCAATGTAATGTCATTTAACAGCAGTGGGTCCTGAGGCTATATCGTAGCCAAAAAGTTCATTTTTGGCGGCAATACAGCATTGGGTCATGCTGATGTTTTTTTAGTTTAGTCCATCAGACTAAACTTAGCAGAACATGAAGCTGAGATATTGTTGCTTTATTTTTATTGGCGGCCAATCAATTATGTTGAAATTGATAAACAGGGCTTTCAAAAATCTGATAAGCTCCCGTCCATTGGCTTTTATTTATTGGTTTGCACTTATGTTCACAAAACTATCAACACAAAACTATCAACACAAAACTAATGAACACAGAACTCATCAATAGGCCTTAAAAATAGCAGAAGTCATCGTAACATTATCCTTTAAGTACCTCAATTGCTTTGATTTTTTAATTTATTCATTACTCTGAGCCGTAGCTGGGGTGATAGGAAGTGTGTTTTTGGTTGAAATAGTGCAGAAAAGTGTCGAACTTGTCACGATCGGTGCCGATCATGCAGGACAGCGACTCGATAATTTTTTGATGGCAAGGCTGCGAAGCTTGCCACGCTCGCGTCTCTATCGGATTCTTCGTAAAGGTGAGGTGAGAGTGAATAAAGGTCGCATTGGCCCCGATTACCGGCTTTGCGAAGGCGATATTGTTCGTATTCCTCCTGTTCATCTTGCTGCTAAAAAGCCAATGCCTGGTGTTTCTCCCAGTTTTGCTCGTTTATTGACCGATGCCATCTTGTTTGAAGACGAGAATCTTATCGTGATTAATAAACCAGCAGGTTTAGCTGTGCATGGCGGGAGTGGCTTATCTTTAGGGTTAATTGAGGCGCTAAGACAGGTGCGCGATGATTGCCGCTTTCTTGAATTGGTGCATCGCTTAGATAGAGACACCTCTGGCTGTTTGGTGATTGCCAAAAAGCGAGCTGCATTGGTGTCTTGTCATGCTGCATTAAGAGATAAGACGGTTGATAAAACCTATACCGCCTTAGCGGTAGGGCGATGGCCGTCAGGTTTGGATTCGGTGACCGCGCCTTTAAAGAAAAATACTTTGCAGTCGGGCGAGCGAATGGTAGTTGCTGCGCCAGATGGCAAGCCTTCAGAAACGGGTTTTAAGGTATTAGAAACCTTTACCGGATATAGCTTAATTCAGGCAATGCCTGTGACGGGGCGCACCCACCAAATTCGGGTTCATGCCAAGGTGGCGGGTTACCCGCTTTGTGGTGATGTGAAGTACGGTGTTACTGAGGTGAATGCTAAGTTGGCTGAGCTTGGTCATAAGCGATTATTTCTTCATGCCAGTGCCATTGATATTCCTTATGAAGGTGGCCGCTTGCAAGTACAGTGTGAATTACCACCGGAATGGCATGTTTTTTTGTCGACGCTAGATCTTAAATCTCCACGTCGTTAGTGTTAGCACTGGCGCAGCGGGTCATTACGAATAGTCGTTGGTCATCACCATGAGTAGCGGGTTGGTTCGTATAGCCGTTAATGAGTAGGCATAAATAGTAAACGAGTATTCAATGTTATTAATTTTTGATTGGGATGGTACCTTAGCCGATAGCCGTGATCATATTGTCGCAGCAATGCAGGCGGCAATCACGCATTTACAGTTACCCGAGCAAACCGATGATCGCTGTGCGCAGATGATTGGTTTAGGCTTGCGCGAAACAGCTATGCAGCTGTTTTCTGGTTTCTATAACAATGGTGTTGATGAGCGGGACGGTATTGACGAGCATGGTTTAACGCAATTTAGTGAGTGTTACTCAAAGCATTTTGTCGATCTCAAACAGCAGTATGGTGAAGCGCAGTTTTTTCCTGGAGCCATTGAAACGCTGCAACAATTAAAGGCGCAGGGGCATTTACTGGCCGTGGCTACGGGTAAGAGTCGCCGCGGGCTTGATCGTGCATTGTTAGCGGATAATCTTGTCGATTTATTTGTGGCCACCCGCGCAGCAGATGAAACGGCATCGAAGCCAAGCCCTATAATGCTAAAGGCGCTGCTAAACGAAACCGGTATATCGGCTGAGCAAGCTGTAATGATTGGTGATACCAGTTACGATATGCAAATGGCTAAAAATATTGATATGCCGCGAATCGCTGTTAGTTATGGTGTACATGAAGTCTCAGTATTGGAACAGTATGCGCCGACATTGGTCATAGATCGCATGGATCAACTTTTACAGTGGTCTGCGCTGAATTAGAATAATGTGCTAGCAACTAATTTACGCAATAAAGCAATAAAGCAATAAAGTGAAGCTAATTGATTAAGAGGGGATTTTATTTTGTTTGGTATAGGTTCATCGAGTAATAATGACAGTACGGATAATCATGTCGATAACCAATTCAATAAGCCCGAGTGGAAAATTTTAGAAAAAGTTGCCACAGCATCGGTCGTCGAGCAGCGTAAAGCGCGGCGCTGGGGTATCTTTTTTAAGTTTTTAACCTTTGCTTATTTGCTTATGATTATTGGGGCGCTTATGCCAAGTGATGCGAGTTTGCCATCGGTGGGTGGGGAGCATGTGGCGCTGGTATCTTTGGATGGCATTATTGCTGCGGATGCGCCGGCTAACGCGAATACTGTGGTGGCAGGTTTACGCAATGCGTTTGCAGCTGAAGGTTCAAAAGCTGTAATTTTAGCCATTAATTCTCCCGGCGGTAGTCCTGTGCAGTCCGGCTATATTAATGATGAAATTACTCGCTTAAGAGACAAATACCCTGAAAAGAAACTGCATGCTGTTATCGCGGATCTAGGTGCTTCTGGAGGCTACTATATTGCTGCCGCTGCGGATAATATTTATGCCGATAAAGCCAGTTTAGTTGGTTCTATTGGTGTTATTAGCGCAGGTTTTGGCTTTGATGGTTTAATGGAAAAAATAGGTGTTGACCGTCGTGTTTATACCTCTGGCGAAAGCAAAGCCTTTCTGGATTCTTTTCAAACGCAAAAAGAAACTGATGTTGAATTTTGGCAGTCAGTTTTGGCAGTGACGCATGCGCAATTTATTGATGTGGTTAAGCGTGGTCGTGGTGAACGTTTGCTCGATGACCCTGAGATTTTCTCTGGTTTAATCTGGACCGGTGAGCAAGCCTTAGCTAAAGGACTGATTGATGGTTTAGGCAGTGCGGGTTATGTGGCGCGCGAAGTGATTGGGGTTGATGAAATTATCGATTACACCGTTCAACCTAATCCCTTTGAGCAATTTGCTCGCAGAATAGGTGCGAGCTTTTCTATGGGTGTGATTAGCGCGACCTCACCTCAGTTGCGCTAATCACTGTTTATTGCCGGTAGTAAAATCGCTACCTTTAAGCCTGCGCCAGTGTTTTTGGCGCTAACACTTCCTTTATGTCTTTGGAGGACTCGTTGAACAATAGCGAGTCCTATTCCATAACCACCGGTGTCTCTGTTTCTTGCTCTATCGACACGGTAAAAAGGTTGGAATATTTGTTCGAGATCATCCTGAGGGACTCCCGGACCGCAATCGTTAACCTTTATTTGGTAGTGATCGCCTGTCTCTTTGGTCACTGCGTGTAACTCAATAGTGACTTGACTGTTTTCGCTCGTGTAATGAATAGCGTTTCTAATAATGTTTTCCATTGCGCTATGAAGTTGCTCCACGGTTGCTGCCACTAACGCTTCATTACAGTCTGTGAGTAATATTAATTTCACTTGCTTTACTTCGGCTTCAATGGTGCAGTCTTCGATAATAGATTCAAGCAATAAAACTAGATCGATTGTGTCGCTAAGCGGTGCTGAATCATCGGGCATAGATAATAATTGGCCAATTAATTCATTTAGGCGGTCAGCTTCTTTTTCTATTCTATCCAGTTCTTGGCTGTTGCTTTTTTGGCGCGCAATTTCTAATGCAATTTTAAGTCGTGCTAGCGGTGATCGTAGTTCATGGGAAATATCTCGTACCAGACGTTTTTGGTTTTCTATACTGGTTTCTAGTGCGGTGGCCATATCGTTAAAATCTAAACCAAGCTGCGATAGCTCATCATTTTTACTCAGGTTAGATAGTGTTGCTCTAGCGCTTAAGTCACCGCTAGCAAGTGCACGAGTAGCAATACTGAGCTGTTGAATGTTACGCGTGAGATAGCGGGCAAGTATAAAGCAGACTAAAGCGCTAAGCGTTAAGCCCAAGGTAAACTGAACGCCAATGTCGTTTACCCATTCTTTTGCTTTTAGTATGTTAGTTGCTGGCATATCAATGACAAAGCGGATTTGTTCGCCAGTGATTGAGCGTTCTTTACGGCCAATACGCAAGCGCGTAACACTGGATTGTGTTTGGTAAATAGAGCTATCAAGTGCATCCATTATTTGCTGGATATTATCGTTAAACAGCGGGGTGCTAAGCGGGCTTTTTTCTTTGTAAGCAACATAAAGCTGAATATCATTTTCGGCAAGCTGTGTTTGCCACTCGGCAATTTCTTCGGGTAAACGGCGGACAATGAATACTGAACGCTCTACTAATTTTACCGGTGTTAGGCCTTGAAGCTCTATTGAGCTTTGCTGTCTCAACGCATCACTTAGGAATACGGCGCCGCTGCCAAGCAAAAGGCTGGTCACCCAAAAGCCAAGAAATATTTTCCAGTAAAGGCTAAACATCAATCTGATTCACTAATATATAACCTGAGCCGCGAACGGTTTTAATCAGCTCTGCATCGCCAAGGTGTTCGGCAATTTTTTTTCTAACACTGCTTATATGTACATCAATACTGCGGTCATAACGGGTGTGTTTGCGGTTAAGTGCTATCTCGGTTAAATCTTCTTTAGTGACAATTTTTCCAGCTTGCGTCATAAGTGCTTGCAGTGTGTTGAATTCGGCACTGGTCAGTTCAAGGACTTTATTATTAATTTTGGCATTGCGATTGCCGCTGTCTAAAGTGATACCGTGAATGCTGTGGCTTGATGAATGTTTTTCGCTAATGTTTTGTTCTGTTCTTCTGAGTATGGCGCGAAGTCTTGCTAGTAATTCCCTAGGGTTACAGGGTTTTGGTAAATAGTCATCGGCACCCGCTTCAAGCCCAACTATACGATCTATATCATCGCCGCGGGCGGTTAGCATAAGTACTGGTGTTGCAGAGAAGCTTCGTAAACGTTGAAGAATATCTAAGCCTTGCATGCCGGGCAGCATAAAATCGAGAACAATAGCCTCGTAGGATTTTTTGTTGCTGTGCATTTGCTGTAAGTGCTCAACCGCTTCTAAGCCATCATGTATTAACGATACAGTAATGCCTTCGTTTGTTAGGTATTGCTCAAGCAATTGACAGAGTTCGGTATCGTCATCAACGATGAGGATGTTTTGTGACATGACAATTGTCGCCGCATAAAGGTGAATGAAAAGTGGTGTTAAGTATATCGTGAGTCATGGCTACTTAGCGATAATGATTATTGCCGTACTATTATATTAATTGCCTATTGTCGACTGTCTACTCTTTGTTCTATAAGGCGCTGCGATAAAAGGGTGTGAACGTTGGGCGTAAAAAAAAGCCCGCTAATCAGCGGGCTAAGAATAAATTTAATGTCTGGAGAAACATGAAATTAGGAGTGTTCAATAAAAACAATGATTAAAAGTTGTTGCTGGTGTTGATGATGCGAGGTTATTCAAAAAAGAATTAAGATAACCAAGCGCTTGAAGTTCATTATCATGATTTTGGCGTAAAGTAGGTTAAAGCCAGTGTAAAGAAGCGTAAAGGCTAAGGCTTTAATGTGATATGCATCAACTTATTGATTTTCAAGTACTAAATAACCTTCATTATTCAGTGCTTCAATAAGCTTAATGAGTGGAAGACCTATTAATGTGGAAGGGTCATTACCTTCGTAGCGGTCAATAAGCGTGACACCTAAGCCTTCGGATTTGATGGCTCCGGCGCAATCATAGGGCTGCTCCTTATTCAGGTAGTCACTAATGTGTGCCTCACTGAGCGCTTTAAAATGCAAAATATAGTCGTCATGAAATAGTTGTCGGCTATGGGTGGCCGTATTTAAAAGGCAGCAGGCGGTTCGATAGATAACCGATTGGCCGCTGCATTTGCGCAACTGTTGTTGTGCGTTGATAAAATTACCGGGTTTTCCGAGTATTTCATCTAACGAATTATTTGTGGAGGAGGTTGAACGCTGCAGTAAAGCAATTTGGTCTGAACCAATAACGAGTGAATTTCCCCAGCGCTTGCCAATTTTAATGGCTTTTTCGGTGGCTAGCCTTAAAGCTAACGAGGTTGGTGTTTCGTTGGCGAGGGCGGATTCATCAATATCGGGGGTGTCGGTGTCGAAGTTGGGGACTATTCGCTGAAGTAATGCCGCCCGATAGCGGGACCCTGAACCAAGAACGATGCGCACTAATATTGCTCCAAATCTTACTTTTATCAATTAGTTGGGCCTAGAAAGAGGGGCATTAACCTAAAAATAGACATCGATTCGTCCAAAAATAGATATTAAGTGCCTGTAGAGGCCGTTTTTACCAATAATCGGTTAAAAATCAAATTGACGTAACGCAGGTAATCCCTATAGAATCCGCCCGATTATGCCTAGTGAAAAGTTGCCTCAGTCTGTCACCGTTAGAAAGCTCGTCGATAGTCGTGCTATTTTGGCCGGTTATGTGGTTCCAGAGCGCTTGCCGCGAGTTGATGGTGCAATTTCAGCGTTTGCAGGCAGTTTTCAAGTTGAACTCGATTTTGGCTTAAATGAGTCTAAAAAGTCAAAGATAGATGTGCAGATTAATGGCGATGTTGAAATGCAATGCCAGCGCTGTTTAGAGCCGGTTACTGTGTCAGTTAGCATAGAGACGACACTGACGGTTGCGGCTCACGACGAAGAGGCGCGAGCACAGATAAAAGATTACGAACCCATCCTGCTTAATGATGAGGGTGTGTTAGATATTGATGCGTTAATTGAAGAAGAAATTTTGTTGAGTTTGCCCGTTGTTGCTATGCATCCAGAAAAGGTTGCTATGCATCCAAAACGCGCAGACAAACATACGGATCAAGATAATATAAGTCATGTGTTGGCAGACAAGCCAATACAAGAAATTGAACGGCGCTCAGATATGGGTATGGATAACCCTTTTGATGTGCTAAAAACGTTAAAGGCCGGTGGCGGTCAGGAGCAAATGTAATGGCAGTACAAAAAAGTAAAGTAACTCGTTCTCGTCGTGGCCAACGTCGTTCACATGATAGCTTGGTAGAAGGCGTGTTATCGGTAGATGAGAGCAGTGGTGAAAAGCATCGTCGTCATCATGTCACTCCTGAAGGTTTTTACCGTGGTAAAAAAGTCGTTAACACTGACTTAGACGACTAGCGTAAATTATCTGCACTTAACTTATAGTTAGTCTTACACTTAGTATTATAGTTAGCTATTGTAAGTAAAGTGCAGAACCTCACTGTTTGAAATATGAATGCTCCTTACAGGTTATTTTCTTTGAAACTAATGCTTTCTTTGAAGATAAGTAGTGTACGGGGCAATTTTATTTTAGCGCCCTTAAATTATATTCCTCAAATTCGAATTTTCTGCTTATGAAAATTGCTATTGATGCAATGGGCGGCGACTTTGGTGTGGCAGTCACAATCCCCGCTTCACTAAAGGCGTTAGTTTCTAATGCTTCAATTGAGCAGATAATACTGTTTGGTCATAAAGAGCGTATCCAGTCTTGCCTTCAAGATAATGGTCTTCTAAAAAACTCGCCAGAATTATTAGATAGAGTGTCGGTGGTCCACACTAACCATGTTGTTGATATGTCAGCTAAGCCGGCTGAAGTATTAAGGCAGCGAGATGATACTTCTATGCTGTTAGCGCTTAAGGCGGTTGCACAGGGCACTGCTGATGCTTTTGTGAGTGCAGGTAACACCGGCGCATTAGTCGGGCTAGCTCGCCACTCCTGTGGCCTGATTGACGGTATAAAACGTTTAGCTATCTGTGCTCAATTACCTACCTTTAAAAGCAACACTTTTATGTTAGATGTTGGTGGTAATGTCGACTGTTCGGGCGAGCAATTGCATCAATTTGCGCGTATGGGCGGTGCTTTAGTTAATGCTCTACAGGGTAATTCGCAAGCACGGGTTTGTGCATTAAGTATTGGTGCCGAAGCGGGTAAAGGCAATTCTGCAGTGAATCTTGCTGTGCAATTATGTGAGGCTGATCCGACGTTGAATTTCGAGGGCTTAATAGAAGGTAATCAACTGTTAGAGGGCAACTGTGATGTTATCTTCTGTGATGGTTTTGTCGGCAATATCGCGTTGAAATCTTGCGAGGGAACGGCCGCTTATATTCGGTCGAGTGCACATGAACTATTAACAGTGGCTCCTGCCTCAGTATCAGAGACAAAGGACAACACTGCTCAATTAATGCGTGCCATTGACCCTGAGCAATTTAATGGTGCCGTCCTGTTAGGGCTTAAACAGCCAGTGATTAAAAGTCATGGTGCAAGTGGCGTAGCCGGTTTTACCGTTGCCATACAAAAAGCGGTTGATGCTAGTCAGGGTCAACTAATAAAGAAATTAGAAGTCGCGCTAGGTTAAGTTAACGTTGCTTCGATGAGAAAATTATTTTGTGTTAATACATTTAAGGGTTAATGAATGAGTCAGAATCAATTGGCATTTGTCTTTCCTGGTCAGGGTTCACAAAAAGTGGGCATGCTGGCGAATGCAGCGGCAAATTATAGTGAGGTTACACAAACCTTTGCGCAGGCATCAGAAGTGTTGGGCTATGACCTTTGGGACTTGGTGCAAACTGGTCCGCAAGACGCGCTTAATTTAACCGAAAAAACTCAGCCGCTATTACTAACAGCCAGTGTTGCATTATGGCGAGTTTGGTGTGCTAACGGCGGCGTTAAGCCGAGTTTGTTAGCGGGTCATAGCTTAGGTGAGTTTAGTGCCCTTGTATGCAGTGAGGTGATTAGCTTTGAGTCTGCTGTCGATTTAGTCAAGCAGCGCGGCCAGTTTATGCAATCAGCTGTGCCGGTGGGCGTGGGTGCTATGGCGGCGATTATTGGTCTTGATGATGCGTCGATTATTGCAATTTGTGACAAACTATCGGGCCGCGAAGTTGTTCAGGCGGTTAACTTTAACTCGCCTGGGCAGGTGGTTATTGCCGGTCATGCTGAGGCAGTGACGCAAGCCATGGCGGCGTGTAAAGAAGCGGGCGCCAAGCGTGCATTACCACTACCGGTTAGCGCGCCTTTCCATACCTCTTTAATGCAGCCTGCTGGTGACAAATTGGCAGAGGTATTAGCGGGTATTGAATTTTCTACCCCACACATTCCAATTATTCATAATGTTAATGCCTTGCCAGAAAGCAATCCCGAACGTATTCGCCAGTTAATGGTTGAGCAGATTTATAGCCCCGTACAATGGACAAATTGTATTGAATATATGGTGGCACAGGGGGTTGAGACGACAATTGAATGTGGCCCAGGAAAAGTGTTAAGTGGTTTATCGCGACGCATACATAAACCGTTAGCTGTTCATGCCTTAGAGGAGCCAGAGGCGATAGTCTCGGCGCTGAATGCGCTTTAGGGTGTATCACCCATTTAACTCATAATTTTTTAAGTTAATTATTTGAATTTTAAACAGGATATAACGATGTCTTTAAGTGGAAAGGTGGCTTTAGTTACAGGCGCAAGCCGTGGTATTGGTCGTTCAATTGCATTGACCCTAGGTGCAGCTGGAGCGACAGTTATAGGGACTGCGACGACCGATAATGGTGCAGAGAATATTAGTGCTTATTTAAATGAGGCCGGTGTAAGTGGTTCTGGTTTTGCATTAAATGTTACTGATGCCGAGCAAGTGGTTAGTGTTATTAAAGCCATTACCGAGCAATATGGCGCGCCCTTGATTGTGGTTAACAATGCGGGTATTACCCGTGACAATATTATGATGCGTATGAAAGAGGACGAGTGGGATTCGGTTATTGATACCAATTTAAACTCAGTTTATCGCGTAGTTAAAGCCTGTTTACGAGGAATGACTAAAGCGCGTTGGGGTCGAATTATTAATATCAGCTCGGTGGTGGGCACAATGGGTAATGCTGGACAGGCTAATTATGCGGCAACTAAAGCCGGCGTTGAGGGCTTTAGTCGCTCAATGGCACGTGAACTTGGCTCTCGTTCGGTGACTGTCAATACGGTAGCGCCTGGTTTTATTGATACCGATATGACCAGTGGTTTGCCTGATCAGCAAAAAGATGCCTTGTTAACGCAAATCCCGTTAGCTCGCCTAGGCCAGCCGCAAGAAATAGCCAATGTGGTGGGTTTTTTAGCCGGGGAAGCCGGCAGTTACATCACTGGCGAAACAATTCATGTCAATGGCGGCATGTATATGGCCTAAATGCGCATTTTTTGCATTAAAAGGTTAAAAAGTAGTCGGTCGAGAGCGGTAATTTGACGGCCGGTTAAGCAAGGGAAATATGGAAAAACCCCTTACATTTTAAAGTAATCAAGGTACAATGCGCCGCATTCAGATGCCAGCTTTTGCTTTAACAGATTGTGGGGTCTGACGAAGAAGCCACTTGGGCTTCCAGCCACGGCCAGTCACTCGTTAAATCGTGTTATCAAAACAGATTAAATAAGTTGGTCCAGTTTAAATTTTTAGGAGTTGAATAGAACCATGAGCAGTATTGATGAACGTGTAAAAAAGATTGTTGCAGAACAGTTAGGCGTTAAAGAAGATGAGATCCAAAACTCGGCGTCTTTTGTTGAAGACTTGGGTGCTGACTCACTTGATACTGTAGAGTTGGTTATGGCACTTGAAGAGGAATTTGAAACTGAAATTCCTGACGAAGAAGCCGAATCAATTACTACTGTTCAGCTTGCTATCGATTATATTACGAAGCACCTAGACTAATTTTTTAAAGCCTGCTTTTTTTAGTTGGCTTTAAAGCGGTCTTTCTCGTTACTGCTTGTTTTCGTAAGGTATCAGTAGTCAGCACTCTATAAGTTGTTGGCTCGTTCTGAGAGGCATAGTTTTTTTGTAAAACTATGTTTATCCTTTAGCAGACGAGTGAAATTTATTTTTGAATAAAAACCGCTTCTGTTTGCAGAAGCGGTTTTTGTTTATAGGGATTCCATTTTTGGTTATGTGTCAGTTGGCAGGAGTTAAGTTGTGTCAAAGAGAAGAGTAGTTGTTACCGGTGTTGGTATGGTGAGCCCTGTAGGCAATAATGTCGAGGATAGCTGGGCGGCAGTTAAAAACGGCAAGAGCGGCATTGTGCCGATTACGAGTTTTGATGTTTCAGCTTACACCACGCGCTTTGGCGGTAGCATAAAGGATTTTGATGTCTCAGAATATATTCCTCTCAAAGATGCACGCAAAATGGACCCGTTTATTCAATATGGTATGGCTGCAGGTATTGAAGCCATTACCGATTCAGGTTTAGAAGTCACTGATGAAAACCGCGGCCGCATAGGTGCGGCTATCGGCTCAGGTATTGGTGGTATTGGTTCAATTGAAAAAACGCGTGAAATTTTAGAAGTTCGCGGGCCACGTAAAATCTCTCCTTTCTTTGTGCCTGGCTCTATTGTAAATATGATTGGCGGCAACCTTTCTATTAAGTATGGTTTTCAAGGACCAAATATCGCTATTGTTACAGCTTGTACTACCGGTACGCATAATATTGGTGTTGCTGGTCGTATGATTCAAATGGGTGATGCAGACGTAATGGTTGTGGGTGGGGCTGAAATGGCAACCACGCCTGTTGGTTTAGGTGGTTTTGCTGCTGCGCGCGCATTGTCATGCCGCAACGATGACCCCGAAGCGGCAAGCAGGCCTTGGGATAAAGATCGCGATGGTTTTGTTTTAAGTGATGGTGCCGGCGTACTGGTGTTAGAAGAATACGAAACGGCTAAAGCGCGCGGTGCAAAAATATATGCCGAGCTTTCTGGTTTTGGAATGAGTGGTGATGCATATCATATGACATCACCACCAGCCGATGGTAGTGGTGCTGCTGCATCAATGCTTAATGCAGTTAATGATGCAGGTATTAACCCAGCCGATATTGATTATGTTAATGCGCATGGTACGTCGACTAATGCAGGTGACCTGGCAGAATCCTTGGCGGTTGAATCGGTATTTGGTGCGGCGGCAAAAGATGTCGCTGTGAGTTCAACTAAATCGATGGTGGGTCATTTATTAGGTGCGGCAGGAGCTGTAGAAGCGGTTTTCTCTGTGTTAGCAATCAGAGACGGTGTGGCGCCACCGACCATTAATCTTGATAATCCGGCGGAAGGCTGCAATTTAAATTACGTGCCTCATACCGCTCAAGAAAAAACGATTGATATCGCCATGTCTAACTCCTTTGGCTTTGGTGGCACTAACGGTACTGTGATATTTAATCGGGTATAGAGTATGACGGCAACGCTTTATGCTTGGTTTAATGGTGAGTTAATTGCTTCACCACTCGAGTCTGCAAGTGTTGCCTCAAATGCCGAATTTTTGTTGAATCGGTCAAATACTTTTGGTGATGGTGTGTTTGAAACCTTGTTAGTCTCTAACAGCAAGGTTCAGTTGTTAAATCTGCATATGCAGCGTTTGTCTATTGGTTTAAAGCGTTTAGGTATTGACTGTTCAGCTGAACTTATTCAAGCCGATATTGATAATGCCTTAACTCATCTCCCTGAAAAATCTACTAATCATGTACTTAAGCTGGTGGTCAGTCGTGGCTCATCCGTTTTTGGATATGGTGGTGAAAATCTATCAATTAATCGTCTTACTTTACTTAAGCCTTATCAGCCAAGTAATCACTCGTCTTCCCAGCTGATGGTTTGCACTACAAGGTTGGGTTTACAGCCCGCATTTGCAGGAATTAAGCACTGTAATCGCTTAGAGCAGGTGCTGGCTAAAAAAGAAGTTGAGCTGCAAGGGTGTGACGATGGCTTGATGTTAGATCAGTCTGGTCTTGTGATTGAAACAACATCCGCTAATATTTTTATTTTAGAAGCAGGGCAGTTGATTACACCGCCGATTATTGATTGTGGTGTGGCCGGTGTCGTGCGTCAACATATTATTGAGCATGCTGACTTTATCGTACGTGAAGAAGCTATTTCCTTAGAGCGATTATTTAATAGCGACGGGGTAATGCTTACAAATTCAGTTCAAGGCTTGAAGCTAGTGCATAAGTGTCAGAAAAAAAATGGCAGTATTCATAGCTGGCCTCAAAGTGACAAGTTGACGGCGCTTCAGCAGGCGATTAATTCAAGTCTGCATGAACGATGATTTTTTTGATTAATCATTTTTTAATAAGTCAGGGGGTGTTATGAAAGTCATAAAAGTATTCCCTATCTTATTTGTCGTTTTATTATGTTCAATGTTTATTGCTGGTAAGCTATTGGTTTCTTACTGGTATTCACCGCTAAAGCATTTAACTGAGTCTCACTTGTATACCGTGGAATCTGGCAAGGGCTTTAATGCTGTTGTTAACGATTTAGCTGAACAAAAAATTTTAGAGCGCCCTTTAATAACCTCATTATGGGTGCGTTTTTTTGAGCCAGATTTTTTATTAAAAGTAGGTGAGTATCGCTTACCGGCATTTTCTTCGCCGTCACAAATTATTGCAATACTTGGCAGTGGCGTTTCATTGCAATATAAAGTCACCTTGCTCGAAGGCGATAATACCTTGCAGATGTTAGTCCGGCTGCTCACTAACGATACGCTTAATAGCGATGTCTCTTCGGCAGATACTCCAACAGCGGACGAAAATATTAATGAGCTACTTACTCCGCGAGCATTAGACCTTATGGGCGGTGTTGCTCAAGCTGAGGGGTGGTTTTTACCCGATACCTATTTTTATAGTAGAGGTGACAACGCCAGCAGCATACTGTTAAGAGCGCATCTTGCTATGATCAAAGTGTTAGATGAAGAATGGGCTGCTCGCGATCAAGATCTACCTTATCAGTCGGCTTACGAAGCATTAATTATGGCCTCATTGATTGAAAAAGAGACTGGGGTTGCTTATGAGCGACCACAAATTGCAGGCGTGTTTGTGCGTCGTCTGCAAAAGCGGATGCGTTTACAAACTGACCCTAGTGTTATTTATGGTTTGGGTGCAAAATATAACGGAAATTTGCGTCGTGCTGATTTAAAGCGTGATACGGTGTATAACACTTACACGCGTCATGGTTTACCGCCGACACCTATTGCTATGCCGGGTCGTGCGGCAATACATGCAGCGCTGCATCCGCTTGATGGTGATGCCCTTTATTTTGTTGCCAAAGGTGACGGTAGCCATTATTTTTCTGCGACCTTAAAAGAGCATCAGGCCGCGGTGCGTAAGTATCAAATTAAACAGCGCCGGGCGAATTACCGCTCGGCTCCAGCACCACTTAAAAATGATGCTGGTTAATTATCTATTGTGAGTGGAAGTTAATAAATAATGCTAAAAGAATCAGCGAAATTCATTACCCTTGAAGGAATGGAGGGGGCGGGTAAGTCGACCAACTTAGCCTATATTTGCGAGTTCTTTGATAAGCAAAAAATTAAGTATCGCGTTACACGCGAGCCCGGTGGTACTGAAATTGCCGAAAAAATACGTGATGTGTTGTTGTGCCATCACAATGAGCCATTACACCCAATGTGCGAGTTACTACTCATATTCGCTGCGCGTGCCCAGCATATTGAGCAAGTGATTAAGCCTGCTCTTGCCAATGGTGAGTGGGTGTTGAGCGACCGGTTCACAGATGCGACTTATGCTTACCAAGGAGAAGGGCGGCAATTAGGTGGTGACAAAGTTGAGCTGTTAGAGCGTTTTGTGCAGGCCGACTTAAAACCAGATTTAACAATTATTCTTGATGTGCCAGTAGAGTTGAGTGCTGAAAGAGTAAGGCAGCGCGGTGAACTTGATCGCTTTGAAGTGGAGCAAGCAGCTTTTTTTCAGCGAGTTCGCGATGCTTACCATCAGCGGGCCGCGTCCAATACCCATAGTTATCGTTTAATTGATGCCTCTCAAACTCTGCCAAAAGTGCAAGCCGATCTTCAGGCAGTGCTTGATGATTTACGGTTACTATAAGGTTCGTTGTTTATGGCTGTAAGCAATAATGAACAACTGATTTCTATTTGTTGCGATGGTAGTCGAGGTTTTAGACCTTGGCATAAAGCAGAGGCGGAACATTTGGCCTTAGCGTATCAAGAGCAGCGACTGCCGCATGCGTTGATTTTAGTGGGGCCGCAATATGTTGAGAAAACCCACTTTGCGCGTGAGTTTGCGCAGTTTCTATTATGTGCGTCGCCGTTTAATGGTGTTGCTTGCGGGCAATGTAAATCGTGTCAGCTTTGTATTGCTGGTACACACCCAGATTGGCTTAATGTGCAGCCAGAAGAGCCGCGTAAAGTATTGCGTATCGACACTATTAGACAAGTGCAAACGCGACTCCAGCAAACAGCTCAGCAAGGTGGCAATAAAGTCTGTGTGATTAGTCCGGCTGAGCAGATGAACGAAAATGCCGCTAACGCTTTACTTAAAGTTTTAGAAGAGCCGCCTGCTAATACCTACTTTTTATTGGTGGCTCATCATGCGAGTAAAATATTACCCACCATTATTTCTAGGTGTCAGCGCTTAAGCTTTGCGATTCCTGCACAGGATGAAATTGTTCGTTGGTTAAGCGATGATTTTTCCGCAGTAGATATTCAGCAAGCGATTGAGCAGGGTAGAGGCTTTCCTGGGCGCGTCTATGAATTGCTCAATGGTGGTATTGATACACAGCTGGATGAAAAATTGTTAGCGTCATTTTTTAGTGGTCGCGAAAGTGCTCAGAATGTTGCAAAAAGTATTGATTCGTCACAGTTGCCAGATTTTTTAGACAGTTTTTTACGATTAATCAGTGTTGGTGTAAAAAGTAGTCAAGATAGCGCTAAAACAGCCGCTAATAACGGCAGTATCAGTCAGTTGCCAATAGCGAACTTGCCTGCGAGTGAGATACATAAAATTTATGATTGTGTAGCGGCAGCAAAGGTGGCTTTGGCTCAAAACGCCAACCCGCGCTTGTTATTAGAGTCGTTGTTGTTGCAATGCTCTGCTATCTATAACAAATTTAATAGCTAAACTAAGGTGATAACGCTAAGCTTTATAAAGATTAAATCAATTTTACAGCGGGTTAAAAAAACAGCTTTTGTTAAGTATCTTGTTTTGAACCACGCATTTATATGGATAGAGTCATGAGCGATGCATTAAAAACCGGTGCAAAAAGTGGAATATTATCTTTAACCATTAAGGATAAAGCGGTGCTATATGCGGCGTTTATGCCATTTGTTGAAAACGGCGGTTTATTTATTCCGACCAATAAACAATACACTATTGGCGACGAGGTATTCATGTTGCTGAGTTTAATGGATGAGCCTGAAAAAATTCCCGTAGCGGGTAAGGTTATTTGGATTACACCCAAGCATGCTCAGGGTAATCGGGCGGCAGGAATTGGCGTACAGTTTAGTTCGCAAGATGACACTGCAACAAAAAAAATAGAAAACTATCTTGCGGGTATTGTAGGTTCTGATAGGCCGACGCATACCATGTAAGCATTGATTTAAACGCCTTTTTTCTCTTCTTAACGTTAATTGTAAATTCATGATTGTAGATTCTCATTGTCATTTAGATAGGCTCGATTTATCGCAGTGTGGCGGTAGTGTCGACAAAGCCTTACAGCAAGCTCGCAGCCAAGGCGTTAGTCAATTTTTGTGTGTTGGTATTTCACTTGAAACCTTACCAGCCATGATGGCTATTGTTGATCAATATGATGATGTTTATGCTTCTGCAGGTTTTCACCCGTTAGAGGATATGCGCCAAGGTTTAGATGCCGATGCCTTAAAGCAATGGGCTTTAGATGATCGCATTATTGCCGTAGGTGAAACGGGCTTAGATTATTTTTATGCCAAAGAAAGTGCGGCATCTCAACGAGAGCATTTTATTACTCACCTTAAAATAGCTGCCGAAGTCAATAAACCGGTGATTATTCATTCGCGTGAAGCGCGTGATGATACCTTGGCGTCGATTGCGCAGCATGCGAGTTCTGCTGCGGGTGTGTTGCATTGTTTTACTGATACTTGGCCTATGGCTAAACAAGCCATTGATGCCGGCTTTTATATCTCCATATCGGGTATCGTGACATTTAAGAATGCCAGTGAATTGCGTGAAGTGGTAAAAAAAATTCCATTGGATCGCTTAATGGTAGAAACCGACTCGCCCTATTTAGCGCCAGTGCCACACCGTGGTAAATCTAATCAGCCGGCTTATGTGAGAGATGTAGCGCAATATATTGCCGAGCTTCGAGGCCTATCACTGGCTGAGCTGGCAGAAGCAACAAGCAATAATTTCAATCGATTATTTTTCCGCTCTTAATGGCACGCCGACCAGGTATAAAAGAGCATAAAAAAGGGATAAAAAAAACCCTAACTACAAGTTAGGGTTATAAGATACATATAGGAGTGTAACAACTGAGGTCTTCACCTCAAGGCTCCTGCGGGGAAACAGTCACCTATAAAATTAATTAAAGACTAAACTCCTATATTGTCCAATAAGTGATCAAATGGTTTGTGTGCAGCCGATCACAATCTGTAGATTAAAGAGTTATAACTATTTTTATCCAAATCCTTAGGCATAATGTCCTGCTAGCAGAGCACAGTGCTATTATCCTTGGCCTTATTCATTACGAAAGAGAAGTATCTTGCGTTACCTTGGCATCATAGAAGGTTTTTATGGAACATCTTGGTCGTGGGCTGCGCGGCGAGATTATCCCCAATTTATGACGAGTGTCGGTTTAAACGCCTACATCTATGCACCGAAGTCGGATGCCAAGCTAAGAGCTCGTTGGGCTGAGCCTTGGACAAATACCGAGATGGATGCCTTAAAACAATGCGCGCGTGATTTTCAACGGCAGGGTATGGTTTTTGGCTTGGGTATTTCGCCTGTTGGTTTATGTGATGCGAGCGATAGTGGTATGGATGCTAAGTCGGCACAAAATGCTTTAGCTCAGCTTGATAATAAGCTTGATCAAATAGCTGATATATCTACGGATCTACTGTGTATATTGTTTGATGATGTGCCTTCAAGCGGTGAGCAAATGGCTTCTTTGCAGTTGGCGTTATGTGACAGGATTCGGTTAAAAGCTAAGGCAAAGCATATTATTGTTTGTCCATCGTATTATACGACGGACCCGATATTAGAAAAGCTATTTGGCCCGCGGCCTTCTGATTATTGGCAGACACTGGGTAATGGCTTAGATGCTGATATTGATTTTTTTTGGACTGGTGAGCAAGTTTGTAGTGCGACTTATAGTAAAGATAACTTAGAGTTAATCACTGAGCAGTTACAGCGACCACCGGTACTGTGGGATAATTACCCCGTGAATGACGGCCAAAAGTTGAGCCGTCACTTGCATTTAAAAGCGTTTGATTCGCCAGTATTTCTGTCGCAGTTAACAGCAGGCCATTTTGCTAACCCGATGAATCAGGCCTATTTATCGCAGTTACCTTTGGCGACATTGGCTTTTCAATATGCGCAAACGGCCTCGCAGAGTGTTAGCCTTGATGGTCAGGGTGCATTTGAGGGTGCGATTAAGAAAAAAGTTAATACTTATTGGCAGCAATTTGCTCAACAGCAAATGGGTGATGATCTAGCCGCCGATGTATTAGCCGATATAGAGCGGTTTCAAGTTCAAGGCCTAGATAACATTTCGACGAGTGAAAAAACGCTATTGATAAAAAAATACAGTTGTTACTCTTCAGTGTATGCAGCAGAAATTGTCGGCTGGTTAGAAGAGCAGTATCGTTTTGACCCAGCCTGTCTTACTGGCTAGGTTTGAAGGTTGTAAAGTGTGATTTGTATCAATTGATCATTATTATTTTAAAGATAAAAACTAACGCTAACCATTAGTAAGTTTGGAGACAGCAACAATGTTCGAAGGTAAAAATCTTTCTCTTAAAAAAATAGATAACGGTATTGCTGAGCTGTGCTTTGATGCAGCCGGCAGTGTCAATAAGCTCGATATAGCAACAGTGCTTGAAATTAAACAGGTTGTTGATCTGTTATCGGCGGATAAATCGGTGACAGGTCTTTTAATAAGTAGTGGCAAAAATGCCTTTATTGTTGGTGCTGACATTACTGAGTTCACCGACTTATTTAATGGCACTAAAGAATCCATTGCCGAATCGATGTTAGATGTTCATGCCATATTTAATGGTTTAGAAGATTTGCCTTTTCCTAAGGTTGTAGCCATTAATGGCTTTGCTTTAGGTGGTGGTTTTGAGTTGGCCCTAACTGCTGAATATCGCGTTTGTGCTGATGTGGCGGCGGTAGGTTTTCCAGAAGTGAAGTTGGGCCTTATACCTGGTTACGGTGGTACAGTTCGTGCACCGCGACTCATGGGTTGTGATAACGCGGTTGAATGGATCTGTAGTGGTAAACACGTTAAAGCGCCAGAAGCGCTTGCCCTTGGCGCTGTCGATACAGTGGTACCGTTAGATCAAGTGCGCTCGGTTGCACTTGATATGCTGGCATCAGCCATAGCTGGAGATCTTGATTTCAATAAGCGCCGTGAAGAAAAGAAAGTGCCCATATTACTTAATGATATGGAGCGATTAATGGCGTTTGTCAGTGCCGGTGGTTTTATTGCTGCCCAAGCGGGTCGTAATTACCCAGCGCCAATGTCAGGCTTAAAAGCCATTGAGAAAAACGTCATTATGAATCGTGACGAAGCAATAAAAGTTGAAATTGAGCATTTTGTTGATTTAGCGTTTACCGATGTGGCAAGTAGTCTCGTCGGTTTATTCTTGAATGAGCAGGCAGTCTCCAAAAAAGCAAAAACACTGGCTGCCAGCGTTGGTAACGTGAAGCAAACCGCTGTGTTAGGTGCAGGCATTATGGGTGGTGGTATTGCCTATCAGTCGGCCTCTAAAGGCGTGCCAATATTAATGAAAGATATTGCCCAGCAAGGCTTAGATGCAGGTATGGCTGAAGCTGGTACATTGTTTGGTAAGTTAGTCGGCCGCGGTAAAATGTCTGCGAGTGAGATGGCTGCAGCGCTTAATAAAATCCGCCCAACGTTAGATTACTCGGGTATTGAAAATGCCGAAGTGGTTGTTGAGGCCGTTGTAGAAAACGCCAAGGTTAAAAAGATAGTGCTTGCCGAGTGTGAAGCGCTTATGGCTGACGATGCTATTTTGTGTTCAAACACCTCGACGATTCAAATTAGTGAATTAGCCGAAGCCTTAAAGCGCCCTGAAAACTTTTGTGGCATGCACTTTTTTAATCCCGTTCATAAAATGCCTTTAGTAGAGGTTATTCGAGGTGAAAAAAGTAGCGATGCAGCCGTTGCGAAGGCAATGAGCTATGCCGTATCGCTAGGTAAAACGCCAGTGCTTGTTAACGACTGTGCAGGCTTTTTAGTGAATCGCGTTTTATTCCCTTATTTGGGAAGTGCCAACCGCTTAATGAAAGAGGGCGTTGCTTTTACTCACATAGATAAAGTCATGGAGCGTTGGGGTTGGCCAATGGGCCCTGCGTATTTACAGGATGTGGTTGGCTTAGATACTTGCAAGCATGCTGCGCAGGTAATGGCAGGCGCTTTTCCTGATCGCATGCAGCCCAGTTTTAAAAGTGCTGCAGAAGTCCTATTTGATGCCGGTCGCTTAGGCCAGAAAAACAGCTCGGGTTTTTATCAATATGCACCAGATAAAAAAGGTCGTATTCAGAAAGTGGCCGATGAGAGTGTGGCTGCTTTGCTTGAAGGGCATGTTGATTCAAGTGTGACAATGGAAGATGAAATCATTATTGATCGCCTAATGATTCCTATGGCCTTAGAGATGGTGCGCTGTTTAGACGAAGGTATTGTGGCGACGCCAGCAGAGGCTGACATGGCCGTTATTATGGGTGTTGGCTTTCCACCGTTTAGAGGTGGCATTTTCCGCTACCTAGACACCGTAGGCATTCAAGCGTTTTGTGATAAAGCTAAACAGTTTAGTGATCTTGGGCCAGAGTATGCGTTGCTCGATAGTCTAGAAACTATGGCAAAAGAAGGGCGAACTTTTTATTAATAGCGAGTTAAATCATCGCTATTTAATAATGGAAATTAGCCCAACTTAACGAAATAAATTAAATTGCCCAGCCGTGAAAAGCGAAGGGCGATGATTGGAGAAGCAAAAATGAAATTAGCAGATAACACACCAGTGATTATTGATTGTGCTCGAACACCAATGGGGCGCTCTAGAAATGGTATGTACCGTAATGTGCGATCGGATGATCTTGCCGCCGATCTGGTATCGAGCTTACTAGCGCGTAACGAGGGTCTTGATCCTGCAGATATTAATGATGTGGTTTGGGGTTGTGTAAACCAAACCGAAGAACAGTCGTTTAACTTGGCGCGCATGATGTCTTTATTGACTCAAATTCCACATACAGTTCCTGCACAAACGGTTAACCGCCTATGCGCATCGTCTATGTCAGCGCTGCATATTGCGGCGCAATCGGTGCTTGCGGGTTATGGTGATGTATTTGTGATTGGTGGCTCCGAGCATATGGGGCACGTGCCAATGACTAAGGGTTTAAATCCTAACCCGCGCTTAAGTAAGCATATTGCTAAAGGCTCAGGCATGATGGGTTTAACCGCCGAAGCGTTGGCGATGATGCATGGTATATCCCGCGAGCAGCAAGATGAGTTTGCAGTGCGTTCGCATCAGCGAGCCCACGAAGCCTCTTCAACTGGGCTTTTTGATAGCGAAATCATTGCCCGCGAAGCGCACGATGCTAACGGTGCATTAATGCTGGCCACTAAAGATGAAACCATTCGACCTGAAACGACCGTTGAAACTTTAGGCCAATTGCGACCTGCGTTTATGCCAAAAGGCGGTACAGTAACAGCGGGTACCTCCTCGCAGATTACTGATGGTGCAGCGGCAATGATTATTATGAGTGCGGGTAAAGCAAAAGCGCTTGGCTTAACACCTAAGGCAAAAGTTATTTCAATGGGCGTGTCGGGTTGTGATCCCTCTATTATGGGTTATGGTCCTGTGCCATCATCGCAGCAAGCAATGGAGCGAGCAGGTTTATCGATTGCCGACATTCAAACGGTTGAGCTCAATGAAGCCTTTGCTGCGCAGTCCATTCCGGTATTAAACGGTTTAGGTTTAATGGATGATCTTGACCAAAAGGTTAACCTTTATGGCGGTGCTATTGCCTTGGGCCATCCATTAGGTTGTTCGGGTGCAAGAATTATGACGACCTTATTAAATGTAATGGAAAACAAAGATACTGAAATTGGGCTGGCAACCATGTGTGTTGGCTTAGGGCAGGGTGTTAGTACAATTTTGCAACGCATCTAGTTGTCCGTTTGAGGCTATTCCATTGAGGTAATTTGGGCTGACTCAAGTTTTATATACAGCAGCTATTTTTGGTCATAAGCGGGGGCGAAAGCCCCCTTTTTTACAAGAGTTTGTCTATTTACAGCGCTAAATATTCATTTAACAGTGTAAATCGACTTAAACATGCCAAGATTAGGCTTTTTAGCCTTGGAATGGTTGATCAATACGGCCTAAGTATGGGAGAATCCGCATCCTTTTTTGGCAGGCGTAACAATTAGTTGCCTAAGCGGTTAAGGTGTCTGGCAAAAAGAAAAGTTAAGTAGCAAATGGCTCGTTTGACCAAGCCGAATTTGCGGACGTGGCGAAATTGGTATACGCGCTGGATTTAGGTTCCAGTGGGGCAACCCGTGAGAGTTCGAGTCTCTCCGTCCGCACCATAATAAATAACCTTTGTTGGCCTGCGTATTAATAAGCGCCTAAGCGTCAATAAAGGTTGCTCAGCAAGTAATTCAAAAAGCCAAATAGAACTCCCGCGCACCTGACGATTAATCTCAGTGGCCGGAATAGAATGAATGATAGAGGTAAAATCCATGCAGGTTTCCGTCGAAGCGACTGAAGGGTTAGAGCGTAAACTCACCGTAGCTATACCCGCTGAGCAAATTGATACTGAAGTGAATAACCGTATTGCTAGTACAGCTAAGAAAATTCGTTTGGATGGTTTCCGTCCAGGTAAGGTGCCACGCAAGGTTGTTAAGCAGCGTTTTGGTGACTCGGTTCGTGCCGAAGTTATTAGCGAATTAGCTAACCAAACTTTTCAGAAAGCGGTTATGCAAGAAGAATTACGACCTGTTGGTCAGCCCTCTATAGAGCCTACAAAAAATGAAGAAGGCCAAGCTTTTGAGTTTGTTGCTACTTTCGAAGTTTACCCAGAAGTAGAGCTTGCCGATTGTTCTTCAATCTCCGTTGAAAAGCTAACGGCTGATGTTAGCGATGATGATATTCAAGACATGATTGATAAATTATTAGATCAACAATCAACTTGGGAAGCCGTTGAGCGTGCTGCTGCGGATGGTGATCAGGTAAATATTGATTTTGCAGGCACTAAAGACGGTGAAGCTTTTGAAGGTGGAAGCGCTGAGGGTACTGATTTAGAGTTAGGCTCAAAACGCATGATTGATGGTTTTGAAGCGGGCTTAGAAGGTGCTAAAGCTGGTGAAGAGCGAGTTTTAAGTCTAACTTTCCCAGATGATTATCACTCTGAAGATCTTAAAGGTGCAGCTGTCGAGTTTAAAGTGACAGTTAATACTGTTAGCGAGAAAAAACTACCAGAAATGGATGCAGCGTTTTTTGCGAAATTCGAGGTTGATGGTGATCTTGAAGACTTTAAAGTGAAAGTTAGAGAAAATATGACGAGTCAATTGGCTGATGCGATTGAACGTCACACCAAGCAGCAAGTTATGGATGCTTTATTTGAAAACAATAAAGTGGATTTACCTGCTGCGATGGTTGCCGACGAAGTTAATACTTTGCGTCAACAGTCGTTGACTCAGTTTGGTGCGGCGGCCGAGAATTTTGACATGTCCCTATTGCCTGATACTCTTTTTGAAGAACAAGCGCGTAAGCGTGTGGCATTAGGTGTTATTTTGAGCCAAGCGGTTGAACATTTTGAAGTGAAGCCTGATCGCGAACAGCTGATTGCCTTTATCGAAGACCTTGCCGCGTCATACGATGAGCCTGAAGAAGTTAAAAAGCATTATATGAGTGATGATACTCGTATGCAGCAAGTACAGTTGATGTTGGTTGAGAAAACCGTCGTTGAGAAAGTGCTTGAAGTTGCACAGGTCACAGAAAAAGCGAGCTCTTATGACGATGTTGTACAGACCGCTCAAGCAGGAGCAAATTAAGCCGGAATATCCTTGGCTTATTTGCAGAAATTGCTTAGCATAGCAGTATCTAAGCGACTACACTTGGCGAAGGTGTAGTCGCTTTTTTGATTATCTTATTTGTGAACTGAGGATGGTCAAAAATGCAGAAAACAGCGATGGATATTCTATATCGTAGAATTGGTAACACTCTAACTGATTACCTTATTGGGAGTACAAAAATTGATCGAAACGAATGGTAGTGATGCGATTAAAAATCTGGGATTAGTTCCCATGGTGGTGGAGCAGACAGCCAGAGGTGAACGATCTTTTGATATCTATTCACGGTTATTAAAAGAACGAGTTATTTTTGTTGTTGGGCCTGTTGAAGACAATATGGCTAACCTTATTGTGGCTCAGTTGCTATTTTTAGAATCAGAAAATCCTGACAAAGATATTAGTTTGTATATCAACTCACCCGGTGGTGCAGTGACAGCTGGTCTTGCTATTTACGATACCATGCAATTTATTAAGCCAGACGTGAGTACAGTGTGTCTTGGTCAAGCGGCCAGTATGGGTGCTTTTTTATTAGCCGGTGGTGCTAAAGGTAAGCGTTTTTGTCAGCCTAACTCCCGAGTCATGATTCACCAACCAAGTGGCGGCGCTCAAGGTCAGGCTACAGATATTGATATTCAGGCCAAAGAAATTTTAATTATCCGTGAGAAATTGAACCGCTTACTGGCCGATCACACGGGGCAGTCAATAGAGACTATTCAAGCCGATACTGAGCGTGATAACTTTATGGATGCGCTAACAGCTAAAGAGTATGGTCTAGTTGATGAAGTACTCGGTGCTCGTGAGCCTGAAACGGTTAAATCTTAAGTTTAAAGCAGGTAAAGGCTTGTCACTTGTTTATTGGCAAGCCTGTGTTGCCGATTACAGTGGTGACAAAAAATAATCCATCAAAGGGCTTGTGCCGTATATAATATTAGTCGTTATATATATGACTAAGCCCTTGATTTAATAAAGTTTTACCTAGAATTTAATTATAAAAAACGTAACCCTTATTGGCTTTTCCTGATTCTGTCTCAATTTGTGGTCTGCGTGGGCGTAATTATGGCTCTCAAGCAAACTATTTATTCATACTAGTGCTAGAGTTACTAATACAAGAAAAGCCTTTTAAAAAGCGGAGCGTTTTCGTATAAAGGGATGTCAAAAATAGCCGTAAGATATGCCTGTTTATAGCTTAAAGGTATGACATATAGCTTAAAAGTATGAGCAGTAGCCTTTCGCTATGCGTCATCGACACGGTTGAAATGATCAGATTGATCAAATCACATTCAAAAATTTACATTAAGGTATGAGGTTTATATCCCATGACTGAAGACAGCAAAGACGGCGATAACGGAAAACTGCTTTACTGTTCGTTTTGTGGCAAAAGCCAGCACGAAGTTCGCAAATTAATAGCCGGCCCCTCGGTATTTATTTGTGATGAATGTGTGGACCTTTGTAACGATATTATTCGTGAAGAAGTTCAAGAAAGCACATCAGAAGGTGGGCAAGACCAATTACCAACACCAGTTGAGATTGATAATATTCTTGATGAATATGTTATTGGTCAACAGCGTGCTAAAAAAGTCCTCGCCGTAGCTGTATACAACCACTACAAGCGTTTACGCCACGATAGTGTAGAAAAAGAAGGCATAGAGTTAGGTAAAAGTAATATCTTACTGGTTGGCCCAACGGGAAGTGGTAAAACACTTCTAGCCGAAACCTTAGCGCGATTGTTAGATGTGCCCTTTACTATTGCCGATGCAACCACCTTAACCGAAGCCGGTTATGTGGGCGAAGATGTTGAAAACATTATTCAAAAGTTATTGCAAAAGTGCGATTACGATGTAGAAAAAGCTCAGGTTGGTATCGTTTATATTGATGAAATTGACAAAATTTCCAGAAAATCAGATAACCCATCAATTACCCGTGACGTTTCCGGCGAGGGGGTTCAGCAGGCCTTATTGAAGTTGATTGAAGGCACGGTTGCTTCTGTACCGCCACAAGGTGGTCGAAAACATCCTCAGCAAGAGTTTCTTCAAGTTGATACCTCTAACATTTTATTTATTTGTGGCGGCGCGTTTGCTGGGTTGGATAAAGTGATTCGTGATCGTTCTGAAAAGAGCGGTATTGGTTTTAACGCCGAAGTAAAAAGCAAGGATGAGAAAAAAGATTTTGGTGAGGTGTTACAGGATTTAGAGCCAGAAGATTTAGTTCGATACGGTTTAATTCCTGAATTTGTTGGGCGCTTGCCTGTCATTGCGACACTTGAAGAGCTTGATCAAGACGCTTTAGTGCGGATTTTGACTGAGCCTAAAAATTCATTGACTCGACAGTATGGAAAGCTGTTTGAAATGGAAGGTGTTGATATCGATTTTCGTGAAGATGCTTTGCGCGCAATTGCGACGCGAGCGATGGTGCGCAAAACGGGTGCTCGAGGTCTTCGCTCAATACTCGAGTCAGTATTATTAGACACCATGTATAAAATCCCTTCACAAGTGGGCGTTTCCAAAGTCGTTATTGATAGCTCGGTAATAACAGGCGACTCGGAACCTTTAATTGTTTATCAAGATACAGCTAAAACTGCTTCAGACGAATCTTAAACCACACCCTCTAATGGCTTTAATCAACAGTCTTTAGAGGGGTTGTAAATTGGATTTGTGGCTCCATATATCAATAGTGTTTGAATCGTTATGTGTGTTTTGGTCTTATTGAGATCTATTAACGTATAACTTAATCTAAACAAGGTGTATTTGCCAAAGAGTTTTTATTAGGCGCTATTGATGTGCTGCAAGCCCAAGGCTAACACCATCTATCCGTTATTTTAGAGGTATAAAATGGCCTTAAAGCTTCCGCTACTACCATTACGTGATGTTGTCGTTTACCCGCAAATGGTTGTTCCCCTTTTTGTTGGTCGTGAAAAATCAATTAGAGCCCTTGATGCGGCTATGTCAGCCGACAAACAAATACTGTTAGTTTCTCAAATGGAAGCTGAGGTCGATGATCCCTCGGTCGAAACGCTTTATACCGTTGGTACTGTCTCTACTATTTTACAAATGCTTAAACTCCCCGATGGGACGGTTAAAGTATTAGTCGAAGGTGGCAGCCGAGCAACTATCTTATCAATGCAAGAAATCGAGAGCATGGATGAAGACGATGGCCTAGCCTTTATTGATGCTGAAGTTGAATTAATTGATGAGCATGCAGCTGACGATAAATCTGCGGCAGAGTTAATAGCCGTTTTGAATTCACAATTTGAGCAGTACGTTAAAGTCAGTAAAAAAGTACCTGCCGAAGTATTATCTTCACTCTCTGGTATCGATTCTGTTGCTCGCTTTGTCGATACTATTGCTACTCACTTAGCCTTAGAAGTCAATCAGAAACAAGAAATTCTTGAAGCGCTTGAAGTTGCTGAACGCGCTGAGTTATTAATGGGTTTTATGGATGAAGAAATTGACCTTCATCGTGTCGAGAAAAAGATTCGCGGCCGCGTTAAAAAGCAAATGGAAAAATCTCAGCGCGAGTATTATCTCAATGAGCAGATGAAAGCCATTCAAAAAGAACTCGGCGATATGGAAGAAGTCCCTAACGAATTTGATGAGCTGCAAAATAAAATAAATGAAGCAGGTATGCCAGAAGAGGCCGAGAAAAAAGTCAACGCCGAATTATCCAAGCTGAAAATGATGTCACCGATGTCAGCCGAAGCATCTGTCGTTAGAAGCTATATAGATTGCTTAGTTGGTGTGCCGTGGAAAAAGCGCAGTAAAATTCGTCATGATTTAATTCGCGCAGAAAAAATTCTAAACGAAGATCACTTTGGTTTGGAAGAAGTAAAAGATCGCATAGTTGAATACCTTGCGGTTCAAAAGCGCGTCAAGAAATTAAAAGGGCCGGTGTTATGTTTGGTTGGTCCACCGGGGGTAGGTAAAACCTCATTAGGTGAATCTTTAGCGCGAGCCACCAATCGTAAGTTTGTGCGTATGGCGCTTGGTGGTGTACGAGATGAGTCAGAAATTCGTGGTCACCGACGTACTTACATTGGTTCAATGCCCGGAAAAATCATTCAAAAACTTTCTAAGACAGGCGTTAAAAACCCATTATTTTTGTTAGATGAAATAGATAAAATGGGTATGGATAATCGCGGTGACCCGGCATCAGCCTTGTTAGAAGTGTTAGATCCAGAACAGAACCATACCTTTAATGATCACTATCTTGAAGTTGATTATGATTTGTCAGATATCATGTTTGTCTGTACATCCAACTCTATGAATATTCCTGCGCCGCTGCTTGATCGTATGGAAGTTATTCGTATTCCTGGTTATACCGAAGACGAAAAGTTGAATATTGCTGAGCGTTATTTATTGCCAAAGCAGCTTAAAGATAATGGTGTTAAAGCAGGTGAATTACAGGTAGAAAATTCTGCATTGGTTTCACTGATTCGTCACTATACGCGTGAAGCGGGAGTGCGTTCATTAGATCGACAAATCGCCAAGGTTATTCGTAAAGTTGTTAAAGCCATTACAGCGAAAGAGGTCAGTGCGCCTGTCATTATTAATGAAGATAACTTAGCTGTTTATAGTGGTGTTGAGAAATTCAAATACGGCCAGGCGGATGAAGAAAACCGTATTGGTCAGGTTACGGGCTTAGCTTGGACGCAGGTGGGGGGCGAGTTACTCACCATCGAGGTTGCTACCGTGCCAGGTAAAGGCCGACAGGTTAAAACAGGTTCGTTGGGTGACGTTATGCAAGAGTCAATTCTTGCGGCAACTACGGTTGTTCGTTCGCGCGCTCAAGTGTTGGGAGTGGCGGCTAATTTCCATGAAAAAGTTGATTGTCATTTCCATGTACCAGAAGGTGCAACGCCAAAAGATGGACCAAGCGCTGGTGTTGGGATGTGTACGGCACTGGTTTCATCGCTAACTCAAATTCCTGTGCGTTCGGATGTCGCTATGACCGGAGAAATTACCTTGCGAGGTCAAGTACTGCCCATTGGTGGGTTAAAAGAAAAACTTCTTGCTGCCCATCGTGGTGGCATTAAAACTGTTGTTATTCCCGATGAAAATGAGCGCGACCTCAAAGATATTCCAGAGAATATTAAAGATGCGCTGACTATTAAACCGGTGAAATGGTTAGATGAAGTGCTAGAGATTGCTCTAGAGAGAATGCCTGATCCTTTGAGCGATGAGGCATTTAATCAAACAGCTGGAACCGCAGCGAACGTCCAAGGGGATAACAATTCTGACTGTGGTCAGGATGGCCGCGTAAAAACACATTGATTGATTTTTGAGGCTTTTTAGCTGAAGACGTGCCCGCGTCTTCAGCTTTTGCTTTATTTTGATTTTCCAGTCCTTTTTTAACTCTTTTTTTGCATAAAATGGCCCTGTAAAGCCGTGGTTTCTTGACCGTTACGGCCTCACTTGGTGTAAAATGCTGTCTTTACAAAAATTGAATATATGGTTGGCAGCGTTGGTGCTTTCAGCTTCAAATAAACATTACTTCTAAATAATACTCCTAGGGGACAAAGAATGAATAAATCAGACTTAATTGACGCGATTGCACAGTCTGCAGATATTTCTAAAGCAGCAGCTGGCAGAGCACTTGATGCAACTGTCGATACTATTGCTGATGCTTTGAAAGAGGGTGATCAAGTTGCTTTGGTCGGTTTTGGTACATTTCAGGTTAAGGATCGAGCAGCTAGAACGGGCCGTAATCCACAGACTGGTGAGCCTATTGAAATTAAAGCATCACGCGTTCCTGGCTTCAAAGCGGGTAAAGCATTAAAAGATGCCGTCAACTAAATAAACCTAAGATCAAAGCTATGCCATGTGTCAGTGCTTAGCTTGATGTCTAAGATTTAAATTATCGATAAAAGTTAAAAACCGCAAAATGGCGCATCAATTTTATTGGAATGATGCGCTATTTTTTTTTGAGTGAAATCAATATGCTTCGATCAATTCGTGACAATGTTAAAGGTAAAGCCGCTAAGGTGATTTTGGGCATTATGATTGTCCCATTTGTTTTCTTTGGTGTCGGTTCGTTAGTCGATGGTGGTGGCGTAGGCGATGTGCTTAACGTTAATGGTGAAACTATCGATCAGAATGAGCTGTTATTAGAAATGCAGATAGTTAGAAATCAAATGCTATCTCAAATGGGTGAAAACCCTGACTATTCGCAGCTGACTGAAGAAAACCTAGCTCCTATAGCTATAGAAAGTCTGACGCGTAGAACGCTGATTAATCAGGCAATGGCCGACATGTCTATGGGTGTGCCAGATCTTATGGTTGAAAAATTAATTACGAGCACGCCTAACTTTCAAGTTGATGGGCGTTTTTCTATTGATTTGTTGAATGGCTTTCTTGCTAACCAAAGGCTGTCATTGCCTTTGTTGAAGGCGCAAATTGCCAGTGATATTCAAGAGCGTCAATTATCTGTGGGGCTTGCGGCAAGTAATTTTTCGGTACCTTTCTCTAGTCAAATTTTGTTAGATATTTTCAATGAGAGTCGCGATGTTAACTGGTTAAAATTGCCGGTTGCTGATGTCATCAAAGATATTGTGGTGACTGATGAAGATGCGCTTGACTATTATCAAGCTAATCAATCCGACTATATGAGTGAGCAACAAGTCGTTATTGAATATATCGAGTTGCGTCGAGAAGATTTATACGAGCCTGTAAGCGATGATCAAGTAGCTGCTGAATACGCTTTGCAAAGCGAGCAGTTTGAGCAAAGCGAAAGTAGAAGTGTTGCGCATATTTTGTTAGAAGTTAATGATGAGCAAAGCAAAGAGCAAGCGTTAGAAGAATTAGCTGCCTTGAAATTGCAAATAGAAGCGGGTGCGGATTTTGCTGAGCTAGCTAAAACAGCTTCACAAGATGGCGGTAGTGCCGCAGAGGGTGGTGCGCTTGGCTATGCCCAGCAAGACGGTACTTATCCAGAAGCATTTGAAAATGCTATTTTTGCTTTAGCACTTAATGAGGTTTCAGAGCCTATTGAGACTGATGCAGGTTTACATTTAATTACTGTAAATGACATTGAAGTTGTTGAAATGGCGAGTATTGATGATTCTCGTGCCATGATTATCGAGCAAATACAAATTCGTGCGGCGCAAGCGAAATATGTGGGTATGCTTGAGCAAGCTGCCGATCTCGCCTTTAATGCGGCAGACTTAAATGAGCCTGCGAAAATGCTCGATTTAGAAGTAAAAACATCTTCAGCTCTCAATCGAAGCGGCCCAGTTTTATCTGCTGACTCGTCTTTATTGTTAAGTGATGAACGTATTCTTACTGCGGCATTTAGTAGTGAGGTACTCATAGACGAAGCAAATAGTGATGTGGTTGAGTTGGCACCTGATCACAGTGTTATTCTTCGAGTTAAAGAAGTGTTTGAGCCTCGTCAGCTTCAGCTTGACGAAGTGTTAGCTCAAATTTCACCGATTGTGTTGCGTGAAAAAGGTAGCGCTAAATTGGCATTAATTGAGCAAGCAATTACAGCAGATATTGCGCAAGGCAAGTCTTTAGATGAAGCGGCAAAAAGTGCAGGTTACACGGCATCAAATTCAACATTGTCACGCAATACAACCGATGTTGATTTTGAACTCTTAAAAGCTGCTTTTGAAGCGCCGCGTGTTAGTAAAGAAGGTGAAGAGGTTTTGTCGTTGGTCAGTAATTCTGGTGATGTTTATTTATATAGCATTACTAACGTTGAGACTAAGGCGGATGAATCTAGCGAGCAAGAAAAAGCGCTTTTTGCTCAGCAATTACAAAATATAGTAGGGCAGCAAGACATTACTACTTACATGCAAGCTCTAGAATCGACAGCAGAGATTGAACGATTTTAATAATTATTTTTTGATATTGTCGTTGTACTGACTTCCAGAGTGCAATTTTTTCGAAGCTGTCGTTCTTATACTTCAGCTTCGATTTTAATTTTTATTTCCATTTAATTTTATAAAGTATACGGTTTAATGCCGTATTGTTTTGGAGACATAGCGAGTGTTTAACGTAAAAACTTTTAATAATATTGCCCAGATAGGGTTAGATCAATTCGGTGTTAATTATAGTGTGAGCCCCGAAGCTGAAAACGCTGATGCCATTTTATTGCGCAGCCATAAGTTACAACCAGAAGAAATTACAGCTGACGTTAAAGCTATTGGCCGAGCGGGTGCGGGTGTTAATAATGTGCCAGTAGACTGGTGTAGCGAACAAGGTGTTGTGGTTTTTAACGCACCAGGCGCTAATGCTAATGCGGTTAAAGAGTTAATTATGGCCGGTTTGTTACTGGGTTCACGTGGTATTGTTTCGGGTATTGCTTATGTTGATGGACTTGCCAGCATGGACGATGCTGATGCCATGAATAAGCTGCTAGAAAAAGAAAAGAAAAACTTTAAAGGCAGTGAAATACAAGGTAAAACATTAGGCGTTGTTGGCCTTGGTGCTATTGGTTCTCAAGTAGCTAATATGGCTTTAATGATGGGAATGCAGGTTGTTGGTTATGACCCCGCAATTTCAATCGAAGCCGCTTGGCGCCTATCAAGTGATGTTAAAAAAATGGATAGCCTTGATGGCTTGCTAGCTAAGTCTGATTTTATTACTTTGCATTTACCGGTATTAGATGCCACAAGAAATTTAATTAATGCCGAGACACTGAAGTCGGTTAAAAAAGGCTGTAAGTTATTAAACTTTGCCCGTTCAGAAATTGTTGATGGCGATGCAGTCATTGATTCGTTAGATGCCGGTGTTTTAGGTGCTTATATTGCCGATTTTCCCAAGCCTGGGATGATTGGTCGAGATGATATGATATTGATGCCGCACATAGGTGCTAGCACAGACGAAGCAGAAGAGAACTGCGCAGTTATGGCAGCTAATCAACTTCAAGATTATTTGGAAAACGGTAATATTGTGAATTCGGTTAATTTCCCTCATGCAGTATTAGAGCGAACAACCGGTTATCGCTTATCGGTATCCAATAAGAATGTCACAAATATGCTGGGCAGTATTACGTCTATTTTGGCAGAGCATAATATTAATGTTATCGACTTACTCAATAAGAGTCGTGGCGAGATTGCTTACAACTTGATTGATATTGATCAGTCGCCATCAGAGGTTATGCTAGAGCAGCTGTCGAAAGTTGATGGCGTTATTAGCGTGCGCTCGCTCTAGTTGTTTATCTTTTGTGGTAGAACACTGGCTTAGTATGAGCGTGGCGTGATTTTTAGTAGTCATTAGTTAAGCAAAAAACGATCTACACCTTTAAATGAACAATGGCTGTCAGGGTTTATTCTGATGGCCATTTTTCGTTTTATCGACGTAATATTTGAGAAAAAGTTAAAGCTTAAATGTTGTATTATGAGCTCGTTCTGGTTGATTAAAAAATAGGATGGGCATTTTTTCGAACGGTGTCTCTTTTTTCGTTGGAATGATAGCTTGAATTGTAAAGAATTAACGAGGTGTTGTTAAAGTGTGTCTACACTTGTTTTAGCTTTGTTATTTATTTTTCTTTTACATTCGATATATTCTATGATTTCTAATCTTGCCCAGCGTATTGTTGCTTGTGATAATTAACCCGTATTGCCTGCAATTGCAATAAAAATCATTGAGCTCCACAATGATGAAGACCTTTATGCGGCGAAAGTGGCGGGGGTTATTAGCCAAGATCCGGCCTTGTCGGCAAAGCTGTTTCAAATAACTAACTCCTCTTTTTTTCCGTTTCGGCGTGAAGTCACAAACGTTACGCAGGCCATTGCCATACTCGGCGTGAATTTAGCGATGAGTGTTGCTTTGTCATCAGCACTTATAAAAATGCTTCGTGATAGTGAATCGTCGTCATACACATTTGATCATCAGCGTTACTGGCGTAAAAGTATTTTAACTGCGTTGGTTGCTAGTGAGCTAGGCGACAGTATTGCTGGACTAAGCCGAGGCGATATCTATGTAGCCGCTATGTTACAAGATGTTGGTATATTAGTGCTTAGTGAAGTGCTGGGTGATGAATATATTACGATGTATAACACGGCTAGAAACCACTATGATCTTGTTTTGTTGGAGCAGCGTAATTGGGGTATGGATCATGCTGAAGCTGGCGCTTTGTTATTAAAGAGCTGGCGTTTCCCTAAAAAAATTATTGATGTTGTTGAGCGAAGTCACTGTCTTTTATTTGACTCAGAGCAGCTAGATTTTAAACAAACTGATTTGGTCTATGCTGCTTCATTGGCAGGTGTTGTGTCTGAACAATGGTTGTCAGACGTACCAGAAGAAGAGTACGTCAGTGATATTTTGTTAGGTGCGTTAGCACATTTAGGCGAAGATAATTATGCCGAAGTTGTATCGCGAGTGATTAGTGCGGTGCCTTCTGTCGAAGCTATTTTTAATATCGATTTATTGTCCAGCATGCAAATAGAAAAAATTGCATGACCCGTTGATAACGCCATTCAAAAAAAGCCGCTAATAGATTATATCCATTAGCGGCTTTTTTTGAATGGTTTTGGCGGCAATGCATAACTACATATTTGGATAGTTGGGTCCGCCAGTTCCTTCAGGTGTCACCCAAACAATATTCTGCGTGGGGTCTTTAATGTCACAGGTTTTACAGTGCACACAGTTTTGCGCGTTAATTTGAAACTGTTTACTGCCCTCAGCACTTTCAACAATTTCATAAACACCGGCAGGGCAGTAGCGTTGCGCAGGTTCATCATACAGCGGTAAATTGTGCTGAATAGGCACATTGGGATCGCGCAATGTTAAGTGACAAGGCTGATCTTCTTCGTGGTTGGTATTCGATAAAAATACCGAAGACAATTTATCAAAGCTAATGACATTGTCGGGTTTTGGGTATTCAATTTTCGGCATGCTAGCTGCCGATTTCAGTGTGCTGTAATCGGGTGTTGAGTCCTTTAAAGTGAAGGGCAGTTTGCCTTGGAATATACCTTGTTCAATAAAGGCTAATGCGCCGCCAACAATGCCACCAAATTTATGTATCAGCGGGCCGAAGTTACGCCATTTAGTTAGCTCTGTATTAAGCCATGACTGATCAAAATGCTCTGCATAGCCCGTAAGGTCGCTATGGCCGTCTGAAGCATCTGTAGTTAATGCGCCATACAAGGTTTCGGCAGCAATTAAACCGGATTTCATTGCCGTGTGGCTGCCTTTAATGCGTGCAAAGTTTAACGTGCCGGCATCGTCGCCAACTAATAGGCCGCCTGGAAATGACATTTTAGGTCTAGATTGTGGGCCGCCTTTGATAAGGGCGCGAGCACCATAAGTAATACGTTTACCACCTTCTAGATAGTGGCGAATCGCACTGTGCTGTTTCCACTGTTGGAATTCATCAAACGGTGATAAATGTGGGTTTTCATAACTGAGCGGAACCACATAACCCAAAGCCACTTGATTGCCTTCGCCATGATAAAGATAAGAGCCTGATACGGTATTTTTTGTTGCCGGCCAGCCCATGGTATGAACAACCAAACCCGCTTGATGTTTAGCAGGGTCAATTTCCCAAATTTCTTTAAAGCCTAAACCGTAATGCTGAGGGTCGCGATCTTTATCAAGCTCAAATTTTGCAATTAATTCTTTACCTAAGTTGCCGCGACAGCCTTCAGAAAATACGGTGTACTTAGCATGGAGTTCCATGCCGGGCATATAACTGTCTTTGTGTTCACCGGCTTCGCTGACGCCCATATCACCAGTGGCGACACCTTTAACGCTGCCGTCTTCATGGTATAAAACTTCGGCGGCGGCAAAGCCTGGATATACTTCTACGCCCATGCCTTCGGCTTGTTCAGCTAGCCAGCGACAAATGTTAGCAAGGCTAACGACATAGTTGCCTTGGTTGTGAAAGCCAGGAGTAAACAGCAACGGCACTTTAATCGCGTTAGATTGGCCAAACATAAACATCACTTGATCTTTGCTCACCGGCACATTCAACGGTGCTCTCATGGCTTGCCAGTCAGGAAACAATTCATTCATTGCTTTAGGATCAAGCACTGCTCCCGACAAAATATGTGCGCCGACTTCAGAGCCTTTTTCAACCACGCAAATGCTGATTTCTTTTTCGTTTTCCGCGGCCAGTTGTGCGAGTTTACATGCGGTGGACAAGCCTGCGGGGCCAGCACCAACGATGACAACGTCAAACTCCATTGATTCTCTTTCCAAAATCAAAACCCTCGTATGTTGACTCGTATATTGAATAGTAGCTTTGCAATTAAATTATTTGCATTTAAACCATGCAGAACATTTATGAATGCAGAGAAGCTAAATAAATTATAGCGTAAATTGAATACGCATATGAACACTCATTTAATGGCTTTGGATATCATCATCATCACAAATATTATAGGCCTAGTTACATTTATGCCTTGTCAGGAATTGGGTTTTCTTTGTGTGCAGCCAAGCATTGTTCAACAATTTCTAAACCGCTCATTGATGTTTCTGGTAGCTCTACATCACAGTCGGCGATTGGTTTGCAGCGGTCGCCCCAACGAATGAGTTGCGCGCTCCATGTTAAGCCTGCGCCAAATGCAGGCACTAATATTAAGCTGCCACTTTCAATAACGCCTTCTTCAACCGCTTCGACTATTGCAACCGGTGCGGTTGCTGCTGACATATTGCCGTAACGGTGAACATTAACAAACAGCTTTGCAGCAGGTAAATCCAGTTTGCCGGCGAGTAATTCAATAATGCGTAAGTTGGCTTGGTGGGGAACCACAACATCAATATCACTGCGTTTTATGCCTTGTTTTTCTATTGCTTGCTGGCAGCCTAAATACATTCCTTTAATAGCGCTTTTAAAAATGTTCTGCCCTTCAAAGTTCCAGCTCGTAGTGCCTAATGGCCAGCCTTTATTGGCGTACTTAAGTCCAACACCCTCAACGGCAAGTATATCGCGTGATTCGCCATAGCAGCCTAATGCTTCGGCTTGTAATCCTGTTTCTGTACCGCTGTGGTCAGCTTCAAGATAAAAAGCCGCTGCACCATCACCAAATAAAATAGCAACACTTCTATCGCTCCAATCCATAAAAGGGCTGATAACTTCAGCGCCAATAATTAAAGCGTTTTTAATTGTGCCGGCTTGGATCATTGCATTGCCAACAGACATGGCATACATGCCGCTGGTGCATGCCGTGTTTAGGTCCATACAGGCTGCGTTTTTTGCCCCCAATAAATTTTGAACTTGAGAAGAAGCATTGGGAACTTGAGAGTCGTAAGAGCAACTGCCAAAAATAATCATGTCTACTTGGTCGGCCGTTTTTCCTGCGCAGGCTAACGCTCTTTCACAGGCTATATGGGCTAAATCACTCACTGGCACATGAGAAATGCGTCGCTCTTTCATGCCTGTTCGGCTAAAGATCCATTCATCGTTAGTGTCAACAAGAGTTGAAAGATCATGATTATTGAGAATGCCTGGCGGTAAACATTTACCCCAGCCAGTAATTGCTGCTTGTACCATTTTTAGCCCCTAAAACTTATTCTTGGTCCTTAGATTCAAACGTTTTAAGCTGACAGGCTGATTTGTATTTAATAATTTTTAATCAGTTGTTTAGTCAGTTGATCAGCTTGAAGCTTGAGCCATTTTTTATACGTATTTATGGTATATGTTAGGTCGATACTAACACGATACGCACTGATATTTTGCAATTTTTAAAAGGCTAAACAAAAGATAAGTTGTAGCGATTCTGAAGAGCTAACTGACTATAAGGCACTTACGCCCGATGACCGGGCGCAAGCACTTATTTTGAGGAATTTATAAGCAAAAAACTAAGACTTTAAAACTGATCTTCGCTTAGACCCATGACATCACTGCTGTCAGCTACCGCTGCTTTAGCAAATGCTGTGGCACGAGGCATAATATGACTGGCATAGAAATTGGCAGTCGCTATTTTAGCGCTAAAGAATGGCTCGTCAGTATCCATTTTGGCTTCAGCAATCATTGCTGATTTGGCCAGTAACCAGCCACCGAGCACGGTTCCACTAAGCATTAAAAAATTCACCGAGCTGGTGCCAACAAGATCAATATCTTCTAGCACACGTTGTGAAATATCCTGGCTAGCGTTTTGCCATTGTTGCAGACCAATGCCTAATTCTTCAGTAATGCTTGTAAGATTCGGGTGGTCACTTTTTAGTGTATCTAAAGTGCTTTGTACTTCACCCATCATGCTCATTAATTCTGTACCACCATCACGCAGTATTTTTCTGCCGATTAAGTCCAGTGCTTGAATGCCGGTAGTGCCTTCGTAAATAGTGATAATGCGAGCGTCACGCATAAATTGTGCTGCGCCCGTTTCTTCGACAAAACCCATGCCGCCATGAATTTGTAAGCCGAGAGAGGTGACTTCTTGTGCCACTTCAGTCGCCCAACCTTTAGCAATCGGCGTTAAAAATTCTAAACGCTTGTAGGCTGCTTCATTGCCTTTTTCACCGTGGTCCAGTGCACCTGCAGCGTAGTAGTTAATGGCACGTCCAGCTTCGTTAAGCGCACGCATTTGCATTAGCATTCTGCGGATATCACCATGCTTAATAATAGTGTTAGGTTCAACTTGTCCTAATGGTGCGCCTTGAACACGATCTTTAGCATAACGAACAGCATGCTGATAAGCGCTTTCGCCTATTGCTACACCTTCTATGCCTACGTGTAAGCGTGCGCCGTTCATCATGGTGAACATGTATTTCAGGCCTTGGTTTTCTTCGCCCACTAAAAAGCCTTTTGCACCACCGTTTTCACCATAGTTCATGACGCAAGTAGGGCTGGCATGAATACCCATTTTATGTTCGATTGAGCTACAAACAACATCGTTGCGCTCACCACAAGAACCATCATCATTCACGTGATATTTGGGCACAATAAACATTGAAATACCTTTAACACCTTTAGGTGCGCCAGGTGTTCTAGCAAGTACCAAGTGAATAATATTGTCTGTCATTTGATGGTCGCCCCAAGAAATATAAATCTTGGTACCAGTAATCAAATGGTGATCGCCATTAGGTTCGGCTTTTGTTCTTACCGCCGCTAAATCAGAGCCCGCTTGTGGCTCGGTTAAATTCATGGTGCCAGTCCATTCGCCGCTAATCATTTTAGTCAGGAATTTCTGTTTTAACGCTGCATCAGAATGTTTCTCGAGCGCACTAATCGCACCAATCGACAACATAGGGCCAATTGAAAATGCGAGGTTGGATGATGCCCACATTTCACTGGCTGCTGAAGAGGCTATGTGAGGCATGCCCATACCACCAAACTCGGGTTCGCAAGGCATCGTTGTCCAACCACCGGCAGTGTATTGTTCGTAGGCTTCTTTAAAACCAGGCGCTTGAACAACACCGTCATCATTCATTTGTGAGCCAGCACGGTCGCCACTGACATTCAGGGGTGCTAGCACCTCTGAGGCGAATTTTGCACCTTCTTCAAGAACGGCGTCGACGGTTTCAACATCAATATCATCGTGACCGGGTAGTGCACAAATTTCCTCAAGATCAGAGAGTTCTTTCATGACAAAACGCATCTCTTTTAAGGGGGCTGTGTAGCTGTGCATAGGACGTTATCCTTCTAATTTTGGTTGTTAAGATTAATATACTGGGTGATGGCTTTTGCCACCTATTTACTGACTTAAATGGTCTAGTTATCGGATTGAGGCGTAAAGTAATCAATCAACTAAAAACTTTATGTCCCATTCAGAATTACCATTCAAATATCGATGTAAGACGATTAATTATTTACATCTACTTATTCTAGACTATTTAGCGACTGAAAAAGTCTTATTTAGCTGGAAAATGGGTTACAAACCATTAACTAAAAAAAAACATTTAACGGGTGGTTATAAATTAACCCTAAAAGGGTTTTTAGTTTTCGAATTTGAATCATTAATTAGTCTTTACGAGATTCTTTTAAAGCTGGATCAAAGATTATTTCAAGGTTGCATCAATGTCATGTTGGCGGTTTTTTCTTCCACTTTAATGCGATAACTGAATAGATTTTGTTTAAGACAATAGCCAAAACCAATTTATGGCATAAAGCCAAAAAATAGCTGTCGAATATGTAATGATGTATCTCAGTGATTTGGCTGCCTAGAGGCCGATAGCTATTGACCAAAGCCTTTGAAACAGTCAACATATCCGGCTTTTATTTTGTCAGGTAATGAGTTCACTTTACTCGTTTGTGCGTTGTTCTTTGGCTTGTGGTTCATAGCTTATAATTCATGGGCAGTAGCTTATTCGGCGCTAGTCGACAGCTTGCATTACCTTACATATTTTTAACTTACTATATTGTTTTTAACCCCCTACGACTCAGGTTCGGAGTACTCATGAAGGTTCTGGTAGCAGTTAAACGCGTTGTTGATTACAACGTGAAAGTACGACCTAAAGCAGATGGATCCGATGTTGATCTAAACAACGTCAAAATGTCTTTAAACCCTTTTTGCGAAATTGCAGTAGAAGAAGCTGTTCGCTTAAAAGAGGCGGGTAAAGTCACAGAAATTATCGCTGTATCCATTGGGCCTAAAGTCGTTCAAGAACAGTTACGAACGGCGTTAGCACTGGGTGCTGACCGAGCAATTATGGTAGAAACAGAAGAACAGGTTCAGCCATTAGGTGTTGCTAAATTACTAAATGCGGTTGTGACTAAAGAAAGCCCTGATCTAGTTATTTTGGGTAAACAGTCGATTGATGGCGATAACAACCAAACCGGCCAAATGTTAGCGGCGTTAAGCGGCATGGGGCAGGGCACTTTTGCTTCGAATGTTGAGCTTGGTGATGGCATGGTAGAAGTCACGCGCGAAGTCGATGGTGGCTTGCAGACACTTTCATTAAAGCTGCCTGCCGTTGTGACGACCGATTTGCGTCTTAATGAGCCGCGTTATGCCTCTTTACCCAATATTATGAAGGCTAAAAAGAAACCATTAGATGTTTTTTCTGCTGATGATTTGGGTGTGGCTATAGCGGCATCAGTCAGCACGTTAAGTGTTGAGCCCCCAGCAGAAAGACAGGCGGGCATTAAAGTCGTGTCGGTAGATGAATTAGTTGATAAATTAAAAAATGAAGCAAAGGTGATCTCATGAGTATTTTAGTCATAGCAGAGCATGACAACGCCAGCCTTAAAAGCTCAACGTTAAATACAGTAGCGGCAGCGGCAGCTATTGGTGGCGACGTGCATATTTTAGTTGCCGGCAGTGCTTGTGCAGCGGCGGCGAGTGAAGCAGCAGCGGCTAGTGGCGTCGCTAAAGTGATTGTTGCCGATAATGCGGTTTACGAGCATCAATTGGCAGAAAACGTTGCGGGCTTAGTTGCCGAAGTGGCAGCTGATTACGACTACGTTTTAGCCGGCGCAACGGGTAATGGTAAAAACTTTATGCCACGTATTGCCGCCTTACTTGATGTACAAATGATTTCAGACATTATTAGTGTTGAGTCTGCCGATACGTTTAAACGACCGATTTATGCGGGTAACGTTATTGCCACGGTTCAGTCTAGCGACGCCAAAAAGGTGATTACGGTGCGAACCACATCATTTGATCCTGTTGATGCTGCGGGTGGTTCAGCGGAGCAAGTGGCTTCTGATACGGTGATTGACGCAGGTGTTTCAACTTTTGTGGGTGAAGAGATCGTGGTCTCTGATCGCCCTGAGCTGACAGCGGCAAGCGTGGTCATCTCGGGTGGTCGTGGCATGCAAAACGGCGATAACTTTAAACTTATTGAGGCCGTAGCTGACAAACTTAACGCCGCCATGGGTGCCTCGCGTGCGGCGGTAGACGCAGGCTTTGTACCGAATGATATGCAGGTCGGCCAAACGGGTAAAATCGTTGCGCCTGAGCTTTATATTGCCGTGGGTATTTCAGGTGCTATTCAGCATTTGGCGGGCATGAAAGACAGCAAGGTGATTGTTGCCATCAATAAAGATGAAGATGCACCAATTTTTCAAGTAGCGGACTACGGTTTGGTTGCAGATTTATTTGACGTTTTACCTGAGTTAGCAGCGCAGCTCTAGCACTCTGTTGAATGTTTTTAATTCAGTAAGCGGTTAACAAAAAAAGCCTGGTTTTGCCGGGCTTTTTTGTTTTTTTTAACGTCTAGGTTTGTGTTATGTCTATCTCATCATCCATTGATGCCAAAATTATTGACCAAGTTACAGCGCTTTTAGGTAGAGAGCCGCGAGGCTTAGAGGCGATAGAGGCCGTTGATGCAAAAGGTCGGCCTTCGGTTATTCGTGTTGCGAGTTTAGTTGATGACAAGCCTTTCCCGACCATGTTTTGGTTAGTTGATAAAACGTTAAATTATAAAATTGATCAATTAGAAGCGGGCGGCTTAATTGCCAATATGCAGGCGGAAATTGATGCCAGTGACGATTTGCAGGCGTCGATGATTGCCGATCACCAACAATTTATTCGACTGCGTGACGCCAATATGACGGCAGATATAAAGGCTCGCTTAGTTGAGCAGAATTACTACGATGCATTACAAAAGCGGGGTATTGGTGGCATTGCCAATTTTATACGTATCCGCTGCCTGCATACTTATTATGCCTCACATCGCGTGGTGCCCAATACCATTGGTCGCTGGCTTGATAGAGAGTATCTGATTGACTAGCTCGAAATAATATTAAAATTGCATTATTAAAACCCTCTCTAAGCTATTGAATTTAAGCTAAAAGCATAAAAAATAAGCAGCGTTTAATTCGGCTTTTGTGTATTGCTGCTGAGTAAAATTCGATCGTCTTAAATATTTTTTTACTCATTCCAATTATTTTAAGAGAAGGGGCTTGCAAACAAAAAACACTACTGTTTAAATGTACAGTACCAAAACATGGTACTTGCGGTCCAACTATCCGCTTTACCGCCTGATAAAACGCACGACTAAATAGCCATGTTCAGCATGGTCACGAGGTAGATACAACGATGGAAGACAACAGAAAAAAAGCGCTTGATGCTGCACTCTCACAAATTGAACGCCAATTCGGTAAAGGAACCATTATGCGCATGGGGGATGACGACAGAGAAGTTATGCCTTCAATCTCAACCGGTTCACTAGGGTTAGATATTGCCTTAGGCATAGGCGGGTTGCCAAAAGGTCGCGTCGTTGAAATTTACGGTCCAGAATCATCAGGTAAAACCACACTAACATTGCAAGTGGTTGCCGAGTGTCAAAAAGCAGGTGGTACAGCAGCCTTTGTAGATGCCGAGCATGCACTTGACCCAAGTTACGCAGAAAAGTTAGGTGTAAATGTAGAAGACTTATTAGTTTCACAGCCAGACACTGGCGAGCAAGCACTCGAAGTTACCGATATGCTCGTTCGTTCAGGCGCTGTTGATGTCATTGTTGTCGATTCGGTAGCGGCATTAACGCCTAAAGCAGAAATTGAAGGCGACATGGGTGACCATCACGTTGGTTTGCAAGCGCGCTTAATGTCACAGGCGCTTAGAAAAATCACCGGTAATATCAAGCGCTCTAACTGTATGGTTATCTTTATTAACCAAATTCGTATGAAAATAGGCGTTATGTTCGGTAATCCAGAAACAACCACTGGCGGTAACGCACTTAAATTTTACTCTTCTGTTCGCTTAGACATTCGACGCATTGGCGCGGTAAAAAATGGCGATGAAATTATTGGTAATGAAACACGCGTAAAAGTTGTGAAAAATAAAGTGGCACCGCCGTTTCGGCAAACCGAATTCCAGATTATGTATGGTAAAGGTATTTACCATATGGGCGAGGTTATCGATATTGGTGTTAAGCAAGGCCTTATTGATAAAGCCGGCGCTTGGTATAGCTATAAAGGCGATCGCATTGGGCAGGGTAAGGCTAACTCAGCAAAATACCTTGAAGAGCACATGGACATAGCAAATGAAATTGAAGGTTTAATTCGCGATGCATTATTGTCGAAAGGCAGTAGTAAAGAAGAGGTTGAAGAAGCTGAAGGCGAACTAGAAGCGCTAGAATAGAGGCACTAAAACGCTTATTGCAAATAAAGTGTTTGATCTGAGCGGAGTGATTTTGTGGTAAAGTTAAGGTGAAATTTTGATAACAGAAACCAGCATATTGTCTGAAAGTGTGTCTGAGAGCATGCTTGAAAGCAATGCGCAAGCAGAATCATCCAGTTCGGATATCCGCGATATTCGCCGCTCGGCTATGGACTTGCTCGCAAGGCGAGAGCATAGTCGATTAGAGTTAGCGCGAAAGTTACATCGTCGTTATAGCGAATATGATCTTATCGAAGAAGCGCTCGATAAATTAGTCAACGATAATTTGTTAAGTGATGAACGATTTACCGAAGTTTATGTGGCTTATCGCAGGCGAGCAGGCTTTGGGCCTGTGCGTATTGCGGGTGAGTTGCGTGAGCGAGGTGTTAACGACAGTTTAGCGGCACGTTACCTCGATGGGCTAGATGCTAGTTGGCGTGATGCGGCATTGGCGGCGAGAGATAAAAAATTTGGCCCTCAGCCAGCGACAGATCTCACTGAAAAAGTCCGACAACAGAAATTTTTAATATACCGTGGTTTTCGGCAAGCTCATTTTGATAGTATCTATTCGTAAATTAGTTGATAACCGAAAACAACTTATTCTTAACGGCCTCTCTGTAGTCCTTTGGTGAAACAGACATAAATCGCTTAAAAGTACTGCTAAAGTGGCTACCGTCATTAAATCCGGCCTGTTCCGCTACATCAGCGATATTTAAATTAGTTTCCTTCAATAATTCTTTTGCATGAGCCAGCCTGATATCTTTAAGATAATTTTGTGGACTTTTTTCTATGGCTAAATTAAAGCGTCGGTTTAATGTTCTTACGCTAATGCCTAGCATTTTGGCCATGTGATTACTGCTAATCTTCTGCGAAAAGTTCTCGTTAAGCCAGTGTTGTAAACGAACAATATCTTCATCTGAATGGCGTGAGCTTTCTCCTTCGGTAAACATACTCTTGGCATAAGACTGCCTGATTTCTGGCGAGAAATTTGCCTCAACGCGACTGGCAATGTCTGCGCCATACAGGCGCTCAATAAAATAAATAATTAAATCAGCTACTGAGTTAACACTACCGGCGCAATATAAATTTTGTGAGCGTGTAATTAAAAAATCTTTTTGTAACTGCACGGTAGGGTAACGTTTTTGAAAGGTATCAAAATGTGCCCAGTGAGTTGTAGCGGGGCGCTTATCTAGCAAGCCTGCTTCGGCAAAAAAACTGCTGCTAGTGCCTACGGCGCAAAGCATGGCGCCTTGCCTATGCCATTTTCTTAACAACTCCAGTAAAAAACGCTGGCCTTTAATAACGGTTAATGGGTTTCGCCATATTGCAGGCAAGATAATTAAATCGGGTTTTTCAATGCTGCGTGGGTGGCTATTTGTGATGAGTGTTAAGCCGCCGGCACAGCTAATTTTGCGGTTGCTGCCATAAATTTTTGGCACAGGCGTTTCTACCTGGTTTAACGCTCGATTGGCATCGGCGGCTGCATTTAGCATTTCCATCGGCAGGCTAATGCTTGATGAGAGACAGTGATCGTAGGCAATAAAGGCAATTGTGGTCATGGGGTGATACCAAGCGGTTGCTGGGTTAATAAGCTAGCAGGCTATTATTACCAATATGGCCGAATAATGATAGTAAGTGGCCATATTACAATAGTTACATTATTTGTCTGCTACTAGACTGTTCCTCGTCTTAGCAGGGCAATAAAGCGTACTTATTTTGCTTTGTAAGCCCCGTGAGTTTTGACTGATGCGTTACATATAACGCCTAATTTAAGGAGGTTCTGGTGGCAAATTTACCTGTTATCGTTGGTTTTGGTGGCATTAATCCCGCGGGTCGTAGTTCGTTTCATCATGGTTATCGTCGTTTGGTATTTGATGCGCTGAGTACCGAAAAAGCCGAACTAACGCTAAGTAGTCTAGCGCCATTAATGGGGCTTCAAGCCGCAGGTAAAATTAGTAGCGATGGAGTCACTGCCACAGAGATTCTTCAAGGTACGCTGATTCGACAAATGGAAAAGGGTATTCTTTATGCTGCAGCCGTTGACTATAACCAAAAAATTATTTTGCAAAATAACGAAAGTGCCCCGTTAACTTTTGATTTAGCGGTTAAGCATTTACCGGCAAGCATTCCTTCAAGTTGGCAGATAGAAAGAATCAGTGATCAGCAGGTACGAGTAAATGTTGTTGATGATCAAACGTTTCTTGTTCCTAGTCAGCGCGAATTAAAAGTTCAAGCAGCGGGTCAGCTGCCCAGTGGTTTCGATCCAGGTGCTAATTACTCTTCGCACAATCATCCACGCGGATTACAGATGACGGTTTTTGGTGCCTCTGATGCATTGGCATCGGTCGGTATTGACTGGCAAACACTTTCACAGGCTGTAGCCGCTGACCAGGTAAGTGTTTATGCCGGCAGTGGCATGGGGCAGCTAGATGCGAATGCCAATGGTGGCATGATGTCGGCGCGCTTTAATGGTAAGCGAACCACATCAAAGCAGTGTCCGTTTGGCTTTGCCGAAATGCCTGCTGATTTTATTAACGCCTATATTCTTGGCAGTTTAGGGACTACGGGTACCAATATGGGGGCGTGTGCCTCATTTTTATATAATCTGCGCCAGGGCATTACTGATATTCAAAGTGGTCGTTCACGTATTGCCATTGTTGGTAATAGTGAGGCGCCTATCGTACCTGAGGTGGTTGAGGGTTACAGTGCTATGAGCGCGCTAGCTAGCGATAAAGAATTACGTCAGTTAGATAACGGCGTATTGGATTATCGTCGCGCTTGTCGTCCCTTTGGCGAGAATTGTGGATTCACCTTGGCTGAGTCCGCACAGTTTGTTGTGTTGTTTGATGACAGCCTAGCGTTAGAGTTGGGGGCTAAAATGTATGGCGCTGTTACCGATGTATTTATTAATGCTGATGGCCATAAAAAGTCGATTTCTGCGCCGGGTGTCGGTAATTACCTCACCGTTGCTAAAGCCATGGGCAGTGCGCGTGGTTTGCTAGGTGAAGAGTCTATTCGCCAGCGAAGCTTTATACAGGCCCATGGCACGGGTACACCGCAAAACCGTGTTACCGAGTCCGATATTCTTAACCGTACTGCTGAGGTGTTTGGTATTGATAGTTGGCCCGTAGTGGCTGTTAAGAGCTATCTTGGTCATTCGGTAGGTACTGCTGGTGCCGATCAGTTAGTAGCGAGCTTGGGTGTTTGGGAAGAGGGTATTTTACCCGGTATTAACACGATTGATGGCCCTGCACCTGATGTGGCATGCAGCCATTTGAATATTAGCCGTTATCATAAAGAAGTGGGTGCTGAAGGGATGGATTCGGCTATTATTAACGCTAAAGGTTTTGGCGGTAACAATGCTTCGGCCACCGTTATTGCTCCGCATATTGTTGCAAAAATGGTTGCCAGCAAACACAAGTCGTCAGCATGGTCGTCTTATCAGGCGCGTGCAGAACAGGTACAAGAGCAAGCTAATGCCTATGACCAAGCAATGTTGCAAGGCGAGGTAAAACCTACCTATCATTTTGATAATAATGTGTTGGACGGTGACACCTTAACGTTTAATGATCAAGAAATTAAAGTACCCGGTTACGCCGAACCGATTAATCTTAATATCACTTCAGACTATAAAAAATGGTTAGATTAATATGGATGCACTAACAGCATTACACAATCGCAACTCAACCCCCAAGCTTACCGACCCTGCACCGCAGGGTGATGATCGTGAAGCTATTTTTCAAGCGGCGCTGCGTGCGCCAGATCATGCGCGACTACGCCCATGGCGTTTTTTAACGGTAGAGGGTGATGCAAGATTAGCGTTAGGCGAAAAAATGGCAGCTGCTGCATTATTCGAAAATGCTGATTTAGATCCTGCGATTCACGACAAACAATTAGTTGCTCCCATGCGTGCACCGTTAGTTATTGTTGCCGCCGCTAAAATTGTTGAGCATGCTAAAGTCCCAGAAATCGAACAATTACTTTCGGCCGGTGCTGCGGTATCGCAAATGCTAACTGCAGCTCATGCATTAGGTTTTGCTGGAATTTGGCGAACAGGCTCAGTTTCGTTTAGTCGCATGTTTATGGAAAGCATAGGTTTAGCGGCCAACGAAACCATTGTTGGGTTTATTTATTTAGGTACGCCTGAAGGACGACAAAAAACACTGCCTACGCTTAGCTCGCAAGACTTTTTTGAAACTTGGCCGCAAGCTTAATTATCAAAGTTAAAATTATTCGCTAACGATATTTTAAAGTGAGGCGCGGGCTTAGCTTGAGTAATAGATTTACCATTAGCGAGGCAAAAATCTGTGGACAAGTGGCTGAATAAACTCGTTATAAAAAGGGTTAACTTGTAGCTGTCTGAGAGGTATTTTCTTAAGTTTACAGGTGTTAATAAATTGTTTTAATACAATAGGTTACGAGTAACTCTTAATTCGGGATATTGAGTTCGCTTGATAGTTATACATAATGGCAAGTCTAGCTGTAGCTTGTGAATAACAATCGCAGCTATTTTTTTAAGCTAGCCAATGCTTATTATTTATTCGCCGCGGTATACGCAGCCCGAAGTACAGGTTTCTCTAATTTCCACAGCCGATAAAAGCGGTAACGACTCATGGAGTTGTGACCAAATCCAACGTGCTAAATTTTCACTGGTTGGGTTTTCTAGGCCAGGGATATCATTTAAATAATGATGGTCAAGCTGCTCGTAAATAGGTGCAAAGATTGTTTTAAGGTCAGAAAAATCCATAACCCAACCACTTGGCTCGGGTGCCTCACCGCTAACACAAATACGAATTAAAAATGAATGGCCGTGTAAACGTTTGCATTTATGTCCGTCAGGAACATTCGGCAATTTATGTGCGGCTTCAACTGTAAACTCTTTATAAATTTCCATTGTCGTTATGTCTTCTTGTAGCGGGTTATATGAATGAATTATTTTACGCGTTTTATTCTACTGGTTTTATGACATTGTTTCAGCATCAGCCAGCGGTAAGCTAATTCTAAATGTTGTGCCTGTTTCGATTTCCGTGCCTAATGCATCTGTTTTTGTTTGTCGCGGTAATAAATCTAATGAGCCTCTATGATGCTCGGTCATAATAAAGTAACTGACGGCCAACCCGAGTCCGGTTCCTGAGCCAATTTCTTTGGTGGTAAAAAACGGTTCAAATATTTGTGTGCGTAAATTTTCGGGAATGCCTGAGCCATTATCATTAATATCGATAAGCGCCAGTGTTGGCGTCATATGAATGGTCACAGCAATCTGCGGTTGGTAGTGATGGTTGCCTTCGGCCTCTTTTGTCATTTGCTCTTCGGCAACGGCTTGTGCAGCGTTGCGTAATAAATTAATCACGACTTGCTGTACTTCGTTAATTGCTCCCAGTGCTTGCGGCAAAATAATGTCGTTAGTTTTTTTGTCAGTCTCACTGTTAGCGGTTGTGAAATTAATTTTAACTTTTGAGCGTAGCTGCAGTGGAAAATCCTGTTCGGCAATAAGCGTGGCATTCTTTACCATAGCGGCGACATCAAACGGCACGTGTTCCATTTGGCTTGAGTGTGAAAAATCGAGCATGGTTTTAACGATATTGGCTGCGCGCTCACCAGCCTCCTTGATATTGGCCAGTAACTGATCAACCTGTCGGTATTTAGCGTAGTCGCGAATAGCTTCAAAAGAGAGGTTTTGTTTTTGGGCTTGCTGTTTGTTGGCATTAATATCTTCAAGCAGGCGTCGTTCAATTGTTTGGCTACCTTGAATAATAGCCGCAAGCGGATTATTGATTTCGTGAGCTAAACCGGCTGCCATACGGCCCATAGACAGCAACTTTTCATCTTGCACCAACATATTCTCTATTTTTATGCGCTGGGTAATATCGTCAATGCGTATTACGGCGCCTGTAAGTCCGCCCGAGGTTAAAGGATAGATGACCGCAGATACATAGATATTTTTAGCACCTTTGCTGCTACTGACCTGAGCATTAGTATGGATGGCATCAAGAGTACGGGCGCGGCGTTCAGCGATGGCGCTGTGAATAATATCAGTTTGAAAGGGCAGGTCGGTGTAGCACTGAATGAGTTGTCGGCCAATGGCCTTATCGTGAGTGATGCCAGTCATGAGTTCAGCGGCACGATTCCAGCGGGTAATAAACAGCTCTGGATCGACGCCTATGACGACAGACGGCATGGATTCGAGAATACTCTCTGAATAAGCCTCGCTCTCGATAAGCTGCATACGAGTAGCCTGATGCTGATTAATCACTTCATACAGGCGTTGATTAATTTCTCGCAGCTTTTGGGTACGTTGGTCGACCTTATGTTCGAGTTCTCGCTGAGTATGGTTGAGCTTTTGTCGCAGTGTTTTATTGCGCCCCAGCATTATAGCTTGGGCGATAACAGCGATAATAATAATGATAGCGGGCCAGAGGCTATGTATTGAGCTGTGAATGGTGATGTTGGCAGCGACAGCATTATTATTAAGCAGTAATGAGCCAGCAGCAGTCATCAGGCCGAGGCGAGTGGCATAAAGAGAGCAAAATAAGCGCTTAATAAGCGGCTGACAAAGCGATATAAAGTGAATTAGAGGCAAGCTGGGCATGTGATCAATATACCGCTATCGGGCTAGATCGACCAGTAAGATTGGCAGATAGATGGTTGATAAGCTCCAGATATAAAAATGGTGAAGGTAAATTGCTATAAACGTTTGACAAGTAGAGGTTTTTCGGTAGAATGCGCGGCTCTCAAACGGGTGGTTAGCTCAGCTGGGAGAGCATCGCCCTTACAAGGCGAGGGTCACAGGTTCGATCCCTGTACCACCCACCATATCTCAAGTGTGATTGACACTTACGTAACGACATACGGACCGGTAGTTCAGCTGGTTAGAATGCCGGCCTGTCACGCCGGAGGTCGCGGGTTCGAGTCCCGTCCGGTCCGCCATATGTTGCTAGCTCCAATCTTATCTAAAGTGATTTAAAATTCCAAAAGTCCGAGAACCCAAGGGTTCGACAAATTGCGAAGCAATTTGGACGCACGGCTATGCCGAGCGCCCCGAAGGGGAGAAAAAAGCCCCTAGGCTTTTTGAATCAGTCCCGTCCGGTCCGCCATATGTCGCTTACTCCAATTTATCTCTATTTCAATATTTCAATTGCTTAAAAATGCTGCATTTGAAAGTACACTTTTTATTCAGAGATAAGTTGTTTATTCAGTATTATTCCGCTCTATTTAAATGCCGTTGAATACTGATAAAATAAATTCATATTAATAATTAAACGGTATTTGCATTCTGTCTTTGACTATCAATATTTAAGAGGTCGAGTATGAGGTTCCGCATATTTTTTTCTGGCATAGTCTGCTGTATGCTCAGTAATACTGCTTTGGCATCTACATTGAAGGAGGCATTTGCTGACCATTTTTTAATGGGTACCATCTGGCATGGTCATGCACTGGGCAATAATGTATCCAACCGTTTTTTAGAAAAAGAAAAGGCAATCACAAAGCTTGAGTTTAATGCTATAACCGCTGAAAACTGTATGAAACCTACTTTTATACAGCCAAAAGAAGGGCTTTTCACATTTGCTCAAGCTGATGAAATGATGGCGTTCTCTGAGGCTAATCATTTACTCGTAGTCGGCCATACATTAGTTTGGAAAAACGCTACACCTAAGTGGTTCTTTGAAGATGAGAATGGCAATGAGGTTGGCCGAGAAGTTTTGATTCAGCGATTACAAACGCATATTGAAACAGTAGTCGGGCGTTACCGCGGTCGTATTGCCTATTGGGATGTTGTTAACGAGGCTATAGAGACGCGTTGGATTAAAGAAGAGGAGCGCTTTGAAGCATTTTATAAGCCCTCGCCATGGCTCAAAATTATCGGTCCAGAGTACATTGAAATCGCTTATAAAGCTGCTCATAAAGCCGACCCTTCGGCCAAGTTACTGTATAACGATTATAATTTAGATCAAAACGCTAAACTTGATTTTGCTCTCGCTATGATCGCTGATTTTAAACAACGCGGCATACCTATTTATGGTCTTGGTTATCAAGGCCATCTATTTATTGATGAGCCGTCACTGGCCTCAATAGAGCGTGTGCTTAAAAAAAGCAGTGAAGCTAAGATACCCTTGCATATCACCGAGCTGGATGTCAGCGTTTTACCGAACGCTTGGAAGCACCGTACAGCAAGTGTTGAAGAGCGGTTTAAGTTACAGAAAAAACTTAATCCTTACCCGGACGGTATTCCTGATGCGGTATTAGTCACTCAAGCCGAGCGTTATAAAAGTGTTTTTGATCTTTTTGTTAAGTACAGTAGTACGGTTGAGCGAGTCACCTTTTGGGGAGTATGGGATGGGCATAGCTGGCGTGATTATCGTCCTATGCTTGGAAGAACCGACTATCCGCTTCTTATTGGTCGCGAATTTGAGCGAAAACCGGCTTATGACGCGGTGCTTGATAGCGTAATTAAAAAATAAGTTTTTGTTTTATGTGTAAACGTAAACTCCGAATGATCATTTGATTAACCGTAAGCTTATAAAATACTTCGCGAATTTTTATTGTGGCATAATGCATGGGACCTAGTTGCGACAGGGCAACGCGGTAGGCACGCTCAATTTCTTCGGCATGTTCGCTAAGCTCGCCCGCTTGTTGGTAGGTAAGCGTATTAATTCTCATGATGTTGATGCATTGACCGGCGCTTTCAGACAGTTGTGCAGTGCAAGCCTGTAATGCAGATTTACCAAAGTGTATAGCTTGTGTCCATTTACCTAATTCAGATGCTACCAGCAGTTGTTCAAATTTTATTGTTGAATCACTTTGTGTCAGTGCGCTGATGGGGTGAAGTCCTAAAACAAATAAACAAAAAATGGATCTAAAGATGACTCTTAGATTCAAAATTATTCCCTATTACCTTTTTATGACCGTATCATACGCGAATGATCTTCGCTTGTCTTATCCCGTTTTGTCTTGTTTTAGTTTGAGTAATTGCTACCTCAGTTAATGACTCAATATACACAATGTATTTTCAGTTTTTTAACTAGGCTTTATTTTTGTAAATTAACGGGTTACGGTAAATAAGCTTGTGTGCAAATTAACCAGCGAAAGGTTATTGCCGATAAATCTAATTAATTTTGTTAGCCATAACCTGTTTAAAGTCATATAGATACCCACTTTTAACATTGCATCGTCATGAATAACTTTATACAGTCACTCTTTTTTTTAAGAGAGCTTAGTTGTGGCAAAAATTATTGGTGCGGTGTTGGGGTATTATTTTTTAGGTGGGGCCTTAGGCGCTATATTGGGTTATTTTGTCGCGGGCTTATTCAGTAGCGGTTTACACGGTAATTTGCGTAATAGCTATGATCTGCATTCACATAGCAGTGATATCTTTTTTGCGACCACGTTTTCATTAATGGGTTATATGGCAAAAGCCGACGGCCATGTCAGTGAGAACGAAATATCGCAAGCTGAAGCGTTAATGGCAAAGCTAGGTGTAAAAGGCCAAAAGCGATCCGAGGCCATACAGTATTTTCAACAAGGTGCCGCTGCTGATTTCGATATGCAGGTGGTATTAGCTAAATTTGTTAGCGCGGCTCGCTTTCGTGCCGATCTTAAACGCAATTTGCTGATGTTCTTAGTTGAAATAGCTATTGCTGACGATGACTTTCACGCAAGCGAAGAAGCTGTATTGCGTCGTGTTGCCACAGCTATTCACATTGATATGCGCAGCTTTGAGCATATGGTCGAAATGCTTAAAGCGCAGCGATCATTTGCAGGCGGTAGTCAGCGAGGTAGTTCTGCGGATGAATTAATGACCGCTTATAAGGCAATTGGGGTGCCATCGACGGCGACAGACAAAGAAGTTAAACGTGCTTATAGAAAGTTAATGAGTCAGCATCACCCCGATAAAATGATAGCGCGTGGTGTGCCAGAAGATATGCTGGCCATGGCGACAGAAAAAACACAAGAAATTCAAGCGGCCTACGATATTATTGAAAGATCTCGAAAGTAGCTTGGTAACTATGTTTTTATTGGTCAATTGTTATATTTAATACGACTAAGCAATAACAAAGCATAATAAAAAATATAATGATTAAGTGCATAAACCCCTTTTTTTTAAGGGTTTTATGTTTAATTTAATCTTTTCTTTTCCCTCTTTTTTTTTGCGTTTTGCAAAAAATAAAATAGAACAAGTGATCTAGATGGCATAATTCGTTTTCTGCTTTTTCGCTATTCCCTTTGTGTATAAAAAGGCATAGCATGCGCGCCACTTTAAATATTTCGAAAGGTAAGAATGGAACTGTGGCTCGTATTGAGTAGCTCAACGTTTCCTTAGTGAAGAGGATACTTGTTTTGGCAAAAATCGTTGATCATGAAAAAAAGCGTAGGGATATAGTTAAAGTGACCGCCCAAATTATTTCTAAGGAGGGTATGTCAGCGGTAACGACTCGTCATATAGCAAAGAGGGCAAATAGCTCTTTGGGCATACTAACGCATTATTTTGTTAATAAAGATGAAATAGTTATTGGCGCCCTTAATTGGTGTGACGAGCGTTTTTTGTCGCGTTTAGACACAATGTATGAGGATGAATTTTTAAGTTTAGACGATTTTATTCCTTTATTTAAATCGTTATTGCCTTTAGATGATTTTTCTAATACCGAGTGGCGAGTGAGAGCAAATTTATTAACCTATTCTTTAACTCATCCTAAACTGGTTAAGGCGCGCCAAGAAAAAATTACTTTTGTCTATAAAACAGCAAAAAAGCTGGTTAAAAAATTACAGCGCAATGGTGAAATCAGGGATGATATTGATAGTACCGTATTATCCCGCATGATTGTCGATTTAGCATGTGGTTTATGTATTAACTTATTGAGTTTTTCTATGTCAGAGCGGCATGCTAAAGTCGATAAAAAAATAGAGTTGATGCTGGCTATGCTTAAACCTGATTATTAGCGCTTAAACATGAGCATTCACGTTAGGACGAAATTAAAGCGGCTAAGCTAGCCCTGCGTAATTTAAATATAAGGCGTTTAACGGGTTGCCCCAAATTAATGCTATCCATCCCGCTATCGCAAGATAGGGACCAAAGGGAATTGGCTTGGTTTTTTCGCGGTTTCCAAAAATAATTAAACTCATGCCAATAACGGCGCCAACCAACGAAGATAAGATAATAATAACCGGTAACATTTGCCAGCCTAGCCATGCGCCTAGTGCAGCAAGCAATTTAAAATCGCCATAGCCCATGCCATCTTTGCCAGTAATTAATTTAAATAGCCAAAACACTGACCATAGCGACAAATAACCCACAATAGCGCCCCATAGAGCGCTTTCTAAGCTGGTGATAAAGCCAAAATAATTAACTATTAATCCCAACCAAAGCAGTGGCAGGGTAATATTGTCTGGTAGTAAGTAAGTGTCGTAATCAATGCCTGTTAAGGCAATTAAAGCCCATGTCAGCATCAGGCAGGTAAGGGCGGTGCCAGCGCTTGGATAAAAATGCCAAGCAACAACGGCGCTAAGCAAGCCTGTTATTAATTCTACTAACGGGTAGCGCAAGGTAATAGCTGCTTTACAGTTATGGCACTTACCAGCCAATAGTAAAAAACTGATTACGGGAATGTTGTGCCAGGCCTTAATAGGCGCTTGGCAGTGAGAGCAGCGTGAGTTAGGCGTAATTAGATTAAAAGCTGGCTCTAAAGTGTTAGAAGAAACATTTTCAGGGTTTATGTCTGCTTGGGTGGTTTCATTCGCCGCAGTCATTTCACGTTGCCACTCGCGCTCTAACATAATCGGCAGCCGATAAATAACGACATTAAGAAAGCTGCCAACAATTAAGCCCAATATTGAGCAGCTAATAATAAATAGGCTTTGGTTTTCTGCAATGGCGTTAAGCGTGGCAATCATAGGTCTTATATTTTGTGAGTGGTCGGCGTATTGAGCGCCAGAAAGTACAGGTAAAGCAGTATCCCGTGGCAGCTGCGAATATACAAGTGTAGTTTATGGTTTTGCTTGTTAAACAACCGCACCGAGTTTAAATATGGGTAAGTACATGGCTATCATTAAGCCACCAATTAATATACCTAATACCGACATAATTAATGGTTCGAGCAGCGAGGTGAGGCTATCGACCGAATTATCGACCTCTTCTTCATAGTGTGAGGCCACTTTGTCGAGCATTTCATCTAATGCTCCTGATTCTTCGCCAATGGCGACCATTTGCATGAGCATGCTAGGAAAGCGCCCAGTATTACGAATGGCTTGGTTAAGTTGTAAGCCGGCGGTGACTTCATCGCGAATATTTTTAATGGCTTTGGCATAAACGGCATTACCCGCTGCGCCAGCAACAGAATCTAAAGAGTCGACTAACGGCACACCTGCAGCAAAAGTGGTTGAAAGTGTACGCGAAAAACGCGCCACCACCGCTTGGTTAATAATGACGCCGATAATCGGCATTTTTAGCATTACACCATCAAGCCTATCGGCAAACTTTTTAGAGCGCATTTTGGCTTCTTTAAAGCCAATAAAAATAGCAATCATTATGCCTAATACAATATACCAATTGGCTTGCGCAAATTCCGATAAGCCAACAACGAATAAAGTGAACGCGGGTAGGTCGGCACCAAAGCTGCTAAAGGTCGAGGCAAATTGCGGTACCACTTTTACTAATAAAATACCTGTTACCACTATTGATACCACAATAACGGCAATCGGGTAGGTCATGGCTTTTTTAATTTTGGCTTTTAATGCTTCGGTTTTTTCTTTGTAAGTCGCCACACGATCGAGCATGGTTTCTAAGGCACCAGACTGCTCGCCAGAATTCACTAGGTTGCAAAATAATTCATCAAAGTGACGGGGATGCTTGGTTAATGAGTTGGCTAAACCAGAACCTGAAGCGACATCGTTTTTAATGGTAAATACCAGCTCTTTCATGGTCGGGTTGTCGAGGCCTTCGGCAACAATGTCAAACGCTTGTACAAGAGGTACACCGGCTTTCATCATGGTGGCGAGTTGGCGAGTGAATATAGAAATGTCCGCAGGAGTAATGGCTTTTTTACGCGGGCTAAATAATGATTTAGGTTTGCGCTTAACCGTTTTAACGGTAATACCTTGCTTACGCAATTGTGCTTTAGCCATGGCTTGGCTGGGCACTTGCACTTCACCTTTATCGGCTTTGCCCGCACGGTCTTTGCCTTCCCAAATATAAGTATGCAGCTTAGTGGGCGCTTTTGAAGATGCTTTTCTAGCGGCTTTGGTCGATAGTCGGGCTGTTTGTGTGGCCATCATTTACTCTCTGTGCTGCTTAGTGGGTAGTGAGTTTATTGACTTTAATAGATGTCGTTAGTTTATGACGTGAAGCTTTAAACTTAATTCACGGTATTAGTCTTTAGTGACGCGGTTAACTTCTTCTAGGCTGGTTTGGCCTATGGCGGCTTTACGCAAACCGGATTTACGTAAATTGTTAAAGCCGGCTTGTTCTGCGGCTTCGGCAAGCACCATTGAATTGCCGCCCTCCATAATAATGCGTTGCAGTTGTGGCGTAATGCGAACCACTTCGTAAATACCTACGCGGCCTTTATAACCGCCGTTACACTTATCGCAGCCAACAGGGCGGCGAATATTGGCGCTGCCAAGGTCTTCTTCGTCAAAGCCTTCGGCGATTAAAGTGTCGGTGGGTAGGTCGGCAGGCTCGGCACAGTGTTCACATAGACGACGAGCTAAACGCTGAGCAATGACTAGGCTCACCGAGGTAGCCACATTAAAAGCAGGTATGCCCATATTTAATAAGCGGGTTATAGTTTCGGCAGCGCTATTGGTATGCAGTGTCGACATAACCATATGGCCTGTTTGAGCAGCTTTAATTGCAATTTCCGCGGTTTCTAAATCACGAATTTCACCGACCATAATCACATCGGGGTCTTGCCGTAAAAAAGAGCGCAACGCTTCGGCAAAGGTGAGCCCCACTTTATTTGATACATGGACTTGGTTAATGCCTTCCATATTTATCTCAACAGGGTCTTCGGCGCTAGAAATATTGCGTTCGGTGGTGTTAAGAATATTTAAGCCGGTATACAGCGAGACAGTTTTACCACTGCCCGTAGGGCCGGTAACTAGAATCATGCCTTGCGGTTGGTGCATGGCATCAATGTAGAGTTGTTTTTGGTCATCTTCGTAACCCAGTGCATCAATACCCATTTGTGCACTTGTGGGATCGAGGGCTCGTAAAACAATTTTTTCGCCGTAAAGCGTGGGTAGTGTATTAACCCTAAAATCGATAGCGCGGGTTTTGGATAGCTTCATTTTAATACGGCCATCTTGCGGTAAGCGACGCTCAGAAATATCCATTTGTGACATCACTTTAAGACGGGCGGCAAGGCGGGGCGCTAAGTTATTGGGCGGCCTTGTTACTTCATGCAAAATGCCATCGGTTCTAAAGCGTACACGATACGATTTTTCATAGGGTTCAAAGTGAATATCGGAAGCGCCGCCTTTAATGGCATCTATTAATACTTTATTCACAAAGCGCACAATAGGCGTGTCATCGACATCGGAGATATCTTCTTGTTGGCCGCTGTCTTCATCGACAGCTTCAATGTCTAAATCTTCTAAACCGGCATCATCTAAGTTAGCCAGTTTATTACCGAAGGCGGTTTCTTCATCATCGAGATAACGTGCAATGGCTGAGCTCAGAGCGGCTTCTTCAACCAAAATGGTTTCGGTACTTAAGCCGGTATGAAATTTAATTTCATCTTGCGCTTTAAGGTTAGTGGGGTCAGAAACACCAATAAACAAACGGTTGCCCCGTTTAAATAGTGGAATGGCATGGTGTTGACGAATTAATTTAGGGTCAACTAATTCAACGGGAATGGCTTCTTTACTTAGCGCATTAATATCAAATAACGGAGAGCCAAACTCATCGGCAATAGCGTTGGCTATTTGGTTACCATTGGCAATATTATTTTGCACTAAGTAAGTCACTAGCGATAAATGCTGCTGTGAAGCTTGCTGCATGGCCTCTTGTGCTTGCGGCTCAGCAATAATTTGGTCCGCAATGAGCCTTCGGGCAACACCGGACAATGGCATAACAATACTTGCGTTCATGAAATAACTTTGGCCTTTTTAGTTATCGGTTGGTTGTCTGAGAAATCAACCTTTAATCTTTTTTAGTGTGCTTTTTATAAAGCTAATTACATGGCTAGTTCGGGGTTAGTGGGTTTATCTGCTTTAGTCTGTGTAGCAAAAAGTATAGCAATGTAAAAAATAAACCACGGCAAATGCCCTGCAATTGATACCTTATTTAACATTCTAAGAACTCGGTCACAGTGTTTAGTTTATATTTTTTAATGGTTTTTTCGTTAAAAGCGCTGAACCGTTTAGCTATGGCTGGGTCATAAACTGCAAATAGCTAGGCGTAAACTGGAAATAGCTAGACGGAAACTGCGCGGAAACGGCAAAGAGCAAGGTGAAAAAAAGAATAGGAAAGCTAGCCAAAGGCTAATAAAGCGCGGCTATCCTACTGAAATGGTCTTGGTTCGCAATTCAATTGTGATGCCAGTACACAAATTAAACAAATAAATAAGCATGGCTAAGTATTTATAGCTATTGTTCAACTGTCGAATATCTTTTGGTTTCGCTAAAACGGTTTTTATTTAACGGAGAGTTTTATTATGAAAAAACAAATGCAAAAAGGTTTTACTTTGATTGAATTAATGATCGTTGTAGCGATTATTGGTATTTTAGCGGCGGTGGCATTGCCTGCTTATCAAAACTATACAATGCGCGCTAAATTTTCTGAAGTAGTAATTGCGACATCGGGTCTAAAAACTGCAGTTGAAATTTGTGCGCAAGACTTGAATACAGTAACTGGTTGTACAGATGGGCAGAATGGTCCCGGTTGGAATATAGCTGCTGTGGGTACGGCTGGAAACGTAAACGGAATTACCACAACAAATGGAACAATTACGGCAACAGCGATCACCGGCAATGGTTTGACTGGCCAAACTTATATTATGGTGCCTACTTTTACAAATGGAAGAGTAACGTGGGGTACTGGCACGGGAACTTGTGCTACAGGCACGCCTGTCTTGTGTTGATTTTTATAGTGATCACGTAATAAAAAAGCCGCGGCAAATGCTGCGGTTTTTTTATACGCAAAAATATAATACTACTCAGTCAAAAACCGCATCGATAAATCAATCGCAGTTACATGCTTAGTCAGCGCACCAATTGAAATATAATCCACACCTGTAGCCGCTAAACTCGCTAAGCTTGTTTCACTCACATTCCCTGACGCTTCTAACTTAGCGCGTCCTTGAGTTATCGCTACCGCTTGCTCTAAATCTTTAATTGAAAAATTATCTAACATCACTATATCGGCTTGTGCCGCTAAAGCCTGTTCTAATTCATTTAAATTTTCGACTTCTACTTCAACCGGTTTATCTGGGTGATTTTCTTTAGCAGTGGTAATGGCAGCGTTTATCGAACCACAAGCGGCAATATGGTTTTCTTTTATTAGATAAGCATCATATAAACCTACACGATGATTAAAACAGCCTCCACAACTCACTGCGTATTTTTGCGCGGTGCGTAAACCGGGGATGGTTTTTCGGGTATCTAATAATTTTACGGCTGTATGTGCGGTGAGTTGAGCATAACGATCACATAATGTGGCAGTACCAGACAGCAGCTGTAAAAAATTTAGCGCGGTGCGTTCGCCGGTTAAAATACTGCGTGCTGAACCACTTAATGTGAATAAGGTTTGCTCGGCCGCTACACGATCACCATCTTTAACCAACCAATTAATGGTGACTGAATTATCTAATTGTGCAAAGGTTTCGTTAACCCAATCTACACCGCAAATAATGGCGGGCTCGCGGGTGATAACCTTGGCTAGGTACTGAGTGTCGGCAGCGACTAGCTGAGCAGTAATATCACCGCTGCCAATATCTTCGCTAAGCGCATCACGAACGGCGCGGGTGATATCGGTATTTAAACGAGTCTTATTTAACATAGGGTTGGTTTAATACACTGTGTGAGTGATGAATTATTGCGGTTATTATAAAACGGAAATAGGGCGCTGGCTTTGCCAACTATTAACTGCTTACTGAACTAAAAATAATTGACCATCACGCTGGGTAAATTCAATTTGCGATAGTGCGCTCATACCGAGTAGCAAACCATTCATACCGTTCATGCCGGGGTTAATATCGGCGGCAACATTGTGCAATACGATATTACCCATTTCTAAGCGGTTAATGGTGGTGTTGTATGTACGCACTTGGCCATTGGCGGTTTGAGCGTAACTGGGGCGGCCTTTTATCAGCCCTAATGATTGCGCCATATCTTCGGGTACTGCTACGCGTGTTGCGCCAGTATCGAGTATTAGCGTGGCTTTGCTGCCATTCACTTTGCCGGTAATCACAAAGTGATTTTGGCGGTTGGCTTGTAATACTAATGTTTGCCTGCCATCAATGCTTTGCATTTCGGGATTTTGGTTGGGGTTGGCCTGGCGTTGTTCTTCACCGGTAAAGTAAACAACTAGCATGGCTAATAGAATAAGCCATGCAATTACCGTCATCCCTAAACCCATAGAGCGCGATGAGCCGGTTTTGTTGTTAGGGCCTGATTGCTTAGGCGCGGGTGGGTTTGGCATGGTTGCTGTTCTCTCTAACTTTATTGCTAAGTGTGTTAGTGCTGTTGATGTGTTTAATGTCCATCGACTGGTTCACTTTTGGCGCAGTAAGGCCGGTTAAAATGTGACCACTGACTCGCACTGGATATTGTTTAGTCTACTGCTAAATGCGCTGTGTTTATACTGCTGGCAAGCGTTTATCTCTATAACCATTTTTGGCTATATAACCCATTGTAGAGTAGGTCATAAGCACCATGGCGAATCAAAACGAATCGAATATCGTTGCACTTAATAGTTTGTCTAGCAATAGCCTGTCTAATAGGGCGCGTGAGTCAGATACTGCATCGCGACTTAACCGACCGGCGGCTTATCAGGCAAAAATTCATCGTCATATGACGGCACCGCTTATTCAGCTGCAAGAAAAGTCACAACAGTTGTTAATGAAGTCGCTGCAGGATATGTTCGATAAAATTGATGATGCCTTGTTTGAGTTGGCAGAAAAGTCAGTGCATAACAGCGAGCAGAATATTTTTTTTGAATCTATGCGTGAGGTGCGTTTAAAACGTATTGATATTGAGGCGCAGTATGCCGATAGCTTTGGCGATGGGTTTGTTGAGTTGTTTCATCCGGTAGCTACTGATAAAACAGCAGCATCATTAGCCTCAACGACGGATGCAGGTTTATCGTTAATGGCCGATGAGGCCGTTGAAGAAATGGTGGCCATGGATGCAATGGTGGCAAAAGCCGAGAAACAGTTGTCGGCGCCATTAGCAGCGCTTTGTGCCCGTATTGGTAGTTTAGCGCCGGTTGATATTCAGCGACTTAATAACCCGCTTGGCCCTCAGCGTTTATGCGATAAATTCAGTGATGCTTGTTTGCAGTTAAACATTGATATTAAAGCGCGTTTGGTGGTTTTTAAGCTCTATGATAAGTATGTGGTTGGTGCGCTTGATAAACTCTATACCCAAGCCAATGAACAGTTAATTGCCCACAATATATTGCCTGATTATCGCTTGACGCAGCGTCGCTCGGAGCGATCTGCCAGTATTGTTGAAAAAGCCAATAGTGTGACAGAGCGTTTATTGCAAGGTTCATCACAACAAGGTTCGGTAGCGAATGGCCAAACGGCTGAGCCTCAGGAAATTTATCAATTACTGCAACAGTTAAACCACTTAGCGGTAACAGATACTGCATCGAATCCTTCCCTCGGTGATTCACCTTTAGCACACCCTTTAGCGGCAGCATTAAAGTTATTGCCGGTAAGTACTAAACCTGCTATTGGCCATGAATTATTATTGCAGTTGTTAACCACGCTGCAGCAGGATCCTGCGCGTATAGCCGGTTACAGCGATACTTTAGCCGATGACGATAATATACCTGTGCTTATGCCTAAGCAGCTGACACAAGGGCTTAGCCATTCGTTAAATGCTATTGCCGATGGTGGTGACCACTCTATTGGGCAGGGCGAACGTGATGTTATTAGCTTTGTTACTTTATTGTTTCAATTTGTTCTTGATGATCGCAGCCTTGCTGAACCTATGAAGGCTGCGATTAGTCGTTTGCAAATACCCATTATTAAAGTTGCCATGCAGGATGCGGGTTTCTTTTCTGAGCAAGCGCACCCAGCGCGGCGTTTGTTAAATGAAATGACAACGGCAGCATTAGGTTGGATTGCAGAAGATAATTACCAAAATGACAGTTTGTACCAATGTGTTTGCGCTACGGTAGAGCGAGTAAGCAATGAGTTTGTTGACGACACTCAATTGTTTTCGGATGTGTTGGCCGATTTTATTTCCTTTGTTGATTACGAAAAAAAGCGTGCAGACTTACGCGAAAAACGTGTGGTTGATGCCGAGACCGGGCGTGATCGCTCGGAAAGCGCACGTGATTATGTTGCCAAGTTAATTGAGGATAAAAATTTAGAACATTGTGCGCCAGATTTTGTGAGCGCTATGATTAAGACCAGCTGGAATAATATGCTGTTTTTAACCTACCTGAAAAAAGGTCTTGAAAGTCAGGAATGGTTAGATGCCGTTAGAGCAATGGACGACTTGCTATGGACAGTGGCTCCCGAGCGTTTTATTGGGGATAGGGCAGGCATTATTCATCGCATTCCAGCCATGCTTAAATTTTTGCGGCAGGGATTAAATAGCATAAATTTTGACAGTTATGCGGCTGCAGAGTTTTTTGCACACTTAGAGCACTTTCACTTAGATGTCATGCAGCGGCCAGAACCTTTGGCCTACTATAACGTGCCGTCTAATACGGTTCCCGTTTGTTCCATGAAAGATGCTGTTGATACTGCTGATGAGGAAATTGAAGCGCTAAGTTTAAAAATTGCCGATGAAAGCGATGACCCCTATATTGCTAAGGCTAAAATGCTAGGTGTAGGGCAGTGGGTTGAGTTTATTGATGCTGGAGAAGACGGCGACGAAGATAAAAAAGTGCGCTGTCGTTTAGCGGCTATTCTACGTAATAGCGGTAAGCGTATTTTTGCTAGCCGCACGGGTGTAAAAGCGGGTGAGTATACAGTTAAGGAAATTGCCGATAGGCTGGCAAACGAAAGCGTATTGTTGCTTGAAGATGCGCAATTATTTGATAAAGCATTATCGTCAATTATTGATGATTTACGACAGAGCCGGCAGGCGGCACATGCTTAGTTTGTAGCTCTTGCTTAGTTTGTTCTTGTCGTTAAGTTTGTTCTTATCTCACTCTCGATTTTAATTATTCATTGAAATCGCCATTTATTCCATAAACAAGGTGGGGTTTTATCTTGTTAAAGCGTCTTATCTAATAGAGGCCGCTGTATGACCTCTGTTTTTATATGGATCTTTGGAGCCTGTATGGGCTCCTTTTTTTGCCAGACATTATTCTCTAATTACCAGATATTATTCTCTAATTACCAGACATTATTCTCTAATTAATAATACCTATTATTTATCCATCCCAATATGTCCTTTTTGGCTAAGTTATTTGGCCTGTAATGCCATGGGTTATTATTTTTTATTCTTGCAAACTACTGGCTTTTATTCGGTTTTTATTATTAGGAATAACACAATATGGCCGTGAGTATTTTCGATTTGTTCAGTGTAGGCATGGGGCCGTCTAGCTCACATACTGTGGGGCCAATGCGTGCAGCGTATCTTTTTTCATCGGCATTATTAGAGGCGGGTACGCTGTCTAAGGTAGCGCAAGTTAGCGTTGAATTATTTGGCTCCTTAGGAGCTACGGGTAAGGGGCACGGTTCGCCTAAGGCAATTATGTTAGGTTTAGCTGGTGAAACACCAGAAGCAGTTGATGTTGGTGGTTTTTAATTATTAACGCAGTGAGGGTTTGTAGAATGTTGGCTGAAGATAAAAATGTGGTGATGAATATTATTAAGACCGTTGGTTTTATATCGGCCGTGGCGTTTTTTTTGATTTATGTTTCTATGAGCTTTAGTTAGGTGGGGGTTTGGATCCTTATTTAAGTTTAAGTTCAAGTTTAAGCTCAAAAGATAGTCGGGCCAGCCCCGACGGTTTTGACCTTGACCTTATTTTGACCTTGACCTTATCTAGCCCTTAACTTTAATTGCGATTGTGAACTAGCCTTACACTCCATATACTTCATTAGCCGCAGCAACAGCACCCCCACCCGAAATAGCAAGACCCTGCGCAATAAGACAAGCCTCCAAAGCACTTAAACAAAGCCGCACATTCGTCGGGTTAGAGCCATAGCCCATTAAACCAATACGCCAAACCTTACCCGCAAGCGCACCAAGCCCGGCACCAATCTCCAAATCAAACTGCTGCAATAACTGCGCACGCACCTGTGCTTCATCAATCCCATCAGGCACGCTGACTAAATTCAACTGAGGTAAACGGTCAGCCTCATCAACCACTAACAATAAGCCCATAGCCTCAAGGCCCGCACGCAATGCAAGATGGTTATGCATATGTCTATCCCAGCTAGCGGGTAAACCTTCTGCTTTCACTATGCTTAGTGCTTCGTGTAACGCGTAAAGTGAATTAACCGGTGCCGTGTGGTGGTAGGCGCGCTTAGCGCCCTTGCCCCAGTAACCCATCACCAAATTTAAGTCTAAAAACCAACTCTGTACCGGTGACTTTCTGTTAGTAATGACATCTATCGCGCGCTGGCTAAATGTCACCGGAGAAATGCCCGGAATACACGATAAGCATTTTTGCGTGCCAGAATAAACAGCGTCGGCACCCCAGCCATCAACGTCAACGTTAATGCCTGCCAGCCCAGTTACGGTGTCGACAATGGATAACATATTCGCATTGCGCGCTAGTTCGCACAGTGCGCCGGCATCGCTTTGTACGCCTGTCGATGTCTCGGCATGAACAAAGGCTAATGCTTTGGCATTAGGGTTGGCTTTAATAGCCGCATTCACTTTTTCAAGGTCTACCGCTTTACCCCATTCATCTTCTACCATCACTGCATGCGCGCCACAGCGGATGACGTTTTCTTTCATACGGGCGCCAAAAACACCATTTTGGCAAACAATAACGGTTTCGCCACACTCAATTAAATTAACAAAGCAGGTTTCCATGCCGGCTGAACCGGGTGCCGAAACAGGAAGAGTGAGTTCGTTCTTGGTTTGAAAAACGTATTGTAATAATTCTTTTATTTCGTCCATTAGCTGAATGAAGCTTGGATCTAAGTGACCGACTGTTGGTTGCGCCAATGCACCCAGTATTCGTGGGTTTACATCAGAAGGACCGGGGCCCATGAGGGTACGCTGCGGTGGGTGAAAGCTCATAATTGCGTGTCGTCTAATCCAAGTTTGTCTTGTCTAGGATAATTAAGATTGATTGTTACCTTTATAGCTAAGTGTAATAGTTATTCTTATAGGATCATTAATAATTTCTAGTGATAAAGGCTATCTATAAAATCTATTGATAGCCTTTATCTTAAACCAACCTGCCGCAGAACTTGCAGTGCAATGCGTCGCTATCATGTCCGCTGCGTCCACAGTGGTCGCAATCTTTGTTAGAGCGGTCTAGACGAATTTCGTTGGCTAGTTCTGCCGTTAATATGCCAGTGGGGACGGCAATAATGGAGTAGCCTAACACCATAACAAAGCTGGCTAATAATTTTCCTACTGGTGTTTGCGGCGTAATGTCGCCGTATCCTACCGTGGTAATGGTAACAACGGCCCAATAAATACTTTCCGGTATGCTCGAAAAACCATTTTCTGGCCCTTCTACTAAAAACATAAAAGCGCCAAACAATACCGCAAAAATCATAACCGTAAATAGAAAAATTAAAATCTTACGTCGCGATTGCCACATCGACCGAGTAAGAATATTGGCGTCGCCCGAATAGCGTAATAATTTTAAAATTCTAAATAATCGCAGTACTCGCAACAAACGAATAATTAAGAAGTATTGTGCGCCGGTAAATATAATAGTTAAGTAGCTGGGTATTATAGAGAGCGCATCAACAATGCCGTAAAAGCTTCTTGCATAAAGTGCAGGGTGAGGAGAGCAGTAGAGGCGTGCGATGTACTCTAGGGTAAATAAAATGGTAAAAGACCATTCAAGGGTTAATAAAAAACGGTCGAATTTGACGTTGAGTACATTAACTGAATCAAGAATAACGGTCAGTACACTTATACAAATGGCAATTATAAGGCATACATCAAAGGCTTTTCCGGCAGGGCTTTCGGTGCCAAAAATAATATCATGTAAGGTGTTTTGTAATTTTGATCGACTCATTAATTAACTACACTCTTCAATTAACCACACTTTTCAATTAACCCAATTAACTGCACTCTTCGGCAACCGTCATTATGGCGTCGCACACGGTATCAAGATCTGTGTCGCTAATAATATACGGAGGCATGGTATAGATCAATTTACCAAAGGGGCGCAGCCAAACGCCGAGTTCGGGTAAGAGTTTTTGCACTTTATGCATATCAACCGGCTTATTGGTTTCTACTACGCCAATGCCGCCTAATACCCGAGCGTTGGCTACTTTGGTATGGTCGTTAGCGGGTATTAAGTTATTTTGTAGTCGCGATGACAGCCGCTCAATATTGCTGCGCCAATCACTTTGTGCCAATAAGCTTATACTGGCGTTGGCAATGGTGCAGGCCAGTGGGTTGGCCATAAACGTTGGCCCATGCATAAATACGCCGGCTTCACCTTCACAGATGCCTGTTGCGACTTTGTCGGTAGTTAAGGTGGCAGCTAATGATAAATAGCCGCCAGTCATGGCCTTGCCCATGCACATAATATCGGGACATATAGCAGCATGATGGCTGGCAAAAAACTCACCACTGCGGGCAAAACCGGTGGCAATTTCATCCACAATTAAAAGCACATTAAATTCATCACAAAGTTTACGTGCGCGATTTAAATAATCGGCAGAATAAAAATACATACCACCTGCGCCTTGAACTATTGGCTCAAGAATCAGTGCAGCAATACTGTGATGATTAATAGATAAAACGCGTTGTAGGTCAGCCATATCATCATCGCTTGCGGCTTCACCAAATTGACAGGCTGGTCGCTCGACAAAGTGTTGCGTGGCGAGCATGCCATTAAATAAATGGTGCATGCCGGTATCGGGGTCGCAGACTGACATCGAGCCTAAGGTGTCGCCATGATAGCCGCCCCGTAAAGAGACAAATTGCGTTTTACTTTTAACGCCTTGCGAGTACCAGTATTGCAAGGCCATTTTCATAGCGACATCAACGGCAACCGAGCCAGAGTCGCTTAGAAAAACTTTAGTGAGTGGCGCAGGGGTTAGGGCGACGAGTTGTCGGCATAGGTCAATGGCTGGGGTGTGGGTTAAACCGCCAAACATAACATGCGACATTTGGTCTAGCTGGCCTTTGGCCGCTTCATTAAGTATTGGGTGATTGTAGCCATGAATGGCCGACCACCATGAGGCCATGCCGTCAATTAATTCGGTACCGTTTTCTAAGGTTAAGCGTACGCCTTTAGCATGACTAACATGCAGTGGCGGCACGGGCTTGCTCAGTGAGCTGTAGGGGTGCCAGATCTGATGTAAATCGAAGGCTTGTGCAGATTGATTCATAAAGACGGGTTCATTGCTATTAATTGATCAATTATAAATACGCCATTACGTTGGCTGTCGACTTGTTTTTGTGCTGCTAAAGGCCGCTGGGCAGGATAACACGATATCGTAGCTAAATAGCCAGTAAGCAGAAGTCTATTATTCTACAAACAAACCGCCTGAGCTGTTGTCTTACAGTTTGCAGCCAAGTTCTGGCCACAAAAGTTTAGGATTTTTCTGCGACTAATCTGGTTTACTAACCCGTTTACTTATCATGCTTACTAACCCGTTTATTAACCCACTATTATCGCCACAAAAACATGCCTGAACCGATGGTAAAACCGATGGCCAAAGGGGAGCAGCGCCCTAAATCTGAATCTATAACTGCGCTGCGTAAGCCCAGTAGCGGTAATCTTTTACGAAGCCTATGCTGGGATGCCAACCGTGGTTGGCATATTCCTTTCACCTTAAAACTGGGTTTAGCGATAAGTATTATTGCAGTGATGGGTGCTGCGGTATTGGCCTATTTAGAGGTGATTCAATATCAGCAATTATTAGAGCGGCAAAGTGATGCTTTTGGCGAGGCCATTGTCGAGCAATTAGCGGGGAGTTTGGTGGAGCCCGTGTTTACCGATGATCAATTGGCCATTCAGTTAAAGCTTAAACAGCTGGCTAAAAAAAGTGCCGTTTATGGCGTGGCATTGTACCTGCCCAGCAATGCGCAATTACTGGCAAATATTGAGCGTGCGCAACGCATTCTCGACA
>JBELIP010000030.1:0-4709 GCA_042090785.1 Cellvibrionales bacterium | reverse complement strand
ATGGGTCTCTATAGTTTTTATTATTCACTTACTATACATTCTGTACTAAATTTACTCAATACGTATGCATACAGTCTGCGCCTACATGTTTTAAGAAAATATAATCAATAAACAATACCTTATAACCATTTAACCAATATCTGGTATACATCCATTTAGATTAATAATATTCAACCACCTCTATATATCCCCACCATGGGCCTAGGGCACCTGCGTGGGGCTTTGAAGTCTTTGAAGTAGACAAAACCGTAGACATTTTTGATCCGTTGACAAGGAACCGATCGGGCTGTAACACTATTAAACACGTTAGCTAACAGGATAAATGGCGCCTAAAGCAGGAGATGACTTACTCCCTCACGGCCAACTATAGAGAAACAATAGAAAAAAACTAACCCGCACTCGCCTGCCCAGCAACCAGTAAATCGTATTCCACTTGCATATCCTTAATACGTTGTTCAGCTAAAGATAGTTTTCGCTTTAAACCAACCACAGCACCCACCGTGCCTTTTTCGTTAGACTCAGTGTCCTCTAGCTGCTGGAGCAACTCGTCCCGCTCTACTTCTAAATCCGTTATTGTTGCTAATAGGCCGCGTGTTTCTTCAGTAAAGTTAACAATCATCTCTCGCATAGTCGCAAGATCACCTACGTCTAAAATGTCATTGAGGGTTTTCACCTGCTGCTCTAAAAGTATATTTTCTTTTTTTAGCGAATTAACTAATGATTCACTGGCTAATAAATTCTTCTCGACATCCGCAAGCTTATCTGTAGCCTCACTTAATTGACTCTCTATTGTTAAAGACTGCTGCTTTTGCATCTCATCCATAGCTGCCATTTGTTGGTTTAACTCACTGGCGTATTGTTGCACCTTAATTAAATGGCCATTTGCAGCCTTGTCCTCGTCAGTCGCTAACTCAGGCATGGTTGAGGATAACTTTTGAATATGAGCGCGCTGTGTATCTATAATACGGTCAAGGTCAGTAAGCTGACGACGACTTTTTATCGCAATAAGCGCAAACATAACACAGCCAATAAAAAGTGTTAGCCAAAAACCGCTGGCTAAAATTAATGTTGTTTCGGATAAGAACATAAACTATTAACCACCTATTAAATTGTTAGTTAATTAGCATTACAGCTACTGACGCCATACTCTATCTAAAACTAAAGGCTGACTATGGTTAGACCGCAGAGGGTTAATATCGATACCGCCACGGCGCGTGTATTGTGCGCAGACCGTCAATAATTCAGGCTCACACTCAGCCATAATGTCGGCATAAATCTGTTCAACACACTGCTCATGAAAACCATTGTGCTCACGAAAACTGACAATATAACGCAGTAAAGCTTCTCGATTAATGGCTGCACCAGAATAACGTATTGTCAATGTTCCCCAATCAGGCTGATTGGTGACTGGGCAATGGCTACGCAACAAATGCGAACACAGCTGCTCATTGTTGACTCGTCTCTTTTCAGCTTCTAATAATAACAACTTGGCATCACGCTGATATTGACGGCATTCAACAGATAAATCATCTAACAAAATTGACGCTATCCCCTGCGGCTGAGTAGTAACAGTAATAGAGGCCGATCGAAACACCACCTCAACCGCCGCAGCCAACAACTCAGTCAAATCACTTTCTATGACACGCTTAACCTCGGTTTGATCCGTAAAGGGGCGGTTATGAAAGCTATTTAAGTACAGTTTTAGCGATTTTGACTCAACAATAGCTGGCGATGCAATAGGCACAATAATGTCCGCACAAGCGACTTGCGGCACACCTAAATCGTTTAACCAAGAAAGCTCATAACACTGCCACAAATCATGGCCATAAGCCGCCGCCACAAAATTCTCTACGGTGCCACGGTAATCCGCTCGTAAAATGGGATATAACAATGCAGCATCATAATCTGGATTATATTCACTGTCCTCACCTAGTAATGAGCCTGCAGCATAATTTTTTATAGTGTTATCCATACATCAACGGCCTAATTTCAAAATAATTATCATTGCGTTATTTATACCTAACTCCGCAACCTTTCGGCTCGTGTTAATAAATATAAAGCCGATGAAAAACCGATAGCCACAAAAAGTAAAAGCATCACATAGGCTTGCAAAATACCCACATCGCTCGCGCCAAGAATACCAAAACGAAAACCATTAACCATGTACAGTATTGGATTAACCAAAGAAACGTTCGCCCAGAATTCAGGCAGCAAATCAACCGAGTAAAATACGCCACCTAAATAAATCATCGGCGTGAGCACAAAGGTAGGAATAATTGATATATCGTCAAAGCTTTCGGCAAATATTGCATTAATAAAACCGGCTAAAGAAAACACCAGCGCGGTTAAAAACACCATGCTAATAGTCACCCACCAGTTATGCACATTTAAATCAGTAAAAAACAAAGCCAGTACGGTAACAATTCCACCAACGGCTAAACCGCGGGTCATACCTCCAACAACATAACCCAATAAAATCGTAATTTCTTTAACCGGAGCCACTAACATCTCTTCAATATTGCGTTGAAACTTGGTACCAAAAAACGAAGAAACCACGTTACCATAAGCGTTCTGAATAATGGCCATCATAATTAAGCCGGGCACGACAAACTGCATATAATCAAAGCCACCCATATCACCAATACGGGAGCCAATTAGGCTACCAAAAATAACAAAATACAGCGCAATGGTTATTGCTGGCGGCACTAAGGTTTGCACCCAGATACGCAGAAAACGTCGTATTTCGCGGTAGACAATTGTTTTAAATGCAATCCACTGGCCTAACATATTCATACTGCAGCTCCTTTGGCTTGAGTAGTGGAACTATCGACTTCAGAGTCATTGGCTTCGGAATCATCTGGCGCATTCAAAACAGATACAAACATTTCTTCAAGACGGTTGGCTTTATTACGCATACTAGTAATAGTAATGCCCTGCTCTGCCAGCAATTCAAACAACTGGTTTAAGGTTTGGTGCTGGTCAACCTCTACCTCAAAACAATGCTCATCCATTAAACGGAAGATAAAACCGGGCAGTTTTAACTCGGTAGAAATGCCTTCTTTGGTATCCAACACAAATACCTCACGTGTTAACTTGCGCAACAACGCTTTCATACTGGTATTTTCAATAATAGTGCCCGCATCGATAATAGCGATATTGCGGCATAAACTTTCCGCCTCTTCTAAATAATGCGTGGTTAAAATAATAGTTGTACCGGTGGCATTCACCTTTTCTAAAAATTCCCACATTGAGCGTCGTAATTCAATATCAACACCTGCTGTTGGCTCGTCCAAGATTAACAACTTTGGCTCATGCACCAATGCACGAGCTATCATTAGGCGACGTTTCATACCTCCCGAGAGCGTGCGTGAAACCATACCACGCATATCCCAAAGGTCTAACAGGCGAAGATATTTCTCGGCACGCTCTAGCGCCACACGACGTGGCAAGCCGTAATACCCACCCTGCGTAATCACAATATCAAGTACTTTTTCAAACTGGTTAAAGTTGAATTCTTGCGGGACAACACCAATACACTGTTTAGCCTCAGTAAAGTGGGTATCAATATTGTGGCCAAAGACACTGACTTGACCAGCAGTCTTTGACACCAAGGAGCAAATGACACCGATGGTTGTCGACTTGCCAGCGCCATTGGGGCCTAACAGGGCAAAGAAATCCCCCGCTTTAACGTTAAGACTAATACCTTTAAGCGCTTGAAACCCATTGTTGTAGGTTTTTTCTAAACCATTAATTTCTAGCGCCGCAAAACTATGCTCGTTTGTCATAAGCAAGAAGTCACTCCAGTAGGAAAATTGGCGCGAACAGCCGATGCGCCCAAAAGAACAATTCTGTCACAAAAAGGATATTGAAGCAGTAACATATGTACATCAGATAGCCCTAATCCGATCACTTAAGGATGAAATACTTAGCTGGATAAAATTTGCCGCTCTACACACCTAAAACATCAAAAAAAAAACACAAAGACGATTGTCTTAAACTTTTCTTAGAATAGTCATTAAGAAACCGTTACTTAAAGCGAAATAGCATCAAAATTAAATGGCACTTTAAGCCAAGTATTTTGTCCTTAAATGCCATGGCGATTTATTTTTTGACCCACATGATGCCCTAACCTGACGAAGCATGGATTGCGAGTTCACGTAACAATATTAAGGCTGATGCGATCAAGATAATCGGTTTTCGATCATAGTTGCCGGACATCTTTGTCGAACATAGTTGTCGGTCATAGCATAGAGAGTATCGCCTAACCATCACAACTTCTCATTTAACAAAACATCTACGGAAGGATTTGCCCATGAACGCTATTGATTACCAATACTACAACAGCCCTTTTGGCGAACTTATTTTAGGCTCATTCGAAGGCAAACTCTGCCTGTGCGATTGGCGCTACAGAAAAGCACGTCATGTTATAGATTCTCGGCTACAAAACGGCTTAAAGTCCTCTATGAAAGAACAAAATTGCCCAGTGCTAGTTAAAACCAAACAACAGTTAGACGAATACTTTAATCGCCAACGGCAAACCTTTGAGTTACCACTTTTAACGGTAGGTACCGATTTTCAAAAAAGTGTTTGGCAAGCGCTTATCAATGTTCCCTTTGGCAATACATCAACCTATTTAAAGCTAGCTGAAACCATTAAAAACAAAAGCGCTATTCGTGCCGTTGCTAATGCCAATGGCGCTAATGCGCTAA
>JBELIP010000007.1:39135-93218 GCA_042090785.1 Cellvibrionales bacterium | reverse complement strand
AATGGCGGAGAGAGAGGGATTCGAACCCTCGATACGCGATTAACGTATACACCCTTAGCAGGGGCGCGCCTTCAGCCACTCGGCCACCTCTCCGTATTTTGAAACTCGTTCTTCTGTGTTCTTACTACTCTTTTACTTTCTAAAACGGCGCGCGTTATTCGCTTCGCTCACCCCTAAAGGGGCTATTGCCTGCGGCAATGTGTTCTCGTTACACTCGAGTCAGCCACTTGGCTAGCTCTGAGCGTTAAGTCATACCAGCTATTTAAGCTTAATATCTTAGCGTCTCAAATCAGCGGGGCGGCATAATAACACATCAACTGAAAAATCCTAGACTTTTGGCCGGTTTAACGATCAAAATCAATGGCTTTATCACCATTCAAGCTGTTTTTCTTTGGCTAATAGGCGCTTTTTTTCTTGGGCGGTTCTTATGATTTATTCAGTGATGGTAGCTTAAATAACAAGCGGTAGGCTGTTTTGTTTAATACATGGTATTTTTTGCGACAAAATAAATTCGTTAGCTTGTGTTTTGTTGGTTCACGTCTTTATTAAAGTCTCAAATTCAGGCGCTAAATAAAGATAAAAATATCTTTAAAAGCAATTTTAAGTCTTTTGTTTTTGTCTCTTCTCGTAGCCGTGATAGGCCTTCTTTTTGAAGTACGGCAAGAATTTTTCTGTCTATGCGGTCGATGATATCAGAGTCTTTCTTCATTCTCGTCTCAAACCATTAGGGTGTGTGGCTTATTGTGTAAAGATGGGCTTGTAAAAGCAATGGGATTTGATGACATTGAAACTGCCGAAACATATTTTTACATTATTGCAAAGAATGCCTATGCGGAAATACAATAGCCTTACAAAGAATGGGGATTAACGATATAAAAAACATAAAGTACATAGAGATGCAGGTGATTTATGGCGCTTGAACTGGTATTGATGCTATTGATTTTTGCTATCCAATGGCTGGTATTTTTGCCTGCTTGTTACTTTAAAACCGAACGGTTTTATGATTTGACGGGCGGCCTGACTTATACGGTGGTTATACTGGCTGCGCTGCTATTAACTTATCAGCTTAGCGGCACAAGCCATTGGCGATCAGCGTTGCTGGCGTTGTTAGTGGTTGTTTGGTCGCTGAGGCTTGGGTTGTTTTTGTTTTTACGTATCCGTGCTGCTGGTAGTGACTCCCGCTTCGAGAAAATAAAAGTAGCTCCTATGCGTTTTTTTATTGCTTGGACGCTACAAGCTGTTTGGATTACGTTTACTTTGTCCGCCGCTGTATTAGCAATTACATCGGCCCAAGCCGCCGAATTTGGCTTTATTTCGATGTTGGGTTTGGTGCTATGGTTGGCAGGGTTTTCTATCGAGCTGGTTGCGGATGGGCAAAAAAGTCGTTTTCGAAAAAATCCTGCAAATGCGAATAACTTTATTAGTAGCGGTTTGTGGGCCTTTTGTCGGCACCCTAATTATACCGGTGAAATTATGCTTTGGTTGGGTATCGCATTTATTGCATTCCCCGTGCTCGAAGGTTGGCGACACTTGGCGTTGTTATCGCCAGTGTTTGTTGCTTTGTTGTTAATTAAGGGTAGCGGTATTCCATTACTTGAGCGTGCTGCGGAGGCTAAGTGGGGTGAATCTGCAGCTTACCGGCACTATAAAGCCACTACCCCAAGGCTGTTTCCTGGTTACTGATTGCTAATGGCTTGCGCTTCGCTGATAGCTGAGTGTTTGTTTAGGGCTTTTTGACCTTGCTTGGCTTGATAGCTTTTCGTTATAGCGTGCCTAAATGTTCACTAATATTATGTTTTCAGCTGTTTTCCTTGTTGAATCCGCGCGCTATGATGTAGGTGCAATGCATTTTGTTTATTAGCGTGTTAGTGAGGATGTTTTTTTGTTAGCCATTCAATGACTAGCCTAGATAACGGTTTTTAATCATGCCCGATAATAATTTGACAGCTACTGCGAATATGCGAATTGAAAACGGACGTTTGTTTGGAGCAAGGCAGGTTTTATCGCCAAACCATGATAACCGTCCTGATGAGCAGCTGCCTGACTTGTTAGTGGTGCACTGTATTGCTTTGCCGCCGCAACAATATGGTGGAGAGGGGATTGAGCAGCTGTTTACCAATAAGCTAAACCCTACTGAGCATCCCTATTATCAAGATATAGCCAGCCTAAGAGTTTCGGCGCATTTGTTGATTCGCCGCAACGGTGAGCTGGTGCAGTTTGTTAACTTTAATCAGCGCGCTTGGCATGCTGGAGACTCCAGTTTTGAGGGGCGTGAGGCCTGTAATGACTTTAGTATAGGTATTGAGCTAGAAGGTACCGATACCGATAGCTATGAACCGATTCAATACCAGCAACTGGCCGAAGTCAGCCGTTTATTGCTCGACTATTACCCGTCTATGTCGTTGAGTCGAATAACAGGCCATGAAACAATTGCACCAGGTAGAAAGACTGATCCAGGAATGGGCTTTAATTGGCGTTTTTTTCAACAGTTATTAACTCACAAGAACTAGTCGTTAGTGGTCATGCTTTAACGCGATTAGTCGATAAACCCTAACGACTAAGCTAGGAGGTCAGGCGATGTTATTTATAGCGGTAGTATTAGCATGGTTGGCCATGCAATTCTGGGGTGGTGCTGCGTTTTTTCAGCGGGATGAAATATTAATGCAGTGGCATGCATGGCTAGACCGTGAGTATCGTAATCGTATTAGTGATACAGGTGTCATTATCGCCTTACTCCTTTTGCCTGTTTTAGCTGTCGCATTGGTGCTGTATTTATTGGGTGGTTGGTTTTTTGGCTTAGTAGGTTTGGCCATTAATGTTGCTGTGTTGCTTTATGCCTGCGGTCGGGGTGATTATTTAGCCCAGATGCAAGCTTATCGTTATTCTATGAGCCATTTAGATACTCAGGCCGTAATGGATGCCGCTAACCAATACTATGATGTAAAGGGTGATAATTTGGCGGCGGTGCATAATAAGGTAAGGCAAAAGATAAGTTATCAGGCTTATGAGCGTTGGTTTGCTGTGGCTTTTTGGTTTTTAATTCTCGGTGCGCCGGGTGCGTTGCTTTATCGGATTTGTCATATTGTTAGTGATGGGAGCGTGGCTTTGGTTGATGGTAATGTAGAGACTTCGGGTGCTTACCACTACCACAGTAGTTATGCTGACGATACTAATACCATTATCCACTTTATGGACTGGCTGCCTTCGCGTTTATGGGGGTTAATTGTCGGGCTGTCTGGTAATGTTAAGGCGGTTATTCAAGTATTGGGTACTAAGATGCTAACTATGGTGAGCGTACCGTTATTACTTGATCGGGTTAGCCTTGCTTTAGTGTATGGTGATAGCGCTTCACAGCTTGGCGATAACGAAAGCATTGATTGCCATGATGTTGTTGAAGCCAAAAATGAATTAGATGTTATTGAAAAAGTGGATAGTCGAGCAATGATCGTTGCTATGGCTGTTATAGCGGTTTTAATCTTATTGCTCTAATTGATGTTTATATGGAAAATTTATTTAAATTACTACTCATTTTATTTGCCGCTGTTGCGGCAATGGTTTTTGTCTTAGAGCGTTTTGGCAAGCCAATGGAGGCCGAGCAGCAAGCTAAGTTATCGCGCTGGGTGTTACCACTAATTGCTATATTATTAATCGCACAACTTTTTCGTCATTATTTCTTTTAAATGATTCAACCCGTTATTAGCCTAATAGTGACGCGCTGCGAGCAAGTCAGCGATGAGCTGCTTGGGCGTTATTCCGATTTAATGAGCGATGAAGAACGACAGCGTAATGAGCGCTATCATTTTGCAATTGATCGACGTCGGGATTTAATTGCGCGGGCACTGTTGCGCACTCAATTGGCTGAACGTTTATCCACTCAGCCGCAATCACTTCTATTTACACGGGGTGAGCATGGCAAGCCAGCACTTGTAGGCAATGATCAAGTAGCTGCTAATGTGCAATTTAATTTAAGTCATGCCGGTGATTGGGTTGTCTTGGCTTTAGCGAGTATGCGAGTGGGTGTTGATATTGAATATACGTCTCGTGATAACGATGTTATGGCTATTGCCGATCGCTATTTTTTTGGTCAAGAAATTAATGAGCTTAAATCCTTTAATAAGAGCGACCAGGTGCAGCGATTTTTTGATTATTGGACCTTGAAAGAAGCTTATATGAAGGCGCGTGGCGAAGGTATTTCACTCGGGCTTAATAACTTTGGCTTTAGCGTTATTGATAAGCAAAACATTAGTATTAAAATGAAGCCGTGCCTTAATGATAACCCCTCGGATTGGCAATTTTTGCTTACCAGTCCTAATCCTGACTACAGACTAGCGTTAGCAATTAATAGTGGTGTAAAGCCATTGCTGCAATGTTATGAGTGTGTTCCATTCGGCAGTATTAAGCCGTTAGAAGGCATCGATTTATAAGCGAATTTTTAACTGGGTAAGTTTATGTTTGGTCAATTTGATAAAAAAACAATGGTCAGTCCTAATGCAGCTTTGCCGGGTCGTTCGACACGTATAACCGTTCCTGATAAGCACTATGTTAACAATCATATTATGCTGGATAGTGATGGGAATATTGATGTACCCGCCGGCTATAAAAAAGCGTTATTTGGTTTAGGTTGTTTTTGGGGGGCAGAAAGACAATTTTGGCAGCTTGAGGGTGTTTATCTTACAGCTGTTGGTTACGCTGCCGGTTATACGCCTAACCCAAATTATGAAGAAGTATGTAGTGGTGCCACTGGCCATAACGAAGTTGTTATTGTGGTTTTTGATCCTAAGCTCATTTCCTATAACGATTTGTTAAAAGTGTTTTGGGAAAGTCATAATCCGACACAAGGTATGCAGCAGGGCAACGATAGGGGAACGCAGTATCGTTCGGGTATTTATACTTATGATAAGCAACAGTTGGATGCAGCGAATAGTAGTAAGCAGCAATACCAAGGTGCTTTAAAAACAACAATTTACGGCGATATTACAACCGAGGTTCTCAGTGCGCCAGATTTCTATTTTGCCGAGGTTTATCATCAGCAGTATTTAGCAAAAAATCTTAATGGCTACTGCGGTCTAGGAGGGACGGGTATTTGTTTACCCGATTAAAGTCGTTAAGAGAATTTACCCAGTAGTAATGGCACAACGGTTTCAACGCGATAGATACGTGAACCTAAACCAATGGTTTTTAATCCCGCCTTTTGCAGCAACTCAATTTCGTATGGAATAAAGCCGCCTTCAGGCCCAATGGCAATTAAACGTGATTGCTGTTTGCGCGCGTCCAAGCTATTAGTTGAACTGTCCAGATAAATATCTGCGTTATAAGGGTGTGCGACCAATGCTTGTTTGTTTTTAGCCATGGCGGGCAGTTCATCTTCGACAAAGGGTTTAAAACGGTTGTGGAATTGGATGCTAGGTAATTGAGTGTCTTTTGATTGCTCTAACGATAATTGAATTTGTTGATGAACTTTATCTTTGTTCAGTAATGGGCTTTGCCAAAAGCTTTTTTCTACCCGGTAGCTGTTAATAAAATGAATATCTTTGACGCCACATTCGGTGCATAACGCGATTAAGCGACGCGCTACTTTAGGTCGAGGTAATGAAATAATAAGGCTAATATCGAGAGCCGGTGGTGAGCTTTCTGTTAGTGAGTCATTAATGACTTGTAAGCTAATATTAGGCGAGCTGCCTAGGTTAAAATCTAAGACTTCAACTTGGCCCACTTTGCCATTAATTATTCCAGCGTTTAAGTGGTCGCCAACAGAGGGCTTGATGACTTCGCAGATATGCTTAGCTCTTCGATCCGATAAGACCGTTAATCCGTTTGTATCGAGTTCTTTTTTGTCTAGTAGTATTAAGTTCACGGTGTAGGGCTAGTCGTTAAGCTTATTCGCTAACATGACCATAAAGGTCATAGTCATCGGCATTATCAATTTTAACTTCCACAAAATCACCTGGGCTAAATTCACCGTCTGCTTCAACATGCACTAAGCCATCAATCTCTGGTGCGTCTGCGCTAGAGCGGCCGATTAGGCGATCATTTTCTTCGTCTATGCCATCAATAATCACTTTTTGTGTGCTGCCGATTTTGGCCTGTAAGCGTGCGGCGCTAATGTTTTGTTGTTTTTCCATAAAGCGCTCCCAGCGCTCTTGTTTCAGTTGGTCTGAAACGATACCCGGTAATGCATTGGCGGCAGCACCTTCAACGGGCGAGTACTGAAAACAGCCTACACGGTCGAGTTGTGCTTCGTCTAGGAAGTCTAATAAGCAGTTAAAGTCGTCTTCGGTCTCGCCCGGAAAGCCAACAATAAAGGTGCTGCGAATAGTGAGTTCAGGGCAGATTTCACGCCATGCTTGAATGCGTTTTAAATTGTTTTCGGCCGCGGCTGGGCGCTTCATGCTTTTTAAAATGCTTGGGCTGGCATGCTGAAACGGTATATCTAAATAAGGAAGGATTTTACCCTCGGCCATAAGCGGTATAACTTTATCAACATGCGGGTAGGGATAAACATAGTGCAACCTAACCCATATGCCTAGCTCGGCTAAACATTCGCACAGGGCTTGCATGCGGGTGCTAACGGGTCGACCATTCCAAAATGAGGTTTTGTATTTGCTGTCAACGCCATAGGCGCTGGTGTCTTGAGAAATGACTAAGAGCTCTTTAACACCAGAGGCGGCTAAGCGCTCGGCTTCTTCTAACACATCACCAATTGGGCGGCTAACTAAGTCGCCTCGCATTGAGGGAATAATACAAAATGAGCAGCGATGGTTGCAGCCTTCGGATATTTTTAAATAGGCATAATGGCGAGGCGTAAGCTTAACGCCTTGCGGTGGCACTAGGTCGACAAAGGGGTCGATAATACGTTGGTTGGGTACATGTTGATGAACCGCTGAGACAACTTCTTCATAAGCATGCGGGCCGCTAACATTGAGTACGTTAGGGTGTACCTGTGTAATATCTTCAGCGTTGGCACCCATGCAGCCGGTAACAATCACTTTGCCGTTTTCATTCAATGCTTCGCCAATCGCATCTAACGATTCTTGTTTGGCGCTGTCGATAAAGCCGCAAGTGTTGACGACGACAATATCAGCATCGTCATAGCTAGGGACTACGTCGTAACCATCAATTTTAAGTTGCGTAAGAATACGCTCTGAATCGACTAGGGCCTTTGGGCAGCCAAGGCTAACAAAGCCAACTTTGGAGGTGTTTTTAGACATGAATGCAGGTTGTCCTGATGAGAAGTATTGGTGTGCGCTGGTTTAAGCTGAAGTATTGTAGCAGTTGTTAACAACGAGTATTTCATTTTTTAAATAGTCTATTAGCTCTTCGGCGTCGTCACGGTTGAGGAAGTTGCCAATATCAACCGTTTCTTTATCGTTGGTTAGTGCCAGCTGAGGAGCTTCCCAGTCGTGTTTGGGGGCGGTGGTCATTAAGCGGCTCTCTTGTTTGCGCCATTGCCATCGTCCTCGGGGGCGATACACGCCTTTTTCTATGGTGAGTGATGAGTCTGTTAAGGTCAGGATGTGTTGGTAGCTGAGTTTCCACGAGACGTAGTAGAGCCCAGTGCTCAGGGCGAGTATTTCAAGGCCAGCAAATGGCAGCATAACCCAAGTGCCAGCAATAAGAGTAAAGCCTATGGCTATGCCGCCACACAGCGTTCCTAACAACCAGATAACCTGTTTATTACCTTCCCAGCTGAGTGAGCGGTTGGGGGTAAGGATGATTCGAGTAATAGAATCATGAGTGGTTTGCTTGCGCTCTACAGTCATCATAGCGGCGTCACTCTTCACAGTTTAATGACAGCCGGTATTAAGCTGGCGCCATAATGGATTTAACTTTTATTAAAATCGATTACCAGTATGTCGCCGTTAGCGGGTGTGGGTTCTGGTAGTTCCCAATCCCATACTTCGTGGCTAAAGTGATCATCGAGTCGGGCGCATAAATCGACAAAAGGTTGTCGTTGTGGGTCGGCGATAATCGCTTTAGCTACACCGGCTTCTTTGGCGCGTTGAAATAAATCAAACAGTACGTCGTTGAGTTGGTCCCAGAAGCAAATGTCGCCACCAATAATTAAGTCATATTCAGCAAGGGTATTTACATCGAGCTCTTCGAATTTTTTAACTAATTGCTTAATATGTACTTCGTTTAAGCCTGCATGAGTTTGTAGATAAGGGAAGACATCAGGGTCGGCATCCACGCCTGTCACTTCGGCATCAAATTGCTTGGTGCAATAAATTGCTGTTAAGCCCCAGCCACAGCCGATTTCAAGAATTTTTGATTTTTTCTTAGGTGGGTTGTCGTTGAGGTAATCCATTAATAGGTAGCTAGAGCTCCAGAATTTATCGCCATGGATAGAGGTAGGGTGCTCTTTTTTAAGCTTTTTAATCACAGGATGATGTGATGTCATTCGTTTTACGCCGAGCTCTTCGCTAATAGTGACTGGCTTATTATTGGTTTTACGCTTAGTGCTTGTAGTCATGTATTGAGTCTTCTGTTAGTAAAGTTGGCTTGTTGGTGGTTATTGTTTGCCCTAGATGAGGGCCTTATTTGTTGAGATTATAAAGCTTTTAAATAATGGATGTATTGCGGGTGTGACTATACACAAAAATACTCGGCACAAAAACACCCGACACATAAACTCCTGACTCAAAAATGGCTTTGTTGTCTGATTGTATAAAGTGAAAATATATGGAACTTTAAATGGGTTTTAAGGACAAACTATTACATGGCAGAAAACCTTGTTGGTTTTAGCGTTTTAACTATAGAAAATCGTTAGTTTGTCAGTTTTTAGACGTTAGCTTTATGTGGCTGATATTATATGGCTGGTTTGATGAAGCTAGTTTTATCTAGCTAGCTGAATACAGGTTTTTTTGTAACATGAAATATGAAGTTTTCTATCTCCATGCCTCTCGCTTGCTTGTTTAAGCTAAGCTTTTTAGCTCCGTATTTTACGGAGCTTTTTTTATCCTTGATATTTTCTGCGTCAATTAATAAGGGCAAAATACTGGGTTATTATCAATAAGCCTTCAGTTCTTTTTGCCATTAATTCGGTTTTTTCTCATCCTCTGTGTTTTTCCTTATCTCTGCCCCCATATGCCTTATTAACAGAGTTCAGGCCTGCTGCAGTATAGCAGTCGTGTTAAGCTAGCCGCTGCTGTTTGTCGTTTACGCAAACCTATTTTTTTAACCATTAGCTAGCGCGAGAATCATGTACAAAAAAATTAGGCCTTTACTATTTTCAATGAATCCTGAAGTTGCCCATGATTTGACCTTGAGTCTTCTCGGCGTGGCGGGCAATAGCGGTTTGGCCAAGTGCTTGTTGCCAGCGCCTATTGATGATCCTGTCGATTTATTAGGCTGTCGTTTTGCCAATCGGGTGGGTTTGGCTGCTGGTCTTGATAAAAATGCAGCCTGTGTAAAGGGTATGGCTGCACTAGGGTTTGGCTTTATAGAGGTGGGAACCGTGACGCCAAAGCCGCAGCCAGGCAATAGTAAGCCTCGAATGTTTCGCTTGGCCGAGCATGATGCCATTATTAATCGGATGGGCTTTAATAATCAGGGCCTAACAGCATTAACACAGCGCGTTGCTGCACTCCGAAAATCGGGCTTATCGTGTCCGTTAGGGATTAATATTGGTAAGAATAAGCTGACACCAGCAGATCAAGCGGCGGATGATTACACACAGTGTCTTACCGCTGTCGCTCATTTAGCTGATTATGTTACTGTCAATTTATCTTCTCCGAATACACCTGGCCTTAGGGATCTGCAGTTTGGCGATGAGCTGCAAAAACTCCTTTCAGCGATTGTTAATACGCGCGCGGCATTAGCGGATAAAACCGGCCGCTTAACACCCTTGTTAGTTAAAATTGCACCCGATATGGCGCCCGATGATTTGCTCTCGGTTGCTGATCAACTTCAAGCCAGTGGTATAGACGGCATTATTGCTACGAACACTACCATCGATAAAACCGCTGTAGCGGGAAGCATGCATTGTCATGAGGCGGGCGGTTTAAGTGGTGCCGTCTTATTCGAAAAATCTACCGAAATTGTTGCAACATTATCTCAGCACTTGGGTGGTGAGATGGTGATTGTTGGTGTGGGTGGTATTAACTCACCTGAGCAAGCAGTGGCTAAGATAGAGGCGGGTGCTGATTTGGTTCAGCTGTATAGCGGTTTGATTTACCAAGGTCCATCACTTGTGCGGGATTCAGCTATTGCAATTCGCAATGCTAAATTAGAGATTAATTCATAATGGCTAACGAAAATTATATGGCGACATGCCCAAAAGGCTTGGAGCATGTTCTGGCGTTAGAGTTAGCTGAATTACAGGCCGAGGATGTTCAGGAGTCGGTAGCGGGCTGTTATTTTAGTGCCAGCCAGGCAACGGCATATCGCATTTGTTTATGGTCGCGCTTGGCGAATCGCGTTTTGTTATTGTTAGCACGTACTCGTATTGATTCTGACGAATCTATGTATCAAGCTGCTGTAAAGTTGCCGTGGTCAGATTATTTTTCTGCTGATAAAACATTATTAATTGATTTTAATGGCACGTCTTCTTTTATTCGTGACTCTCGTTTTGGTGCCTTACGCATTAAAGATGCGGTTAATGATCATTTTGTTAATGCGGGTCATACACGCTTAACTATAGATGACGAAAAACCCGATGTTTTAATTTATGTTCGTTTATTTAATGGCCGTTTTTCTATTGGTCTTGATTTGATTGGTGAGAGTCTACATAAGCGAGGCTATCGGAGTAGCGGTGGAGCAGCACCACTTAAAGAAAATTTAGCTGCTGCTATTTTAAGGCAAAGCGATTGGCCGACTATCGCCAGCGAGGGCGGTAGTTTTGTTGACCCTATGTGTGGTTCGGGTACGTTGCTAATTGAAGCGGCGTTAATGGCTGCAAATATTCCCCCCACATTTTTGCGCACCCGTGGTTTAGTGGGCAATGGTTTGTGGACGTTAACCCAGTTAAGTGATTTTGATAGCGAGCTATGGCAAGCGGTTTTAGATGAGCAATCGCAAACGGTTAATGATGCGCTTGAAAAGCGTCAGTGCAGCATACAGGGCTTTGATATTAACCCACGCAATTTGGCGTTAGCGCAAGATAATGTAGCTATTGCTGGTTTAGATGACTGGATAGTGCTAAAGCAGTGCGATATTGCTAACTTGGTTTTGGATAAAACATTGCCTAACGGTTTGCTTGTGGTTAACCCACCTTATGGTGAGCGTTTAGGTGAAGTTGAGGCGTTAATGCCTGTCTATCGACAGTTAGGTGATATGTTAAAGCGCAGTTGTATGGGGTGGCAGGCAACGGTGTTTACTGGCAACCTCGATTTAGGTTGGGAGACCGGTTTACGAAGCTGGCGTCAGAACCGTTTATATAACGGTAGTATTGAGTGTCAGGTGCAGCGTTATAAGGTTAATGCTGCGAGTATTGTAGAAGATCAATCCGGTCGTGGTAAAAAAATTCTCTCGTTTGATGATTTAAATGAGAACGCTCAAATGCTGGCAAACCGTTTGCGCAAAAACCAGAAGCGCTTACGCAAATGGTTAAAATTAAATGATAATCTTTGCTATCGGTTATATGATGCTGATTTACCGGAGTACGCGGTAGCTATTGATTGTTATTTTGCGGTTGAGCGAATTGCCGGCGAAGGTGATGATGCGGCAGTTTTTGACAATACAGTTTATGAAAAACCCGTTGAAGAAGTCATTGATGAAACTAGTCCTTATGCCGTGGCGAGACGATTTCAGCAGCGATCTAAAAAGCCAAGTCCACCGGTTCAGCTAAAAAATCGTGGTGCGAGCCCTTATAAAAATGTACCAATGCCTTTGCCAGAGCGTACGCCGTTATCAGAAAACACGTTGTTTATTCATGTGCAAGAGTACGCGCCACCAGCAACCATTGACCCCGGCATGGCGCATAAGCGAGTTAAAGATGCCATTGCGGCAGTCTCTTGTGTGTTAGAAGTTCCGTTAGAGCGTATTTATGTTAAGCGGCGTGAACGCCAGCGAGGCGCTAAACAGTATCAAAAGCAAGAAGGAGAAGCTTTTGATATGGTGGTTGAAGAGCAGGGCCATAAGTTTAAAGTTAATTTGCAGCGCTACCTTGATACCGGCATATTTTTAGACCATAGATATGTGCGCCAACGTATTGCTAGCGAAGTGAAAACTAAACGTTTTCTTAATCTTTATAGCTATACCTCATCAGCAACTGTTTATGCGGCTAAAGCGGGAGCAGAAAGTAGTGTGAGTGTGGATATGTCTAACAGTTACCTTAATTGGTCACGACATAATTTTGAACTCAATAATATCAACCTATCTAGTCATCAACTTGTGCGGGCTGACTGTACTGAATGGTTGAAGCATAGTCATGATATGTTTGATTGCATTTTGCTGGATCCGCCGAGTTTTTCGAATTCCAAAAAGATGGATCACACCTTAGATATTAGTCGTGATCATGCTGAGCTAATTTGCTTAGCAATGGCTCGATTAGCCGAAAATGGCAGTTTGTATTTTTCGACGAATAAGCGCGGTTTTTCGCTTGATAGAAGTGTGAGTGATAGTTTTGCTGCGCAAGAAATCACTCGTGATACTTTAGGGCCAGATTTTGAGCGAGGAAGGCCTGCGCACAAGTGCTGGTTAATTCGTCATCGATAGTATTAGCTGTGTTAATGGGTTTAACGGATTTCCTTCTTTCTGCTATAGTTTGTTATCAATAACAACTGATTAGCAAGTATTTTAATAAATAGCTATAAGAGTAATAGAGAGGCTAGATTGGTGGAACACAGTTATCGTTTAGTTATTGCCTGTCCTGATAAGGTGGGTATTGTGGCAAAAGTCAGTGCTTTTGTTGCTCAGCATGGGGGTTCCTTACTCGAGGCCAACTACCATACTGATAATGTAACTAAGCAGTTTTTTATGCGAAATGAGATTAGTGCAGACTCATTATCAGTGAATTTAGAGACGTTTAAAGAGGCGTTTCAGCCTATTGCTGATGAGCATAATATGACTTGGTATATGCGTGATTCTAAGCAGCCTCGACGTGTGGCTTTACTTGCTAGTCACGCTTCACACTGCCTTGCTGATTTACTGCATCGCTGGCGCAGTGGCGATTTAGTGTGTGATGTTCCCTGTGTTATTTCTAATCATGAAAACCTTCGCAGTATGGTTGAGTGGCACGACATTCCTTTTCACTATGTGCCAATGCCTAAAGACGCTGCTGCTAAGGCTAAAGGTTTTGCTGAAATTGACGCTTTAATTCAGCAATATGACGCTGACACAGTTGTATTGGCGCGTTACATGCAAATTATTCCGCCGGCAATGTGCGAACGTTATCCTCATCAGCTTATTAATATTCATCATAGTTTCTTACCTTCATTTATTGGTGCCGACCCTTATCAAAAAGCGTTTGAGCGTGGGGTTAAGTTAATTGGTGCTACTTGCCATTACGTCACTGACGATCTCGATGAGGGGCCTATCCTCGAGCAGGATGTTGCGCGTGTGGGACACAAGCATGATCGTGATGATATGGTACGCCTAGGTAAAGATGTAGAGGCGAGGGTGTTGGCGCAGGGTCTGCGTTATCATCTTGAGGATCGTGTGATTGTTGATGGTAACAAAACGGTTATCTTTGATTAATTGAATTCGGTTTTGCTTGAGCCAGCCTTGCTGGTCTTGGCAGTATTCACGACTACGACCTGCTCACGCCTATAAAATCAGTAATCCTCATAAATTTTTGTCACCGAGTAACAAGCCAATCCAGATATTGGTCGATTTACCGCTTTTAATATCACCTAAATGATCGAAAATCCTTATAATGCTCGCTGGCTTTTTACGTCACATCTAAGCCGATACAAATGAAAAGTAAAGACTGCCCTTGGGGGGCGAATGTCCAATACCGAACAAGAGAGAGTTGGTCAAATTGTTGGCAGTTTTGTCGATGAGTACACCGGCCTTCCATTAAGTGAAACTCAGTCAGTAGGCCCTATTGTGCTTGAGGGCGATACGGTTTCTATTGATGTTGTCTTAGGTTACCCAGCAGCAGGCGCCGTTGAGTCCATGGCTGAGGCTATCCGTAACGCAGTTATTGCCGGTGTATCAGTTGATAGTGTTACGGTAAATGTTAATTGCCGTATTCAGTCGCGAGCACGAAAAGCTAATCTGGCAAGCTTAGAGTCAGTAAAAAATATTATTGCCGTTGCCTCTGGTAAAGGAGGCGTTGGCAAATCAGCAACCGCATTAAATGTTGCGCTAGCTTTGCATCTTGAGGGCGCCAAAGTTGGCCTGTTAGATGCCGATATTTACGGTCCTAGCCAACCACTTATGCTGGGTATACCGGCTGATCGTCGACCTGAAGTGCGTGAGCAAAAATATTTTGTTCCTGTTGAGGCCTATGGTTTGCAGACTATGTCTATGGGCTATTTGGTAACAGATAAAACGCCAATGGTATGGCGCGGCCCTATGGTTAGTGGTGCTCTAACGCAAATGGTTAATCAGACCGTTTGGCAAGACCTTGATTATTTGATTATCGATATGCCGCCCGGCACTGGCGATATTCAATTAACACTTTCGCAGCAAGTGCCCGTAACGGGCTCTGCTGTGGTCACTACGCCGCAAGACATCGCTTTACTTGATGCTAAAAAAGGTATTGAAATGTTCCGCAAGGTTGATATCCCTTGCTTGGGTGTTATCGAAAATATGTCTACCCATATTTGTTCTAAGTGTGGACATAATGAGTCAATTTTCGGTGACGGTGGTGGTGAACTTATTGCCAATGAGTACAATGTACCATTGCTTGGTAAGTTGCCATTGGCAATGGAGATTCGCAAGGGCTTAGATGAAGGTAAACCGTTAGTTGCGCTTACCCCCAATTCTGATTTGGCTAATCAGTATCGCCATATAGCCAGAAAATTAGCAGCGCAGCTGTGTTTACCTAGTACCGATGCAATGCGCGCAGGGCCAAAAATTGTTGTTTCTAACGATTAATATTTTTTTTAATGTAAATGATTGAGTTATCCGTTTAACTATTTAAGAGATCAAAAATATGACGATTAAATCCGACCACTGGATACGCCGCATGTCTGAAAATGAAGGCATGATTGAGCCTTTTGAGCGTGACCAAGTGCGTGAGAATAATGGCAAGCGAGTCATTTCTTATGGCACATCAAGTTATGGTTATGATGTTCGCTGTGCGAACCAGTTTAAAATTTTTACCAATGTTCATTCAGCAACCGTAGACCCCAAAAACTTTGACGAGAATAGCTTTGTTGATGTGGAAGCGGATTACTGTATTATTCCTCCTAACTCTTTTGCATTGGCGCGAACAGTAGAGTATTTTCGTATTCCGCGCAGTGTATTAACTGTTTGCTTGGGGAAATCGACTTATGCGCGTTGTGGCATTATCGTTAATGTAACGCCGTTAGAGCCAGAGTGGGAAGGGCATGTTACGTTAGAGTTTTCAAATACTACAACATTACCGGCTAAAATTTATGCCAACGAAGGTGTTGCGCAAATGCTGTTTTATGAAACAGATGAAGTGTGTGACGTGAGTTATAAAGATCGTAATGGTAAGTATCAAGGGCAGCGTGGAGTGACACTGCCGAAAGCCTAATAAACTGCTAAATGCGTCTAAAAGTCCCCGTCAACGTCTGTGTTGTCGATTGATGGGGTGGCTGCTTCTTGGTTTATGTCGTTGTTGTTTTTGATGCTATTTTCGTTGTTACTGTTGCTGCTGCCCCCACTAATCATTCCGTTATAGCGTCGACTTGGCGCACTAAATGATAACAAGCCACGTGCATTATCATTTTTTGATTTCCAGTTCTTAATCGCAATTACTGACGACTTATTGTCTTCTGTCTGTTCAATTTTTACGGGTACAAAATACTGCTCTTGCGATAACCATATACGGGTGGTTTTATCTCTTTTTTCGCGCTTGAAAATGCGAGAAAGAGTGTTACCTAATTCGGTTTTAATGACTTCTTGCTTTTCGAAGTTAAATACATAGCGAGCTAATCTATCGTGGTTGGCGATAATGTAGTTAAGCTGTTCGCTGTCTGGTTTTATTAATAGATCAATTTGCATTTGCACTTGATAAGAGAGCCTGTCTAAAGTGTTGGGCTCTAGTGCAAATTGATATTTATCATCGCCTTTACTGGCATTGATAATATTGTTTTCCCAGTCAAAAAGTATATGGGTAGGTTTGTCGGTGCCGAGACCTTTACGGGTGTAATGATAGCTAATAGGGCGTATTCTTTTGCCATCGATTAACTCGAATTCGGACCACTCGTTTAATCGCATCCACAGCGCTTTTGCTTTCCAGCTAACTTTGTATTTATTGTCACTGGTGTTTTCGAATTTGCGTGTGCCTGTGATTTTTACACCGCGAAGTTTGGTGGTGTAAGTAGCTTCGTAAGGTGGCAAGGTTGTTGCTGTGCAACCTAGTTGCACGCCGAGTAAAAATGCAATACTTAAGCTGCGTAATAAAAACCGGAGCTTAGTTGTTTTGATTGACGCTGTTTTAGAATGCATTATTTTAAAAGCGGCTATTGTTTTAAATGTGGCCATTTTGAAAGCCATGAGCGGGAAGTATCTCATTATCAAGTATTGCCTTGCCGTTAGTTAATGACAGCCGGCCATCAATAAACCAACTAATAGCGCGGGGGTAAATTTTGTGCTCTTCAATGAGTACTTTTGCAGCGAGTGAGGCGGCATCATCATTATTTTCAATGGTTATGGGAGCCTGAATAATAGCTGGCCCGCCATCCAGTTCGGCGGTAACAAAGTGTACTGTAACGCCAGCTTGACTCTCGCCATCATCAATGGCCCGTTGGTGAGTGTTTAAGCCTGGGTATTTAGGCAGCAACGAGGGATGAATGTTCACTAATTTACCGTGGAAATTTGTTACAAATTCGGGCGTTAATATACGCATAAACCCAGCAAGAACAATTAAGTCAGGGTTAATGGCATTGAGCTTTTCACTGAGAGCTTGATCAAAGCTGGCGCGGCTGGCGAAGGCTGTATGATCAATGCAAGTGTTAGCAATACCTGCTTGCTCAGCACGTTGTAAGCCGAAGGCATTGGGGCGGTTACTAATAACCATGGCAATGTCAGCAGCGATTTGCTGATTTTTACAGGCATCAATAATGGCTTGTAAGTTGCTACCGCTGCCAGAAATTAATACGACGATACGGCTTTTATTTAAATTTTGCTGTTCTGGCATGATTAACGTAAAAGCCCAATTAGCTTAAATTAACGCAGGGTTGTGTGTCTGCGCTAGCGTCAATATTGCCAACATGCCAGGCGTTTTCGCCGCTTGCTTGTAGCGTTGCAAGTGCTTGCTCAAGTTGATTGTTAGGTACAACGACAATCATGCCAATGCCACAATTAAAGGTGCGGTACATTTCTTCTTGCTCAACATTGCCTTTTTCTTGCAGCCAATTGAATATTTCGGGCATCTGCCAGCTCGATACATCGATATTGGCTTCTGTGTTATCGGGTAATACACGTGGAATGTTTTCTAATAACCCGCCGCCAGTAATGTGCGCAATAGCGTGCACATCAACTGTTTTGATGAGTTGCAGTAATGATTTTACATAAATGCGAGTGGGGGTAAGCAGTGTTTCTGCCAGTGTTGAGTCGCCAAATGCTTGTTGTAAATCGGCTTGTGCATGATCAATGATTTTACGAATTAATGAATAGCCGTTGGAGTGGGGGCCAGATGAGGCCATTGCGATAATGGCATCGCCAGCCGCGGTTTTGGTACCGTCAATAACTTCATCTTGCTCGACAACGCCGACACAAAAGCCGGCTAAATCATAGTCACCCTTAACATACATGCCAGGCATTTCTGCTGTCTCGCCACCAATTAAGGCGGCGCCCGATTGTAAACAACCTTCGCCAATGCTGGTGACTACCGTAGCGGCAACGTCAACATCCAATTCGCCAGTAGCGTAGTAATCGAGAAAGAATAGTGGTTCGGCACCAGCAACTACCAAGTCATTAACGCACATAGCAACTAAATCGATGCCCACGCCATGGTGGTAGCCAGTATCCAGAGCTAATTTGAGTTTTGTACCAACGCCATCGGTACCAGCCACTAAGACTGGGTTTTTGTATCCAGTGGGTAGCTTGCACAGGGCGCCAAAGCCACCTAGTCCACCCATGACTTCTGGTCGTTGGGTCTTTTTCGCGACGCCTTTAATGCGCTCAACCAATGCGTTACCAGCATCAATATCGACGCCTGCATCTTTATAAGAAAGTCCATTTGAAGCTGTATCTGTGTTTGGTTTGGTCATAGGTTAGGTGCAACGCTCGTTTATCAGTAAAATTTTATTAAGTGTGGGCCCATTCGGCCATCATTTTTCGGCCATAAACGTTAATGGAGCAACCGAAATGAGCCGCCATTGTACAGACTGACTACGCGAGATGCAGCATAAGTTGTTGCTTAAGTTGCAGCATAAGTTACCACATAAGTTGCGACAATCTGACATTTGGCTGGAGCCTTTTAACCGTATGGCTTATTTATGCCTGAATGTGAACGATTGCTTTGCATGGAGGTGGGCGTTGGCTTTTAGAGTGCTTTATACTGTCCGGCAAATTGATTGCCTGTATCGCTGAAATTTTAACCAGCTCATCAGTGGTGGCTTTTATATTTCGACTGTAGATATGCAGATTCTCAGCCGATTGTTTAATTATTCAGAATGGACTGAGCCTTATGTTTTTATGGCTACAATTTTTTGCGCTAACTTGTGTTCGCTGTTTTGCGGGGCTTCTACTTTGCTGTCAGTTCGCGTTAGCCAGTGAGGCGGTCGATTTATTTACTGTAACAGTGGATGTTGAGAGCGAGTCTAATCAAGAGCGGGGCCTCGCTAGTCGTGCTGCGCTGAAAACACTTTTTGTCAGGGTAACGGGCGATAAATTGGCGACGGAAACCTACCCATTATTGGCCAAAAGCTTGGCAAAAGCCGACCGTTACATTGCTAGTTTCTCTTATCAAAAGTCGGTACTTAAACGGGCAAAAAATACCGACGAGCCATTGCTCAGCGCTATTGATGTTGGGCTTGATGTTGGGCTTGATGATGGGCTCGATGGCGGGCTTGAGGATAAGGCTCTTTCGGCTGAGTTTGATCATCGTCTCGGTTATGCTAATGATACATTTGCTTCGCAGGAAGTGCTTCGCTTAAATTTAGTGTTTCAGTCAGATGCGATAAGGACCTTGTTGCGTGAAGCTGGTGCGCCTTATTGGCAGGCTAACCGGCCGGGTGTTTTAGTTTGGCTAGTTGAGCAGCGGGGTGGTCAGCGTTTAATTGCCAGTCCTGATAATTCACCGCATTTTTATCAAGCGCTAAGTTCTGGCGCTCGAGCGCGTGGCATTCCATTAATTCAACCACTTTTGGACTTAGAAGAGGCGAGCCTCATTAGTGCCACTGATATTTGGAATATGTCTGAGCCTATTATTCGTAAAGCATCCGAACGCTATGACAATGGTGCGGTATTGGTCGGTAAACTGAGTCAAGCTTATGATCAAAGTTGGTTTGGACAATGGACTTTACTCTATCGTGGTGAGCGTAAAGTGGAGCATTATCGCGGTAATGACTTAAACCATTACTTTTCTCGTGGGAGTGATATGGTCGCCGATCGGTTGGCGGCGGATTATGCCGTAGGTGCTAGGCAGCAGCAGTTTAGTAAGCATTTAACCATTAAGTTTAGTGGTGTTAAAGATCACGTTGATTATGTAGCGTTAAGCGAGTATTTACGTCAAATTCCGGCTTTAAAAGCTATTCAGCTAAGTCACATTAATGGCGAGCATTGTTATTTTAGTTTAGCTGGTAGTAACGATATTGATAAGGTAAGTGCCTTAATTGAATTAAATAAGCGCATAATTCCAGCGGGATATAATAGCAGTGATACAGGGCAGGCCAACAAGCTGCAGTACCGATGGTTAGGAAGTGGTAATAAGTAGATAATCAGTAAGTAATAGTAGTTAGTCGATATAATGAATTGCAGTTATCAATCGCTGAGAGATAGTTGAAAAGTGGGTATTCGATATGAGTGAACAAGCGGCCAAAAAATTATTTTGGTTAATGCTATTTATTATTTCGATGGCGTTAGTTTTTCTGCTAAGTCCAGTATTAACGCCTTTTATAATTGCGGCGTTTATTGCTTATTTAGGTGACCCTGTTGCTGATGCGCTAGAGCAAAAAGGCTGTTCACGGACTTGGGCGGTCATCATTATTTTTGTTTTGTTAACCCTAGCGCTTCTGCTCGGGGCTTTGCTTTTAGTCCCCATGATTACCGCGCAGCTAGATTTGTTAGTGCAAACAGTGCCACGATTAATCGACTGGTTAAATTTACATTTATTGCCTTGGTTGCAGTCGATGTTTGGTATTGAAGAATCATCGCAGTTATTAGAAAAGCTTAAGCTTTCTTTGAACGATAACTGGCAAAAAGCTGGAGACATTGTTGGTATTGTTATTGCTCAACTTACTCGGTCGAGTTTTGCGATTGTGGCTTGGGTAGGGACTATGGCATTAATTCCTGTGGTCGCTTTTTATATGCTTCGTGATTGGGATATTTTTATGGGCCATATTCATGATGTCTTGCCGCGCTCTCAAGTTGAGTTAGTCGTTAAACTGGCTCATGACTGTGATGATGTATTAAGTGCGTTTTTGCGTGGCCAGCTATTGATAATGGTTTTGCTTGGGTCGATTTATGCTGTTGGCTTGTCGATTGTGGGTATTGATTTAGCTTTGTTATTAGGGCTGCTTGCCGGTGCTGCCAGTGTTGTACCTTATTTAGGCGTTATTGTTGGTATTTCAGCTGCTGGAGTTGCTGCGCTCATTCAATTTCAGGACTGGTTATATCTGTTGCCGGTGCTGGCCGTTTTTGGCATAGGGCAGTTATTAGAGAGCTTGTTCCTAACACCTGTTCTTGTTGGTGATAAAATTGGTTTGCATCCCGTTGCAGTTATTTTTGCTGTTTTGGCTGGAGGGCAATTATTTGGTTTTATTGGTGTGTTATTAGCATTACCAGTAGCTGCTGTTGTAATGGTTTTGCTGCGTCATATGCAGCAAAGCTACAAAAGCAGTGGGCTCTATCATGACAAAATAACTCAAGGTCAGCCGGCGAGTGATAGTTAGTATGTGTATTACCATAAAATTTATTATTGATGGACGTCTTCTTTGAGCAGCGAAATTAATCAGCAAGTTCCTCTTGCATTAAAACTCGATAGTCGTGCGACGTTTGATAGTTTTTGGTCAGCTGCCGATGGCGAGCTTGTTGCCTCTTTACAAGCCCTGTCGTTGCCTGAAAGCGAGGTAATAGATACGTCAGCGGCTTTAGCGTCGCCAGCATCAGGCTGGATTTATGTTACGGCCAGTCGTGGAGGTGGTGTAAGTCACTTATTACAAGCTACTGCGGCACTGGCGACAGAGCGGCAGTTGTCTGCTATGTACCTTAGTTTAAATGAAGTGTTAAGCGCTAGTGGTGTTGTTAATCGGTCTACTACCGCTGAATCTATGGCCGGTTACTTTGATGGCTTAGAAAACTTTGATTTGCTCTGCATTGATGACGTTGAGTGCCTAGTCGGGCAAGCAGCTTGGCAAGAACAGTTGTTTTATTTAATAGAGAAGTTAAAAAATAAAAGTAATGCGCGCTTAGTATTAGGCAGTCACTGCTTAGCTGCAGAGTTAGATTTTGATTTGGCAGACCTTAAATCACGACTAAAATGGGCTACGGGTTTTCAGCTCAATGTTTTATCTGATGAGCAAAAAATGCAGGTATTACAGTTTAAGGCCGAACGATTAGGCTTAGTGATGAGTGACGAGGTTGCCAATTTTTTAATGAATCGCTGTTCGCGAAATATGAGTGATTTATCTGCATTGTTAGCGCGGCTTGATCAGCAAGCGTTAAGCTCGGGGCGTCGCTTAACCGTTCCTTGGCTTAAAACTGTTTTAGACTGTTAATAAGTTTTAATCGTTGAGTAAAACGTCTTTTGCCAAATTCAATTGCGTTGCTAAATATTCATTGCCGCCAGTATCAGGGTGAAGCTTTTGAATAAGGCGCCTATGTGCCATAACAATATCTTCTTCTGTGGCACTACTATCAAGGCCAAGAACGGCAAAGGCCTCGTTTTTAGTCATATCACTGTTATTGCCAGTATTGGGATTAGAATTTGCATTGGCTTGCTCTGCACTTGCCCGTTTTAAGAAAGGCGCAAAAAGAGGCAGGCTCTTAAACACAATAGGTAACAAAAACCGTAATCCTGCTAAGCCGCTGGCCAGCAGCGCGCCCAACCAATGTACTTTTCCTATGGCTGCCAAGCCAACTAAAAGTAGGGCGCAAGCAACAAGACTGGCTTTGATGGCAAAGGGTCGACCTTGTTGCTGATAGCGTGATTTAAGCCAAGCCCACAGATAGATGGTAGAAATAAGCGCTGCAATCAGGATGATAATTCTGGCCATAAAGTCATACCTTTTTAAAGTGTTTGGTTCTTGATTCTGCTGGTGATAAACGTTGCTGATGGCTTTAGGTTGGCTATTCTACGGTTCGTTGGCGGATTAGGCGAATAATTTTGGTAGATTTTACCCAACAATAAACATTTAGAATTCACGTTAAGTTATTGTTAATAAATGATTATTTTGGAGTAAAGACTGCTATTTTATTGCGTTTGTAAGCCCTGGTAATTTGTAATTTCTGTTAAATTCAATAGAATACGCCGCCTCAGAGTTATATCCCCGAACATCACTTACATACATTCACTGTATTCAAGGTCGATTATTAGCGGTTTAGCAATTTTATATTGGTATCGTTTTTGTTTGCGCATATTCAATACGGTACAGATTAAACAAAGCATAGAGAAAAAATTATGGCAGAGCAAAAAGCGACTAACGTTCACCGACATGAAGGTGATATTAATAGTGAGCATCGCAATCAGTTATTAGGCCAAAAAGGCGCGACTATTTGGTTTACCGGTTTATCGGGCAGTGGCAAGAGTACCGTTGCGGTGGCATTAGAAAATGCACTGCATAAAGCGGGTCGCCTTAGCTACCGTTTAGATGGCGATAATGTACGCTTAGGCATTAATAAAAACTTAGGCTTTTCTGCTGAGGACCGCACCGAAAATATTCGTCGTATTGGTGAAATAGCTAAGCTATTTGTTGATACGGGCGTTATTACTTTATCGAGCTTTGTCAGCCCTTACCGTGCCGATCGCGATATTGTTCGCGCGTTACATGAAGAATCGGGGATGGATTTTATTGAGGTCTTCGTAGATGTGCCGTTAGATGTTGCAGAGAGCCGCGATCCTAAAGGTTTATACAAAAAAGCACGCGCAGGTGAAATTAAAAACTTTACTGGAATTGATGACCCCTATGAAGCGCCAAGCCAGGCCGAGGTTATTTTAAATAGCCATGAAATGTCATTAGATAAAGAAGTTGAAATTTTGTTAGCACTGTTAGTTGAGCGCGGCATTATTTGATTTTACCCCTTTATTAAAACGCTTAAGTAAACTCATCTTAACCGGTCTTATCGTTATCAAAGGCGATAAGACCAACCATAAAAATATCGGAGTAGTAAATGATTAAGCCACACGGCGCAGAACGTTTAATGCCACTGTACGTTGCCGACGATAGCCAGCGCGCAGCACTTGCAGCAGAAGCACAAGATTTAACAGCGATTACTATCAGTTCAGCGGCAGCAGCCAATGCGGTTATGTTGGCTGCAGGTTATTTTACGCCGTTAACTGGCTATATGAATCTAATGGATTCACTGAGCGTTGCGCAAAAACTGCATACCGTTGATGGTTTGTTCTGGCCTGTGCCTATTGTGAATTTGGTTGAAGATGCTTCGGGCATTGAAGCTGGCCAGCGAATTGCGCTTAAAGACCCTAATGTAGAAGGCAATCCTGTTTTAGCGATTATGCAAGTGGATGCCATTGAACTGGTCTCTGATGAACAGATGGACAGCATGGTTGAACAGGTTTTCGGTACGCTGGACGGAAGTCACCCAGGCGTAGCGGCATTTCGCTCACAGGGTAATATTATGCTTTCGGGTGCCATTCAGGTGTTAAGTTATTCTTATTTTCAAACGGATTTCCCTGACACCTATCGAACAGCGGTTGAAATTCGCAGCGAAATGGAATCGTTAGGTTGGGAAAAGGCGGTTGCCTTTCAAACGCGTAACCCAATGCATCGCGCGCATGAAGAATTATGTCGCATGGCACTTGAAGATTTAGGTGCCGATGGCTGTTTAGTGCATATGTTATTAGGTAAATTAAAGCCGGGTGATATTCCTGCCGATGTGCGTGATGCTTCTATTCGTAAAATGGTTGAGCTGTATTTTGCGCCTAACTCGGTAATGGTCACTGGCTACGGTTTCGATATGCTTTATGCCGGCCCAAGAGAAGCGGTGTTGCATGCGGTGTTCCGTCAAAACTGTGGTTGTACGCATTTAATTGTGGGTCGCGATCATGCGGGTGTTGGTGACTATTACGGTGCTTTCGATGCGCAGACTATTTTTGATGAAAAAGTCCCAGCCGGTGCCTTAGATATTGAGATTTATCGTGCTGATCATACCGCGTATTCTAAAAAGCTAAATAAAGTGGTTATGATGAAAGATGCCCCCGACCATGACAAAGAAGATTTTGTCTTATTGTCGGGTACTAAAGTACGTGAAATGTTGGGTAATGGTATTGCGCCACCACCAGAGTTTTCGCGTCCTGAAGTGGCTAAAATTTTGATGGATTATTATCAATCGCTTTGAGTTATTTCAAGTCACATTAATTGAGTCGCTACTTATGATCGATAAGCCAGCAGAAACATCATCGCAGCAGACAGACATTGAAGCTGCGGTGTTTAGGCGTTTGCTTGAGCATCTAGATTCACGCAAAGATGTGCAAAATATCGACTTAATGAATTTAGCCAACTTTTGTCGTAACTGTTTAGCTAAGTGGTATGTGGCGGCAGCCGATGAACGCGGTGAAGCGGTAGATTATGAGCAGGCGCGCGAGCGAGTTTATGGTATGCCGTATTCCGAATGGAAGGAGCACCATCAGTTAGAAGCAACAGCTGAGCAGCTAGAAAAGTTCAACGCGCGAAAGCGCTAAATCTATCAGCTAAGACCTTATAACAGCGGCGAACCGTTAGGGATAAAACGGTTATCGCTATGTTGTTTAATCCACATTAGCATTTCTCGGTCTAATTTATGACCGCGGCTTTTCAGTATTTTATTAATGCTAATCACCGGTGACTTTGCGCCTGCAGCCCATTCAGGAAGTGCCATCTCCACTAAGGTGAAAAATCGTATAAGCGCAATTAGCTGTGCTTCGCTGTAATCGCTAAGTGCGTTCTGCCATAGGGCTAAATCGGCCTGCATAATGGCAAACTGAGAGCGGTCCTGCTCATCCATCTGTGTGGCTAAATTGTCCAGTTGATTGTTTTCGGCAAGCGCCAAAAAACGCTTGAGCAAATCTGCAAGCGAGGCGGGGTCTATATTAATATCTAGCTTGCTGGTATTGCTGCTAGGATCCCAAGTGCCAGTACTCATAAATTGTCCAATATTAATGGGTTAATTAATGGTTTGAATGTTGCGCATACGGTTGCATAGGCTATGAATCAATTATTCATTAAACCTTACGGCATAAGTCACTCATATTATACGTCGATATGGAAGCCTGTGTAGGATAAACTGGTATAAGTTATTGTCAGAATGCTGGATTATTTCATTCTGACCAGCCCTTAAATCGCTAGACTTTTTTATGGTGAGTTAAAGTGAGTGCTGGTGAACAAATAAGTGAGTTGTTGCGTATATAACAAGATATTAATGCCTTATGTCAGTCATGTTAGGAAATAAAGCTTTATGTTAGGAACAAAAAACAATCGTAAACTCTTTATTGGCGTTGTTGTTGTCGGTTTATTGTTGACATGGCTTATTGTCACTAGTAAGCCTGCGCCAGCGGCAAAACCGATTCGTGTACCGCCAGTGCCTATTGTTGATGTGTTACATGTTAAGCCTGCTGAGCATCGTGTTTGGATTGAATCGCAAGGGCTTGTTAAGCCCAAAACCCAAATTGAGTTAGTTTCGCAAGTAACGGGTCGCGTTGATGCCATAGCCGAGCAGTTTTCTGCAGGAGGTTCTTTTGCTGCCAACCAAGCCTTAGTGACCATTGATGAAAGCGATTACCGTATTGCTATTAGCCAGGCTCAAGCCAAATTGGCTGATGCTAAACAATTGCTGGCAACGGAAAAGGGGCGCGCTCGACAAGCTAAGCGCGAATGGCGCGACTTGGGTAATGGCGAAGCTAATGATTTATTTTTACGAAAGCCGCAATTGGCGAGTGCTAAAGCTGGATTGCAAGCAGCCGAAGCCGGTTTAGAAAAAGCGCAGTTAGATTTGTCACGCACTAAAATCAGTGCGCCATTTGCTGGTCAAGTGTTGACTAAAAAAGTAGACGTTGGGCAGTTTGTTACCCAAGGCACATCTATTGCAGAAGTTTATAGCAGTGACATTGCTGAAGTACGTTTGCCATTAACTGCACAACAAAGACAAAATGTTAGTGTGTCGGCGGCACAGCCTTCGCCAGTAAAGTTAATTGCCCGTTACGGTAATAAGCAATACGAATGGGATGCCAAGCTTGAACGGCTAGAAGGCGCAATAGATAGCAGTAGCCGTCAGTATTATTTTGTCGCTTCATTACCACAGGCGTTTGACGATCATTATGACAGCACGGGTGTATTGCAAAAACCTGCGCTTGCTGTCGGCCAGTTTGTCACAGCGCAGATTGCCGGTAATCGTATTGCAAACAGTTTTTTTATTCCGCGAAGTGCGCTACGTCAACAGCAGCAAATTTGGGTTTTTGACAATGGACAATTGGCTTACCTCGATGTTGTTGTTATTCAGGTTAATGATAATGCTGTCTTGGTGAAGTTGGCCGATACTCGTGTCGCTAGTAATCCTGTATCGGTAATTACATCAAACCTATCTTTAGCTTTAAAAGGCATGAAGATTCGCGATAGATCTGCCACGCTCCATGAGCTGCCAGACGCACAAGCCGCCGCACAAGTTAGCCAAGAATAAATCGGATATAAATAATGCGTTCTATTGTTAGTTGGTTTATCGACAATCCTATTGCTGCAAAACTGGCAATGTTCTTTATTCTTATAGCCGGTCTAATGACTTTTCCGTTACTGGACAAAGAGTTTTTTCCACAAATAAAAATTGATTTGATACGCGTGACTGTGCCTTACCCTGGTGCGGGTCCTGAAGAGGTAGAAAAACAAATTTGTGCGCGTATTGAAGAAGCCGTGCAGCAATTAGGTGGTATAGAAGAAATACGCTCGGTCGCTCGCGAAGGGGTTGGCGAAGTTATTATTGAGATTAAACCCGAAGAAGATACGATACGTATTCTTAATGACATTAAAGCGAATGTTGAAGCGATTAATACCTTTCCAGCCGGCTCTGAGAGTCCGCAGATTGTAGAGCAGCGATGGCGTAATACCATTATGCGCTTGCAGTTAGCCGGTGATTTGCAGGAGCGCGAACTCAAAGAACTTGGCGAGCAAATACGTGAGGAGCTTGCCGCATTGCCTTCGGTTGCTATTGCCGAAATACATACCCCGCGAAAGTATGAGGTGGGTATAGAAATATCGGAGCAAGCACTGCTTGATTACGGATTAACGTTTAATGAAGTGGCCGCAGCAGTCCGCGGTTATTCGTTTAATATGCCAGCGGGTAAAATTCGTGATAACGGCGGCGATATTTTATTACAGACGCGAGCCCAGGCAGATTATGCAACCGATTTTAATCAAATACCGCTGCGCCACAAGGCCGATGGTGCGCTTTTGCGCGTTGGCGATGTGGCAGAGGTGGTGGACGGTTTTGAAGATGCCGATATTTACAGCACTCTTGATGGCCAGCCCTCGTTAGAGATATGGATTCGCAATCAAAGTAACCCCGATATCCTTCGCACCAGTGATGCGGTTAAATTGTATGTTGAGCAAAAGTCACAGCAGTTACCGGATGCGGTTAGTTTGTCCATTTGGTCGGATGCTTCGGTCAGCTATCGCGGGCGCTTAGATACACTGATTTATAACGGTTCAAGTGGTTTGTTGTTAGTGTTTATTATCTTGCTAATATTTCTTAAGCCGTCATTAGCTTTTTGGGTTTGTAGTGGTATTGCCGTGGCATTTATGGGCGCTATATGGTGGCTATCGTTTACCAGTGTGTCACTTAATATTATTTCTATGTTTGCGTTTATTATGATTCTTGGCATTGTTGTTGATGATGCCATTATTGTCGGTGAAGCTATTTATAGCCAGCAACTTAACCACAGCAGTTCGCGGCAAGGTGCTATAGAAGGAGTCATGTCGGTTATTGCACCGGTTTGGTTTGCGGTGTTAAGTACCATGATATTTTTTATCCCCTTCTTTTTTATTGGCGATGGTCCGGAGCCGGCAACCATTGCTACGCCGGTTATTTTGGCGCTGTGTTTTTCACTGTTTGAATCACTCTATCTTTTACCCTCACATTTAGCCGATAAAGGCGGAGCCGTGGTTGGGGCGGTAAAAACCTTAGTGGCTTATATGCTTTCTCCGTTTACTCGTTTATTACATTATTTAGAGCAGCGACGGTTGGCTGTTGCGGCGTTATTGCCCTTGCTTGGCCGCACTTATTATAGACGCATGTTGGTTTGGACCGTAGGTTCTCGTAAAGTGACCATAACGGTATTTGCCTTCTTGTTTATCTTTGCTGTTGCCACAGTTAAAGGCGGTTGGTTGCCGTTTAGTTTTTTTCCACGTGTGACTTCAGACTATGTCGTCGCCAAGGTAGAAATACCTGAAGCTGCACCGTTTAAGCAGTTGATGTCGGTGGCAAATTATCTTGAGTTGTCGGCCCAACAAGTTAAGGCGAGAGTGAATGAAAAATACGAATACGAGTTAGTTCAAGGTATTCATGTTGCGGCTTATGGCACAACGGCGCGTATTACGATGTTACTCGAGGATGGTAACGATAGGCCGCTAGGTTCAGATACTTTAGCTCGGCAATTACAAGAAGAGATAGGTGAGTTGCAGGGTGTAAAAGATTTATCGGTGAGCTACACGATTTTTAATATTCCCAAGCCTATTGAGTTTGTTGTGCGCAGTGATTCTCAGCAGCAGCTCGAAGATTTTTCTGCAGCCTTGGCAGTAAAGATGGCAGCGATCGAGGGTGTTTACAATGTGGGTAGTACTTTAGATAGCCCCTCAAACGAAATTAATTTACAGCTTAAGCCCGAAGCTAACACTTTGTCGGTGAGTTTAGCGAGTCTTTCACAGCAGGTGCGGCGCGCTTTTTATGGTGAAGAGGTACAGCGTATTCCTCGCATGCGTGAAGATGTAAAGGTATTGGTTCGCTACCCGCGACAAGACCGTTCTTATGAAGAAGCGCTACGCGAGATGTATGTTGTCAGTGACATCCCCAGTGAGCAAGGCGAGTTAAATAATCGTGTACCGTTAGCGTCAGTGGTTGATATTGAATATCGCAACTCCTACAAAAAGGTCGAGCGTTTAGATCGCAAACGTGTGGCACGGGTTTCTAGTGATGTGCAAAAAGGGTTTAATGCTGGAGCCATTATTCAGCAGCTACAAACAGAAGCGATTGATGGTTTGCTCGATCAATACCCTGACGTGGTGATTACCTTAAAAGGCGAACAACAAGAGAATGATGAGTTCTTGCAAGAAATTATTCTCTTTTTGCTGTTATCGATGCTAGGTATTTTTGCTGTCATGGCGATCATGTTCCGTTCTTATTGGCAGCCTTTATTGGTGTTAACCGCTGTGCCATTTGGCTTTATGGGCGCGATTTATGGGCATGTCATTATTGGTACGGGCATTAGCTTGTTCTCGGTCTTAGGGATGATGGCCTGTGCTGGCGTTGTGGTAAACGATAACGTGGTGTTAATTGATCGTATTAATCAATTACGTCGTCTAGGTTATTCGCCAAGGCGTGCTGTAGTGAATGGTGCCGTTCAACGCTTCAGACCAATTGTGCTGACTTCGGTGACCACCTTTCTTGGCTTAACGCCAATATTATTGGAGACCAGTGTTCAGGCACAGTTTTTGATTCCTATGGTGACATCGCTATCGTTTGGTGTGTTGTTTGCCAGCTTGGTGACATTGATTTTTGTACCTGCGTTATATTTAGCGGGAGAAAATCTCTCTTATTCCTTTGCCAAACGGCAGGCTAAGCTCAATTCGTTAATTGCTTAAGCCTGCTGTCTCAATAAATGGGTTTGGCTAATCAATGAACGCTGCGGGTGTATTCGGCCATGAATAAGCCTCAAGAGTGTTGATAAGTCCCAATAACGGCGTCTAAATGCGGCTGATTTAGATGCAACATTCCCCTATAATGCGCGCAACTTGATCATTAACTTGCAGCGCAATGCGGTTGGGTAGGGCTTTATTAGCAGCCTTGTATTCTCCCTGCAGTTAGCATGGTTAATTTATACCACTCAGTATTAAAAATAGTGTGATGTGATATGAACCCAAATTATCTTGATTTTGAACAGCCTATAGCCGAACTCGAAGTGAAAATAGAAGAGTTACGCTCGGTTGGTCACAACAACGATTTGAATATTTCTGATGAAATAACCAAGCTCACAGAAAAAAGTGCCAAGCTCACTGCTAAAATTTATTCATCATTAACGCCATGGGATATCGTACGTGTTGCCCGTCATCCCCAGCGTCCTTACACTGTCGATTATATTTCTCGTATCTTTGATGATTTTGATGAGCTGCACGGTGATCGTCAGTTTGCCGATGATGCTGCCATTGTGGGTGGCTTAGCCCGCTTACAAGGCGAGCCGGTGATGGTCATAGGCCAAGAGAAGGGTCGACAAGTTAGCGATAAAGTAAAACGCAATTTTGGTATGCCGCGTCCCGAAGGCTACCGAAAAGCTTTACGTTTAATGGAAATGGCCGAGCGCTTTTCGCTGCCGGTGATTACCTTAATCGATACGCCTGGGGCATACCCAGGTATTGATTCGGAAGAGCGCGGTATCTCTTTTGCCATTGCTAAAAATTTACAAGTTATGTCTTGTTTAAAAACGCCAGTAATTTCTGTGGTAATCGGTGAGGGCAGCTCAGGTGGTGCGTTAGGTATAGGGGTAGGTGATAAACTTGCCATGTTGCAGTACTCTACTTATTTTGTTATTTCGCCCGAAGGTTGTGCCAACATTATTTGGAAGACTTCAGAAAAAGCCCCGCAAGCGGCAGAAGCCATGGGTTTAACGTCTACGGTGCTAGAAGATTTAGGTATTGTTGACCACACGATTGCCGAGCCAGAAGGAGGGGCGCATCGCGACCCTGAATTAGCGGCCTTAAGTGTTAAAGAGTATTTAGTAAAAGAGTTGCAGCAGTTAAAACAAGTGCCTCTCGACGATTTACTTGAAAAACGTTACCAGCGGTTGATGTCATACGGCAATATGTAAAGGGTTGCTGTTAATAGGCTAAAGGCTTATCAATAAGCCAGAGACTAAAACGCGCTGTATTCATCAACTCAATAATTTATAACGATGTTGAAATGTTGCGTCTATGAGCCATTCAAATACCAGCAATAGCAACACATCTACTTTTTATGCCGAAGCCTATAAAGCCCTGCTGTGCCATCAGCATTGGGTAGTGGCTTTTAGTGGTGGTTTAGATTCCACTGTACTTTTACATTCTGTTTATCATTTTCTACAAAGCCTTCGCGTTGCTCAATCGCAAGACGCCACTTCTGCATTGCCGTTTGTTCCTCGTCTAACAGCCCTTCATATTAATCATCAGTTACAAAGCGTCAGTGACAGCTGGGAACAGCATTGTCAGTTAGTTTGTGATGAATTAGGTGTACCGTTAGAGATAAAGAAAGTTGCCGTACAAAGCGAAGGTAAAGGCCTAGAAAATGCCGCGCGGCAGGCGCGTTACACTGTCTTTGAAGCGTGTTTAGCTGCAGATGGTGTATTACTAATGGGTCATCATGCCAACGATCAAGCTGAGACTTTGCTTATGCGCTTGTTTCGCGGTGCGGGAACTCGAGGTGCGGCAGGCATGCCTACGCAGCGCGCATTAGGTAAAGCACAAATTGCGCGGCCATTACTAAAATGCAGCCGTGCCGATTTAGCGGCTTATGCATCGTTGAATGAATTGCGTTTTATTGAAGACCCATCGAATACCGACGAAAGCTTTGATAGAAACTTTGTCAGACAGCAAGTACTACCTAAATTAGAAAAGCGCTGGCCAGCCATTGTTAGCATGCTTAATCGATACTCAGAGCATGCCAGTGCCGATAGCCAGTTATTAAAAGACTTAGCGCAGTTAGATTTAAAAACAGTGGATTGTACGCATAATGAATATGGAAATAGCTTATCGGTCTCTGCTTGCTTAGCATTAAGTAGCAAAAGGCGAAGTAATTTACTGCGTTATTGGTTATCAACTTATCAGCTAACAATGCCATCGACCGCACAGATGCAGCAAATTGAGAAAGTATTAATGTCTGAAAGCAGTGAGGCCAAGGTTCAGTTAGGTGATTATCGCTTATGTTGCTATCGTGATCGCTTGTACTTATTGAGTGAGCAAACGTTATCAGCCGCCGCTCAAGCCTTGCAGCAGGATTTAGTGTGGTTGTTTGGTGAGCCCATGGTTATTGATGGTTTAGGTGTTTTGCTGATAACTGACTCAGTGGGTGAAGGCGTCGGGCTACGTGAAGGCGAGTACACCATTGGCGCTAGACGAGAAGGTTTACGGTTTCGCTATCGTGGTATGAGCCGCTCATTAAAAAAGTGTTTTAGCGAGCGCGGCATTCCGCCGTGGTTTCGCGATTATTATCCGGTGATTTATGCGGGTGACGATGTGGCAGCAATCCCAGGTATTTTGGTGTGTGATGACTATTCGCTGGTAGGTGCCTGCCGTTTAGATTGGCAGTGGGCTTAGCGCTTTAGTAGCCTCTTCAAAACTGTTACTTCCTCAATTAGTTGCCTTCTCAATTAACTGTCTTTTCAAACTCACTTTACTGTTGCATTTTATGGGTACCTTTAACAAAACGGGTTAAAGGTCACTACACAAAGATGTTGTATCTGCTATCGAACTTTTGCGCTGTTTGTCAGCGTTTAAAGCGTTCTCAAAAAGCTTAATGCCTTCATCAAATTTTCGATATGCAAGAATAATCCCTGCTTAGTGTCTTCAGAAAGCGCCATGCCGTCATTGTCGCTGCAAGCAACTTCTCGAATCATATCCAGGCTAACGCGGATATTATCGATAGTGTCGTTTGCGGATGAGGCGATAAGCGCATTGTGATTTTGCGGTTTTTTATCGTCTTCAGCGTGTTGTAAGTGCTGTATTGTTCGCGGTTTTTTGTTGCTTCTTTTCGTGATTTTGCTTTTGCTGCTCTTGCGTTTCTGAGTTTCCTCTTTTCTCTCCTTATTTGAAGCACTATTGGCTTTGCCCATAGTTGACTCCTTTTTGTTTAAGGTGGGTGTTTATTCTTTGCAGTGGTTGGAGATGCTGCGCGGATATAAACGGTTGGATGGATGTTGTTTGTGGTTAAGTTTTTTTCATAAGATTCTCCTTGTTTGACTTGCGTTGTTTCAATAAGGTTGTTCAGGCTAGCATAATACGTATTAGATTTTGGAAATTTATTTCTCTTAAGTTGAAAATTTTACTTTTCATTTTGTCTTAGCGGATAGTGTGGGGTGTTTTTTTTGTGGTCGTTTTGAGGTCAAGATCTTGATCTTGACTGTGAACACACACCCAAAAATTAATACAAGTTAATAAATAGCCCCCATAAAAAAACCACAATAGAAAACTTACAATAGAAACCTATAGCTTAATAAACGCCATCGCATATACTAGAGCAGCAATCAAAAACCAATAAAAAGAACTCACTATGAGCCTAACCTCGTTCAAAGACAAAACCATACTCATCACCGGCGCCTCGGCAGGCGTTGGCGCAGCTTGCGCCCGACACTTTGCCAGTGCTGGTGCCAATCTGGCATTAGTCGCAAGAGGCGAGCCAGCTCTTCAAGCTATCGCCCAAGAGCTTAGTGGACAAACACAGGTAATCACCATTGTTGCCGATGTTGCAGACATGACTAGCTGCGATCAAATAGTCACGCAGGTCATTAACCATTTTGGCAGCATACATGTACTAGTTAATAACGCTGGTCTTCATAACCGCGGTGAATTCAGTACGCTTAAACCCAATCAAGTGGCTAATATGGTCGACGTTAATTTACGCGCGCCATTATATTTATCGGCATTAGTTTTACCTTACCTAAAAGAAGCAGGACAGGGCGCTATTGTGATGGTCGGCTCTTTGGCCGGTCGTGCACCGCTGCAGGGCGCGGCAAGTTATGCCTCAACTAAAGCAGGGCTTAGAGCGTTTACTTATTCTTTAGCCGATGAACTTCGTGATAGCGGAGTCGCTGTGGGCGTGGTGTCTCCTGGACCAATTAACACGGGTTTTATTATGGATAGCATTGATGAGGTCGAGGACATAGTCTATTCACAACCAATGAGCACGGCCGAAGCGGTTGCTGAGAATATTGCTAAAATTGCTCAAGGCGATAGTGTTGAGATAGCTATGACAAAAACAAGCGGCATGCTGACAACATTAGCTTATTTGTTTCCTTTTTTGCGTAGAGGTTTGCGTAAATCACTTTATGCGAAAGGGCGTAAGAATAAAGAGAAGTATCGAAACAAACCATAAATTGCTCAAAGAGTTTATTTATAAAAAAAGCCCCGGCATCGTAAGATGGCGGGGCTTTTTAGCTTTAAGCGCTAGGAATTACTTCTTAGCAGCTTTTTTTGCTGGTTTTTTCTTAGCTTTTACTTTTGCTTTGGCTTTTTTTGCCGCTGCTGCAGCCTTAGCTTTAGCCGCGGCCGCTTTTTTCTTTTCAGACGCTGCTTTTTTCTTTGCATCTGCTTTGGCTTTTGCTGCTGCGCGTTTTGCAGCGGCTTTTGCTTTTAATGCGGCTTTTTTGTCAGCGGCTTTTTGCTTTTTAGCGGCTGCAGCTGCACGTTTTGCAAGCAATTTAGCTTCAAAGTCAGCAACTGCTTTCTTCAATGCTGCGTCAGACTTTAATGTTGCTAGTTTAGCGCTTGTTGCTGATGCACGAGTGCGTAATGCTTTGATTTTGGCAGCTGTTTTGTTTGCTACGCCAGTCGCTTTTTTGACGGCTGCTTTATCAGCGGCTGTTTTCGACTTTGCTGCGGCTTTGCGAGCAGAGGCTACTTTCTTTTTCTCAGCTTTTAACGCGCGAGATAAAGATTTGATTTCTTTTTGTAATTTACTTAATGCTGCTTCTGCTTTAGCGATTGCTGGTGTTGCAGCTACTTTCTTGGCAACTTTTTTTACAGCTTTCTTGGCAGGTTTAGCTACTTTCTTTGCTGAACTTTTAGCGGCTTTCTTTGCTTGTGGCATTATTTCTCCTATGAAGAGGATTATTCCGCTTCATCATTTTGGTTGAATATTAAAAATTAATAAAAAATGAATTATAACAACGCAATAATAGACAATAGCTGTATTTATTTCACGCGTAATTTCTATTAAAGGCGACTTTATTTTGTTCCTTTTTACATTATCACGCATTATCGATGTTTTTAGGTCGTGTTATCACTAACCAAAATAAAATGGCGTGACTTTTTTAAGTTTAATTCTGTTTTCGAAATTATTTATTGACTATTTTTTTATAACGTTCTATGTCGAATTATTGTTATCAAAATTATTCTATTTTTAAAAAAATATTGATGGGTTTTATTAAATTAGGGCGGTGTTGTGGCTTTTTATTGATAGCGAATTGAGGTAATTACCATCATTCGTTGCCCGGCTGGGCTTTTAAAAACAATTTCATCATCAATATTTTTACCTAGCAAGGCTTTTGCTAAGGGCGAATCCATACTTAATTTATTTTGTGATAAGTCAAATTCATCGGGGCCGACAATTCTATAAGTCTGTTCGGTGCCATTTTCATCTTCAACAGTGATCCATGCACCAAAAAAAACCTTTTTGGTATTGCTGGGCGTATCGTGAACTATCTCTAGAGATTCTAAACGTTTTGTTAAAAATCGTACCCGGCTATCAATTTCTCTTAATCGCTTTTTGCCGTAAATATAATCACCATTTTCTGATCGATCACCGTTTTTTGCGGCTTCGTGAACCACTTCGGTGACTTTTGGGCGCTCCACTTTCCATAGCTGGCGTAATTCCTCACGCATCGCGCTTTCTCCTTCAGGAGTGATATAGTAGGAGCCTTTAGGGCGTGGTGGTCGATAGCGTCCCATATAATAGTTTTTCGCTCTTTTAATTGGTTTTATATCTGTTTTTTTGAATAATAGCTTTTTTAATTGCGATGTCATAAAGCTTAACAACGGATTCAAGCAATGCCAATATCCCGACAAGTTACAAACCGACAAATTTCCTTGTCTATCATAACTGCGATAGCTTCGATAAAGGCAGTTTTTTTGAAAGCGGTGTGTTTAATTACTGCCTGTTTCTCTTTATTGGTTGCTGCATCTCCGGTCGAATCTAATTTAACCCTAACGGGGCATTTGCAGCAGGGGGGTCTAGTTGTTGGTCAGGTGGGCGAAGGTACGTCTGTTCAATATCAAGAACAATTACTGCCTATAACAACCGGTGGACAGTTTATTATTGGTTTAGATCGTGATGCGCCCGAGCGTTTTTTGTTAGCACTCATTGTCGACGGTAAAAAACAGCAACATGAGTTTAAAGTTATTCCTCGTGATTATGCGATTCAGCGAATAGAAGGTGTCGCCAAACAATATGTTTCTCCCGATCTAGTACAGGTAAAGCGCTCTCGTAGAGAGGCCGCTTTAGTGAGGATTGCGCGCAATCTTCAGCGTGACCAACAGGATTTTTTAAATGGCTTTATTTGGCCAGCTAAAGGGCCTATTACAGGTGTCTTTGGTTCACAGCGAGTTTATAATGGCGAACCTCGCAGGCCACATTATGGTCTGGATGTGGCAGGGCCTGTTGGTACGCCAGTTATTGCACCTGCTGCGGGCTTGGTGACATTGGCAGAGCCTGATTTGTTTTTTTCTGGCGGCACCCTGATTATTGATCATGGCCATGGTTTAAGTTCTACCTTTTTGCATCTCAGCAAATTGTTGGTTCAATCGGGAGATAATGTGAAGCAGGGTGACGCTATTGCCGAAATCGGTGCAACCGGCCGGGTAACAGGTCCGCATTTGGATTGGCGGATGAATTGGACCAACGGCAAAAGCTCGGTTCGTATTGATCCAGAATTATTGGTTGCTAAAGGTGGCAACCAATTAACGGATGATTAATTGTATTTAACCGCTTAATTGAAAGCTATTTTTTAAAAAGTGAAAGGCACAATATTATGTTAGATAAAAAACTCCTTAGTATTCTTGTTTGTCCGGTAAGTAAAGGCCCTTTGGAATATGTTGAGTCGAATCAAGAGTTGGTCTGTAAGGCCAGCGGTCTTGCTTATCCCGTGCGTGATGATATTCCTGTGATGCTAGAGAGCGAAGCGCGCAAACTCACTGCTGAAGAGTTACAAACTTAGAGGTAATTGTTATGGCTGATACCGTTTTCGGTAAGATTATTGCGGGTAAAATCCCCTCTAATAAGCTCTATGAAGATGAGCATTGTATCGTTATTCCGGATATCAATCCGGTTGCGCCTGTTCATGTATTAGTCATTCCGAAAAAACCGATTGAAAAGCTGTCGGATGCCAGTTCAGCAGACCAAGCGCTACTAGGTCATTTAATGCTCACTGTGGGCAAAGTGGCCGAACAATTAGGTGTTTCTGATGGTTATCGCGTGGTAGTGAATAACGGCGCGGATGGTGGCCAGACGGTATTCCATTTACATCTGCATATTATTGCCGGTTTTGCCATGAAAGAAGGCGATATGTAGGAGGTTTTTGCTACATTCGTCTATGCTGTATTGAATAATCGATTTATTGTTAACTAACGGTTTAGCTGACGTAAATCACTAACAAAAAAAATTTAGCCAGAGTTTTTATTAATGTCCTTATCTAACGACAAGTCTACAAGTCAATCTACAGGTCAATCGACTAGCACCTCAGCGATCCGCGAAACCTTTCTCCGTTACTTTGAGCAGCATCAACATAGCCGTGTTGCTAGTAGTTCCTTGGTGCCGGGTAATGACGCCACATTGTTATTTACCAATGCGGGCATGGTGCAATTTAAAGATGTCTTTTTGGGTGATGACAAACGTGATTATGTGCGTGCCACAAGTTCGCAGCGCTGTGTGCGAGCCGGTGGTAAGCATAACGATTTAGAAAACGTAGGTTACACCGCGCGTCACCATACCTTTTTTGAAATGCTAGGTAACTTTAGTTTTGGTGATTATTTTAAAACTGAAGCCATTCCTTTTGCGTGGAAGTTTTTAACGGAAACATTAGCTATTCCAACCGATCGTCTTTACGTCACGGTTTATGCTGATGATGACGAAGCGTATACGATTTGGCATAAAGACGTTGGTTTGGCAGAAGATCGTATTATTCGTATTGGTGATAACAAAGGTGCTCGCTACGCATCGGATAATTTTTGGTCCATGGGTGATACTGGACCCTGTGGCCCATGTACCGAAATATTTTATGACCATGGTGCCGATATTGAAGGTGGTTTACCTGGTACGCCAGAAGAAGATGGCGACCGTTATATTGAAATATGGAATATCGTGTTTATGCAGTTTAATCGCTCAGCCGATGGAGAAATGGCGCTATTGCCAAAGCCTTCGGTTGATACTGGCATGGGGCTTGAGCGTATTGCGGCAGTAATGCAGGGTGTGCATAGCAATTATGAAATTGATTTGTTCCAGCAATTATTAGCTGCTGCGGCAAATGTTTTAGGCATTAAAGACGAAGGTCAAAGCTCTTTACGTGTTATTGCTGACCACATTCGCTCGTGCGCTTTTTTAGTGGTTGATGGTGTTATGCCATCGAACGAAGGACGCGGTTATGTATTGCGTCGTATTATTCGCCGTGCAGTTCGTCACGGTAATAAGCTGGGCGCCAAAGATTTATTTTTCTGGAAGCTGGTGAGTTCATTAGTTGATGTGATGGGTGAGGCTTATCCTGAGTTAGTGAGCTTGCAGCAAAAAATTGAACAAGCTTTAAAAACTGAAGAGCAGCAATTTGCTGTGACACTTGAGCAAGGCATGAAAATTTTAGAGCAAGATCTTGCGGGCTTAACAGGAAGTGTTATTCCAGGCGAAACGGCCTTTAAACTTTATGATACCTATGGTTTTCCGTTAGATTTAACGGCCGATATAGCGCGTGAACGCGATATGACGATTGATGTTAATGGTTATGAGCAAGCCATGCAAAAACAGCGCGCCCAAGCCAAGGCCGCTAGCCAGTTTAAATCGGGTGGTACAGAAAAATTAGACCTTGATGCTAGCCAAGCAACAGCGTTTAACGGTTATGACCAGTTAAATGATGACGCTACAGTACTGGCTTTATTTGTTGAAGGTAAAGCGGTTGACGCTTTGCAAGCGGGCGATAATGGTGTTGTCGTGTTAGATAAAACACCGTTTTATGCTGAGTCTGGTGGGCAGGCAGGTGATTTTGGCCAGCTACAAACCGGTGAGGCAAGTTTTGCGGTCAGCGACACGCAAAAGCAGGGTAATACTTTTTTGCATCGCGGTAGTTTGAGTGAGGGCGCTCTGAAGGTAGGCGATGTTATTCATGCACAGGTTAGTGAGTCGGCACGTCAAGCGACGGCGCTTAATCATTCGGCAACCCATTTATTGCATGCAGCTCTACGTCAAATTTTAGGCGAGCACGTTACTCAAAAAGGCAGCTTAGTTGACGCTGAGCGTTTGCGTTTTGATTTTTCTCATCCTGAAGCGGTAACGACTCAACAGCTTCATGCAGTGACTGCGTTAGTTAATGAACAGATTCGCGCAAATACCGATGTTCAAGTGACCGTAACTGATATGGACTCGGCGGTTGAAGCTGGCGCCATGGCATTGTTTGGTGAAAAGTACGGTGATGAAGTACGCGTTTTATCCATGGGTGCGGATAAATTTTCGGTTGAGCTATGTGGTGGTACGCATGTTAAGCGCACTGGTGATATAGGTTTAATGTTAATGGTTTCTGAGTCGGGTATTGCGGCGGGAGTACGTCGTATTGAAGCAGTGACAGGCGCTGAAGCGTTAGCATTAATAGACAGTGCTGATGCTAAGATTCAACACGCTTCGCAGTTGTTAAAAACTAACCCTGCTGATATGACGGTTAAGGTTCAACAGATGTTAGATCAGCAAAAAGCTTTAGAGAAAAAACTTCAACAATTGCAGCAGAAGTTGGCTAGCAGTGTGGGCAGTGATTTAGCTGCACAGGCAACAGATGTTAATGGTGCGAAAGTGTTAGCGGCTGTGCTTGAGGGTGCGGATCCTAAGTCGCTGCGCGATACGGTTGATCAGTTAAAACAAAAAGTGGGTTCGGGCGTGATTATTTTGGCGGCACCGAGTGATGAGAAGATTGCTTTGGTGGCGGGTGTGACGGATAGTTTGGTTGAGCATGTTCGCGCTGGGGATATCATTAAGGCGTTGTCGGCTGCGGTGGGAGGTAAAGGCGGTGGTCGTGCTGATTTTGCTCAGGGTGGCGGGATGGATCATGCTGGTTTGGCTAATGCGATTGAGCAGGCTAAGCAGGATGTCATTGCTGGGCTTTCTTGAGTGTTTTAGTTTTGGGTCGTAGTTAAAGTTAAAGTTAAGATCAAGATCAAGGTCAAGAGATAGTTGGGGTGGCCCGACTATCTCTTGACCTTGAACCTAAACCAAAAAAGCAAACCTCCTCGTAGATCAATTTTCATACAGTAACACCTTCAAGTTAACCACCGCTTAAAACTTGGCGCGCTTAATGCATTATCCAATAAAGAATGTCCTCGCCCGTTGATAAAGTCAATTTGTCGACGAGTCAGTGTGTGATTGTCAGCGATTGCCGGCAATGCCCGCCACCGATTGAACGGGGATGACAAATAATTGACAGCGCAACGCGCACTTGGAGAACCAGATGACTAATCGCGTAGATATGGGTCGCCCAGATATCAGCCAAGTCCTCAATGAAATGCGAGCTTTAAAAAGTCGCGCTCAAGGCTTTGAACCGGCAACTGCCGCCGGTGATGTCGCTGGTACAAATGGCATTAATAAAGTCACAGAGTCTCGTGGTGTCGAATTTCAGCAGTTACTCAGCAATGCAGTTAATCAAGTTAATTCTGTTCAAAAAGAATCTAGCCAGCTGGCTGAATCTTTTCAACTTGGTGACCCGAATGTTACTTTATCGCAAGTGGTTGTTGCTTCAGAAAAAGCCGGTGTAGCTTTTGAGGCAATGACAGAAGTGCGTAATAAATTAGTTAACGCCTATGAAGATATTATGAATATGCCTATCTAATAGGTCTTGCATAACCAGCGTTTACTATTAAAAATTCTAACTGGAACGATAGACAAAAATCATGGCAGAGAACATAGCAACAGATCCCGCCGTAACAGAGTCCCCAGCAGCGGGTACCTTTGAAAGTTTTTTAAATCTTGAGTTTGGTCGTCAGATCGGTTTGATGTTTGGTCTTGCCGCTAGCGTTGCCATTGGCGTGGCCTTGGCGTTATGGCTTATGGTCGATAAAGACTTTAAACCTTTGTATTCCAGCCTCGATAGGCTTGATTCAACCAGTATTATGGAAGTGTTAGATTCTAATGCTATCGATTATCGCATTGATAATCGCTCTGGCGCTTTGTTGGTTAGCGCTGATCAAATTCATCAGGCACGCCTTAGTTTGGCGTCTGCAGGTATGCCAGCAGATCGTAATATCGGCTTTGAACTGCTCGATGAAGAGCAGCCACTAGGTACCAGCCAGTTTATGGAAAATGCGCGTTACCGTCGTAGCTTAGAGGGTGAATTAGCGCGCACAATTAGTAGTATTGCCGCCGTGCGTTCTGCACGTGTGCATTTAGCTATTCCTAAATCAACCGTGTTTCTTCGTGATAAGCGCGAACCTCGGGCATCGGTTTTTATTGAGGCGTTTCAAGGCCGCACTGTCAGCGATGAGCAAGTAAGAGCGGTTGCTAATTTGGTGGTGTCTAGCGTTCCTGAATTAAACCTGCGCAACGTCACGGTGGTTGATCAACGGGGTAACTTATTGTCGGATTTTGATAGCGACCCTAAATATGCCGAGGCGGCACGTCAGATTGAATATACGCGTCAAATTGAAGCCGACTTATTGCAGCGCGTTAATGGTTTGCTAGCGCCAATTGTTGGTGACCAAAAATTTAGAGCTGAAGTGTCTATTGATTTAGATTTTACGCGTGTTGAACAAACCGCTGAAGTGTTCAATCCCGATTTACCTGCCATTAGAAGCGAGCAAACAACCAGTGAGCGAACGCAGCTGGGTGATGATTCAAATGGTGTGCCTGGGGCATTAAGTAATCAACCGCCTTTAACGGGTAACGCTGGTGCTCGTATTGACCCAGTAACCGGTAAAGCGCTGTCCGAGCCCACCCGCTCAAGAGTTTTAGAAACCCGTAATTTTGAGGTTGATCGAACGATTAGCTATACCCGAAATGCGGTAGGTGAAGTCCGTCGCATGACCGTTGCGGTTGCTGTCGATGACTTGCTCGCCGATGAAAACGCTTCAACCGTTGACGAGGAAGAAGGTGAAGTAGCTCAAACTCTGCGAAATGGTAAGCTGCCTTGGGAAACTGCCGACTTAGAGCGCTTAACGGTGTTAGTTCAAAACGCGGTTGGCTATGATGTGACGCGCGGCGATAAAGTCATTGTTGTTAACACGCCGTTTTTACGTATTGAACCAGAAATCGAAGCACCCATAGCGCTTAAATTTTGGGAGCAAAATATTTTCTGGTTAGGGTTAAAATGGTTTTTAGGTGTCGCCGCATTCTTAATGGTTATCTTTATGGTTTTACGACCGACTTTAAACCGTTTAACAGAGAATTCACAAAAAATTAAAGAGTTGGAAGGTCGGCATCAAGCAGCTCTAAATGCGGTTATTGCCAATGCTGAGGGTTTAACTGAAACCATTGGCCCCGATGGCAAAGTTACGCTAAATTCGCAAAACAAAAATTTATTACCATCACCAGAAGATCGTTTAGAAGATCAAATAGAAATGGTGCGTAGTATGGTTGCCGATGATCCTGATCGGGTAGCGCAAGTGATACAAGGTTGGTCTGCCAGTGAGTGATAATAAATTAGCTGAATCTATTCCCTATATCGAAAAAGCTTCGATTTTATTGTTAACGGTGGGCGAAGAGGCCGCCGCGAGCATATTAAAACAGTTAGGGCCCAAAGAAGTGCAACGCATTGGTACCGCTATGGCTGTGCTTAGCGATGTTAAACGCGAAAAAGTAGCCGCTGTTTTTAATGCGTTTATTTCTGAAATTACTAACACAACAGGCTTTGGTATTGGCGCCGATAGTTATGTGCGCAACATGCTTACTAAAGCGTTGGGTGCGGAAAAAGCATCGGGCATTATTGATAGAATTTTATTAGGCGGTAATACGCAGGGTTTGGATACGCTTAAATGGATGGATGCGCGAGCGATATCTGATGTTATTAAGCAAGAACATCCGCAAATTCAAGCGATTGTTATTGCTTACCTAGAAGGTGATCTTTCGGCCGAGGTGCTTTCTTATTTGCCTGAAAATATGCGCTTAGACGTCGTTATTCGTGTTGCTAAACTCGATACCGTGCAGCCTGATGCACTGAATGAATTAAATAATATTCTCGAGCGCCAATTCTCTGGTGGCTCATCGGCACAAAAACGTCGTATAGGTGGCACTAAAGTGGCTGCTGATATTATGACGAATCTCGATGGCACTATTGAATCGGAGTTAATGGATGCTTTAACTGAGGTTGATGGTGAGCTAGCGGAAACCATTCAAGACTTGATGTTTGTATTTGCTAACTTAATGGATGTTGATGACCGCGGTATTCAAACCTTGTTGCGCGAAATTTCAACTGATGTGTTGGTGATTGCTTTAAAAGGTGCTGACGAAGAATTACGTGAAAAAATTTATAACAATATGTCGTCCCGTGCCGCAGACTTGCTGCGTGATGATCTCGAAGCTTCTGGACCAACCAAGTTGAGTGATGTTGAAGCGGCACAGAAAGAAATTCTCACAGTAGCAAGGCGTATGGCTGAGGCGGGAGAGATTATTTTAGGCGGCTCTGGCGAAGAGATGCTTTAGTTTTATTCTTGGATTTATAGTTGATTGATTCTAGAAAGTTGATTGATTCTAGAAAGTTAATTGATTCTAGAAAGTTGATTGATTCTAGAGAACTTATGGGTTCTATTTTTTGGATATCGCACTTTTTTATTAGAGACGCAGTATGACAGATAATGTCTTGCCGGTTGAGCAGGTGACAACAGCAGAGCCATGGCTTTTACCCGAGTTTAAGGCTAAGCATATCGTAAGCGGTGCTGATGAGCCTGGGCAATTATCGGGTTTTTCACAGCGGCCTTCGGCTGCATTAAAATCACAACCTTCCCCTTTACGTTTAAGTCGCGCCATGACCGCTGGCCAGCTTGAACAATTAACCGCTGAAGCTCGAGAAGCTGGCTTTAAAGAAGGCCGTATTGATGGCTATGAGAAAGGTTATGCCGAAGGTGAATCGCGGGCGCGAGAAACTGTAGAGCAGCATGCTCAAGCCGTATTGGCCGACCAGCAACTTTCATTAACGCAGCTTATTGAATCTATTGTTCAGCCGCTTGGCCATCAGCGCGAAGAGTTGCAAAAGGTGTTGTCCCAGTTAGTTGCCAAGATTTCAGAGCGTGTGTGTTATCGTGAATTATTAAGTGACAACAGTAGTATTCAAAAAGTGGTTAATGAAGCCATTGATGCCTTGCCAATTGGCGAGTCTGATATCAAAATTTATCTTAACCCTAAAGACCTTGCCGTATTTGAATCGATTCCTGGTTTTGTTCAGGACAGTTGGCCGTTACGTGCCGATGAGCAATTAACACTTGGCGATTGCCGCATAGAAAGTGCTAATAGTTTAGTTGATTTTACCCGCTCTTCGCGTATGACATCCATTCTTGATGCGACTTTTGCGCTCAATGAGCATGAGTGATGCTTGATTATTTTAACCGCTGCTTAAGCGATGGCATTGAGCCCGCTAAACCCGTTGCAGTGGGTTACATTGCCCGCGTTGTTGGTTTAACTCTAGAGGCACGTGGTATTAATTTAGCATTGGGTGCGCGCTGCTTAGTTGATGATGGCGAGCAAAGCAGTTTTGAAGTTGAAGTGGTTGGCTTTGATGCTGATATCAGTTATTTAATGCCATTAAGACCTTTTGCATCGGTTAAACCCGGCGCCCGCGTTATTCCTTTAGTTGCCAGTGACAACGTACCAGCCGGTGATGCTTTATTGGGGCGTATTATTGATGGCACAGGCAAGCCGTTAGATAGCAAAGGGCCGATTGGTCACTGCGAAGCAATAAAATTTCATCCTGAACCGATTAATCCCTTACTCCGTCAGCCTATCAGCGAGCCTCTTGATGTGGGTGTTTGTTCGATAAACGCTTCTTTAACCATTGGTTGTGGGCAACGTGTAGGTTTGTTTGCTGGCAGTGGTGTGGGTAAGAGTATTTTACTTGGCATGATGACACGCTTTACCGAGGCGGATATTGTTATTGTTGCTTTAGTGGGAGAGCGCGGCAAAGAGGTTCGAGAGTTTGTAGAAAATAATCTTGGTTCGCACGGTATGGGTAAAACGATTGTTGTGGCTGCGCCAGCCGATGAAACCCCCGTAATGCGATTACGAGCAGGCATGTACGCCACGCGTTTATCTGAACATTTTCGTGATAAGGGTAAAAAGACCTTACTATTGTTTGATTCTTTAACGCGCTATGCGCAGGCGCAGCGTGAAATTGCTTTGGCAACGGGAGAGCCCCCGGCAACAAGAGGCTATCCACCATCGGTTTTTGCTCGTTTACCACAGCTTGTTGAGCGTGCAGGTAACGGTTTAGGCAATGGCGGGTCGGTTACGGCTTTTTACACGGTATTAGTTGAAGGTGATGATCTAACAGATCCGATTGCTGACTCTGCCCGCGCTATTCTTGATGGTCATATTGTTTTGTCGCGTGACATTGCTGGCCAAGGTATTTATCCTGCCGTCGATATTCAAGCATCGATTAGTCGGTCTATGGCGAGTATTGTTTCTGCCGAACATTTGTTGGCGGCTAATCAGGTTAAGCAGTTGTATTCACGCTATGAAGAAAGTAAAGACCTTATTAGCGTTGGTGCCTATACATCGGGTATCGATCCCATTACTGATTTAGCGATAGCAAGGCAACCACAAATTAATGCGTTTTTATCGCAAGGGCTTTACGAACCCAGTGATTTATTAAATAGTCTTGGGCAGTTGTTAACAATATTAGAGCCGGTAGAAGCAGAAGAGCAGCCAGCGTCTACAGCTCGTGTTGAGAGCGATGTGGTTGAAGCGCCGCGTGCTGGAGGTATTGCACTTGGCAGCCGCTAAGTCAAAACGTTTGGCGGTTGTTGCGCGATTAGCTGCGTTGCGTGAACAGCAGCAATTAATACGCCTGCAGCAGAGTCAAGCCACGTTAGAGCAAAACCGTCTTTCGCTTGAGCGCTTGGCGTCTTACCAAAACGAATATGCTCAAGGTGTTGGCGTCGAGAAAAGTGCGGTTGCGGTGAATGAGTTACAAAACTTTAGTTGTTTTATGAATGATCTTTCTTATGCGACAGAACTACAAAAACAGCATTTTGATCGAGCTAATGATCACTGTCAGGCGGATAATGCAGCTTGGTCTCAGTTGCATGCTCGACAGCGGCGTTTACAGGACCTAGTTCATACTGCCCGCCAAGAAGAAAAACATCGTGAATCGCTTAAAGCTGATCGAGAAAACGATGACCGTTGGAATGCCTTACATCAAACATTAAAAGCCCGTTAGATTAAAGCTTTTTAGATTAAACCTTTTTAGCGGTCTCCATTACCGAGTAATGGGCCTTCTGCGCCTTGTATCAACTTCATTTTTTATTCTTATAGTGTAAAGTCATGTAAATTGTTTAAATTTTATTCGTATTTGTGCGCCGTTACTCTGGATTCCTGTGAGATTTGCGCTAACCTCAAAGTAAGGAAACACAATAAACATGAATATTTGAGTCTATTCGGCCAGTGAAAGTAACACTGAAAACGAGGGATAGTTGTTCGAGCAACTCAATAAATAATAGTCAGTCGGAGTCTGTAATGCCTATTTCATCCACCATGTCAGCAACTAATGACGAGTTGATTATCAATGTAGAGGGCCGCTTTGATTTTAGTGCGCACCAGGATTTCCGCAGCGCGTATGAAGATCTCGATGGTCAGCCGCAACACTTTTCTGTTGATATGACAGAGGCAACTTACCTTGATAGTTCGGCCCTTGGAATGTTGTTATTACTAAGAGATTATGCCGGTGGGGATCACTCCTCTATAAAAATTGTCAATTGTAATGATGATGTGCGAAAAATTTTGGTGATATCGAATTTCGGTCGTTTGTTTACCATTCAATAGTATTTTTTTTATATTTGCTCATGACATTGTTAGTTGTTAGTTGTTAGTTGTTAGTTGTTAAAAGCAATTTGAAATTAGGTTATTTTGCTAATGTCAGAAAACCGACTCACTCAACATGTTATTCAGTCATCGAATATTTCAGTCTCTCTCTCCCAGCAATCGCGGATTAATGTTTGTTTTTTAACGACACCAGACTTTCATCAATTCACTAATATAGATTTCCTAGACCCAAGCCTTTACCAGCTCAGCTTAATTCATTCTATTAATCAGCTTGTTCAGCCGTTAAGTGCATCTTCTTCAGATGCTTATTGCGCGATAGATAAAATAAATATTATTTTACTGGCGGTAGAGTTTTCAATGACGGATACAGCGGCGACGGTGCGTCAGCTTTTGGCCTTATTAGGCGAGCGCTACGTGCCTATAGTACTACTCTCGCGCCAAGGCCTTGATGATTCTGAGGTGCTTATACAAGCGATGGAAGCGGGTGCTCACGATTACATTGAAATGCCTGCCGTTTCGACGGTATCCCATTTAAATGCATCTACAAAAAAATTATTTTCTGCCAAAATTGCAGCGCAAATGCGCATTGCTGATATGCAAACATTAGTGCGACAGCAGCATACGCAAATTATGGATCACCATAAGCATTTAATGCTTGAGCAGCAGCTTGCGCAAGAGGTGTTTAATAAGGTTTCGCATAACAACGGAATCGATATGGCGAATATTCGTCATTGGTTATCACCTATTGCAGTGTTTAACGGCGATGTTTTACTCGCTGCACCAACGCCAAGTGGTGGGCTTATTGTGTTATTAGGCGATTTCACCGGCCATGGTTTACCTGCAGCTATTGGCGCTATTCCGTTGGCATCAACTTTTTATAGCATGGTAGAAAAAGGCTTTGCCATGCCCGATATTATTAAAGAATTGAATACCAAATTACATGCTATTTTGCCGGTGAGTGTGTTTTGCTGTGCCAGTGTTGTGCAGTTTAATTTTGATGAAGGTATTGTTGATATTTGGAATGCAGGCTTGCCTGATAGTTATGTTTTTCGTCAAGAGAGTTTAACTATTGAGGCCGTTGCATCGAATGGTTTAGCCTTGGGTATCGTCGGTGCTGGTGAGTATCAACCTAAACCTACACGCTTTAATTTACTGGCGGGTGATCGATTATATTTACTATCGGATGGTGTGCTTGAGGCGAGTAATAGTAAGGGTGAGCAGTTTGGTGATAAACGCTTACTTGAGTTGATTAGCCGTCAAGTTAGTGCCGATCCGGATAATGCCTTTGCAGCAATCAAACAACATATTATCGAGTTTATTGGCGAGCATTCACGTGCCGATGACATTTCATTAGTTGAAGTTGCCATGGTCAATGCTGCCGATTTTGCCGCAATGAATCTATGTGTGCCTAACGCTATATCAGCCGATCCGATGTCATGGCATTGTAGTTATGAATTAAGGCCCGATTCGCTACGTTATCAGGACCCTGTTCCTTTGCTACTGCATTTATTAATGGAAGTGCCCACCTTGCGTCGTTATAGCGGTCAGTTATTTACCATTATGACTGAGCTTTACAATAATGCTTTAGAGCATGGTTTGTTAGGTTTGTCTTCGGGGTTAAAGCAGGCACCAGAAGGCTTTAAGGCATATTACAACGCTCGTCACCAACAGCTTGAGCAGTTAGCGTTGGGCAGCGTGCGCTTCACATTGGATTATCAAGGTGATGACCAGCAGGGCGAGTTATTGGTTGATGTTATTGATTCAGGTAAAGGCTTTGATTATTCGACGTTACCGTCATTGGCTTCACCCGTAAAGTTATCGCAGCAACCATTACAGCCTGTTTTGTCTGGCCGAGGTATTCCATTACTGCAATCTATTTGCTCCAACATTGAATATCTTGGCTGTGGTAATCACGCTAGGGTTAGGTTTAACTGGCGTCGTTAAATTATTTATAGCTTAGCCAATAGCAGAAAAATAAAACTAGCCTAAACATAAAATTTTACAGCTTATGGAGTGTGAATCTTGCCAATAGCGATTACACTATTCAGCGTTCTTGACCAGCTTAAATAGCTGCCTTCTTTATGACTTTTTATGAAACGATTAACTATATATTTATTGGTTATAGGTGTAATGAGTCAAAAAGCTTACAAGCGAATATACGCATAAAAATGTACACTATCTTGTCGTATACTCATCACAAAATGGAGTCACTCGTGATAGAAGCTGCTGAGCCAATTAATCTTCCTGCGCTTGATACCCTTAAATTGGTATTGGGTGTCGATTTCCCTGAGCTGTTGCATGATTTTAATCAGCATTGTACTAATGATTTGATTAAGCTCGAGGTTGCCATTGTAAAGCTCGATAGGTCTGCCATCCGTGACCTTGCTCATACTCTTAAAGGGTCTGCGCTGAGCTTACATGCTAAGCCACTAGCGGATTCTTGTGCTGTTTTAGAGAGCGGGGCTATGTATGCAACGCCAAAAGAGCTTGAGCAAAATACCTTGCAGGTTCGTGAAGCGGTTAAAGAAGTTATTGCTGCTTTGGATAACTGGGCTTATCAAAATAGTCGCTAATTAGACTTAATACCATTTAACTTTCCCAAAAAACTGAATTCTTATCGCCAAGTTTAGAACTTGGCATTGGCTGTGCATTGGTCTTAGCTAAGATCATTGAATGAGTCGCTCATTATGTCGTTAAACGTTTCTGCCAATTCGGCGTCAACATTGCCCGGTTTTGCATCTAGTCGTGAACTGGATACCACAAACAGCGGTGCTCAATCAGAATCTGCACAAGATAAGTCAGCTATCTCCTTGTTTAGTATGGATTTACAAGGGCTTGCTGGTTCGGAAATAGATCGTAATTCTTCTTACGCTAGCGCTGCTGATCAACTCGCAGAATTAGAAGCTTTGCTTAGTGATTATTTAGCGCAACAAGAGGCCTTGGCGCAAGAGCATCTTTCCCAAGAGCATCGTTTAAAAGAGGGCAATGAATTTCCGCTTAGCGGCAGTGGGTTGCCTGCTATTGCCGCTAATATCCGTGAACTACTTGATGGCTTGTTAACCGCTAAAGGTTTAAGCCAGCCATCGGGCGAATTTCCTTGGGCTGTAACAGGGCAAGGTGGTGTCGCATTATTGGCAAATGCTGATCAAGCGACTAGCCCTACTAATGCAGGGCAGCAACTCACCGCTATTGCCGATAGTTTAGCAAGGTTAGGTGAGGGAGCTGCCAATACCAGCGAAGCAGCGCGCTCGTTATTGGGTGCATTGTCGCAAACGGTTAAAGGTTTGCAGCAAGAGAATGGTTTATCTAATTCCCAGTTCACTCATTTTTTATCCAACGCCTTAAATGGCAAAGCGAATCGTTTAGATGTATCGCAGAATCCATTATCAACGCCAGGTTTAACCGCTTCAGTTTTAACAACAGAGCGATTATCTGTCGATAGCCAACAGCTCGCCATGACGGAATTAGCGGTAAAAGATTTATCGACGACACAGGGGGGCTTACTCGCAGTCACTGGGAATATGCGCAATGGGGCGCTCCAATCGGCAGCTAATGCTAATGTAAATCCCACTTTTAATACCCAGCTTGAATTGCCATTAGGTAATGCCCAATGGGGAAGTCAGGTTTTACAGCGTGTAGCCTGGTTAACTGGGCAAGGTATTGCCGCGGCCGAAATTCATCTTAATCCAGCTGAGCTTGGGCCAATGCAAGTGCGTGTTGATCAGCGTCAAGACAGTGCAACAGTTGTTTTTACCAGTCACAACAGCAGTACTCGTGAGGCCATAGAAGCCAGCTTACCTCGCTTGCGAGAGTTATTTAGCCAGCAAGGCATGGAATTGCTCGATGTTGATATTAACAGCGGTGAGCAAGAAGCTAATGCTAATCAGCAAGATGCTATTGACAATCTAACATCATCACAAAGTGATTCTACCGAGGCATTATCAACATCAGCATTAAATGAAGCGGCGATATTAGCGTCTAATACCGAGACGGTCGTGCTGCGTTATGGCCTAATTGATGCTTATGCCTAGTGTTCTTCATCCTTGTTTATTGTAAGCCTTAAAAACGCCTGCGACTTCTAGGTATTTTCTCTTCAGCCCTTTGGGGCCTATTTTATCCTTTCATTAAATGCGTCCTTTGGGGCATTTTAGAGAGCTAGTTAGCTTTAAAAGTAAAATATTTGAGCTGACGCCGCTCAGCATTGGTAGCTAGGCTAAAATTTACTCAAATAACAAGTCTTTGCTTCGAATTGCGCTCGCTGGCACAGGACTTGCTTTGACTCATAATAGGCGCAAAAGCGACGGTATATTGGCATGGCAGAGAAAGACGCAAAGGTTGCGGCAGAAACGGCTAAAGAGGGTAGTGACGAGCAGTCAGAAGTGGGTGTTAAAAAACGGCCGGTCAAATTATTTATCTTTATTGGTTTAATATTTGTACTGTTATCGTTGGTAGTGACTTTTTTTGTTTTTTCTGAAAACAATAATGACGGCGATATTGAGGTGGCAGCCGTTGACCCTAAAGCAATTTATTTTGCTTTACAGCCAAAGTTTAAAACCAACTATCAAGTTGATGGTAGGCCGCGACTATTTCAAATAGGTATGACCTTAGTTACCCGAGAACAAGATGTCATTGATGCATTAATGATACATAGCCCCAGCATTAAAAGCCGTTTGGTCATTTTGTTAAGTGGCCAGCAAGTAGAAAGTTTACAAACACCTGAGGGACGAGAGCTATTACGCGCAGAGTGTTTAAGTGCAGTGCAGGCAATTATGAATAAAGAACTCGGTAAGCCGGGCATTGAAAAAGTTCTGTTTACTGACTTTGTTATGCAATGATAAATGAATATGCCTATTGCAGCAGGTATTAGCCCTAAGGTGATCAATAGGCTAAGCGGTTAAATAAGCAGTTGAATAATTCGTTGAATAAGTAGATTTATAAGTAGATTTATAAGTAGATACATAAATAGATACATAAATTAGGCAATAATTGTGGCTGATGAAATCCTGTCTCAAGAAGAAATTGATGCGCTTTTACATGGCGTTGACGATGGCGATATTGAGACTGAAAGTGATGTAGGTTCTAAAAATAGCGATTATTCAAGCTACGACTTAACCTCGCAGGACCGTATTGTGCGCGGTCGCATGCCGACGCTAGAGTTAATTAACGAGCGGTTTGCCAGGCACACCCGCGTAAGCCTATTTAATATGTTACGTCGCAGCGCCGAAGTTTCTATTGGTGGTGTGCAAGTACAGAAATTTGGCGAATATATTCAAACCCTCTATGTTCCTACTAGTTTAAATATGGTGCGTGTTCAACCACTGCGTGGTATGGCGTTATTTGTGCTAGAAGCAAAGCTAGTTTTTAAATTGGTCGATAATTTTTTTGGTGGTGATGGCCATCATGCAAAAATAGAAGGCCGAGAATTTACGCCAACAGAGTTAAGAGTTGTGCAAATGCTTCTAGAGCAGGCATTTAAAGACTTAGAAGAAGCATGGAAGCCATTATTCGAAATGAAATTTGACTGCGTGGGTTCTGAAGTAAACCCAGCAATGGCAAATATTGTTAGCCCTAGCGAAGCTGTGATTGTTAGTTCTTTCCATATTGAGCTTGATGGCGGTGGTGGTGATATGCATATCACTATGCCGTACTCCATGATTGAGCCGGTTAAAGATATTCTTGATTCAGGCATGACAGGCGATGTTCATGAAGTTGATGAGCGATGGATAAAAGCATTGCGCCGCGACATTTTACGCGCCAGCATCGACCTAGAATGTACGGTTGTCGAAAAGCAAATGTCACTAAGAGATATTATAGATCTAAAGCAAGGAGATGTTATTCCGGTTGATATACCTGAAGCGCTAACCCTGCGTGCTAACGGTGTGCCCATTTATAAAACACGTATGGGAACGTCACGCGGCAATTTAGGTTTAGAAATTGTTGAACGTACCAGCATTGATGAAACGGATTAACGCTATTAATGGCGCTGTATTCAATAGATGTTTGTTATAACTCAGTAGCTGGTATAACAGGCATAAATGGCATAAATGGCATAACTGAATAGTGAAATAAAACGGTAAGAGAGAAAAATCATGACTGATGAAAATGAAAACGCTAATGCTAATGCAGAATCGGCGATGACTGATGACCCTGCCGCAGCCGTGTTAAGTGAATTAGATGGCGATAATAATAGCGAAGGCGGTATAACAGATAACCCTGACCTTGCTGTTGTACTAGATATTCCCGTTAAAATTGCTATGGAAGTTGGCTCAACACAAATTACGATTAGAAATTTATTGCAACTAAATCAAGGCTCAGTGATTGAGTTAGAGCGTTTGGCGGGCGAACCGTTAGACGTATTGGTTAACGGCACTTTAATCGCACATGGCGAAGTCGTTGTTGTTAATGAAAAGTTTGGTATTCGTGTGACAGATGTCATTAGTCCTTCTGAACGTATTAAAAAGCTAAAATGATTGCCCGTTTTTTATTAGGCACGTTAACGTTAATCACCGTTTTACTGTTTGGTGTGGTTGTTAATGCTA
>JBELIP010000007.1:0-39035 GCA_042090785.1 Cellvibrionales bacterium | reverse complement strand
GCTAACGCTGCCGAAACGGATGCTGCTGATATTGCTGATGTTGCTGTTTATACAAAAGATACAAAAGTAAACGCGCCACAGGTTGAGCCGGTATTCACAGGCACGTCAGTGATACACGTTATATTAAGTTTAGCCTTTGTCATTGTGCTTATTTATGCGGTTGCTTGGTATATTCGTCGCATGCAATTAACAACCGCAGGCTCAGGGCAGGCTATGCGCGTTGTTACTGCGTTATCCGTTGGTGCGCGCGAACGAGTGGTGTTAGTTCAGGTAGGCGAAGAGCAGATGCTATTAGGCGTTGCGCCAGGCCGAGTGAATTTACTGCAAGCATTTGGTAGCGCTGTTATTGATGCTAATGACTCTAATCTGCAAGGTAGTTTTGCCAAGATATTGGGTAAAGCTACGGTTGCTAAAAATAACGTTGCTTGAAAAAATTAATGAAACTATTCATGCCGACGTTTACATTTCTCGCTACTTTTTTTAAACATACATTCCTTGTTGCTGGTTTGGTCTTGTTGTTTAGCGTGGCCAATTTTTCACATGCACAGTCAAAAGCAGAACCCTCAAGCGCTAGCAATGATATTGCTGCAGCAATGGAGACGCTGCAATCACAAGCTAGTGGTGTAGCGGGTATTCCAGCGTTTACTATGACGCCGCGTGATGATGGCGGTGAAGATTACACAGTAACCCTACAAATTCTTGCGTTAATGACGGCACTGACATTGCTGCCGTCATTTTTGCTGATGATGACGTCTTTTACACGCATTATTATTGTCTTTGCTATTCTTCGGCAGGCGTTAGGTTTGCAGCAGACACCTTCCAACCAAATTATTTTAGGTCTGGCTTTATTTCTAACTATTTTTATTATGCGGCCGGTTTTTGAAGAGGTTAATGAGCAAGCATTACAACCTTATATGCAAGAAGAAATCACCTCTAGCCAAGCGGTTGCACTTGCCTCAGAGCCGATTCATGCCTTTATGCGGGCGCAGACACGCGAATCCGATATTGATATGTTTGTGCGTATTTCGGCAACTGAGCCGGTAGCCGCGGCTAGTGACCTACCGTTTTTTGTATTGGCGCCAGCTTTTTTAACCAGTGAATTAAAAACGGCGTTTCAAATTGGTTTTTTATTGTTTGTGCCATTTCTAATAATAGATTTAGTGGTTGCCAGTGTCTTAATGGCAATGGGTATGGTGATGTTGTCGCCTATTATTATTTCTTTGCCCTTTAAAATTATGCTGTTCGTTTTGGTTGATGGCTGGGCCATGGTCATAGGTAGTCTTGCTGCGAGTTATGGCTTATGACGCCTGAGTCAATTATTGAAATTTTTGGGCAGGCACTGTTTTTAGTGGTGGTTTTGGTTGCTGCTATCATTCTTCCAAGTTTGCTAGTGGGTTTGGTTGTGAGTGTTTTTCAAGCTGCCACGCAGATTAATGAGCAGACCTTAAGTTTTTTGCCCAGGCTACTAGCAACGCTGGTTACCATAATTATTTTAGGCCCTTGGATACTGCAAGAGCTTATGGATATTTCAGCGTTTATTTTTGAAACTATTTCCTACCTGACACGTTAAGTGTTTATGTTGAGCCATCGTCATGGTTTTTGATCCTGCAGACCTAATAAGCTGGCTGGTGCAATTTATTTTGCCGTTTTTTCGTATTGCCGCTTTTTTAATGGTGGTGCCGGTATTCGGTAATCAATTGGTTGCAGTGCGGGTGCGTTTATTATTGGCGTTATCGGCTGCGGTATTAATTTTTCCTTTGTTGCCAGCAGTGCCTTCTATCGACCCTTTATCTTTGGCGATGTTTTTTCTTGTTATTGAGCAATTAATGATTGGCGCTGTGCTGGGTTTTTTAGTGCAGCTGTTCTTCCATATATTTGTATTAGCAGGGCAAATGGTGGCTATGCAAATGGGCTTGGGTTTTGCCTCTATGGTCGATCCAACTAACGGTGTATCTGTGGCCGTAGTCAGTCAATTTTATGTGTTGCTGGTTACATTGTTGTTCCTTTCGTTTAATGGGCATCTTGTGGTTTTTGAAGTCATGATAGAGGGCTTTACTCTATTGCCGATTGGCGGAGGTATTGTTCACCAAAGTGCTATTTATACCTTGGCAGCAGCGGGTGGGTGGATGTTTGCCTCGGCGTTATTGTTAGCCCTGCCTGCAGTAACGGCTATTTTAATTGTTAACTTTGCTTTTGGTGTTATGACGCGTGCAGCGCCGCAATTAAATATATTTTCCTTAGGTTTTCCGTTCACTTTGCTGTTTGGTATTTTTATTTTGTGGGTGGCGTTAGCGGGCTTTTTGCCACAGTACCAAGCGCTGAGTAAAGAGGTGTTTATTTTATTGAATCAACTACTGCGGATGAATTAAATCCCCTCTAATAATTACAGAGCAAGAATTGGCTTCCTTCTTGCTCTTAAATAATAAAACGTCAAAAAAACATTGATTGATTCGTATGGCAGAAGAAGAGAACGGACAAGAAAAGACCGAAGACGCCACCCTCAAACGGCAGGAAAAAGCCAGAGAAGATGGGCAGGTGGCGCGTTCGCGAGAATTGGGTACAACGTTATTGTTAATGACCGGTGCGCTGTCTATTTTAATTTTTGGTGCCGATTTAGCCGATAGATTGCAAGCGGTAATGCAAGCTAATTTTAGTTTTGACCGTCATGCCGCAATGGACCCAAATATGATGTCGGCCAAATTGGGTGACTCTTTAAGTAGTGTTTTTTATCTTGTTGGCCTTATTCTTTTTTTAATTATGCTTGCCGGTGTGATTGGCGCTATTGGTGTGGGTGGTTGGCTTGTTTCTGCTAAACCCATTCAGCCAAAATTGAGTCGGCTCAACCCGCTTGAAGGGCTTAAGCGAATGTTTTCTATGAAAGCATTGGTCGAATTATTTAAAGCGTTGGCTAAATTTATATTGGTTGCCGGTGTAGCGGTGCTTATTTTATTTCAAATGGAAACTGACTTGCTGTCTATTAGTCAGGAGCCGCTTATCCCGGCGGTCAGCCACTCAACATGGATAGTGATATGGTCGGCTATTGGTATGAGTGCTGCGACGGTGATTATTGCTGCGATTGATGTGCCGTTTCAAATATACGATAACGCGCAAAAGCTAAAAATGACCAAGCAGCAGGTTAAAGATGAGCATAAAGACTCTGAAGGTAAGCCTGAGGTTAAAAGTCGTATTCGTCAGATACAGCGTGAGTTGGCACAGTCTCGAATGATGGCGGCTATTCCTGATGCGGATGTGGTTATCACTAACCCCGAACATTTCTCTGTGGCGCTTAAGTACGACAGTGAGGGGGCTGGTGCGCCGGTGGTTCTAGCTAAAGGGGCTGATGAAATTGCTATTAAGGTTCGTGAAATTGCCAATGCTCACGATATTCCCATTCTACGCTCACCGCCATTAACGAGGGCGGTGTACTTCACTACCGAGATAAATGAGCAAATACCCGCTAAGTTGTATCTCGCTGTGGCTCAGGTCTTGGCTTATATCTATCAATTACGCGCTCGTCCGTCGGCTTCGCGTGCTGGACCTAAACCAGCTGGGCCCATTAGGGCTAGCTCGCTTGATAGTCAGTTAGATATCCCTGTCGAGCTTCAATTCGATGCAGAGGGCAATCTGGCTGAATAGCATTCTGCCTGCATAAGATTACCTTATCTGACCAATATTAGAGAAAGTTTGGCTTTATTGATGCGAATTAAAAAACTGGTTTGGTTCTTGCTATTTATATGTCTAAAGCGCCCGCAGCGTCAAAATAGTGTCAGAAAAATGCTTACTTGATGTTTGCGGTATAGACTTACTAACGCGAGTAATTAACCGGTGGCATCAGAGCAAGCATTTTTAAGATTCAGCACCGCCGCACAAGGCAATATTGGCGTACCGCTATTATTGTTGACCTTGCTTGGCATGATGACATTGCCGGTTCCGCCATTTCTGCTCGATACCTTATTTTCGTTCAATATTGCGCTGTCTATTGTTGTTCTATTGGTTTCTGTATACGCATTGCGACCGTTAGATTTTGCCGTTTTCCCCACTATTTTGTTGGTTGCCACCTTACTGCGATTAGCGCTAAACGTTGCCTCTACGCGAGTTGTGCTGCTGGACGGCCATTCTGGTGGTGATGCAGCGGGTAAAGTAATTCAGTCTTTTGGTGAGGTTGTTATTGGCGGTAACTATGCGGTCGGCTTAGTGGTTTTCCTTATTCTCATGATTATTAACTTTGTGGTTGTGACTAAAGGTGCAGGGCGTATTTCTGAGGTAAGTGCGCGATTTACGTTGGATGCTATGCCGGGTAAGCAAATGGCAATTGATGCCGATTTAAATGCCGGAATTTTGACTCAAGACGAAGCTAAGCTACGTCGTCAGGAAGTAGGCAGTGAAGCTGATTTCTATGGTGCAATGGATGGTGCCAGTAAATTTGTACGCGGCGATGCCATAGCGGGTATTTTAATCTTAATGATTAACATACTGGGTGGTATTGGTGTGGGAATGTTGCAGCATGATTTGGATTTTTCGCGTGCCATGGAGGTGTATACCTTACTCACCATTGGTGACGGCTTAGTGGCACAAATTCCTTCGCTTTTACTGTCTACGGCTGCGGCCATTATGGTGACGCGTGTTAATAGCGAAAGCGATGTGCGTGAGCAAGTGGTTGACCAAATGTTTACTTCGCCAAAAGCATTAACCGTAGCGGCAGGTATTTTAGTGGTTATGGGTATGATTCCCGGAATGCCGCATTTCTCATTCATCTCGCTGGGTGTTATTTGTGCGGCAGGTGCTTTTTTTATTCAGCGCAAAGTACTGCTTGATGAGCAAGTTAGCGAAGACCAATCACGCGCTCAAGCGTTAATTGAAGCGCAGCAATCACAATCGCCAAGTGGTGAATTAGGTTGGGACGATGTATCGCCTGTCGACATTATTGGTTTAGAAGTAGGGTATCGGCTAATTCCTATGGTTGATAAAAACCAAAGTGGAGAGTTGTTAGGTCGCATTAAAGGTATTCGTAAAAAACTATCGCAAGAGATTGGCTTTTTGGTGCCAGCTGTTCATATTCGTGACAACTTAGAACTGCCGCCTAACGGTTATCGTATCTCGTTAATGGGCGTTACTTTGGCTGAATCTGAAGTGCATCCTGATAGACATATGGCCATTAATCCTGGCCAAGTGTTTGGCAACATTGAAGGCATGCCGGTTAAAGACCCAGCTTTTGGTTTGGATGCCGTGTGGATAGATAATGCGATTAAAGACCATGCGCAGTCCTTGGGTTATACGGTCGTTGATGCAAGCACAGTGGTTGCCACTCATATGAATACCCTGTTGCAGAAACATGTGCATGAATTATTGGGTCATGAAGAAGTGCAGCAAATGATTGATCGCCTAGCGCGTTATTCGCCTAAGTTGGTCGACACCTTGGTGCCCGATACCGTAACCATGAGTGTGCTGTTAAAAGTGCTTAAAGGTTTATTGGCCGAACAATTACCTGTACGTGATTTTAGAACCATTGCCGAAGCCATTGTGGCTAACGCTGCGGTTAATCAAGAACCTGCCCAACTAATAGAATCCGTTAGAACTGCTTTGTCACGGTCTATTGTGCAAGAAATTTATGGCAGCGAAAGTAATTTGTCGGTATTTACTTTGGCGCCTGCTATGGAGCAAATGTTGATGAAGCCGTCGGCTAATGGTGGGGCCGAAGTCACTTTAGAGCCGGGTCTTGCTGAACAGTTACAACGTTCGATAAGTGAAACCGCTCAAGCACAAGCGTTAAAAGGTAGCCCGGCCGTATTGTTAGTGCCTGGGCCGCTTCGGCCAATACTGGCTAAATTTGTTCGCTTTAGTAGTCATGCCCTGCATGTGCTGTCGTACAACGAAATTCCTGATGATAAACAAGTCACCATTGAAGCAACCGTTGGCTAAATACCTGCTGGTGTATTAAGCCGGCAGTAATAGCGCAGTGGTTTACATGAAGTTGTTAGTTAAAACATAGTCGTTAGTTAAAACATAGCTGTTAGCTAAACTATTAAGAGGATAATTGGATGCAATCATATAGTGCAAAGGCTCAAGAGAGCAGTAAAGACAATAATAACAGCACAAAGGAGCAGCGCTTTATTGCTGCCGATATGAGTCGTGCGCTGCGTAAACTCAGCGACGAACTTGGCCCGGATGCTGTTTTGTTGTCATCAAGAAAGCTACCTAATGGCGTTGAGATTATTGCTTTACCTGCAGGCGGTAAACCATCAACTGGTAACTTTTCTGCTCTGCACAGTGATCGTAGAACCGGTGATCGTCGAGCTAAGGAGCGTCGCTCGAATACGTCAACGGCTAGCGCGGCGGCTTCTCCACGACAAAGTACTAATGATAAGTCTCAGTCAGAAGAAGAGCGGCCACCTGTTCATTCTGCCGCTTCACGCTTGGCACAAAGTATCGGTGAATTAAAATCACCGTTTAGCGATGCATCGGCGTTTAAGCGCTTGCAGCAAGAATTGCAGCAGGTAAAGCAAATGTTAGAAGAAAAAATATCAGCGCCAATCCCGTCGCCAGCAGCAATTGCTGCGCAGCCTATAATGCCTAATCCCGTGCAATATATTTTAATTAACCGCATATTAAAAATGGGTTTGCCGCTGGAATTTGCACGCGCATTAACGAATGACTTAGATATTCATAACAATGTTTATGGCGAAGCGGATAATCAAGCCTCAGTAGATCAGGCGTGGCAGCTTTGCCTTATTCGTATAGAGGCGATTATTCCACTCGCCGATGATGATATTGTTGCCGCCGGTGGTGTGATTGCATTTGTTGGTCCGAGTGGTGCTGGTAAGTCATCGGCTATTTCTAAGTTGGCAACTCGCTGGTTGCTCGAGCATTCGGCTAAAAATATTGCCATTATTTCTCATGATGCGAGTAGCGAGTCGAGTGCAGGGCGTATGAGTCGCTTTTCCTCAATGACAGGTATCCCTGTTTTTTATGTCGATAAAGAAAATAGCTTAGCTGAGCGAATTGCGCAATGTGCTAAGCGCCGTTTAGTGTTAATTGACACGCCGAGTTTATCGGCCGAGAATCCGGCTGCTGCTCAGCAGTTAGCTGCGCTTTCTGCATTAAGTCAGGTTAAGAGCCTAACGGTACTGCCGGCAACGGGTGATTGTCGTTGGTTGTCACGCGCCATAAAGACGTATCAACAGGCTAACAGTGTTGGTTGTGTGTTAACGCATATGGATCAAGTCGAATCGATTGGTGAGTTAGTTTCCGTGTTGTTAACCGAGCAGGCTAAAATCCATTATCTAAGTGAAGGTGGTTTGCTACCTAAGTATATTCAACGACCTCAACGCGTAAAATTAATGAGCAAGCTCTTTAGGGTTAATGAGATGAGTGACGACATCAGTTCTGTGGATGAGAGCTATGTAGCAGTTTCAGCAATTAACTCGCTGGCAGAGGATGCATCTGTGTTGGCAACTGGATAAACTCGATAGCGATAGACTAGTTAGGAGTCGAATCGTTACTTATATAAAACCACCACAGATATAAAATCGTATATGATTGCTGCTTAACTATTAATATTGAATTGGGATAAACGTTGTTAAATAAGAATACTACGGCTGGCTTAGCTTCTAATAAGCACTTTGTTCGCGTTGTTGCTGTTACCGGTGGTAAGGGCGGTGTGGGTAAAACGAATATTTCAATTAATTTAAGTATTGCTTTGTCGCAACGAGAGCAGCGAGTGCTATTACTTGATGCTGATTTAGGTTTAGCTAACATTGATGTTTTGTTAGGTTTAAAGCCTGAGCGAAATCTTGAAGATGTGTATGCCGGTGATTGTGAGCTCGCCGATGTGATTGTTGAAGGACCGCATGGAATTCGTATTATTCCGGCCAGTTCGGGTACGCAGTCCATGGCGCAATTAACTCATCAGCAGCATGCAGGCTTGATTCATGCCTTTAGTGAAATGTCAGATGATATTGATGTGTTAGTTGTTGATACCGCGGCGGGAATTTCTGACTCTGTGGTTAATTTTATTAGAGCAGCACAAGAAGTGTTAGTGGTGGTTTGTGATGAACCTTCTTCAATTACTGATGCCTATGCATTAATGAAGTTATTAAACCGTGATTATGGGGTTAATGCTTTTCGAATTATTGCTAACCAAACGCGAACAGAAAAAGAGGGCATGGCCCTTTACCAAAGATTATTAACGACAACGGATCGATTTTTAGATGTCATGCTCCGTTATGAAGGCGAAGTACCTTACGATGATTCTGTGCGTAAAGCGGTGCGAAAACAAAAAGCAGTAATGGATGTTTATCCTAAATCTGATGCGTCAAAAGCCTTTAATGGCTTAGCTGATCAATTGTTAAAGTGGCCTGTAACATCGGCACCAAGTGGACATTTAGAGTTTTTTGTTGAGCAACTAGTGGAAGGCAATAAAGGATCTTAGCCGGCGATCTCGTAATGAATATGCAGTAAAGGGTGTGTGGCAACGGATGTAATCATGGTGATAAGGTAAAGTAAGGGTAATTAAAAATGAACAATAAAAATTTAACATTATTTGTACCATCTTCTGTCGGTCTCTCCATTTTATGCTGTCACTTGCGATGTAAGCTGTCCTGCAACTAGTCACAGCAACTTTGTTTATGTCAAATATAAGTCAACCCTATAGCAATAATGATAGTGAAAGCAGTCGTCAGGCTGAGAGTTTACTGTTGGTTGAGCAACATGCCCCATTGGTTAAGCGTATAGCTTATCATTTGCTGGCGCGTTTACCTGATAGTGTTCAAGTTGACGATTTAATTCAATCGGGCTTGGAGGGTTTGCTTGAAGCGGCAGGTAATTATGACGTGAGTAAAGGTGCCAGCTTCGAAACCTTTGCAGGCATTCGCATTCGTGGTGCTATGCTCGATGAAATGCGTAGGGGCGATTGGTCGCCACGTTCTTTACATCGTAATGCACGCCGGCTTGCTGAAGAGAGTTTAAAGCTTGAACGCGAACTTGGTCGAGTAGCTACTGATACCGAAGTTGCGCAAGTCATGGATATTTCTCTAGAAGAGTATCGTGACATGGCGAGAAATTCTATGAGTGCTAGGTTGTGTAGTTTTGATGAGGTGATAGGCGTTGCTAATGCTGACGGCGGCACCGACGAAGGTCTTACTCGTTCAGCATTATATGCCGATACTGCCGATGGCCCTGAGCAGTTAATTGCAAGCGATGATCAGCGTTTACAGGTTGCAGATGCCATAAAATCGCTACCCGAGCGCGATCAATTATTGCTCAGCTTATATTATCAAGAAGAGCTCAATCTTAAAGAAATTGGGCTTGTACTGGGCGTGAGCGAATCACGTGTCAGTCAGCTCCATAGTCAAGCTACGCTCAAGTTACGCAGCAAACTACTTGATTAACCGCTAATAAATCCACATTCATAGGCAATTTATTGCCTTTCTTGACTGGCTAGATGTCTAGCTTCTTCTAGACTAAACCCTATAACGATTAAATTTTTGATGGCTGAATGTTGAATTTATGCCGTTTTGAGCGCTTTTTAAGCAACCGGTTTGGTCGGGATATTAGAAGTTTGAGAATCAGGTTTGGGTATGGATAAATTAGTTACACAGTCGGATCAATGGCATCGCAGCCAGCTTTTACGTCAGCTTAAAAGGCTGGTACGTGCTGTGGCAGTGCTGGGCTATTGCCGGCACAGCGATGCCATCGATGCTGCGGCTGAATCCATTACCGACGTTGAACAGACGCTGAAGACCTTAAGTGCAAGTCCATTAACACTGACTGAGTATCTGAATCAGCTTGAGACGTCTATTCAATCAGATAACCAGCGTTTACTCATTGAAGCCCATACTTTGCTTATGCAGGCACGCTCATTAATTAATAAGGGCAATGAGCGTCGGTTCAAAGCTTTAAATGTGGTTGAAATGCGACGTGATCAGGCTGACCTTGCTGATGCTGCTTTTGAGCGTATGTTGGCGGCCAGTGATGTGCCTAGCTTGTACTCGTCAGCTGCAGCCAGCGAAAGTCTCTGTTTTGGCTCTAATGATTCAGCTAACGGCTCTAATGATTCAGCTAAAGGCTCTAATAGCCCCAATAAGAACTCGAAAAATTCATTGATAAGAAAAAATAAGCGCGCAGCAACCCATTTAACATTAGTGGTTGATAATAGCGATTCTCAGTCACCGGCTAGTCCCGGTAATTAATTAAAAGCGCGGATAATAATACGTGGATATCCTAAGTCTTATTGGTGTAATACTCGGTTTTGCTGCCATTATTGGTGGCAACTTCCTTGAGGGCGGTCATGTTAACGCTTTGGTTAATGGGCCTGCAGCACTTATTGTTCTTGGTGGTACTTTAGGTGCTGCAGCCTTGCAAACACCTAAGTCGATATTTGTACGGGCTATGCGAATGTTTATTTGGGTTATTAAACCGCCAAGAGATGATTTTGAAATATCACTTTTAAAGATTTTAGATTGGGCAAGTACCGCTAGACGCAATGGCTTACTTGGTCTTGAAAAAATGGCAGTTAATGAGCCTAATCAATATGCCCGCAAGGGTTTACAGTTATTGGTTGACGGTAAAGAGCCCGAACAAATTCGAATTTATATGGAGCTCGAGTTAACCAGTCGTGAGCGCCGTAATCTAGAGGCAGCAAAGGTATACGATGCTATGGGAGGTTATGCGCCAACTATCGGTATTATTGGTGCGGTAATGGGTTTAATCCACGTTATGGGTAACCTCGCTGACCCTAGCATGCTAGGCAGCGGAATAGCGGTAGCCTTTGTGTCAACCATTTATGGGGTGGGCATTGCTAACTTATTTTTTATTCCCATTGCTAATAAATTACGCGCCTATGCGCGACATGAGTCACATGTTAGAGAAATGTTAATTGAAGGTTTATTGGCGATTGCCGAAGGTGAAAACCCACGATCGATTGGCGAAAAGCTTAAAGGTTTCTACGAAGACGCCTAATGACATACTGGCTTGAGTCATGGAGTGAGTGATGGGTTGGTTAGCGAGTTACCTAATGAGCTGCATAATATGAATTGCATAATGAGTTGGATAAAAAGCGCTGAGTAAAAAAATAAAAATGTTGAGCAAGGGTTTTTAGGAGTAAGTCATGCAAAATAAAATAGAGCAAAATAAGTTTGCGTAGGTCCATATATCAAAGCGGTTACCGCTCTATGTCTAGAGCTGATGCCGTAGATCCTGATGATACAGTTAACCATGATCGCTGGCTGGTTTCTTATGCCGACTTTATGACGTTATTAATGGCTTTTTTTGTGGTCATGTATTCTATATCGCAAGTCTCAGAAGAAAAATATCGTGTTCTTACCGAAACCTTTAGTGAGGCATTCAACTTATCTGGTTATTCCGATGCCATGCCTGTACGAGACAGTTCGTCGGGTAATGATGCTAATGATGTGCCAGAATTTTTTACTCGTATAACGGAGCAGTTAGATAAGAGCTTTGAGTCATTAATTGAAGATGAGTTTATTACTGTGACAGGTGATGAGCGCTGGTTGCAAATTGAGTTACAGTCGGCGATATTATTTAGTAGTGGGGACGCAGTGTTAAGTCGTCCCGCCGAAGCCATTATTGGCGAGCTAAGTTCCGCAATGGCAGCCTATAATAATGTTATTCGCGTCGAAGGTTTTACCGATAATGTGCCGATTAAAAACCGCTTGTTTAGTTCCAATTGGGAGCTTTCAACGGCGCGCGCCACGGCAGTAGTGCGTTTAATGGAGTCGCAAGGTGTTCACCCGCATCGTCTTGCAGCAGTGGGTTATGGTGAGCATCAACCTATTGCTAGTAACCAAACAGAATCTGGTCGTGCGCGAAACCGTCGTATTGTTTTAATGGTATCGACACGAGAGGAGTTAAGGCCTAACGCTTCACAAATTGATCATGTGTCTACTGATTCTCTTTCGGCTCATCCTGATGCAAATAGTGGTTCTGTTAAAGGGCTTGAAAAAAGTGCTAGAGCGCAAGCTGAGGCCTGGTTGCAACGGTTGCGTCAACCTAGCGCCAGCCGGTCTAATCAGAGCGACACTAGCAGGCCCGTTAGCGACAAGTCGGATACGTCGCTTTCAGCTGGCGATTCGGTTGAAGGAGTCAAGCAGGTCGAGCTGGACAATGGTGCCTTACTTTTTACTCGCGACAACGATTAATTTTAAATTAACCGTCAGCTTCATCCGCTAGGTTGTTTTATAGCCTGTTTTATTGCTCCTTTTACCTCCTTTAGAATAATCCTTAAATGATACAAGTTTTATGTGTATTGTCAGCTATTTTTCTTGAACTTCACTGCTGTCTGTAAGACACTGTCAAACCATCACGGTTATCTTCTTAATGTGTGTTTCTTATTGTTTTTTGTTGGTCATTTTTGGCGAGCAAGCAATGTTTTATAAGCCATTTTTATATAAAGCCTTGCCGGTTAATGCAATTTAAACCCATAGACCTAAGTGTAAAAATCGTGAACCAAATAAGCTGGCTAAAAAGACCAGTTGTAAGGCTTATTCTAAAAGCCACAAATAGCAATAAAGTATTGAGTAGATAACGGGAGTGATCTAGTGCGAGTATGGGCTATAGCCAATCAAAAAGGCGGTGTGGGTAAAACGACATCGACAGTAAGTCTTGGCGGCTTGCTGGCCGAGCAGGGACATAAAGTGCTGCTTATTGATCTCGATCCGCACGGTTCTTTAACCAGCTATTTTGGTTATGACCCCGATTCACTTAACGCCAGTAGTTATCAATTATTTCAGGGCGAAGCCAATATTAAGGGCGAAGATGTGCTGTCATTAATAACAGGTACTTCGGTATCCGGTTTATCGTTAATGCCAACGTCACCAGCATTGGCTACGGTAGAACGGCAGATGACCGGCAAAGATGGTATGGGTTTACGCGTCAATAAAGCCATGCAAGCCATTGACGGTAAGTTTGATTATGTGCTGCTTGATTGCCCTCCGGTGCTTGGTGTTTTAATGATTAATGCCCTCGCGGCCTGTGAAAAGCTGGTTGTGCCGGTGCAAACTGAATTCTTGGCGTTAAAGGGCTTGGAGCGCATGACCCGAACCATGGAAATGGTGCAAAAAGCCCGCCCTCAACCATTGTCCTTTACTGTGGTGCCAACCATGTTTGATCGTCGCACCCAAGCTTCAGTATCGTCGTTGAATACGCTGCGTAAACAATATAGCGAATACCTATGGCGTGCGGCGATACCTGTAGATACGCGCCTTCGAGATGCGAGTAAGCTTGGCAAGGTGCCATCGCAACACGACCCCGATAGTCGTGGTATAAGAGCTTACCGTCAACTGCTGAACTATTTGCTCGAAGAGCAAGTGCAGCGCGATAAAAAACTAACCGCTTAACATGCACTCAAGCGTGTAGTTTGTAGCTAAAAGGTCAGAAACTATTTTGCGTCCACAGCAAGCCACCTTACCAACCAATGAAGACTCAGATTTAGCTGTGCAGGCTTATATCGAGTCGCTCTTAATTGACTCGGCGACTACCGTCGAGTCAACTGCTAGTGCTGCTAGTTCAGACCCTGCTCTAAATGCCGATAAGCTGGTTGCTGATATTCCCATTGTTAATGAAAAAGCTGCTGCCACTTGTAATGACTTGGATAGCGTTGATCCTGATAGGATTGAGCTTGATAGTGATGCCTCCTCGGTAGATATACCGCACAATAATCCCTTTTTAAAGCAGTTAGAGGCAGCTCAGCGTCGCGGTCGCTCTAAAGTAGGTGCCGTCACCGATGCGGTCAAAGTCGATAATCGTCCCGCTTGGGGCCGGCAGGGTTTTCGTTGTTTGGCTTTTAACGTTTCCGGTTTAAAGCTGGCGGTGCCCGTCCACTTTATTGACGGTATGCAGCCATTAGATCTGCTACCCTCATCGGTTCAGGCAGCTGCTCCGGCTAATTCGGTTGTTCAGGGTGCTTTGGTTTTAGGTCAAATAAAGGTTAATCATGGTGACGATGAGTCGCAGTCTTTTGCAGTGCTTGATACGGCGCGTTTAGTTATGCCCGAACGCTACGATAACGCAATGAAAGAGTCTTATCGTTATGTTCTAACGTTAAAGAATTGTGACTGGTCTATTGCCGTTGATTCTATTGGTGGCGAAATAGCTTTAAGTCCTCAGAATGTGCGTTGGCGTAGCGAGCATACTCGCCGTGAGTGGTTAGCGGGTACGGTGGTCGATAAAATGTGCGCATTAATCGATATCGACCTTCTTAATCGTCAGATGATGGCCGATGCTATTTTAATGGGCGATGACGGAGAGGGTACATGAGCGATTCATTATTGTTTGGCGCTATAGTTGTTGCCTTGCTGTTGGTTGTGTTGGCGGGGGCGCTATTATTAGCTCGTTACAAGCGTCGGCTAGACAATATGAATACCGAGCTTGAGCAGTTAAAGCGAAACTTGTCTATTTTTGATGATGGTGCTCAAGGTATTGGGCGTCGGCTAGTCGATGCAGAAAGGCAGCTTAAGTCGGTTGTTAGTGATCAAGCCCAATTCAAGCAGCAGTCCAGTAATCAATCTTATACCGATGCCGCTAGTTTGGTTGCCCAAGGCTTATCGGTTGATCAAGTGGTTGAAAAAAGCGATTTGTCACGTGCCGAAGTAGAGCTAATGGTGTTGCTGCGAGAAAGTGGCGTAGAAAGTGGCTGAAGAGCGATATTCAGCCTGAGCCCAATACTTAGCTATTCTGGCTAGGTCCTACCCTTATTTGCTGTCCATATTCCTTTGTTTTACCCCCCTCACTTTGTAGTAATTGTCTGTTAAGCGATTGAATGCTTTGATAAAAGTTCAGCTTATGTTATAAAGACGCGCCTATTTTTTGGGAGCTCCCAAAAGAGGGTGTTTTAGCTGTTTTAAAATTCGCTATTAGGTTTACCTATCAGTATAACTTTCGCAGCTAAATCATTGAAATATAAACTAATGTCGCACACTTATCGACACATTGCTCAGGGTGCTGGCAACACAGATTAACCGTTTATTACTAGTTTCTAATTAAAAAGATACAAACTAAGCGATTAATTGAGTGAATGCTGGTTGGGTTAATGGGATGGGTGGAGGCTTAACCCGAACTACAGGAAATATAATTATGGCAACTACTGTTAGCATGCGTGAGCTGTTGCAGGCAGGTGTTCATTTCGGCCATCAAAGCCGTTACTGGAACCCTAAAATGGCACCTTTTATTTTTGGTGCGCGCAATAAGATTCATATCATCAATTTAGAGCAAACTGTTCCAGCTTTAAACGAAGCACTTGGCTTTGTAGAAAGACTGGCCTCAAGCAAGAATAAGATTTTATTTGTTGGCACTAAGCGTGCTGCAGGTAAGATCATCAAAGAAGAAGCCGAACGCTGCAATATGCCTTACGTTAGCCATCGCTGGTTAGGCGGTATGTTGACGAATTACAAAACTATTCGCGCTTCAATTAAACGCTACCGTGATTTGGCCGCTCAAGAAAAAGACGGCACCTTCGATAAGCTTACTAAGAAAGAGGCGTTAATGCGTCGTCGGACTAAAGAGAAGTTAGAGAAGAGCATTGGTGGTATTAAGGATATGTCAGGTCTACCGGATGCATTATTTGTTGTTGATGTTGATCATGAGCGCATTGCAATCACCGAAGCGAATAAATTGGGCATCCCAGTTATTGGTATTGTTGATAGCAATAGCAACCCTGATGGCATTGATTACGTTATTCCAGGTAATGATGATGCTATTCGCGCGGTTAAGCTTTATGTCAGCAGAATGGCTGATGCTTGTTTAGCGGCAGATAGTGTGGCGGCAGCTTTTGTTGCTAAAGACGAGTTTGTAGAAGTTGCGGCAGAGCCTGCAGCAGAAGCAGCTGTTGAAGCTACTGAAAAAAAAGAAGACTAATTTAAGTCTTTACAGATAGAGTATTAAGCATTTGAAAAAGGGAGCCTAGCTCCCTTTTTCAAGGTTTACCTCAGTAAAATTTTATTTAGCGTTTTGTTTAATGTTGTTAGCAAAGAACAAAAGCATTAACAAAATATGAACCGATTTGGAGAGAAGAACGATGGCTCAAATAAAAGCGACCATGGTTAAAGAGCTGCGTGATAGAACCGGCTTAGGCATGATGGAGTGTAAAAAAGCATTAACTGAAGCTGGCGGCGATATTGAAGCGGCAATTGAGGAAATGCGTAAATCAAGCGGCATGAAAGCGGCTAAAAAAGCAGGTCGTACAGCAGCTGAAGGCGCAGTAGCCGTTAAAGTAGCTGATGACCGCAGTGCAGGTATTTTGGTTGAAGTGAATAGCGAAACTGACTTTGCTGCACGTGATGAAAACTTTTTAAGCTTTGTTGGTGAAGTTGTTGAAGCTGTTTTCGCCAGCAAAAGCACAGATGTCGAAGCGCTTTTGGCTGCAGGATTAGAAGACAAGCGTCAAGCGCTAGTACAAAAAATTGGTGAAAACATTTCTGTACGTCGTGCAGTTATTGTTGAGGGCGCTAACGTTGGTGCTTATGTTCATGGCAATGGTAAAATTGCTGTACTAGCAAGTTTAACTGCTGGCGACGAAGAGTTATCGAAAGATGTTGCAATGCATGTTGCAGCGGTTAACCCTCAAGTAGCTAAGCCAGAAGAAATGCCTGCTGAGTTACTTGAAAAAGAGCGTGCTATTTATATTGCGCAAGCTGAAGATAGCGGTAAGCCTGCAGACATTATTGCTAAAATGGTAGAAGGGCGTGTGCGTAAATTTTTAGCCGAGAGCTCACTAACCGAGCAGCCTTTTGTTAAAGATCCCGATTTAAAAATTGGTCAGCTATTAAAGAATGCTGGCGCCGATGTTAATGGTTTCACTCGTTTTGAAGTGGGTGAAGGTATTGAGGTCGAAGAGGTGGATTTTGCGGCTGAAGTTGCAGCCCAGGTAAAACAAACATCCTAACAGGTGTTTAATAAAAAGGGCGCTTTGCGCCCTTTTTTGTATCTATTCATTGTGTACTAGGGCAGCTTTGTTTAGTCTGCTTTTTAACGCAATTTTTCATGACTAATATAAGCTATATGATCATCTAACGCTTTGGTGGGAGCCACACTATGACTACTGCGACAACGGACAAAAAATACAAACGAATACTCCTTAAGTTAAGCGGTGAGGCTTTGCAGGGCGCAGGAGATTTTGGTATCGATCCTCGCGTCTTGGATCGTATGGCATTAGAAATTGGTCAGTTGGTCGGCATTGGCATACAGGTTGGCTTGGTCATTGGTGGTGGTAATTTATTTCGCGGTGCAGAGCTAAGCGCGGCAGGTCTTGATCGGGTAACTGGCGATCATATGGGTATGTTGGCAACAACCATGAATGCATTGGCCATGCGCGATGCGTTAGAGCGATCTAACATTCCTACTACAGCGATGTCGGCGATTCCAATGAGCGGTGTTGTCGATCGCTATGATCGACGTTCGGCCGTTCGCTGTTTAGAACAAGGTGATGTGGTTATTTTTTCTGCGGGTACGGGCAATCCGTTTTTTACTACCGATTCTGCTGCGGCTTTAAGAGCGATTGAGGTGGGTGCAGAGTTAATGATTAAAGCGACCAAAGTCGACGGCGTTTATGATTCTGACCCAATGAAAAACCCAGGCGCAGTTAAATACGACAGTTTAACCTATGACGATGTGCTTGATCGTAAGCTAGGTGTTATGGATTTAACCGCTATTTGCCTTTGCCGTGATCACAGGATGCCCGTTCGGGTATTTGAGATGGAAAAGACAGGTGCACTTGTGAATATTGTAGTGGGCGCAGATGAAGGCACATTGATACAATAGTCGTATATTGTTTAGGGCAAATTAAGTGCCAGATAACGTTGCTAATACTATTTTGGTTTTAAATACAGCTAAGAGGTGAAAAGTGCTAGAAGAATTCAAACAAGATGCTGAAGATCGTATGCAGAAAGCAGTTGATGCACTAGCGGGCGCGTTTAATAAAATTAGAACGGGTCGAGCTCACCCAAGTATTTTAGAAGGCGTAAGAGTCGATTACTATGGCTCGGTTACGCCACTGAGTCAGGTGGCTAATATTTCGGTTGAAGATGCGCGTATGCTATCGGTAACGCCATGGGAAAAACAAATGGTACCCGATGTTGAAAAAGCCATTATGAAGTCGGACCTAGGTTTAAATCCTGTGACCGCAGGAGCGGTTATTCGTGTGCCTATGCCGGCGCTTACAGAAGAGACACGTAAAGGTTATATTAAGCAAGCGCGTAAAGAGGCAGAAACTTCAAGAATATCGGCAAGAAACATTCGCCGTGATGTTTTAGCGGATATTAAAGAACTCTTAAAAGCTAAAGAAATTTCTGAAGATCAAGAGCGCAAGGCTCAAGATGATGTGCAGAAAATCACTGATAAATATATCGCAAAAGTGGATGAGGCTTTGAAAGTAAAAGAAGCCGATCTGCTAGAGATATAGTGATTTTTAAATTGACATTATTGTCTTTTTAAATTGTGGCCACTTTATTTTATGAAATTTAAATCCTCAGATTCCGCAAGCGACCCATCGACTATCGATGGGTCTTTTTTGCGTACCTCTTCTTCTGAGTTAACTGACGATTTATCGAATGGACCGGTCACGCCTAAGCATGTAGCCATTATTATGGATGGCAATAACCGTTGGGCTAAGAAACGTTTTTTACCGGGTATAATAGGTCATAAAGCCGGTGTTGAAGCGATTAGAAGCGTGCTTGCGGTTTGTGAAAGGCATAATGTAAAAGCCCTAACACTCTTTGCTTTTAGTAGTGAGAATTGGCAGCGTCCGGCAGAAGAAGTTGGCGCGTTAATGAGTTTGTTTCTTAGTTATTTAAAGCGTGAAGTAAGCTCGCTGCATAAAAAAGGCGTATGTATTCGCTTTATTGGTAGGCGAGACCGATTAAATGACGATATTGTTGAGCAAATGACATTGGCTGAATCGCTGACTAAGTCGAATACTGTTAGCACCTTGGTTTTGGCCGTTGACTATGGTGGCCAATGGGATATTAGCAATGCGACAACGAAAATTGCTACAGCTGTTGCCGCCGGAGAGATTGCGCCAGAGCAAATTAATGAAACTTTAATCGAGAGCCATTTGGCGCTTCATGATTTGCCGAAACCTGATTTGTGTGTGCGTACGGGTGGTGAGTACAGGGTTAGCAATTTTATTTTATGGCAGCTTTCATACGCTGAACTTTATTTTACCGAATGTTTTTGGCCGGACTTTGACGAAAAAGAAATGGAAAAGGCAGTCGCCGCTTTTTCTTCTCGCCAGCGTCGTTTTGGAATGACCTCTGAGCAGGTTGAAGTATCCCAAGATGCTCGTATGAAATCATCAGGGCAGAGCTAATATGTTAATGTATAGACTCGTTACTGCCATTATCCTTGCTGCTGTATTCTTAGTCACGCTGTTTGCGACGTCTCCTTTAGTTTTTATTGGCTTTTGTTTTTTTGCATTAGCTATGGCTTCTTGGGAGTGGGCCGCTTTCGCAGAGCTCAAAAAAGTTTATCAGCCCGTTTTATTTGTTGCTGCTAACGGTATCTTAATGCTGCTTGTTGCATCAGCAACAGGTTTTGTAGAATTTGCTGTTATTAAAGGTGTTGTTAGCCAAAACCTTTTGCTTGCTTTGTTTTCTGTTGGTATTGCTTTTTGGTTTTGCATGTTTGCAGTGTTGCTGGGCTATCCCGGCAGTCAGCGATTTTTAAAAGCAAAAATAACGCGACTGTTAATGGGTGTGATTTTACTATTAGTTGCATGGGCTTCCTTGCTTTATTTGCGTCATCAAGAGGGCGGGCAATTCTGGGTACTTTATGTCGTTGCTGTAGTGGCTGCTGCGGACATAGGTGCTTACTTTTTTGGCAAGTTATTCGGTTCTCGCAAACTTGCGCCAGCGGTGAGTCCTGGTAAGACCTGGGAGGGTTTTGCTGGTGGCTTAGTCGTCTCGCAATTATTCGCATTGGGTTTGTTTGTTTATTTTTCATTGGCCAAACAAAGTCCGCTGCCTTCGTTGGATATTTTACTGTTCGTCACTGCGCTTCTTGCAGCCGTTTCGGTATTGGGTGATTTATTTGAGAGCATATTAAAACGTGGCTGCGGCCTAAAAGACAGTGGTAGCATCCTACCGGGCCATGGTGGTATTTTAGATCGCCTAGATGGTTTGGTGGCAGCGCTGCCTGTATTCGCATTTATTTTTATGCTTCAGGGTTGGTAGTTCACGCTTGAATACTGCAAATAAAAAAGATCAATCGTTAACTCTTGCGGTGCCGCAGTCGGTGTCTATTTTAGGAAGCACTGGTTCTATTGGTCAAAGCACTTTACAGGTTTTAGCGCTTCATGCAGAGCAATTTAATGTATTTGCGCTCTCTGCTAATAGTCGTGCAGATTTGTTGTTAAGTCAGTGTGAAAAGTGGCAGCCGAAGTACGCTGTATTACGAAGTTCAGAACAAGCCGAATGGTTAGAGCAATCGCTGCGTAAAAAGGGTTTATCAACCCAGCTATTACAGGGCAGTGAAGGTCTTGATTTTATTGCCGCTCATGAGCAGGTTGATATTGTTATGGCGTCGATTGTTGGCGCTGCGGGTTTACAGTCAACCTTAGCGGCTGTTAATGCAGGTAAAAAAGTTTTACTGGCTAATAAAGAATCGCTAGTAATGGCCGGAGCTTTGTTTATGCAGGCCGTTAAAAGATCAGGTGCTGTGTTGCTGCCAATTGATAGCGAGCACAATGCAATTTTTCAATGTATGCCAGCGGCCGATTCGGCCGTTAATGCGGAGCAAAGCGTTGTCAGTAAGGGTATACGTAAAATTTTACTTACAGGTTCTGGCGGTCCTTTTCGCAGCTTAGCGATGAATGCTTTTGCTACAGTGAGTCCTGCTCAAGCCTGTGCTCATCCTAATTGGTCAATGGGTAAAAAAATCTCGGTTGATTCCTCAACCATGATGAATAAAGGTCTCGAGTTAATTGAGGCCTGTTGGTTATTTAATTGCTCACCCGACGATATTGAGATTGTGCTGCACCCACAAAGTGTTATTCATTCTATGGTTGAGTATGCCGATGGGTCGGTACTCGCCCAAATGGGTCACCCCGATATGCGTACGCCTATTGCCAATGCATTAGCTTGGCCAAAAAGAATTGAGTCGGGTGTCGACAGCTTAAATTGGAACCAGATGAATGACTTAACATTTGAAGCGCCAGACGATATGCGTTTTCCGGCCTTACAAATGGCTAGGCAAGCGGCAGAAGCGGGCGGTAGCGCGCCGATTGTTTTAAATGCGGCTAATGAGATCGCCGTTGAGGCTTTTTTACAGGAAGAGATTCCTTTTACTGCCATTATTGAGGTTGTAAAGCAGAGCCTTGAAAAAATACCGTTTGAGGAACCGATGACGCTTGATGCTATCCAAGCAATTGATTTTCAGGCGCGGGAAGTGGCAAAGCATTGTTGCCAGGCTGTTCAACAGGTTTTTTCATCATGATGAGCATGGGAGTACAGCTTATTTTAGTGTTCAATCCTATTCATCGTTTTGCTTCTTTTTTTAGTGGCTCTTTAGCGAACTCTTGCCCTGTAAGAGCTTTTAGAACCTATATAGCCGGTAGAGGTGTTAACTAGCATGGCACTTGCGACTATCGGCTACTTTATTCTTACCTTAGCTATTTTGGTGACTGTTCATGAATACGGTCATTACTGGGTAGGTCGTCGTTGTGGCGTAAAAGCACTCACGTTTTCGGTGGGGTTTGGTCCTTCGCTATGGCGCATAACCGATAAAAACGGCACTGAGTGGGTTATTGCCGCACTGCCGCTGGGTGGTTATGTGCGCTTTCTCGATGAACGTGAAGGTTCAGTGCCCAGCGATCAGCAAGCATTCAGCTTTAACCGTCAGTCAAAATTAGCTCGTGCTGCAATTATTGCTGCTGGGCCAATCACCAACTTTATTTTGGCTGTCTTAGTTTATGCGCTTATTAACATGCTGGGTGTTTCTGGGCGCCTGCCGGTTGTCGGTGATGTAGCAGACGATTCAGCCGCTTATCATGCCGGTTTTGAGCGCGGTCAAACCATTGTCGCCGTTGATGGCGAGCCAACGCCTACTCAATATCGCTTACACATGCAGTTAATTAATCGCATTGGCGAAACTGGGACCATAGATTTTGACTTGAAGTACCCAGACAGCACTGCGGTTTATCAGGCTTCATTGCCGATTAATAATTGGTTGGCGGGCGATGATCGTCCTGACTTTTACTCTTCTCTTGGTTTTGGCTTTTTTTATCCCGATATGCCGGCGTTAATTGAGCGTGTTGTTGAGGGTGGACCAGCGGATTTAGCGGGTATATTGGCGGGTGATAGCATTACAGCCATTAATGGCGTTGTCGTAGATGACTGGCGAGCAGCGGTTGAGCTGATTAAAGTGCGGCCCTCGCAGCCAATTGATGTGTCACTATTACGTGATAACCAGTTAGTGACTGCTGTTGTTGATACAGGGGAAATAACACTCGAAAACGGTGATAAGCAAGGCCGGATAGGCGTACAAGCTGCGCCCGTTGAATTGCCAGCCTCTATGAGGGTTGTCCAACGTTATGGGCCAGTTGAGGCCCTCCAGCAGGGGGTTATCCGCACTGGGGAGTTAATTGCATTTACTTTTAGCTCAATTAAAAAGATGTTAATGGGGCTTATATCCACCTCAAGTTTAAGTGGCCCTGTGAGTATTGCGAAAATGGCCTCAGCCACAGCGAGTTCTGGGTTTATCCCGTATATGGAATTTTTGGCCTTGCTAAGCATTAGTCTTGGCGTGTTAAATCTACTCCCCATACCGGTGCTTGATGGCGGTCATTTAATGTACATAGCCGTAGAGGCTGTTAGTCGCAAGCCGGTATCAGAGCGTTTACAAATATGGGGGCAGCAGCTGGGGTTGGTGCTAATTTTGAGTATAATGGCGCTCGCGCTTTATAACGATATATCACACTTTTAGGTTATAACTATTTTGCTTTCTTTTTGCCGTAGACATACTTTCAGTTTCAAAGGATTTCATCTAGTAACTTCACCGTTTATTTGCGTCGTGGCTTTATTAGTGAGTACGTATTCTTTCGCGCAAGATACGATTAATGATATTCGTATAGAAGGTTTGCAGCGCGTCAGTGCCGATTCTGTTTTTGCCGTACTGCCTATTAACATTGGTCAGACTGTCGATAGTCGTCAAGTCGCAGCGGCATCGCGTGCCATTTTCGCCACGGGTAACTTTCAGAATATTGAAATTGGTATAGATGCAGGTGTACTGATTGTAGGTTTACAAGAGCGGCCTTCAATTAGTGAAATTAATATTGATGGTAACAAAGCCATTGAAACCGAAGCGCTACTTGATGGTTTACGTGATCAAGGCATGGCTGAGGGGCGAGTTTTTCAACGTGCAACGCTAGAGGGTATGCGTCGAGAGCTGGCAAGACAGTATGGCGCGCAAGGTCGTTACGATGCTGAAATTACTACTGACATTATAGCTAAGCCGCGTAATCGCGTAGCGGTTGATATTTTTGTTGATGAAGGTAGCGTTGCCAAAATTAAGCAAATAAATATTGTAGGCAATGAAGTTTATGATGATAAACATCTGCGTGAGTTAATGGAGCTTAAAGATCGCGGCTTTTTTAATGGTTTTAAAGGCCGTAAAAAATATGCCCGCGAAAAGCTGTCTGGCGACCTTGAAACTATTAATGACTACTACTTAAATCGTGGTTATATTCAGTTTGCAATGCGATCTACGCAAGTATCGGTTGGGCCAACAAAAGATTCTGTATACATTACGATTAATGTTGATGAAGGTGAGCAGTTTAAAATTAACAATGTGCAGTTGGCGGGTGATGTTAAAGATCAGGCCGATACCCTAGAGCGTGTATTTTTGTTATCAAAAGGCAAAACCTTTTCTCAGTCTTTAGTAACGCGTACCGAAGAACTCATGAAGCGTATTATGGGTAACGAAGGTTATGCTTTTGCCGAAATAAGCAGTATTCCAGAAGTTAACGAAGAAGATAAAAGTGTTGACCTTACCTTTTTTGTTGATCCGGATAAAAGAACCTATGTACGAAGCATAGAGTTTGAAGGCAACTATAAAACTGCCGATGAAGTACTGCGCAGAGAGATGCGTCAAATGGAAGGTGGGCTTGCCTCAACTAACTTAATTGAGTTGTCCCGTGTTCGTTTAGAGCGTCTTGGTTTCTTTAAGGAAGCTAAAGTTGAAACCACAGAGGTACCAGGTGTCGATGATTTAATTGATGTGCGGTACCGTGTTGAAGAACAATCTTCGGGCAGTGTTTCGGCGTCGTTGGGCTTCTCTCAAGATGTCGGCTTAATTTTTGGTGCGGATTTTCAGCAGAATAACTTTTTAGGTTCGGGCAAGCAGGTAGGTGTTCAAGCTAACCGAAGCCGATTTAGAACCACCTATGGGCTTAATTATATTAATCCTTATTACACTGAAGATGGTGTGAGTCGTGGTTTTAATTTGTTTTTTAGCGAAACAAATTTTGATGAAATAAATGTTGCTAGCTACAGTACCAACCGTTTTGGTGGCTCGGTTATCTTTGGTTACCCAATAAACGAAACGCAATCGTTGCGTTTTAGTTTTGGTTACACCAATACAGAAATTGAAGCCGGTTTTGCAGCGGTACAAGAAATAAAGCGCACGCCAAGTATGCCGCCAACATCGAATATCAATGATTTTGATGAAGTAGGTTTTGTCGATAAATACGGTGATAACTTTGGCGTATTTTTGTTGAATGGTAGCTGGCGTGAGTCAACATTGAACCGAGGTATTTTAGCGGATCGTGGTCATTCAAATAATATTTCATTAGAAGTGACTGTGCCAGGCAGCGAGATAGAGTATTTTCGTGCAACCTTTGACACCCAATACTTTGTGCCTGTAGGTCCATTAACCTTCCGTTTTCGCGGTGAAGTAGGTTATGGCGATGGTCTAGGTGATACTGACGAATTACCTTTCTTTGAGCATTTTCTTGCTGGTGGTTTTGGCTCTGTAAGAGGGTTCGAAAGTAATACTTTAGGGCCAAGAAGTACGTCGGCTAGAACGCCAGACTTTGAAGGTGATTTAGTTGGTTCGCCTATTGATCCTACACCAGACCCATTTGGTGGAAATTTTTTACTCGAGGGTAGTGTTGAATTATTACTACCTTTGCCGTTCTTAAAAGATCAACGTTCGGTTCGTGCCGTTTTGTTTTATGATTACGGTAATGTGTTTTCAGATAACTGCCGGTCGGGGCAGCTGAACTGTACGGACTTTGATGTTGCTGAGCTGCGCACATCTGCAGGCGTAGCGGTTACTTGGTTGTCAGGGTTTGGCCCGTTATCATTTAGTCTTGGTAAACCGTTCCAGCATAATGATATTGACGAGCGCGAAGTCTTCCAGTTTTCATTAGGCCGAGCGTTTTAAGTGCTATTTTAGGTTTATGAATATCGTACGTTCTAGGGATTTTTTTATTTTTTTTGTTTAGTTGGAGAATGATTGTGAAAAACTATTTTTTTGGTAAAAACTGTTTGATTCGAGCTGTTGCTTTTGCTGCCTTATTACTATCGATGTCTGCATCATCAACAGCGGAAGAGGCAGCAGCTTCTAAGATTGCTGTTGTGGATGTTCGAATTGCTGTATTGCAAACTGAGTTAGCACAGTCACAATTTGCCGATTTAAAAAAGCAGGATGATTTTAAAAGCAATATGGCGTCTATTGAGTCTTTAGAAGCCGAGCTTAAAGCAATGGTTGAGGCTTACCAAAAAGACCGAGCTGTCATGAGTGCTCAAAAACGTGAAGACGAAGAAAAGCGTATTGTTGAAAAGCAAAAAGACCGCAACTACATTGCGTCTAAATTGCAGCAGGCTCAAAAAGAATGGGCAGAGCGTTCTATGGAAGAGCAAGCGCAAAACCTGACTCGCGTATTGCAAAATCTTGTTGAAGAGCAGGGTATTGGAATGTTAATTCGCGCTGATACCGGTGTTGTTTTACATGCTGACAGTTCTTACGATATTTCAGCACAAGTGACTGAAAGATTAAATCAAATAAAATAGCGTTTTTTCATAGCAGTAATCGATGAGCGAGTTATGAATCGTCACACTGAAAGCGAAAATAAAAATAGTTTATGTCGAGTTGTATTGTGAATAGCACGTCGACCTATACTTTAAAGGCGCTAGCTGAATTGCTAAGCGCCGAGATTATTTTGCGTGACGGAGTGACCGATGCCGCTGATATATATGTAAGCGGTATTGCGCCTCTGGCTTCTGCCGAAAAAACAGAGCTTTCATTTTGTACGGGTGTTAAGCACCATGCTGATTTGATAGCAACTTTGGCTGCGGCGGTAATTGTATCGCCAGATTCTGTTGCCGATTGTCCTGTACACTGTTTAGTGCACCCCAATCCCTATTTAGCTTTTGCTCAACTCAGTCACGTTTTTGATTTGCGTCCAAAACCCGCTCAAGGCATCCATCCTTCAGCCGTTATTGCCGCTACTGCGACGATTGCTGAGGGAGCCTGTATTGCTCCTGGCGTGGTCATCATGGATTTTGCGAACATTGGTCGCAACGTTTGTATTGGCCCTAACAGTGTTGTAGAGGCGGCAGCAACTATTGGCGACAATGTGACTTTAATGGCGAATACCAATATTGCTTATGCGGTTGTTCTTGGTAATGATGTGCGCATAGATTCAGGTACGGTTATTGGTTCTGACGGTTTTGGTTATGCGCCTGATTTTCATAGTAATCCTCAAGAAGAGGGTGGCCACCGTTGGCAAAAAATAGCCCAGCTAGGTTCGGTAATTATTGGAGACCGCGTTGAAATTGGCGCTAATACAGTGATTGATAGAGGCGCGCTTGATAATACGGTGATTAACGATGACGTTATTATTGATAACCAAGTGCATTTAGCCCATAACGTTGTTGTTGGTCGTGGTACAGCTATTGCTGGCTGTGTAGGTGTGGCAGGCAGTACAACAATAGGCGAGTATTGCACTATTGCTGGTGGTGTATGTATTACTGGCCATATCACCATTGCCAATAAAGTGTCACTGATGGGAATGACTAAAGTAACGGGTTCTATAAAACAAGCCGGTACTTATTCGTCAGGCACGGGGACACAAGAGCTAAGCACTTGGCGTAAAAGTGCGGTTAGGTTTACTCAGCTTGACGCTATACATCAGCGTATTAAGGCGCTCGAAAAACAACAAAAAAATTAATGCTTTATTTGTACCTTGCTAGTCGGTATAGATTTTCTGAATTGATAAGCGTTACCCATTTATGTGCTGTATTCAATTAAAAGAAACAGCTTGGAACTATTGATGGATATTACTGAAATAAGAGAGTACCTACCGCATCGCTATCCTTTTTTATTGGTAGATAGAGTAATAGACCTTGAGTTAGGCAAAGAAATTACCGCAATTAAAAACGTTACAATTAATGAACCTTTTTTTAATGGCCACTTTCCTAACTTACCTATTATGCCAGGCGTACTTATTATTGAAGCCATGGCACAAGCTGCAGGTATTTTAGGTTTTAAGACGCTCGATAAAAAACCGGCTGATGGTTCAATTTATATGTTTGTTGGTTCAGATAATATGCGCTTTAAACACCCCGTTGTACCCGGTGACCAGTTAATACTAAAAGCTGAAATTATGACGGCTCGTTCGGGTATTTGGAAGTTTAACTGCCGTGCCGAGGTCGATAGTAAGCTAGTTGCCTACGGGCAAATACTTTGTGCGGATAGAGAAGTTTAATATGATTCATGATCTCGCTATTGTTGATCCTAGTGCGGATATTCACCCCAGTGTCACCGTTGGGCCGTGGACCACAATTGGTCCTGGTGTTTCTATTGGCGAGGGTTGCGTTATTGCCTCGCATTGTGTGATTAAAGGCCCAACAACCATTGGTAAGCGCTGCCAAATATTTCAGTTTTCTAGTGTGGGTGAAGCAACACCCGATTTAAAATTCAATGATGAGCCAACCACCTTAACCATTGGCGATGATAATATTATTCGCGAAGGCGTAACGCTGCACCGTGGTACAGTGCAAGACCGTGGCGATACTTTTATTGGCAATAACAATTTACTCATGGCTTATGTGCATGTTGGACATGATTGCGTTATTGGCAATCATTGTATTTTAGTCAATAACGTTGCTTTAGCCGGTCACGTTCATGTCGGTGACTGGGCTATTATTAGTGGTTATTGTGGTGTTCATCAGTACTGTCGCATTGGCGCCCACAGTTACTTAGGTATGATGAGTCGCCTATCGCAAGATTTACCCGCTTTTGTGTTGGCCGATGGCCATCCTGCTGTGCCAAAAATGATGAATGTAGAAGGTTTGCGTAGACGTAATTTTTCTGATGCTGAGATAAAAAAATTACAACAAGCATTTAAAATTATTTATCGTAAAAAATTAAGTTTGAGTGAGGCTCTGCAAACACTTAAACCTATGGTTGCAGAGTCTCCTTCTATCGCCATGCTGGTCGACTCTATAGAATTATCTACTCGTGGTATTGTTCGTGGCTAGTGTTTGATTATGTTTTATTAAGATTTTTTTGCCATTAATTTTAGTGCAGCATTAGTAGAGTGTTAGTTTGATGTCGGATGACAAGAAACCATTATTAATTGGTATCGTTGCTGGAGAGGCATCCGGTGATTTGCTGGGTGCTGGACTAATACGTGCGATTAAAGAGCAGTATCCGCAAGCTCAGTTTATTGGTCTTGGTGGTAACAGAATGCAGGCCGAGGGCTTTCAAACACTTGATGACATGGAACTGTTATCGGTAATGGGTTTGGTTGAGCCGCTTAAACGATTGCCGCAACTACTCACACTTCGTCGTCGTTTGCTCGCACATTTTATCGACCGCCAGCCGTCGGTTGTTGTTGCTATTGATGCGCCCGATTTTAACCTTGCACTTGAGCGTAAGCTAAAAGCACATAATATTCCTACCTGCCATTATGTTTGTCCTTCGGTTTGGGCTTGGCGACAGGGGCGTGTAAAAGGCATTCGTAAAAGTGTTGACCACGTCTTGGCGTTATTACCTTTTGAAGTCGACTTTCTTAAGCAGCATGATATTAAAGCGACCTTTGTAGGGCATCCTTTAGCCGAACAGCTGTCCTTTGATGGCCCTGTTGTTGAATCTGAGCTTACCACGCAGTTACAAGCATTTAAGCAGCAAGGGCCGTTGCTTTGTGTTATGCCCGGCAGCCGCAACAGCGAAGTACAGGCGCTTATGGATGTCTTTATGGACACCATAGCCGCGTGCTTGCAGCGCCAGCCAAATATGCGCTTTGTTATTCCGGCGGCCTCTGAGGCGCTTTATGAAACCTTAGCAGCGCGTTTGTCCGAGCCCGATATTCACTTGATACGCCAGCGTATTTTATTGTCTCGCGGCGAGTCGCAGCTTTGTATGCAGCTATCGGATTTAGTTTTGCTAGCCTCGGGTACGGCAACGCTTGAAGCCGCATTGTTAGGTAAGCCCATGGTTGTTGCTTATCGTTTAGCGCCACTCAGTTATGCTGTTATGTCGCGCATGGTTAAAGTCGACTACGTAGCATTGCCTAATTTATTAACCGATAGAGCTTATGTACAAGAGTTTATCCAGCATGATATTAGTGCTGATAGCTTATCATCGGCGGTGCTTAGTTACATTGAACAACCCGCTTTAGTGGTTGAGGTGAAAAATGCCTTTCGAAAGCTGCATCAACAGTTAGCTCAAAATGCAAGCCAAAAGGCGGCTGCAGTGGTTTTATCGCTTGCTGGTTGCGAGACAGCACAGCTTAAATCAGAAGAAGAACCAAGCCCAACTTATAACGACGTGACTGATAATGATTTTTGAAGAGCCTGATATTCATTATTCTGGCCATTTAATGGCGGGAGTCGATGAAGCTGGGCGAGGCCCATTAGCGGGTGATGTAGTTGCAGCGGCGGTTATTTTAGACCTTAACAAGCCAATTGAGGGGTTAGCGGATTCGAAAAAAATCAGTGAAAAAAAGCGCGAACAATTGTTTGGTGAAATCCACGAAAAAGCGCTTGCAGTAGCTGTTGGTCGGGCTAGTGTAGCCGAAATTGATAAGCTCAATATCCTTTGGGCCTCAATGCTTGCGATGAAGCGTGCCGTTGAGGCATTAGCTGTACAGCCAGAACATGTCGTGGTGGACGGTAATAGGGTGCCAAAGTGGTCGTATTCTGCACAGGCTTTTGTCAAAGGCGATCAGCGTATTGCCTGCATAAGCGCGGGCTCGATAATTGCTAAAGTGACTCGCGATAGAGATATGCACAGTTTGGCGTGCGACTTTCCTGAATATGGCTTTGACAAGCATAAAGGCTACCCTACAGCGGCTCACAGAGACGCTTTAGTGGAATATGGCGTCACCGAGCATCATCGCACTACATTCGGTCCTGTTAAGGCTGTGCTTAATCTGGCTTAAAGCGCCCCAGTTTAGCGAACAATAAAAAACTCAATCTATTTCTCTTCAACCCTCCTGATGTTTGTCCGTATGTAGTAAACTAGTTAGCCTAATATTTATTGAGTAGGCAGCTTTTTACAGCAGCTTTAACCATTGTTTTATAGATAAGTTCTTAAAGATAAGTTTTTAATATGACTGCATCGTTTGTCCACCTTCGTAGCCACTCCGAGTTTTCATTGTCGGATGGTTTACTGCGGATTAAATCGGCAGTTAGGCGCATGGTCGACTTGGATATGCCGGCAATGGCATTAACCGACCGCAACAACCTTTATGGTTTGGTTAAGTTTCAAAAAACGGCTTTTGGTAGCGGCATAAAACCCATTTATGGCGCCGACATTTTATGGGTGTCTGATGACGAAGATCAAACGCCTTATACGCTTACATTGCTGGCCCAGAATTCAGTGGGCTACAAAAATTTATTAAAGTTAATTTCGCGTGCTTACCAAGAAGGTCAAGGCTTGCGTGGGCCGAGTGTTAAGCACCGTTGGATCTTAGAGTTATCCGAAGGTTTAATTGCGTTATCCGGTGCTGCAGAGGGTAACGTAGGGCGTGCTTTAATTTCGGGTAAAACCGATTTGGCTCGTCGATACTTAGATGATTGGACCAAGGTATTTGGCGATCGTTTTTATATTGATATACAACGTCTGAATCGCCCTGAAGACGAAACGCATTTACATGCTGCGGTTAAGCTGGCAGAGCAAGCCGGCGTGCCTGTTGTGGCTACCAATAGTTGTTGCTTTATGCATCGTGAAGATTACGAAGCGCATGAAGTGCGTGTTTGTATTAACGAAGGTCGCGCGTTAGATGACCCTCGGCGACCACGCAAGCATACCGAAGAGCAGTATGTGAAAACCGTCGAAGAAATGACGGAACTTTTTTCGGACATACCTGAAGCGTTAGAAAACACCGTAGCCATTGCTGCACGTTGTAACGTTGAGGTTGAATTAGGCAAATACTATTTGCCCGATTTCCCCATTCCCGAAGGCATGACAGAAGAATCTTTTTTTCGTTCATTGTCACACCAAGGTTTAGATAAGCGTTTAGAGAAGTTGTTCGATGTTACTGCCGATGATTTTCCTGCCAAGCAAGTAGAGTACCGCCAACGACTTGATTTCGAAGTAGACACCATACTGCAAATGGGTTTTCCGGGTTACTTCCTGATTGTTATGGACTTTATCCGTTGGGCAAAACAAAACGATATTCCGGTGGGCCCCGGTCGAGGTTCGGGTGCCGGTTCTCTAGTGGCTTATGCTCTTGAAATCACCGATTTAGATCCCTTAGCTTATGATTTGCTGTTCGAGCGATTTCTAAACCCTGAACGGGTATCGATGCCTGATTTTGATGTTGATTTCTGTATGGAAAAACGCGACCGCGTTATTCGTTATGTAGCAGAAACTTATGGCCGTGAAGCGGTAGGGCAAATTATTACTTTCGGCACCATGGCGGCTAAAGCAGTGGTGCGTGATGTGGCACGTGCGCAGGGTAAGTCATATGGTTTAGCCGATAAACTGTCTAAAATGATTCCTTTCGAAGTTGGCATGACGCTAGAAAAAGCCTTTGAGCAAGAAGAAACGCTCAGGCAGTTTTTAGCCGATGATGCCGACGCCCAAGAAATTTGGGATATGGCTGTACAGCTTGAGGGCACCACTCGAAATGTTGGTAAGCATGCCGGTGGTGTTGTTATTGCGCCATCAAGGCTAACGGATTTCTCGCCATTATATTGCGATGAAAGCGGCGAAGGCCTGGTTACCCAGTACGATAAAAATGATGTTGAAGAAGCTGGCTTAGTTAAGTTTGACTTTCTTGGTCTGCGAACCCTAACCATTATTGATTGGGCAATAGTGATTATTAATCGCCAGCGTAAAGCCTTGGGCGAAGATCCGCTGGATATCACCGAGATTGACCTCGATGATAAAACCATTTTTGATTTATTGCAGCGCGCCGATACCACAGCGGTATTTCAGTTAGAGTCGCGCGGCATGAAAGATTTGATTAAGCGACTCTTGCCCGGTAGCTTTGAAGATATTATTGCTTTAGTAGCATTGTTTAGGCCTGGCCCCTTACAGTCAGGCATGGTTGATGATTTTATTAACCGTAAACACGGTAGGGCACAGCTTGCTTATCCGCATCCGCAGTATCAGCATGAAAGTTTAATACCTATTCTTGAGCCAACTTACGGCATTATTCTTTATCAAGAACAAGTTATGCAGATTGCTCAGGTGATGGCGGGTTACTCGTTAGGCGAGGCGGATTTATTGCGTCGTGCTATGGGTAAAAAGAAAGCCGAAGAAATGGCTGCACAAGGCGAGCTGTTTGTTGCCGGTTCTATTAAAAAAGGCCATAGCGAAGAGTTAGCAAGAAACATCTTCGACCTAATGGAAAAGTTTGCAGGTTATGGTTTTAACAAATCGCATTCGGCGGCTTATGCCTTAGTGTCATACCAAACAGCCTGGTTAAAAACCCATTATCCTGCGCCGTTTATGGCCGCGGTATTAAGTTCGGAATCTCAAAACACTGACAAAATTGTCACGCTTATTGATGAATGTCGTCATATAGGTGTCCAGTACACCTCACCGAATGTTAACGATGGTCAGTACTTGTTTAGCGTTAACGAAAAAAACCAAGTGGTCTATGGGCTGGGCGCTATCAAAGGTTTAGGCGAAGGGCCTGTTGAAAGTATTATTGAAGCCCGCCAAGATAAACCCTTTACTGACTTGTTCGATTTTTGCCGATGCACAGATGCTAGAAAATTGAATAAGCGCGCGCTAGAAGCCCTTATAAAAAGTGGTGCTTTCGATGCTTTAGGCGAACCTCGTTGGGTGCTACTAGCAGCCTTGCCCGAGGCCATAAAAGCTGCGGAGCAAAGTGCCGCTAATGCTGATGTAGGTATGGTAGATTTATTTGGTGAGCTAGCTGATACCAACGCTGATGATATTTATCGTGATTTTAAGTCTGCCAAACCCTGGAATATACAAAAGCGTTTATTAGGCGAAAAAGAAACGTTAGGCCTATACCTTTCGGGCCATCCTATTGATGCCTATGAGCACGAATTAAAGCGCATGGTTAAACGCCGAATAAAAGGCGTTCAAGCAGGCAAGGGCAAGCAGAATATTGCAGGCATGATTGTAGCCATGCGCACCATGAAAAATAAACGTGGCGATACGATGGCGTTTTTAACTCTGGATGACAGGACTGGGCGTATTGAAGCGTCATTGTTTTCCGAGGCTTATCAAGCGGCGCGTGATTTGCTGGTAAAAGATTCGGTTATTTTTGTAGAGGGTGAAGTTAGACAGGATGACTATACAGGGGGCTTAAGTGTTCGAGTTAACACCGTTTATGGTTTAGCCGAAGCGCGGCAAAAGTATGCGCAAGCCTTGTTACTCGATTTAAATGAAAGTGATTTTGGTAACGGTTTACTAAAATCACTACAGACAATTTTAACTGAAGATTTTCAGTTTTCCGGTCGTGGTAATTGTCCGTTAAGAATTCGTTATACCAGTGAGCAGGCAACCACCGATATCAAGCTAGGTTATGACTGGCGAGTTGTTCCTAGCGATGCGCTGATTGAAAAGCTGCGCGATACCTGTGGTGAGAGCAAGGTTACCTTGATGTATCCAGACCCCAATGCGAACCCATACGCTTAATAGTCTGCAATATAAACAATTGCTGTCATGGGCTTTTCTTGCGCCGGTCTTGGCTATCCATTACAATTTCGCCCGCTGCGCTTGTAGCTCAACTGGATAGAGTATCGGGCTTCGAACTCGAGGGTTGCAGGTTCGAGTCCTGCCAGGCGCGCCATTTCTTACCGCTATTTATCCAACAATCATAGATTGTTCATGGTATGGATAAACTCAAAAGGCTTAAGTTATACCGTGTATAACTGAGTGGGTATTGCCGCTCAACTCATTCTAACTATAAGGCGTAACTTTCATTGTCCAGCTCATTGTCTAGCCCATTGTCTGATTCTGTATTTTCTGGTTTTTCACTAGACCCTCGCTTAATGCAGGCTTTACAGAAAGCTGCCTTCGAGGAGCCGACACCGGTTCAAAATGCGGCTATTCCTGTTGCTTTAACGGGTAAAGATTTATTAGTGGGCGCAGAAACCGGCAGCGGCAAAACGGCGGCTTTTGTTCTGCCTATGCTTAATCGTTTACTCGAAAAATCAGCGGAATCCGGGCGAGTTGATAATACCGGCACCCGCGCATTGATATTAGTGCCGACGCGAGAGTTGGCTATACAAGTGGTTAAGCAGTGCGATCTCTTAGGAAGTTGTTCGCATCTTAAAACCGGTTTAATTATCGGCGGCAATAGCTTTAAATATCAGCAAGCCATGTTTCGCAAAAATCCTGAAATTATTGTCGCAACCCCCGGCCGTATGGCCGAGCATATTGGTCATGGCAGTACCGACCTAAAAGACATTGAAGTACTGGTCCTCGACGAAGCTGACCGCATGCTTGATTTAGGCTTAGGTGCCGATGTCATCAAAATAGCCAATAACTGCAATAAGCCACGGCAGACTATGTTGTTTTCTGCCACCTTAACGCACAAAGCGTTTAGCGCCATTACGCAAGATATTCTCAATAATCCTGAAATTATTAAACTGAATAGCGTACGTGAAAAGCACAGTAATATTGTGCAGCAAATAATTTTAGCCGATGATCGCGACCATAAAGATAGATTGCTAGATGGCTTATTTGCCGAACAGACGTTTGAGAAAGCGCTTATTTTTTGTAATACGCGTGCGCAGGCTACTCGCTTGTGTGGGTTGTTACGCTACCGTGCATCAGGAGCCGATAAGCTTCGTTCAGGTTTGTTGCACGGCGACATGAGTCAGGACGAGCGTAAAGACACAGTGAATAAACTACGCGGTGGCAATATTAATATTGTTGTCGCTACCGATGTTGCGGCGCGCGGTTTGGATATTAAAGGCATTGATATCGTAATTAACTATGACATGCCGCGTAATGGTACAGACTATACGCACCGAATTGGTCGAACGGGAAGAGCGGGCGAAGAAGGTTTAGCTGTTTCTCTTATTAGTGCTTTTGAATGGAACTTAATGTCGAGTATTGAGCGCTATTTGCGCGTGCGATTCGATCATAGAAAAATAAAAGGATTAGAGGCTAAATATAAAGGACCGAAAAAAGTAAAGGCCTCGGGTAAAGCGGCAGGGACTAAAAAGAAAAAGTCGAAAAATGCCGATGACAAAGGTAAGGGCCGACATAGAGATAAAAAAAATATTGGTAAGCGACGTGCGGTTGCAAAGAAAACGGATGATGGTCGCTCGAAAGAAGGCCACAGCCCGTTAAAGAAAAAACTCTTGCCCAAAGTTACAACTGAAAGAAAAAACACTGACAAGGAGTGATATTTATCTGTGTTGTCTCTAAGTCAATAAGAGCAATTAAGTGATTTTGTTAAATAACTCCCTTTCGGCCTTAAGCACTTCAGCAACGGCTTCATGACTTTTAACTCGATTAATATAAGCGGTAAGTTTAGGTAGCTGTTCTTCGTCTGGCGTATAGCCAACATAGGATGCAGAGACAAATGGCCCGACGATACTAATATCAGCGGCACTAATTGCATCGAATAAAAACCCCTCCGCTGGCAGTATACTTTCTAAATAATTTAGTTGCGGTGGCAGTAATTTTTCTATGGTATTGGCAACTTTGGCTTCATCGGAATCGCCTTTACCAAATGCTTTTTTCACAAAGCGTTCAAAGTAAATGCCAGCAACACAAAGTTCGGTTAACTTGGTGTCTCCATATTCTTCAAGCCATCTAGCTGTAGCTCTATCTTCGGGCGATGCCGGCCTTGTGGGGGTTTCAGGGTACTTGTCATCAAGGTATTCGCAGATAGCGGTTGAATCACTAATACTAAAGTCGCCGTCTTCTAATGCGGGTATTTTTCCTAGAGGACTTAAACTAAGAAACTCGCGGGTCTTTGTGCCAGGAAAGGCAGCTATATTTTCATAAGGGAGTTTTTTTATCTTTGTTATAGCAAGTACTTTTCGCACAAAGGGTGAAAGGATGACGCCGTGTACTTTAATCATTTTAAGACCTTTTTTTTAAACCAGAGTAAATGCTCTGATTTTGTGTAATTGGCTATAGCTGAATGAGCTATTGAACCTAAATCTTAGGTTTATAGGTTAAATCGGGTGAATGGGACAATGCATATCGGTGTTCGGTATCCATGGGTGTTTCTAATAGCCAGTCTTGGATATTACGCTGAATGATTTTTATCAGTGTATCTATATGAAGTGGTTCGCTGTTTAAGGCGCTAATATAATGATAGCTCTCGCCACCATTCTCCATAAAATACTCTCTGTTTTCTTCGGCAATTTCTTCAATGGTTTCTAGGCAGTCTGCAGAAAAACCAGGACAAAAAACATCAATGGATTTTGTCCCATCACTGGCCAGTTGTTTTAGTGTTGCATCGGTATAAGGGCGTAACCATTCAGCTTTTCCAAAGCGTGATTGAAACGTGGTTATACATTGGTCTTTATTCAGCTCAAGTTTTTCAGCAATTAAGCGTGATGTTTTGTGGCAATGACAATGGTAAGGGTCGCCTGCTTCTAGATAGCTTTTAGGTACGCCATGATATGACAATAATAGTTTTTCGGAACGGCCATTACGCTGCCAATGAGCCTTAATTTTTTCTACGCAGGCGTTAATGTAGTTATCATCATCATGATAGCTACCGATAAATCGGAAGTGGGGCACCCAGCGTGTTTTTGTAAATAAGTGAGCGATTGCGTCAAAGGTTGACCCAGTAGTCGCACCTGAGTATTGAGGGTAGAGCGGCAGCACAACAATTTTGTTAGCACCTTCGCGTTGCATTTCTTCCATTACAGACTCAATAGAAGGTTGGCCATAACGCATAGCAAACCTGACGATAACATTATCCTTTTCGGCAAGACTATTTTGACTGGCTAATTGTCGACTAATAGCATTGGCTTGGTCCTGAGTATGAAATAATAGTGGCGACCCACGCTCTGTCCAAACGGTTTGGTAGAGCTTAGCCGATCGCTTAGGGCGAATATTTAAAATGATACCGTTGAGGATTAACCACCATAACAGCCGTGGTATTTCTACTACCCTAGGGTCAGATAAAAATTGCTTTAAATATTTCTTTAAAGCTTTGCCGGTGGCGGCCTCAGGCGTACCAAGATTGGTAACTAACACGCCAATCTTATCTTGTCGGCGGTGATTAAAGTCTTCTTGGCCAGAGAATCTCATTGCTTGCTTATTCCAGTAATTTAACGATTAATTGCTTTGCAGTTTTTGCTTATCTATTAAGAAATACCAATATCTCTTAGTAGCGTCTTAATATCATATTAATCACAAATGCCGATTTTATCTTTATAGCTTGCTTTAATTAACAGCATGTCTTCGTCGATGTTGCCTGTGGGGTTAAATGTATCACCAAAACCGCATGTCTTTGTGGATGCATCTATATAACCCAGCACTATAGGTAGTTGGGCTTTTGTCGCTATATGATAGAAACCGGTTTTCCATTCTTTAACTTTGCTGCGTGTGCCTTCGGGCGTTATCAGTAAAGACATTGTCTTTGCTGAGTGAAAATTGCTCACCATAATATCAACCGTATTATTGGTTTTGCTTCGTTCAATTGCTACGCCACCTAACCACTTCATAAAGCCACTAAAAGGCGGTGTAAACAATTGCTGTTTACCCATCCAGCGGACATCCATTTTACGGCTTAAAACAACAAAGAGCATAAATATAAAGTCCCAATTACTGGTGTGTGGTGCAGCAATTAAAATATACTTTTTGTGTTGTGGTGTCTCCCCAGTCACTTTCCAGCCGGTTAGGCGTAAACAAATTCGTGCGACTAAGGACAGTATTTCCCGAAAAACGGGTGTTGCATATATTGTATTCATTCGCCAATTATACTGTCACCAGCAGGTGAGACAAGCTTTTGCTTCTTTTGAGGCGCGATATAGCAGATAAGGCTCTATAAAAACGTTAGATACGTTAATGGAAGGGTAGTGGTTTGGTTTTGGCGTTAAAAAACCTGTCAGCCTATGGCTGAAATGTCTTTAACCAATTGAACGTATATTGGAATGATTCTGGCTATTAAAGTGTATTAGCCATTCTTCAAATTGGCTTGCCGGCATAGGCTTGCCAAAGTGAAAACCTTGGCCAAAGTTACAGTTGGCTTCTTTTAAAAAGCGCAATTGAGATTTATTTTCTACGCCTTCTGCTACAACCTCAATTTGTAATTCGTGAGCCATTTTAATAATTGATCGTGCAATAGCAATGTCTTGAGTATTTTCCGGTAAGTCTTTTACAAATTCACGGTCTATTTTGAGGTGATGGATAGGAAAGCGCTTAAGATAAGCGAGCGAGGAATAACCAGTACCAAAATCATCGATAGCCAGCTTTAAGCCCAATGATCTAAGTGCATGGAGTTTGGCAATAACATCGCCATCGGTTTTCATGAGAGTGCTTTCGGTAATTTCAACGGTGAGTTGATCTTCGCGAATAGCGGTTTCTTTCATAATTGCTTCTACTTGATGCAATATATTGCGCTCATTAAACTGAACTGCCGACAAGTTAACAGCGACATTAATCGCTGCTAAGCCATT
>JBELIP010000006.1:22697-101340 GCA_042090785.1 Cellvibrionales bacterium | reverse complement strand
ATGAATAGTTTCAGAATAGGCGTTATAGGCGTTACCGTTGAGCATTTTGGTATTGCAGCAGCAGAAGGCTTTTTACATGACTTTGAAGGCTGGATTGTGTTTATGGCCTGTCTCGGTGTGTTGTTATTTGAGATTTGGTTATTTTACTTGTGTTCATCACGCCAAGGTAGCTTTGGGTCATTATTCGATTTAGATTTTGGTGGCGGTGAGCAACCGGAGAATTTTGAGGCTAAGCCGCTGACGTTGGCTACCCCTGCTTGGATAGGTATTGTTCTCCTAATTATCGCTATACCTGCGTCAAATTACTTTACAGAGCGACAAGATATTATTCCAGAGCGTAATGAGTTTATAGACTTTCCGCTCGAAAATAATGGCTGGTTAGGTAAGCAGACAGGATTAAAAGAAGATGTACTTGATGTCTTAAAGTTGACCGATTATTTTATTGGTAACTTTAAAAAAGTGGGCGCTTCGGATTCGGTAAATTTTTATACGGCTTGGTATAAAGAACAGCGTAAAGGTGCTTCTATTCACTCGCCAAAATCTTGTTTACCCGGAGGCGGATGGCAGATTAAGAGCCATACTATAGAGTCCTTAGAAGCGATTGAACGTGATGATGCCCCTCTATTTGTTAATCGCGTCAATATGAAAATGGGTAAGCATAATCAGCTTGTTTACTACTGGTTTGAAGGGCGAGGACGAAATATCACTAATGAATATTTGGCAAAATGGTATATTTTTTGGGATTCAGTTACTCGCCAAAGAACAGATGGTGCGTTAGTTCGTTTGGTGACTTATGTTCCTGAGGGGGAAGATATTGCCAAAGCTGATCAGCGTTTAGTTGACTTTTTGTCGGCTTTTTATGATCGACTACCTGAATATATCCCAGAGTAAAAACTAATGAAATCGAATCAGTTTGGTATTTAAGGCGTGGAAATTGCAATCAGTTTCGCATTAGCGCTCTTTATTAGCACGGCACTTGTGCCGGTAGCTATTCGCTATGCGCCAGTTTTAGGCTTAGTTGATGAGCCAGATGGCGATCGAAAAATTCATGAGGCCCCCATTCCCCGTTGCGGTGGTCTTGCCATCATTATGGCGGTTTTTATCCCGACGCTTTTCTGGTTGGGTGATGTGTCATCGTTATCAGGCTTTTTTATTGGTGCGGCAATTATTGCGCTGTCAGGCTTTTTAGATGATCGTTATGACTTAGATTACAAGTGGAAGTTTATTAGTCAGATTATTGGTGTTGCCGTTTTTTTACTGGGTAATGTCGAAATTACTAAAACACCTTTTTTAGGCTTGGGTGATATAACACCTTGGCTAAGCTACCCATTAATGGCCTTATATATTCTTGGCGTCACGAATGCGGTTAATTTAAGTGACGGTTTAGATGGTCTGGCCGCTGGTTCGAGTTTATTGAGCTTAGGGTTTATTGGTTACCTAAGTTATATCGCCGGTGAAATGTCATTGGCATTAGTGGCCGGTGCAACTATGGGTGGTTTGTTAGGCTTTTTGCGGTTTAATACTCATCCGGCTTCGGTTTTTATGGGGGATGCGGGTAGTCAGTTTTTAGGTTTTGTGGCGGCTTGTCTTGCTATATTAGCAACCCAATCACCCAGTTCGGCGGTAAGCCCAATATTAGCCATTATGGTGGTTGGTTTACCTATTCTTGATACGCTTGCCGTGATGCTTTTACGTATGCGTGATGGCCAATCACCATTTCATCCTGATAAGCGGCATATACACCATCAATTTTTAACCTTGGGTTTATTGCATTACCAATCGGTTGCGGCACTTTATCTGCTTAATTTTGTCTTGCTATCGATTGCTTATTTTGTCCGTTTTGAGACAGATTTACTGGTACTGTTTTTGTACTTACTATTTTGTACGACGACCTTAGGACTTATTTGTTTTCTAAAGCATTCAAAATTTTCCCAGCACCGGCGTGAAAAGCGTGCAGAAAATGGCGAGAGGCGAAACCTTTGGTTGAGACGCATCGGTTGGATTTATTCTCATGGCGCGCTTGTTATTCAATGTTTTCTTGGTGCCATTTGGCTGGCCTTAGTATGGTCGAGTGAATATATTGATATTTCATTAAGTGTTATTTCTTTAGTTATCGCTGTTATTACCATCTTAACTTGGACAAAATTTTCAGGCAGTCGTTTTTTTACACGCTTTCTTTTATATTCAATGAGTGTGTTTACCGTTTTCATCGCGTCTTATCATCATGATTTATCGCTATTAAGTTGGGGTGAGGGTAAGTTATACATTGATGCGTTAATCGCGGTGTTAGTCGTAGTGTTGATTTTATCAATTCGTATGACGCGTCGAGAATTATTTCGCCTAGATACACAAGACATTTTGGTATTGTTGCTTTTAGGTGCCTCATCGGTATTAGTGGTTGGCTTTGACAGTGGCGACCAAGTATTAAGTGCAATAATACGTCTGGCCGTTCTACTTTATGCATCTGAGTACATAGTGGGGCGAGCTAAGGATTTTCATATTACAAAAATATTCACTACGCTCATATTTATAGTAATTAGTGTGTACGGTTTTTTAACGCTGTACTGGGGCTGGCAACATTAAAAAATTTATTGTTTTAACGATTATTGAAAACAGAAAAGGGTTATTTAAAATGCTAACTAAAAGCTTTGTTCATATTTTATCTGCGTTATTGTTGGTGGGCTTGCTAGCTGCCTGTAGTAGCGGTGAAGATAGGCAAGTTAAATATTTAGAGAGGGCGCAGGCATATTATGATGCGGATGATCTTGATAAGGCACGTATTGAAGCGCGAAACGTTTTGCAGATTAACCCTAAAAATACAGACGCTAGACAGTTGCTGGGTGAAATTAGTTATGACGATGGGGATATAAGAAAAGCCTATAGCATGTTCTTGTCAGTTTTAGAGGAAGACCCAGATAGTATCGCTGCCCACACGGCCATGGCAAAAATATATATTGCCGTAAAAGATTATGAAAAAACACTTGAGCATTGTAATTCGGTATTGGCGATTAATGGAGATGATGCATTAATCATGGGTTATAAGGCACTTGCTTTAGCCGGTTCAGGTGAGATTGCGCAAGCCGAAGAAGTGGCGGCGGCGGCACTGCTTATTGACCCAGGTGCGACTGAAGCTATTGGTGTTATGGTGCAAAAATATTTTAATGATAATACGAAGGAAAAGGCCTTAGCGATTTTACAAGAGGGTCAAGTGGCGAATCCCGATGAGGTAAGAATTTCCTCAATGAAGATTTCAATATTGGAAAGTATGGGGCGAGCAAAAGATGTTGAATTGGAGCTAAAGAAATTAGCCGCAAGATTTTCTGACGAGGCTCGTTATACTGAGACATTGGCAAAGTATTATGTGCGTGAGTCAAACTTAGATGCGGCCGAAGATGTGTTGAGAAAATTTGCTGATCTCAACGAAGATGATGTGGATGCAAAATTATCGATTATTTCTTTTCTTTTGCAGCAGCGATCTAAAGATCGGGCTATCCAGCAGGCGCAAGATTATTTAGAGCAAGATAAGGATCAAAGTAAATATTCTACTGCATTAGCGCAGTTACATTTATTTACTGGAGATAAAGAGTCGGCGGTAGCTGTTCTTGAGGCTGCAATTGATAGAGACCCTCGAAGTGTAGGTTCTATTGAGGCAAGAAATACATTAATCAGTATTTATCTAGCCGATGACGCAAGGGATGTGGCTGATAAATTCTTAGCAGAAATTTTTGAAATTGAGCCTGAAAATGCAGATGCATTATTAACGCGAGCGCGACTCAGCTTATCCGATAATGAAATGAAAGATGGTATTTCGGACCTTCGCGTTATTTTAAAGAATGATCCAGAGTCTATTGTTGCTCTGACTCTATTGGCTAGTGCGCAAGAGGTAGAAGGCAGAGAAGGTTTAGCATTAGATAATTATAAAAAATTAATGACACTGCAGGCGCCTGATTTGGCCGTGCTAACCAGTGCTGCTCGTTTAGCTATTGCGTCTAAGCAGTATCAGGAAGCCGAAGGGTATATTCGTCAGGCCTTAGAGCTTGAAGGAGATAATGCAAGCTTAGTAACTAACTTAGTTAAATTGTTAGCATTAAAAGAAGACTGGGATGCGGCGCGATCATTTGCGCAGCGACTGGTTGATTCTGAAAAATCAAAGGCGTTAGGTTATTTTCTAATGGCTGGGGTTGATGCACGTTTAGAAGATGACGATTCGGCTATAAAGAATCTTAAGGCGTCTCTTAAGTCTCAACCTAAAGGTGTTGAATCGCTGACAAGTTTGTCGACACTCATTATTAAGAAAAGTGGTTTAGAGGCCGCAGTTAATTTTGTGAGTGAGCATTGTGAAAGTTATCCTAAGCAGGCGCATTGTCACCATCTTCTTGGTGGCTTGTATGCGCAATCGGGCGATTTAGATAATGCGATTGCTAAGTTTGAAGCAGCGTTAGCGCTAAATGATAAGCTGTTAACGACTTATCGACAGCTCGCTAAGGTTTATGGCTTTCAGCGCAATAAAGAAGGCGTTATTGCTGTGCTTGAGAGGGGCATTGCAGCTACTCAGGATCAAGGTCTTGCATTTGATATGGCCAATTTCTATTATCAGATTCGAGATTACCAAAAATCGAGTGAAATTTATTTATCTATGATTGATGTGGATGAAAATGCATTGCCAGCAAAAAATAATTTAGCCATGCTTTACGCAGAGTTTTTAAATACACCTGAAAATATTAAAGCAGCAAATGCACTCGTGGCGGATTTGCAGGACTCAGAAAATCCTGCTTATTTAGACACGGTTGGCTGGGTACTTTACTTAACTGGTGAGTACGATAGAGCGGTAACCTATTTGCAAGCGGCGGTTGATAAAGTGGGCAGCTCTGGTTTATTGCAGTATCATTTAGGTATGGCTTTTTATAAATTAGATGATTTAGTTAATGCTAAAACGCATCTTGAATTAGCAGTTAAGAATGGTCGTGATGACCCTGCGCAGCGTTATGCAGGTTTTGATGTTGCCCTAGCGACACTAGAAAGTATTCAGTAGTGGTTTAAAATATGACGTATAAAGTGTTAACTGTATTTGGGACGCGTCCTGAAGCAATAAAAATGGCGCCGGTAGTGCTGGCATTACAAGCCAGCACAACGCTGGAGAGTCGTGTTTGTGTTACTGCACAGCATCGACAAATGTTGGATCAGGTATTGGGCTTATTTGAAATAAGGCCTGATTACGATTTAGATTTAATGCGTCCGAATCAGGATTTATACGATATAACCTCGCGCATTCTTCTTGGGCTGCGCGATGTGCTTGACGATTATCGACCCGATTTGGTGTTGGTTCACGGCGATACAACCACTTGCTTTGCAGCTAGTCTAGCTGCTTTTTATAAGCAGATTGCTGTTGGTCATGTTGAGGCCGGACTTCGCACGGGAGATATGCTGGCACCGTTCCCTGAAGAAGCTAACAGAAGTCTCGTTGGGCGAGTGGCGAGTTTGCATTTTGCGCCCACTGAATCATCGCAAGCTAATTTGCAGCGCGAGAATGTTACCGACAAGGCTATTTCGGTAACCGGCAATACGGTTATTGATGCTTTGTTGTGGGTGAAGTCTCGCCTTGCTAAATACGATGACTCCGTGTGGCGTGATGCTATTACCCCGCGCGTTTTTGAGCGCTTAGAGGATACCGAGCGTAAACTCATTTTAATTACCGGTCATCGTCGCGAAAATTTTGGGCAAGGCTTTGTTGATCTTTGCACTGCAATAAAAACCTTGGCAGAAGCGCATACGGATTGGGAATTTGTCTATCCTGTGCATCTTAACCCTAATGTGCAAAAACCGGTTTTCGACATTTTATCGGGTTTAGATAATGTGTCATTGATTGAGCCGCAAGATTATTTGCCTTTTACCTGGTTAATGAATCGCTCGTCATTGATTTTGACCGACTCAGGTGGCATTCAAGAGGAAGCACCTTCTTTAGGAAAGCCCGTATTAGTGATGCGTAGCGTCACGGAGCGACCTGAAGCGGTGGATGCAGGTACGGTTCGTTTAGTTGGCACTGATCAACAAGCGATTGTTGATCATGTTGAAGCGGTAATGTTGGATGATGCCACTTATCAGGCAATGTCAAAAGCGCATAACCCTTATGGTGATGGACAAGCAGCGAGCCGAATTGTTGAGGTTATTGAAGGCTTGCAGTAGTTTTTTCTCTGCAAGCGCTTCTTTGTACTTAAGTGCTCGGTTGAATTTTTAGCCCTAACCTAGTTAGGCCGGCGGTACACTTTACTCGCTGCTTCTCGGAATAATAATTAGCTTACTGGTAATTTTAGTGACCCCTTTAATACTCTGGGCAATCAGTAATGCGCGCTCTTTCGCCGTTTGGCTCGAGACATTGCCATGCAAGGTGACTTCTCCTTTATGGCTATCGACGTTGACATCCCAGCCCGAAATGGTCTTATCACGCAGTAGCTTTTGCTTAATATCGGCAACAATACGAGTGTCGGTTGCGACTTCTGACGCGCTGCGTTCATCTTTGGCGACTTCGTAACCAGCGACTGCGGCACTGCTCAATAATACTGCATGACAGCCGCTTAGGCTCAAGCCAATAAAGGCAATGAATAGCAAGCGCTTTAACGTTGGGTATAGCGAGCGGTTAAGTACGGTTTGCAGCTTTTTCATGCTAATAGTTCCTGTCAATCTCAAGACCGAGCGTTGGTTAAATTCATGGCGCTAGTTTAACGTCGATTAGTTGAATGAATTAAGACACTCGGGACGCTTGCTAGTTGCCAAACCATCATACTGTGAGAGAATAGCGAATCAAATGTTTTAGGATAAAGCCGTGAATATTATTCAATATATGCAATCCCTAGGTGAGCGCGCCCGCGCTGCCAGTCGTGCCATGTCATCAGCCTCTACGGGCGATAAAAATGCTGCTTTGTTGGCGATTGCTCGCCAGTTACAAGCTTCTCGTCCCGCTTTAATTGAAGCTAATGCCACCGATCTCGCTGCCGCACAGGCCAATGGTTTAGAAGCTGCGCTGCTCGACCGCCTAGAGTTAACCGATGCGCGTATTGATGACATGCTTGAAGGAATAGGGCAGGTAGCTGCGTTGGTTGATCCTATTGGTGGCCTTACCGATATGAGTTCGCGACCATCGGGTATTCAGGTGGGTAAAATGCGCGTGCCATTGGGGGTTATCGGCATTATTTATGAGTCGCGGCCTAATGTGACGGTTGAGGCAGCGAGTTTGTGCCTTAAATCGGGCAATGCTGTCATTCTGCGTGGTGGTTCCGAAGCCTTACACTCTAATCAGGCGATTGCTGCCTGTATTCAAGCCGGTTTAGCCGAAGTGGGTTTGCCACAAACCGCTGTGCAAGTGGTCGAAACCACCGATCGCGAAGCGGTAGGGCAATTGATAACCATGCCTGATTACGTCGATGTTATTGTGCCCCGCGGTGGTAAAGGCTTAATTGAACGTATTAGTCGTGATGCCCGAGTACCCGTGATCAAACATCTTGATGGTAATTGTCATGTGTATATTGATGACACTGCAGATGAGGAGATGGCAATAAGTATTGCGGTAAATGCGAAAACTCAACGTTATGGCACCTGTAATACTGCTGAGTCATTATTGGTTGCTGAAGGCGTAGCTGAGTCATTATTGCCCCAGTTGGCCAGCGCTTACCAAGCGCATGGTGTAGAGTTGCGCGCCTGTGAAAAATCTTTATCCATTATCAGTGCTGGTGCTTCTAACGATCTTAAGCTGGTTGCGGCGACAGAGAACGATTGGTACGAAGAGTATTTAGCGCCGATTTTAGCTGTAAAAGTTGTTGCTGGGCTTGAAGAAGCCATTGAGCATATTAACCGTTATAGCTCGCAGCACAGTGAAACCATTATTACCGAGCATCACCCACGCGCCATGAAGTTTATTCGAGAGGTCGATTCTAGTTCAGTTATGATTAATGCTTCTACGCGTTTTGCCGATGGCTTTGAATACGGTTTAGGTGCTGAAATTGGTATCTCTACCGACAAAATTCATGCCCGTGGCCCCGTTGGCTTAGAAGGACTGACGTCAGAGAAATATGTGGTGCTCGGTAGTGGGCAAATTCGCAGTTAGCATGATGACCAGAGCCGCTTTTATATGACGCAGCGTATTGGCATTTTTGGTGGCACTTTTGATCCTGTCCACTATGGTCATATCGCCTCAGGAAAAGCGTTAGTTTCCGAGTTGTTACTCGATAAACTTTACTTTATGCCGTGTCAGCAGCATCCGCACCATAAATATCCAAGTGCTAGCCCAGAACAGCGGGTTAAAATGTTAACGCTGGCTTTGTCCAATAAAGTGATAAATGAAGCGCAGTTATACATTGATGATCGTGAGTTAAAGCGTGAAGGTTTATCGTATACCGTCGATAGCTTGCAAGAAATACGCAGTGAATTAGGTGATAATACAGTTATCATTTTTATTCTAGGTGCCGATGCTTTTGCCGCTTTGCATCAATGGGAGCGGTGGCAGTCGTTGTTGTCATTAGCTAATTTAGCCGTCATTGAGAGAGCGGGGAAAATTAGAGCAGAGCAAATTAATGAGCCGGTATTAAAGCACTTGCTAGCGCAGTCAGTGAGTGAAATTAATGCAGCTAATGGTGAGCTCGTTCAGTTAGAGCTAGAACCCTATAATATTTCATCAACAGATTTGAGATTAATATTTGCTAGTCGTGAAGCTAGCGCGGCGCAGAAAAAAATGATTGATGATTATGTGCCGTCATCAGTGGTGCAATATATTGAAGACCAACAGTTATATCGGTCAAGCAGTTAAAGTGGATGCATTGAAAAGTTGACCCATTAAAAAATTGAATTCAGCGGGTTAAAAAAAGCGAACCCATTAAAACTTATTCTTGTCAGGAGTTAGTAAAAGCCTAGTGAAAAATGCAAACGCAAAAAATGAAGAATTAAAAAACACAATTATTGCCGCCTTAGAAGACCTTAAAGCAGTTGATGTTACTGTTTTGTCGGTTGCGGAATCATCGAGTGTTACAGATTGGATGATTATTGCAAGTGGCACATCTAACCGCCACGTTAAAGCATTAGCAAACAATGTTGAAGTAGATGGTAAGAAGCAGGGCTTTAAACCTCTTGGAAGTGAAGGCAATGAAGCAGCTGAATGGGTATTGGTCGATTTTGGTGATGTCATTGTGCATATCATGTTGCCGACAACGCGCGCCTTTTATGATTTAGAAAGCCTTTGGACACTAAAGCCTGTTTAAGCCTTTTAAAAACCGCCTACGACTTTATTAAAAAGATTCGCTATGCAAATTAGTATTATCGCCATAGGAAATAAAATGCCTGCTTGGGTAGTAGATAATTGCGCCGATTATCTTCGGCGCATGCCATCGGAATTATCGGTAGTGCTCATTGAAGTGGCTGCCGAAAAGCGCAGTAAAAACCAATCGGTTGAAGCTGTTCGTCGACGCGAAACTCAGCGTTTATTACAGGCTGTGCCAGTTGCTAATACTATTGTGGCACTGGATGAGCGAGGTCAGTCGGTAAGTACTGATGGCTTGGCAAAAAAACTGGATCATTGGCAAATGGATGGTCGTGATGTGAGTTTTCTTATTGGTGGCCCCGATGGTCTCGACTTTTCTGTTGCGGCTTTAGAAAAACCCAATTCAACAAAAACACGTCATTGGCCGGATTGGCGTTGGTCTTTATCGAATCTTACTTTTACCCATCCTATGGTGAGAGTAATTTTAGCTGAACAGCTTTACCGCGCTTGGAGTATTAGCGTGGGTCACCCTTATCACCGGGATTAATTAATAATGCAACGCTACGCGGCGATAAAAGATAGTCATAGCGAACAGCGTCTTTACCGTTCGCGTATTATTTGTTCGTTAATTATAGTTGTGTTCTTTTTTGGTGTGCTGGCTTATCGCTATGCCAACCTGCAAATTTTTCAGTACGATTCTTTTGTTACGCAGTCAGAGCGTAATCGTGTTCACGTACAACCGGTTGCGCCCAAGCGCGGTTTAATTTTTGATACTAATGGTGTCCTGCTTGCTGATAATCAGCCTAGCTATAGCTTAGTGTTAGTTAAAGAGCGGGTTGAAAATTTAGATGACACGCTAACCGATTTACAACAGTTATTTGATATTGATATAAAGAGTGTCGATAAATTTAAACAGCGACTTAAGCGTCGTGCACCGTATCAAGCCGTGCCATTAAAATTTCGTTTAAGCGAAGACGAAATTAGTCGATTTGCGGTTAATCGTTATCGTTTGTCAGGTGTTGAAATTAAAGCTCAGCTTGTTAGAAATTATCCTGAAGGTGCTAGCCTTACTCATGTAGTAGGTTATGTCGGCAGAATTAATACTTCTGATCAAGAAGACTTGGCGCGACTTAAAAGTAACAAAATGAATTATGCCGCAACCGACCATATTGGTAAAATTGGTATCGAGAAATTTTACGAATCGACATTGCACGGTGAGGTTGGTTCTCAGCATGTTGAAACCAATGCCCATGGTCGAGTACTGCGTGTACTGCAGCAAGAAAAGCCGTTACCAGGTGTTGATTTAAGCTTACACATTAATGCTGATATTCAAAAGAAAATTATAGAACTAATGGGTGATAGACGAGGCTCGGTTGTTGCGTTAGACCCAAGTACAGGTGGTGTGTTAGCCATGGTGAGCACACCATCTTATGATGCTAACCCTTTTGTTACAGGTATTAGCACAGAAGACTACGCTAAGCTTAGAGAATCTATAGACCTACCTTTATTTAATCGATCGCTGCAAGGGCAGTACCCCCCGGGCTCTACTATTAAGCCTATTATTGGTTTAGCAGGTTTACATTATCGAATAGTCAGTGCTAGCAGTAATATTGCTGATCCCGGATGGTATCAGTTACCCAATGATGATCGTTTATACCGTGACTGGAAAAAAGGCGGTCATGCAAACTTTATTAACTTACATGATTCTTTAGCGCAAAGTTGTGATGTGTATTTTTATGATCTGGCTTATAAGCTTGGGGTTGATCGTATTCATGATTTTTCTGCACAATTTGGTTTAGGTTCTCATACGGGTATTGATTCAACGAATGAGCGCAGTGGTTTATTGCCGTCGCGAGAATGGAAAAAACATAATAAAAATCAACCTTGGTTTCCAGGTGAAACTTTGAATATTGGTATCGGGCAAGGTTATATGTTGGCGACGCCATTACAATTGGCTGTGGCAACGGCAACCATTGCTAATCGTGGTGTGCGGCCCGTACCACAATTAGTTAAACAAGCAGTAGCGCCGGTTGCCGTTAATAAAAATGCATTTTCGGTGGCAGATAATTACTGGGATCAGATTATTGATGGTATGGAAGCCGTTGTACATGATCGTGTAAATGGGACGGCGCGAGGTATTAGTCGTGGTCTTAATTATCGGATAGCGGGAAAGAGCGGTACCGCTCAAGTTATTAGTATTGCGCAAGGTGCCGAATATGATGAAGAGGCGATTTTGGAGCGTCAGCGTGACCATGCTTTATTTGTTGGCTTTGCGCCCAGCGATAATCCACAAGTGGCTGTAGCCGTTATTGTTGAGAACGCCGGCGGTGGAAGCACACATGCAGCACCCATTGCGCGTAAAGTATTTGATTGGGTGCTTGAAGCTAACGCGGCTAAACAGCAAGCGAATAAAAGCTTATGAATAGTAGACTATGAGAATAAAAAAATGAGAGGCCAGTCGGATTTTGTTCGTAGCCTTCCCGGCGACCCTAGTGCCTTGTCTATTCAGGCTGGGCGCTTTCGTCGCTGGCATATTGATTTACCGTTGTTAATTTTATTAATGACGGTTGCTTTTTTTGGCTTGATTGTTCTTTATAGTGCAAGCGGAAAAGAATTGGGTCGTGTATTGCGGCAGTTAATTTATTTAGGGATTTCATTTACTGGTTTATTTGTTGTTGCGCAAATAAAAGTGAAAACCTTAAAGTCATTAGCGCCCTTGGGTTATATATTAGGTATTTTTTTATTGCTAATGGTAGCTTGGGTGGGTGAGGGGACTAAAGGTGCGCAGCGCTGGTTAAATGTTTTTGGTCTCATTCGCTTTCAGCCTTCAGAATTAATGAAAATTGCGGTGCCATTAACCGTTGCATGGTATTTGTCAGATAAAATTTTACCGCCGAAAGTGCAAACCCTGTTAATAGGTATTGTTATTGCTATATTGCCTTCGCTATTTATTGTTATGCAGCCAGACTTAGGCACATCAATACTTATTGCCGCTTCGGGTTTGTTTGTTTTATGGCTAGGAGGTATTCGCTGGCGTTTTTTATTAGGTGGTGGCTTATTCGCTGTCATCTCGGCATGGCCAGCTTGGCAGTTTTTATTACATGACTATCAACGCCAGCGTATTATGACTTTGTTTAATCCTGAGGATGATCGCTTAGGTGCAGGCTGGAATATTATTCAATCAAAGACGGCTATTGGTTCTGGCGGCTGGGACGGGAAAGGTTGGTTGAATGGCACGCAGTCACATTTGGATTTTTTACCTGAAAGTCATACCGATTTTATTATTGCTGTATTGGCAGAAGAGTTTGGGTTTATTGGCGTTGTGTTTTTATTATTGTTGTATTTTTTAATTATTATCCGTGGCGCACAAATTAGTCTTACAGCTAAAAACACCTTTGGTAGTTTAGCTGCGGGAAGCATCACATTAACTTTTTTTGTCTATGTGTTAGTTAATATGGGTATGGTTTCCGGTATGCTACCAGTCGTTGGTGTACCTTTACCGTTGGTAAGTTACGGTGGCACGGCAATGGTGACTATGTTTGCGAGTTTTGGTGTGTTAATGGCTATTAGTACTGAAGATACTCAACGATAGTTGTTACATAAATACCTTTGAAGCCGTTTCTAATATTTAACTACAGATATTATTGAGAGACTATTTATGATCATGATGCTAAAGAGTATGTTTGTGATAAAAAAGCGTTTTAATGTTAATTGCTTTCATTCTCGTATAAGCCAATTACTTTCGAGTCGTGTATTGATGAGTGCATTGATTGGCGTATTGGTTTTGCCAACACAGGCAGCCGCGGATTACAGTCATCATCCAGCTGCGCAAGCATTAATTGACGGTCTCGTGAGTGAGCATGGTTTTACAGCTGAGCAAGTAAAAGCCGTATTAGCTGAGGCCGATACTGAGCAGCGTATTCTTGATAGCATGACCAATGCTGCAGAGAAAACTAAAACCTGGACAGCCTATCGTCGTAGTTTTTTAAGCCCTATACGCATAACTCAAGGGGTTAAGTTTTTAGCTGAGTACGACTCAGTTTTTGATCAAGTTGAACAGCAATATGGTGTGCCACGAGAAATTATTACTGCGATTTTAGGCGTTGAAACTAACTATGGTGGTTATACAGGTAAAGCAAGCGTGTTAGATGCGTTGGCGACACTCGCATTCGAACATCCGCGCCGTAGTCGTTTTTTTACCTCTGAGCTAGCCGAGTTCATCGTCTTATGCCGTGAACAGCAGTGGTCAGCTGAGCAGCGGTTAGGTTCTTATGCTGGAGCAATGGGCATGAGTCAATTTATGCCAAGCAACTATCGCCGATTAGCGGTAGATGGTAACGGCGATGGTCAAGTAAACCTTTTTGAGCCGGTTGATGCGATTTATAGTATTGCTAACTACTTTGTTCATCATGGTTGGGTGTTAAATGGTCCTGTGACAAGTAGAGCTGCAGTGAATGTTGATTTTGATGCCAGCGTAATAGGCAGGGGGCTAAAACCTAACTACAGTGTTGAGGCGTTGAAATTAGCTGGCTATCATCCGCAGGATCAACCTCCAGCTGAAGAAAAGGCGCGAGTAATTCGCTTTAATGATACCGATGGGGATGAGTTCTGGCTGGGATATCAAAATTTTTATGTCATTAGCCGTTATAACCCTCGTTCAAAATATGCCATGGCGGTTTATCAGTTAAGCCAAGCTATTGTTACAGCAGCACATGAGGCGAATAAGTCATAAACGGTTTGTATTACTATCGATTTTGAGGTTTTACTATTAGCATTATAAAAAATATTCAGGCAGTTATTGCTCGCTTTGTGCTACTACTCATTATGGTTTGTTTAACGGGTTGTGGTTTTTTTGGCGGCTTAAGCAAGCCCGGTGGCAGTGTTGATAGCGCACCAAATGTCACCCTTGATAACCGAAAAATCAAAAATGCCACGCCTAAGGTTGAGCCGCGCAGTCGTGGTGGTAACTTTACGCCTTATACGGTGTTAGGCAAAACATATCGTGTAATGGAATCATCCAAAGGTTATAAGGAGCGTGGTGGCGCTTCTTGGTATGGCACTAAGTTTCATGGTCGGCTGACCTCAAATGGTGAGCGTTATAATATGTATGAAATGACGGCGGCACATAAAAGCTTACCGATTCCCACCTATGTAACCGTTAAAAACTTAGATAATGGTCGTGAAATTATTGTACGTGTTAATGACCGTGGGCCTTTTCATGAGGGGCGGATTATTGACCTTTCTTATGCCGCAGCCAGTAAAATAGGCATGTTAAAAAAAGGCACTGCGCGGGTAGAAGTAGAGGCGATTGATCCGCGGAAATGGAAAAAATCTAAACGAGCGCGTAAAAAAGCCTCAGCCCAAGTGGTTACAGCGCCAGCAGTACAAGTGGCTTCAACTGGGCAGGCAATCGATAGTCGTGTTAGCACTGACCGTGCCATGCTTAAACGACAATACTTACAGGTTGCCGCTTTTAAAAATCTTGAGGCTGCACAAGCTTTGCAAAATCGTTTGTTGGATGCGTTACAGGCGATGAATGAAGCGGCTAATGTGGTTATTCACCCATCGCAGCAAGAGGTATATCGGGTGCGTATTGGCCCATTTGCTTCGACGGTAGAAAGTTTGTCAATAAAAAATGCAGCAAGCTTAGAATCCTTTGGTAAGATGCACACAGTTTATGAATAGATGCCTAAGTTTATGTACAGAGGAGATGAAGTGATCAAAGCAATTAACCGTTGGATAACGTGTTTAGCTATATCTTTAATTTGTAGCATGTATGTCCAGGCCCAAGGTACGGCAACCTTAATGCCTTCGCCGCCGCAATTAGCGGCCAGCAGCTACATATTAATGGATGTTAACAGTGGCAAGATTATTGTTGAATCGAATGCCGATAAGCGACTACCGCCGGCCAGCTTAACCAAAATGATGACCAGCTACCTTGTTTCGTCAGAAATAAACAAAGGTAATATCCGTGCTGATGATGCCGTGCCTATTAGTGTTAAGGCATGGCGTATGGGTGGGTCGAAGATGTTTATCCGCGAAGGCACTACTGTATCGGTTCAAGATTTATTGAAGGGTGTCATTATTCAATCGGGCAATGATGCCAGTGTAGCCTTGGCTGAGTTTGTTGCTGGAGATGAAGCTGCCTTTGCCGAAATTATGAATCAGCAGGCTAGTTTACTTGGTATGCAGCAAACTCATTTTATGAATGCTACAGGGTGGCCAGCTAAAGGGCACTTAACTACCGCACGTGATTTGTCGTTGTTAGCAACCGCTCTAATACGTCATTTCCCTGATCACTATGCATTGTATTCAGAAAAAAAGTTTACCTTTAATGGAATTACTCAGCCTAATCGTAATGGTTTGTTATGGCGTGATGCCAGCGTAGATGGTCTAAAGACGGGTCATACCGATGAAGCGGGTTATTGCTTAGTTGCATCAGCTAAGCGTGATGATATGCGTTTAGTTTCTGTAGTCATGGGCACAAAGAGCAGTCGGGCACGAGAACAAGAAACACAAAAATTATTATCGTATGGTTTTCGATATTACGAAACGCACCAGCTTTATAGTGCAGGGCAGGTTATTAACTCCCCGCGTCTTTGGGCTGGTGCTAGCGATACGTTCGATCTTGTATTGGCTGATGCTATTGTATTGACTATTCCGCGCGGCCAGCGCGAAAACTTAAAAGTAACGATTGAAGTTGATAACAATATTGTTGCACCTATTGTTGCCGGTAAATCATATGGTGTACTAAACATTAGCCATAATGGTGAAGTATTAGAGCAGCGCGAATTACTTGCAGCCAATAATATTGAATCGGCACCGTTACTTTCTCGTTTATGGGATCACTTTATCTTGTTTATTAGAGGCGTATTTGGTCTTAATTAAAAAAAGCATTGGGTTTATAAGATGAGCGAAATTATAGGCAAGCAAACGCTTCCAGAAGGGCAAGAAGAGCCAAAAATTGAGTTCCCTTGTGATTACCCGATTAAAATATTGGGCGAGGCAGACGATACTTTTAATGCGTTCGTTGCATCTATTGTTCTCAAGCATGCACCAGATTTTGATGTAAGCACATTGACTAGTCGTGATAGTAGTAAAGGCAAGTTTCGTTCGGTGGGTGTTATTATTCGTGCGACCGGTGAGCCACAGATTATGGCCTTGTTCCATGAATTAAAAGCAAGTGGCCGCGTTAAGATGGTTATTTAATGCCTGTTCATAATCAACTGCATGTCCGTCACTTTATTGCTGATACAGCCCCCGCCCAGCTGCTAGACTATGAGCCTGTCTGGCAGGCGATGAAAGAATTTACCCGCACACGCACCGATGCCACTGCTGATGAATTGTGGTTGCTTGAGCATGCTCAGGTGTTCACTTTAGGTAAAGCGGCTGACGAAGCGCACGTATTAGATGCGGGAGATATACCGACGGTGAGAGTGGATAGAGGTGGACAGGTGACTTACCACGGTCCGGGTCAAATTATGGCTTATGCGTTAATTAATTTAAGCCGCCGTAGTTTGGGTGTTAGGGCGCTGGTTGAATGTTTAGAAAAGACCGTTATTGATGTGCTTGCGGGTTATGGTATTGAAGCTTATGGTGATCGAAAAGCGCCTGGGGTGTATGTTGAGCAGAAAAAAATAGCAGCGTTGGGTTTACGAGTGAGTCGCGGTTGTTCTTATCATGGGCTTTGTTTTAATTTTGATTTTGATACTGCGCCTTTTGAGGGTATTAATCCTTGTGGTTTTGCGGGCCTTGAGGTTACGCAGTTGCGAGAGCATGTGGGAGTGTTGCCGGATAAGGGTGTGCTGGCTAAGCAGTTGGTTACGGCGTTGGCTGCGCAGTTGGACTATAGTGATGTGCGGTTTGATTATTCTACGTGGGATGCTTGATGCTTTGTGTTTAAGTTCAAGGTCAAAACCGTAACTGTAAACCTAAAAATCCCCAAGCCACCTTTTTACATTGTTTAACGTGTTGTCATTCAAACAATTTGTTAATGTCCGTCATTAAGATAATAAGAAAATAAACCAGTAGAGTATCTTTTAACGTAACACAATTAAGGTGATAACAATGGGTATTTTATCTTGGATTATTTTAGGACTACTTGCAGGTGTATTGGCAAAATGGCTAATGCCCGGCAATGATGGCGGTGGCTGGTTAATGACAATGGTGCTAGGTATTGCTGGCGCTTTTGTCGGTGGTTTCGTCGGCTCATTCTTAGGTTTAGGGACTACCGGCGGCTTAAGCATCGGCAGCATAATTACAGCAACAGTGGGTGCTTTTATTTTATTGTTTGTTTATAACAAGCTCGCTAAATAGTCATGGCTCTTTATAATAAGCATTTTCAATAATAAGCACTCTCAATAAGTATACGCGCGGGAATAACTCGGCGCGCATATTTATTTTTCTATCATTCATCTGTCATTTTTCTATTTTTTTCAACGCGGCCAAATCGGAACTCGTTTATTAATAAATGCATCTATACCTTCTCGCGCCTCATCCGATTGTGTAGAGCGATGAAAAATTTCTAAATCGAACGGTGGTAGTTGCGCATTAATTTGTTTTTTTAACATGCCGCGTGCTTGAGGGCCGGTACGTTTAATTTGTTCTGCAATGCTATAGGCTTTTTCCATTAATTTTTCATGCGGCACTACTTCTGATATAAGCCCAATAGCTTCCGCTTTAATAGCATTAATCGTCGCAGCGGTAAAAACCATATGCTTTGCTTTAGCTATGCCAATTCTTTCCGGCAGCCTAGCACCTAACCAACCATCGGCAATGCCTCTTAATAATTCGGGTGCTCGAAAAGTCGCTTTTTCAGAAGCAATTATAATGTCGGCACATAGGATCATATCCAGCCCCCCGGCATGACAAACACCATTAACGGCAGCGACTACAATTTTGTTGCAACGTTCGAGGTAATTAAAAGGCATATTAATTAATACATCGAGTTCTTCGATGGTATAGGGGCGGGGAGTTTCATAATGTTTGGTCATGTCACCACCAACACAAAAACTATCTTCGGTGCCGGTAATAATGATTACATCAATGGTTTTGTCTTGCTCGGCAATTAATGCGGCACGTTTAATACCGTTAGCCATTTCTATGGTGCAGGCATTGCGACGTTCTGGGCGGTTAAGCTTGATGGTGATAACGCCGTTTTGTAAATAGCAAAATAAAAATTTGGATCCCAAATCGATGGTTTGCATGATGAGCGTCTCTACAAATGTTTATGCTCATAGTGAGCTAAAGGCTGTAGACAGCAGAGTGGTGGGTAAGTTTGTGTTGTTAAAAAATTGTTATTTTAAATAGGCAGCGGAAGCATTATGACGCGTTATATTAAGTACTAAGATTTTTTATGCTTGTAGACTATGTTGCTGTGGCTTATATTGCCGGCCATTGGATTATAAGTATAGTTATAAGAGAGAAGTATGAGAGAAGTCAAAATTGATAAAGCGCCCGTAGCACTTTATAAGATACTGAAGTTTGATGGTTTTGTTGGTAGTGGTGGCGAAGCTAAGACGGTGATTGCTGAGGGTCTTGTGCGTGTTAACGATACGGTTGAAACGCAAAAGCGTAAGCAGATTGTGGTGGGCGATACGATTGAGTTTTCTGGTGAGAAGGTTTTGGTTGTTTAATGGGGGGCAGTTTTGGTTGAAGATCAAGGAATGGTCGGGGCACCCTCGACGGTCTTGACTGTTAACTTAAACCAACCCAATAAAAAACCCGATGACTCACGCCATCGGGTTTCAACAAACACACTAAGTAATTAACAAATTACTTAGCTGCTTTGCGCTCTTTTTCGGCAGCGATAACATCATCGGCTACTGAGTTAGGGCATGGGCTGTAGTGTGAGAACTCCATAGAGAACTGACCACGGCCCGATGTCATGGTACGCAAGCTACCAATGTAACCAAACATTTCTGATAGTGGAACATCAGCTTTAACACGAACACCTGTAGTACCCGCCATTTGATCTTTGATCATGCCACGACGACGGTTTAAGTCACCAATAACATCACCAACGTGATCATCTGGAGTAAACACATCAACGTTCATGATAGGCTCAATTAATTGTGGGCCCGCTTTTGGCATTGATTGTCGGAATGCACCTTTTGCTGCAATCTCAAACGCTACCGCCGATGAATCCACTGCGTGGAAGCCACCATCGTAAAGTTCAATTTCAACATCGAGTACTGGGAAGCCAGCTAGTGGGCCTTCTTCCATCATGCCTTTAAAGCCTTTCTCTACCGCAGGGAAGAATTCCTTAGGTACGTTACCGCCAACAACACTTGAGGTGAACGTAAAGCCGGTGCCTACTTCGCCTGGCTTGATACGGTAATCGATCTTACCGAATTGACCCGAACCACCCGACTGCTTCTTGTGCGTGTATGAATCTTCGATAGGTTGTGTAATGGTTTCACGGTACGCAACCTGAGGTTCACCTACTTCTAAATCAACGCCGTATGTACGGTTAAGAATGTCGACTTTAATATCAAGGTGTAATTCGCCCATGCCTCTAAGGATGGTTTCACCTGAGTCTTCATCAGTCTCAACGCGGAACGAAGGATCTTCTGCAACCATTTTACCAATCGCAATACCCATTTTTTCAGAGCCGCCTTTATCTTTCGGCTTGACCGAAATGGAAATTACAGGATCTGGGAAGATCATTGGTTCTAATGTAACAGGGTGTTTTGCATCACATAATGTGTGACCTGTCTGAACATTCTTCATGCCAACGATAGCGATAATGTCACCCGCTTGCGCGCGATCAATTTCGTTACGGTCATCGGCATGCATCTCAACCATACGACCGATACGCTCAGTTTTACCTGTGTAAGCATTAAGGATGGTGTCGCCTTTGTTCAGTACGCCTGAATAAACACGAACGAAGGTTAATGCACCAAAGCGGTCATCCATAATTTTAAACGCAAGCGCTTTTAAAGGCTCTTCGGTAGTGACTGTAGCGACTTCGCCAGTCTCGTTACCTTCTTCGTCAGTTAAAGGCTGAGGCTTAACTTCGGTTGGAGAGGGCAGGTAATCAACAACGGCATCTAGGATTAATTGAACACCTTTATTCTTAAACGCTGAACCACAGTAGGTTGGGAAAAAGTCGAGAGCGATAGTACCTTTGCGAATACATTTTTTAATGTCGTCAATAGTTGGCTCTTCGCCTTCCATGTACGCCATCATTAAATCATCGTCTTGTTCAACGGCTGTTTCAATTAGCTTTTCACGATACTCTTCAACTTGATCTGTCATGTCGGCGGGAACATCGACGATTTCAAAATTTTCAGGTAAACCTGAATCATCCCAAACGTAGGCTTTGCGCGTTAAAAGATCAATAAGGCCTTTGAATTCATCTTCGCGACCAATCGGTAATGTCATTACCAATGGGTTAGCGCCTAAAACATTTTCTACTTGACCAACTACGCGCAAAAAGTCTGCACCCATACGGTCAAGTTTGTTAACAAAGATGATTCGCGCTACTTCAGATTCGTTAGCATAGCGCCAGTTAGTTTCTGACTGAGGCTCAACACCGCCTGAGCCACAAAACACACCTACGCCGCCATCTAATACTTTTAATGAGCGGTAAACTTCAACGGTGAAGTCAACGTGCCCAGGGGTATCGATGATGTTAAAACGGTGATCTTTCCAGAAGCAGGTAGTCGCCGCCGACTGGATAGTAATGCCTCGCTCTTGCTCCTGTTCCATAAAGTCAGTGGTCGCAGCACCATCGTGCACTTCGCCTGTTTTATGAATTTTACCCGTTAGCTTAAGAATTCGCTCGGTAGTGGTGGTTTTGCCCGCATCAACGTGGGCGAATATTCCAATATTTCTGTATTGCGCTAAATCAGTCATTGTCTCAACTCGGTTCTATCATGATAAAAATGGTGCGCAGCATACAGGAACTGAGCGCAAAAAAAACGCGAATTTTTAGGTTTTATGCGAAGAAAAACTGAAAATTTACCGATCTCGTCATTAAAGTCCTTTTTGGCCTCATTTATCACGGCTGGCGAGGCTGTTTTTTCCTCTAACAGCCGCGCTCTGTTGCTGGCTGGGGTAGTAAATGCCTTGATTGCAGGTGGTGTCCGGTTAGTTGGTGCTTAGTTTTGGACTGGCGGCTATTTTCTTCGGTTGTGTTCTTTGAGGCAGAGAGGGGGCTGCGAGTGGGTGGCTAAAAGAGTATATGGAATCTAACAGTGTAATTAATTGAAATCTTTTGTTTTTTTAATCTTGCTGACTAGCTGAATACTGCAAACTGACTAGACTATAAAGATGAAAACAGGTCTTGTGCTCTCAGGGGGTGGCGCGCGTGGCGCTTACCAAGTTGGCGTTTTAAAAGCGATTGCCGATTTGCACCCTAAACATGCAGCTAACCCCTTTACCATTATTAGTGGTACCTCTGCAGGTGCATTGAATGCGGTGGCGCTGGCTTCGTCAGCCAATAATTTTCGGCTTGGTGTTAAAAAAGTTGAAAAAATCTGGACTCATTTGCATGTTAACCGTGTCGTTAAGGCGCGCGGTGTTGATTTAATGGCCAATGGTGCGCGATTAGGGTTGTCGCTTTTGAGCAGTCGGTTTGCCGAGGGGCGATCGCTGGCGTTGCTTGATAATGAGCCTTTGCGTGATTTGTTATCCCATACCATCCGTTTTAATAATATTCAAAAGCGTATTGATGCGGGTCTACTTGATGCGGTGGCCGTGTCGGCAACCAGCTATGCGACGGGTAATTCTGTGAGCTTTTTTCAAGGCAATGAATCGCTTAAATGCTGGCGCCGGAATAAGCGCATTGGTGTGCCGGCCCGCCTGGCGGTAGAGCATTTACTGGCTTCTACGGCTATTCCGGGTGTCTTTCCAGCTGAAAAAGTAGGCCGGCAGTATTTTGGTGATGGTTCATTGCGTCAATTGGCGCCTTTGAGCTCGGCTTTAAAGTTAGGTGCCGATCGTATTGTTGCGGTGGGTGTGCGTGGCCACAGTAAAAGCCGGATTTCAGTCCGCCGTGATCATCCGCCATCGCTGGCGCAAACGTTGGGACATATTTACAACTCGGCTTTTATCGATAGTTTAGAGAATGATTTAGACAATTTAGTTCGTGTGAACGAAGCCTTAGGTATGTTGGCTAATGAAGCGCCACATTTTGAATCTGAAACCATAAAGCCAGTTGATATGCTGGTGATCCGTCCATCCATTGATTTAGATGAGCTGGCATCGGAGCATATCGGCGATTTACCCTTTGGGTTGCGCCGTGTATTAAAAGCTATGGGAGCTAACACTCGGGGCGGGGGCGGTAGTTTAGCTAGCTATGTATTGTTTGAGGCGGCTTTTTGTCGTGAATTAATTCAATGCGGTTACGAAGATGCCATGCGCGATCATATTGCGGTTAAAGACTTTTTTGCGCTGTCAGAGTAACTCAAAATAGCCGCTTCCACGGTAAACCGTGATATTCCTTCTTTATTAACTCTTCCTTCTATATAGACTTGCTAATAAGAAAGGCGCTTAAGCCTTAACTTTTCTGTTAGCGTCAATAATTGGCTTAAAGCCTTGTTGTTTCTGCTAAATACTGTTTGACACTCCGCGGTCTCGCCATTAGAATGCGCGCTCTCTTTTTGACAGTGAAATAAATGTTGAATGAGTTAGCGCCTGAGAATGGCGCGACAATTACGGTTCTTTTTAATAAAACAAAGAACTGGTTCTTTGCTGAGTGAGGTATAAAGTGGTTCAAAATCAACGAATTAGAATTCGATTGAAGGCGTTCGATCATAAGCTGATCGATCTATCTGCTGCAGAAATCGTAGAAACTGCGCGCCGTACAGGTGCTCAAGTTCGCGGTCCTATCCCCCTTCCTACACGCAAAGAGCGTTTTACAGTATTAGTTTCACCGCATGTTAATAAAGATGCGCGTGATCAGTACGAAATTCGTACACACAAACGCATGATGGATATTGTCGAGCCAACAGAAAAAACAGTGGATGCTTTAATGAAGCTGGATCTGGCGGCAGGCGTAGAAGTTCAAATTAGCCTCGGCTAATCGCGCAAGCGAGTCGAGAAGAAATCGTTTTAGGCGATAGCCTTATCAACTAAAACGGACTGATGTGTAACGCTCGTATTCTGTTTTGACTGGTCTTAACCGACGGTTCTAATAGAGTCGAAGGCGGCCATAGCGGGTAACCAGCCCCGTACACTGAGAGGTTTTATAGAAATGACAATTGGTCTAGTTGGCCGCAAGAGCGGCATGACTCGTATATTTACAGAAGATGGTGCATCCATCCCTGTAAGTGTGGTCGAAGTCGAACCAAACCGTATTACTCAAGTTAAGACGATCGAGACTGATGGCTATGATGCTGTTCAGGTAACCTCGGGTACTCGTCGCGCTTCCCGTGTCAACAAAACTGCCGCTGGGCATTTTGCTAAAGCAGAGACTGGCGCTGGCCGTGGTCTTTGGGAGTTGCGTCTTGAGCAAGCAGACGAAGAATTAAAGATTGGCGGTGAAATTACCGTTGATACTTTTGAGGCAGGCCAAAAGATTGATGTCACTGGCCAGTCAAAAGGTAAAGGTTTTCAAGGTGGTATTAAGCGCTGGAACTTCAGCATGCAAGATGCCACGCACGGTAACTCGATCTCTCACCGTTCAAACGGTTCGATTGGTCAGTGCCAAACACCAGGACGTGTATTTAAGGGCAAGAAAATGTCCGGACATATGGGTACAGAGCAAGTCACTGTACAGAATTTAGAAGTGGTCAGAGTTGATGCCGAGCGCAATATGATTCTGGTCAAGGGTGCTATCCCGGGTGCGCCGGGCGGTGATGTTTTTATTAAGCCAGCCGTCAAGGCCAAAAATTAAACCGGTACTCGGAGGGGGATGTAAACTATGCAGTTAGCACTTGCTGCGCCAGGTAATGTCAGCGCGGGTACGGTAGAAGTATCTGACAACACATTTGGCAGAGAATATAACGAAGATCTTGTACACCAGGTTGTCGTCGCTTATTTAGCGGGCGCACGTCAGGGTACGCGAGCACAAAAAACACGCTCTGATGTGAGCGGCGGTGGGGCTAAGCCTTGGCGTCAAAAAGGCACTGGCCGAGCACGTGCCGGTACTATCCGAAGCCCAATTTGGCGTTCGGGTGGTGTTACTTTTGCGGCTCGTCCACAGGATCATTCGCAAAAAGTTAATCGCAAAATGTACCGCGCAGCCATGCGTACCATTTTGTCTGAGTTGGCACGTCAAGAGCGTTTAGTTATTGTTGAGTCGTTCGATCTTGCAGAGCCTAAGACAAAATTGCTAGTGGCTAAATTGGCCGAGTTTGATATGGCCGGTGCGTTGATTGTGACGGAAGATGTTAGCAATAATTTATATTTATCATCACGCAATCTTCATAAAGTTGAAGTGCTTGATGTTAGCGGTTGTGATCCAGTAAGCCTTGTCTCATCTGAGAAGGTTATTATTACTGTTGAAGCGCTAAAGAAATTTGATGAGGTGTTAGGATGAATCAAGAGCGTATTTTAAAGGTTCTCGTTGCTCCTCATATTTCTGAAAAAGCAGCATTAGCTGGTGATGCTTCTAACGCTGTTGTTTTTCGTGTGCTACCTACAGCAACTAAGCTTGAAATTAAGCGTGCTGTTGAGCTTCTATTCAAAGTAAAGGTAGAGGCCGTTCAGGTCAGTAACTTAAAAGGTAAGCTAAAGCGTAATCGTCATGGCGAAAACCGTCGTCCTGGCATTAAGAAAGCTTATGTTCGTCTGGCCGAAGGTCATGACATTGATTTTGCGTTAGCCGAATAATTTCGTCGAACGTTTAGAAGTAGATTTTGGAGATTAGCAAAAATGCCAATCGTTAAGAGTAAGCCAACATCACCAGGTCGTCGCTTTGTAGTTAAAGTGGTTAATCCTGATTTGCACAAAGGCGCGCCACATAAGCCTCTGTTGGCTAAAAAAAGTAAAACTGGTGGTCGTAATAATGCCGGTCGAATCACTACCCGTCATCGTGGTGGTGGTCACAAGCAGCACTATCGTATTGTCGACTTTAAGCGTAATAAAGATGGTATTCCGGCAACAGTTGAGCGTTTGGAATATGATCCAAACCGTACGGCTCACTTAGCATTAGTGTTATACGCCGATGGTTCGCGTTCATACATTATTGCGCCAAAAGGTGTTAAAGCAGGAGATGAAGTTATCTCTGGTGAAGCTGCGCCAATTAAGCCGGGCAATACATTGCCTTTGAGAAATATGCCAGTGGGTAGTTTGATTCACTGTGTTGAGCTCAAGCCTGGTAAAGGTGCGCAAATGGTTCGAAGTGCTGGTGGAAGCTGCCAGTTAATCGCTCGTGACGGCGCTTATGTTTCATTGCGTTTACGCTCTGGCGAAATGCGTAAAGTATTATCTGAATGTCGTGCGACATTGGGTGAAGTGTCTAACAGCGAACACAATCTTCGTTCGTTAGGTAAAGCAGGTGCTTCACGCTGGCGCGGTATTCGTCCAACGGTTCGTGGTGTTGCTATGAACCCGGTTGATCACCCGCATGGTGGTGGTGAAGGTAAAACATCGGGTGGTCGTCATCCAGTTTCACCTTGGGGTATGCCAACCAAGGGCTACAAAACTCGTAAAAACAAGCGCACTAACGATTTAATCGTTCGTCGTCGCAAAGCTAAGTAAGCGTTAAGAGGATAGAAGCGTGCCACGTTCACTGAAAAAAGGTCCATTTATCGATCTTCATTTAATGAAGAAGGTCGAGGTAGCCAACGAGAAGAACGAAAAGCGACCGATTAAAACGTGGTCTCGCCGTTCAATGGTTTCTCCGGATATGGTTGGCTTGACGATTGCAGTTCATAACGGTCGTCAACACGTGCCGGTATTTATTACTGAAGATATGGTTGGGCATAAGCTCGGCGAATTTTCTCCCACACGTACTTATCGTGGGCATGTAGCAGACAAAAAAGCCAAGCGTTAAGCTTGTTAGCTAGAGGTTAGATTGATGGAAGTTTCAGCAAAATTAACAGGTGCGACTATATCGGCTCAAAAAGCCCGATTAATTGCGGACCAAATCCGTGGTAAAAGCGCCGAACATGCTCTAGATATTTTGACATTCAGCAACAAGAAAGCTGCTGATCTTGTACTTAAGTTACTTAACTCAGCGATTGCCAATGCTGAGCATAACGAAGGTGCTGATGTTGATGAGTTAAGAGTATCAAGTATTTTTGTAAACGAAGGTCGAACATTGAAGCGTCTTAAGCCGCGTGCCAAAGGTCGAGCCGATCGTATTTTAAAACGTTCTTGTCATATAACAATTAACGTGGCTGATTAATACAGCAAGTTTGGAGAGACCAATATGGGTCAAAAAGTCCACCCAACAGGCATTCGATTGGGAATCACTAAACAGCATTCATCTGTTTGGTATGCAGAAAGCAAGGATTACGCAGAGCGCTTAATTGGCGATCTGAAAATTCGTGAGTTGATTGAAGATAAGCTGAAAAGCGCTTCGGTAAGCAAGGTTGTTATTGAGCGCCCTGCACAAACTGCACGAATTACTATTCACACGGCTCGCCCCGGTATTGTTATCGGTAAAAAAGGTGAAGACGTTGATAAATTACGTAAAGAGCTAACAGCTAAATTAAATGTTCCTGTGCACATTAATATTGAAGAGATCCGCAAGCCTGATTTAGATGCGAAACTTGTTGCACAAAACATTGCTGGTCAGTTAGAGCGACGCGTTATGTTTCGTCGTGCTATGAAGCGTGTGGTTCAAAACGCAATGCGTGCTGGTGCTGAAGGCATTAAAGTGCAAGTTGGCGGTCGTTTAGGCGGCGCTGAAATCGCTCGTAGCGAGTGGTACCGAGAAGGTCGTGTTCCACTTCATACATTACGTGCAGATATCGATTATGCAGCATTTGAAGCATTAACTACCTACGGAATTCTTGGCATTAAAGTCTGGATTTTCAAAGGCGAAGTTTTAGATACGTTGGCACAGCCTGAGCAATCAGCTGGCAGCAACCAATAGATTACGGAATAAGAGTTAAGACTGATGTTACAACCTAAACGCACAAAGTTCCGCAAGGTACAGAAAGGTCGCAACCGCGGTCTGGCGCATCGCGGCAGCAAGGTTAGCTTTGGTGAGTTCGGCTTAAAGTCGACTGGCCGTGGTCGAATCACTGCCCGTCAGATTGAGGCAGCGCGTCGCGCAATGACTCGTCATATTAAACGTGGCGGTAAAATTTGGATTCGCGTGTTTCCTGATAAACCGATTACTCAAAAGCCTTTAGAAGTTCGTCAAGGTAAGGGTAAAGGTAATGTTGAATACTGGGTAGCTCAAGTGCTTCCTGGAAAAGTACTTTATGAAGTTGAAGGTGTGTCTGAAGAGCTGGCGCGTGAAGCGTTTGCATTGGCTGCGGCCAAGCTGCCACTACCTACCACTTTTGTTAAGCGGACGGTAATGTAATGAAAGCAAGTGAAATGAGAGAGCAGTCGACAGAGCAGTTGAACGAACAACTGCACGGTTTGTTAGAAGAGCAGTTTCGTTTGCGCACGCGCAAAGCGACAGGCCAATTAGACCAAACCCATTTGCTGCAGACTAATCAGCGTGCCATTGCACGTATTAAAACAGTATTGAACCAACAGTCGAAGAAGGCGTAAGTAATGGCGGATCAAGAAAAAAGCGTACGCAAAATCACTGGCCGTGTTGTCAGTGACAAAATGGATAAAACTATCACTGTAATGGTTGAGCGTCGTGTTAAGCACGCGTTATACGGTAAATACATTACCCGCTCTACTAAGCTGCATGCGCATGATGAAAAGAATGAATGTAACGAAGGCGATTTAGTTGCGATTAGTGAGTCGCGTCCTTTGTCAAAAACAAAAACTTGGATGCTGCAAGAGATTGTTGAGAAAGCATCGGAAGTTTAATTAAATAAGTTTTTTAGGTCGCCTTGTTGCATTTGACTGCAAGCGATAGAAGGTTTTTGGAGCTAGACAATGATTCAAACGCAAAGTTATTTGGAAGTTGCTGATAACAGTGGTGCGCGTCGAGTGATGTGTATCAAAGTGTTGGGCGGTTCTCATCGTCGCTACGCTCGAGTTGGCGATATCATCAAAGTTACTGTTAAAGAAGCAATTCCGCGCGGTAAGGTCAAAAAAGGCCAGGTGATGAACGCTGTTGTAGTAAGAACAAAGAAAGGTGTTCGTCGTCCTGATGGTTCGGTGATTCGCTTTGATGATAATGCAGCAGTGTTATTGAATACTACTTTAGCGCCTATTGGCACACGTATTTTTGGGCCAGTAACGCGTGAGTTACGAAGCGAGAAATTTATGAAAATTGTTTCTCTTGCACCAGAAGTTTTATAAACGGGTTATTGGCAAGCTGCCTTAAATTAATTAGCACGTTGTTAATGCATACGAAGAAAGTTGAGATATGAACAAAATCAAAAGTGAAGATGAAGTCATTGTCATTGCCGGTAAAGACAAAGGTAAGCGCGGTAAGGTCACGCGGATTATGGATGATGGCAGAATGGTAATTGCTGGCGTTAATATGATTAAGAAGCACACTAAGCCTAATCCACAGGCAGGTGTTGCAGGCGGAATCATTGAAAAAGAAGCGCCAATCCAGTCTTCTAATGTGGCGTTATATAACTCGGCTACCGATAAGGCTGACCGTGTTGGTGTTCGCATTGAAGACGGTAAAAAAGTACGATTTTTTAAATCCAACAACGAGCTTGTTGACTGATTAAGATTACATTCGAGTATTAGCTAAATAGCTAGATATTAGGCGCAGATAATGGCGAGATTAAAAGAAATATACAACACCGAGTTAGCCCCAAAACTGAAAGAAGAGTTGGGTCTTGATAACGTGATGGAAGTTCCACGCATTACTAAAATCACTTTAAATATGGGTGTCGGTGAAGCGTTGGGCGACAAGAAAATTCTTGAGCATGCGGTTGCTAACCTTGAGCAGATTTCTGGTCAAAAGGTTGTTATTACGCGTGCGCGCAAATCGATTGCGGGCTTTAAAGTTCGTGAAGATTGGCCGATTGGTTGTAAGGTGACATTGCGTCGTGAGCGCATGTACGAATTTTTAGATCGTCTTATTGCTATTTCAATTCCACGTATCCGAGATTTCCGTGGCTTGAATGCAAAATCATTTGATGGTCGTGGTAACTACTCAATGGGCGTTAATGAGCAAATCATCTTCCCAGAAATTGAGTACGATAAAATTGATGCGATTCGTGGTTTAGATATCGCCATCACTACTACAGCGAAAACCGATGACCAAGGGCGTGCACTACTTAAAGCCTTTAACTTTCCGTTTCGAACATAAGTTTATTTAGTAATTTAAAAGATTTAGAGGCAATGATTGATGGCTAAACAATCAATGATACAGCGAGAAGAAAAGCGCGCAAAAACAGTTGCGAAATTTGCAGCTAAGCGTGCGGCTTTAAAAGCAATTATTCTTGATCAAAACGCTAGCGATGAAGATCGTTGGAATGCACAAATGGCGCTTCAAAAGCAGCCGCGTAATGCAAGTGCAAGTCGTCAGCGTCGCCGCTGTCAGATTACTGGTCGTCCACACGGTGTTTACCGTAAGTTTGGGCTGTGCCGAAACAAGTTGCGCAAAGCTGCAATGAACGGATATGTACCTGGTCTCGTTAAGGCGAGCTGGTAGTTTAACAATAGAATAGTTAGTTAATTGGGTTTGTGGCCCGACTGCTTTTTAATAGCAGATTAGGCTGGAGAATGATTATGAGTATGCAAGATCCTATCGCCGATATGTTGGCTCGAATTCGCAACGCACAAATGGCTGAGAAAACGGTTGTTAGTATGCCGTCTTCGAAAACCAAAGTAGCTATTGCGAATGTGCTTAAGCAAGAAGGCTTTGTATCGACTGTTGATGTAAATGAAAACAGTGGTAAAGCGGAATTGGCTATTGGTTTGAAATACCACGAAGGCCGTGCGGTTATTGAAGAAATTCACCGTGCAAGTCGTCCTGGTCTGCGTTCTTACTCAGGTTCAGAGTCTTTACCAAAAGTACGTGGCGGTTTAGGTATTGCCATTGTATCGACGAGTAAAGGCGTTATGACTGACAAGCAGGCACGTAGTGCTGGTGTTGGTGGCGAGGTTATTTGCACCGTATTTTAATTCGGTGTGTTGGCGGGTTCTTCGGCTTATGTCGCTACCCGTAATAGAAATTCTGGAATAAAGCGTAAAGCGATCAGAAATATTTAGGTAAATTGATATGTCTCGAGTAGCAAATAATCCTGTCTCAGTCCCCACGGGTGTTGAGGTTAAGCTAGACGGTCAAGCGTTGGCAGTTAAAGGTGGCAAAGGTTCACTAGAAATGTCTGTGCATAGCTTGGTTGAAGTCAAGCTTGATGATGGAACGTTAACATTTGCAGCGCGTAATACCAGCAAAGAGTCGCGTGCTATGTCTGGTACGATCCGCTCGCTAGTGAGCAATATGGTTATTGGTGTTCATGAAGGTTTTGAGAAAAAGCTTCAGTTAAACGGTGTTGGTTACCGTGCAAAAGCGACGGGTAAAACGTTGAATTTAACATTGGGTTTTTCACACCCTGTTGATTACCAATTACCTGAAGGCGTTGCCGCTGAAACGCCAAGCCAAACAGAGATTGTTATTAAAGGTATTGATAAGCAAGTGGTTGGTCAGGTTGCTGCAGAAATTCGTGCCTTTAGACCACCAGAGCCTTATAAGGGCAAGGGTGTACGTTATGCCGATGAGCATGTTCGTCGTAAAGAAGCTAAGAAGAAATAATTTGAGGTTAGTTAAGTAACTGACCATGAAGATAGTTTGAAACACGTAAGATAAAGGTTTTGAGATGAGTGACAAAAAAATTGCCAGAATACGACGAGCACGTCGTAGTCGAGTAAAAATGCGAGCCTTAGGTGCTAACCGCCTAAGTGTTAACCGCACACCTCGACATATCTATGCGCAAATTATTTCTGCTGACGGTGATCAAATCTTGGCTACAGCCTCGACGCTTGATAAATCATTGCGCAGCGGTACTACCGGCAATGTTGATGCCGCAAAAGCAGTAGGTGCAATGATTGCTGAGCGCGCAAAAGCAGCAGGTGTAAGCGAAGTATCTTTTGATCGTAGTGGTTATAAATACCACGGTCGAGTTAAAGCGTTGGCAGATGCCGCGCGTGAAGCAGGTCTGGAATTCTAGGGTATCGGTATGGCGTTTAACGAGCAAAACAAAGACAACGAAGAAGGCCTGCAGGAAAAACTGGTTCAGGTTAACCGAGTTGCTAAAGTAGTTAAAGGTGGTCGTGTATTCGGCTTTACAGCATTAACCGTTGTTGGTGATGGTAATGGTAAAGTCGGGTTTGGTCGTGGTAAGGCGCGTGAAGTGCCAATAGCGATTCAAAAAGCGATGGAGTCTGCGCGACGTAATATGGTTAGTGTTCAACTAACTGACGGTACGCTGCAGTATCCAGTTCGCGCAAATCATGGCGCTTCGAAAGTTTATATGCAGCCTGCATCTGAAGGTACTGGTGTCATTGCCGGTGGTGCGATGCGAGCTGTGTTAGAAGTTGCAGGTGTACATAACGTACTAGCTAAGTGTTACGGTTCAACTAACCCAGCTAACGTAGTGCGCGCAACAATTAAAGGTTTAACTGATATGCGTTCGCCCGATGATATTGCGGCAAAACGTGGTAAGTCAGTTGGAGAAATTACTGCATAATCTGACTGAGTCAGAAGTGCATTTAGTGAGTGATCGGAGTTTAGACTCATGGCAAGTGAAAATACCATCACAGTCAAACAAATACGCAGCAGTGCGGGACGTTTGAAGGCGCATAAATCTTGTTTACGAGGTTTGGGCCTGCGTCGTATTAATCACGTAGTTACCGTTGATGATACGCCTTCAAACCGCGGCATGATTAATCGAGTGCACTACTTAGTGAGTGTCGAGGAAGCAAAATAATGAGCGAATTGATGCGTTTGAATACTATTAAGTCTGCTGACGGTGCTAGACACCGCGCAAGACGTGTTGGTCGCGGTATCGGCAGTGGCTTGGGTAAAACCTGTGGTCGCGGTCATAAAGGTCAAAAGTCTCGTTCTGGCGGTAGTGTTCGTCCAGGTTTCGAGGGTGGTCAGATGCCTTTACAAAAACGTTTGCCTAAATACGGTTTTACCTCACGTATTGGCCGCGTTAGCGATCAAGTTCGCGTTTGTGAGCTCAGCAGAATTGAAGCAGATGTTATCGACTTACTAGCGCTTAAAGCGGCAGGTTTAGTTGGTCACAATATCGTACAAGCCAAAGTGTTTTTACAAGGTGAAATCACTAAAGCCGTTACCGTTAGAGGATTGCGCGTATCTAAGGGCGCCCGTCAAGCGATTGAAGCGGCCGGCGGAAAGATAGAAGAGTAATTATAAGAGTAGTAGGCGAAGTGGCCTTGCTATTAATAGAAATAATAGTAGCGCCACTAATTATTGACTAAGCTCAGCGATTTAAGAAACAAGATTATGGCAAAGCCCGGATTATCTCCCAACGCACAATCAGGCCTTAGTGAGCTTTGGACTCGTTTACGCTTTGTTTTGTTGGCGATTATTATTTACCGGATTGGTACGCATATTCCTGTCCCTGGTATTAATCCAGAACGTTTAGCCGATATGTTTAACCAGAATGAAGGCACTATTCTGGATATGTTTAATATGTTTTCTGGTGGTGCACTCGAACGTATGAGTATATTGGCACTGGGTATCATGCCATATATTTCAGCTTCGATTATTATGCAGTTAATGGGTTCGGTCAGTGACCATTTGACCCAGCTTAAGAAAGAAGGTGAGTCTGGTCGACGTAAAATTACGCAGTACACGCGTTACTTAACCGTCGCTTTGGCGTTGGTTCAAGCGGCAGGTATGTCAGCTGGACTTGCTAATCAGGGGCTTTCTTATGTCGCAGGTATGGGTTTTTACTTACCAGCCATTATTTCTTTAGTCACTGGTGCCGTATTTATGATGTGGCTTGGTGAGCAGGTTACAGAGCGTGGCATTGGTAACGGTATTAGCTTGTTAATTTTTGCCGGAATTGTTGCAGGTTTGCCTGCAGCTATTTTCCAGTCCCTTGAGCAAGCAAGGCAAGGTGAAATGAACTTGTTATTGTTGCTAGGTGTGTTGTTTTTAGCAATAGCGTTAATTTTCTTTATTGTCCGTATTGAGCGTGGCCAGCGAAGAATCACCGTTAACTACGCTAAGCGCCAACAAGGCCGTAAAGTATTTGCAGCACAAACTAGCCACTTGCCACTAAAGGTGAATATGGCCGGTGTTATTCCAGCAATTTTTGCTTCAAGCATATTGCTGTTTCCCGCTTCGATTGCCCAGTGGTTTGGTCAGTCTTCGGCTGGAGCCGGTGGCGAATGGTTACAAGAGTTAGCGCTCTATATTAGCCCGGGCCAACCGCTAAACGTGTTGTTATTTACTGCGTTTATTATTTTCTTCTGCTTCTTCTATACAGCGTTAATGTTTAACCCTGATGAAGTAGCCGATAACCTGAAGCGTTCAGGTGCGTTTATTCCGGGGATTCGTCCGGGTAAGCAGTCAGCAGAGTACATTGATGGTGTGCTGACTCGCTTAACAATGTTTGGCTCCCTGTATATGGCTGGCATTTGTTTAATGCCCCAATTCTTACAGGTGTTTGCTAACGTACCGTTTTATTTAGGTGGTACGTCATTGCTAATCGTTGTTGTGGTTGTTATGGACTTTATGTCACAGGTACAGTCACATTTAATGTCGAATCAATATGATTCAGTCATGAAAAAAGCGAATTTAAAGAATTTTGGTGGTAGCGGTTTAACCCCAAGATAGTTTCAATAGAATTGTTATGGCAGATATGTTGTTTAGATAATTACTGTCTGTATTTGCCACATTGGAGATTGTTATGAAAGTGCGTGCCTCGGTTAAGAAGATATGCCGTAACTGCAAAATTATTCGTCGCAAAGGTGCGGTTCGAGTGATTTGTAGTGCAGAACCACGTCATAAGCAGCGCCAAGGTTAATTGTTGCTGTGTATTGCTCGAACTGTGATTGATTTTTTGTCGTGCGGGGGGTATCCTACCGCGCCTTTTTTGCAGTGCTCAGCATAGCAAGACATTTAAGGGGTGAGTTGAGTCGAATGTAACGCTTAATTCATTGATTTATATAGATTTTTGTTTTTATTTATTTTTTTGGTTTGCGTAAACAGTGGCTTATAAAGCATGGTTTATTAGCTGTAAATCATCTGTCGATGGTATTACGGGTCTAACGCAAGCTGAATCATAAGCCAATTAGTGGTTAAACGGCCTAATAATTAGCCAGCAAAACCGATTAATTGTTTAAATACTGTTTTAACACTATAGCCCAATTTTGGAGAGTTTTAATGGCCCGTATAGCCGGAGTCAACATTCCTGATCATAAGCACACAGTGATTGCACTGACCTATATCTATGGGGTTGGAAGAACTTCCGCTCGTAATCTGTGTAAGACAGTAGGTATTGACCCTGCCGTCAAAATCAGCTCGTTGACAGAAGCTGAGGTCGATAGCCTTCGAAATGAAGTTGCGAAATTATCTGTTGAAGGTGATTTACGCCGTGAAGTTTCAATGAATATTAAGCGTTTGCTTGATTTAGGTTGTTACCGCGGTCTTCGTCATCGTCGTAGCTTACCATTACGTGGTCAGCGAACAAAAACCAATGCGCGTACTCGTAAAGGTCCGCGTAAACCAATCCGTAAGTAAGGTTGGTTTAGTAAACATATTCTCTTAGCGAAATACGCAGGAAGTAAGACAAATGGCAAAACCGGGTTCTCAAAGCACGCGTAAGAAGATCAAAAAAACCGTTGCTGATGGTATCGCGCATATCCATGCGTCATTTAATAACACGATCATTACGATTTCTGATCGTCAAGGTAATGCGCTTTCATGGGCTACCGCTGGCGGTTCTGGTTTTCGTGGTTCTCGTAAAAGTACGCCATTTGCTGCGCAGGTAGCCTCTGAGCGTGCGGGCAATGCAGCCAAAGAATATGGCCTGCAAAACCTTGATGTTGAAGTAAAAGGGCCTGGACCAGGTCGTGAATCAGCAGTACGTGCTTTGCATAGCTGTGGTTACAACATTAATAGCATCACTGACGTTACGCCGATTCCACACAATGGCTGTCGTCCACCGAAAAAGCGTAGAGTTTAAACGAATTAGATACTGTTGATTATTTAGCAGTTTTTTATAGCGAATTTAATAGAATCAGAAGCACGCAGGATCAAACATTATGGCTCGATATTTAGGCCCAACCTGTAAATTAGCCCGTCGTGAAGGTACCGACCTCTTCTTGAAGAGTGGTGTTCGTTCATTAGACAGTAAATGTAAGCCCGAAGCTGTGCCAGGTGTGCACGGTGCTCGTCGCGGTCGTTTATCTGATTACGGCGTTCAGTTACGGGAAAAGCAAAAAGTTAGACGCCTTTATGGGGTGCTAGAAAAGCAGTTCCGTAATTACTATAAGAAAGCGGCTAAGCAAAAAGGAGCGACAGGTGAAAACTTACTTCAGATGCTTGAAGGTCGTTTAGATAACGTTGTTTACCGCATTGGTTTTGGTGCCACTCGTGCTGAATCTCGTCAGCTTGTGTCACACGGTTCGATTCTTGTTAACGATAAAGTCGTTAATATTGCTTCTTATCAAGTTCAAACCGGTGATGTTGTTTCGGTTCGTGAGCGAGCCAAGAAGCAATTGCGAATTCAAGCGGCTATGTCGTTGGCGGCGCAACGCGGTCATGTTGACTGGATAGATGTTAACGAAAGTAGTTTTGCAGGGACTTACAAATCAGCGCCAGATCGTGCTGATTTGCCCTCGGAGATCAATGAGAGCTTGATAGTCGAGTTGTACTCCAAGTAATAAGCGTGGTTTCTATGTGGTTTGCTGCTAAATGCGCATGCCACGCCCACTGTTAATGTTAGCCATTGTTCTTGATATAGAGTAAGAAAGCCCAGTTAAATTATGTGTGAGCTTTCTGCAGTACTAAGAATAGAATGCGGTTATCAATAATTTTGGGTAAAGGAATAAGTTTTAGAGGCCATGTCCTCACTTATTCTATGTAGAAACACAGTCCAGAAATCAGTTTATCAAATTACAGGTAACGATATGCTAAGTGCAGGCAGCGATTTTCTAACACCACGTCTTATCGATGTTGTAGAGCTCAGCGATACGCGAGCAAAAATCACTTTGGAACCGCTGGAGCGTGGTTTTGGTCACACTCTAGGGAATGCTTTACGTCGAATTCTTTTATCTTCTATGCCTGGTGCAGCTATCAGTGACGTAGAGATTGACGGTGTACTGCATGAGTACAGCGCTATTGAAGGCGTTCAAGAAGACGTTATCGAGATACTGCTTAACCTTAAAGGTGTTTCGGTAATCATGAACGATCGCGATTCAACGGTTTTAACGTTGAATAAAAAGGGCCCAGGTGTTGTAACGGCTCGCGACATTCAGCTTGACCATGAAATTGAAATTAAAAACCCTGACCATGTTATCGCCCACCTAAATGGTACGGGTGAATTGTCAATGAAGTTGACAGTAACCACAGGTCGCGGATATCAGCCAGTTGATGCTCGTCAAACTGACGATGATGAATCAAAAGCGATTGGTCGTTTACAGTTAGATGCATCTTATAGCCCGGTTCGTCGTGTATCGTATGTTGTTGATAGCGCACGTGTTGAGCAGCGTACTGACCTTGATAAGTTGATTATTGATTTAGAAACTAACGGTACCTTAGATTCTGAAGAAGCGATCCGCCGAGCGGCAACTATTTTACAGCAGCAGCTTGCTGTATTTGTTGACCTAGAAGGCGAGAAAGAACTTGAGCCAGCACAGCAAGAAGAAGAGATTGATCCTATCTTGTTGCGTCCAGTTGACGATTTAGAATTGACTGTTCGATCGGCAAACTGCTTGAAGGCAGAGAACATTTACTACATTGGTGATTTAGTACAGCGTACAGAGGTTGAGCTTTTAAAGACGCCTAACCTAGGTAAGAAATCACTGACCGAGATTAAAGATGTGCTTGCATCCAGAGGATTATCATTAGGTTTACGCCTTGATAACTGGCCGCCAGCGAGTCTACGCAACGACGACAAAATTCTTGCTTAATAGCTTGTGCTCTTTAGTTTAGTTTTTTAACGTTTAACTTTTTTAGTATTTACAGGAAACCTTGCCATGCGTCATCGTCATACTGGCAGACAGCTCAACCGTAATGCATCACATCGTAAAGCGATGTTTCGCAACATGACCAATTCATTGGTTGAGCATGAAATGATTCGTACTACCTTGCCTAAGGCAAAAGAGCTTCGTCGATTTGCTGAGCCTTTAATTACCTTAGCAAAGCAAGATAGTGTTGCTAACCGTCGTTTAGCGTTCGATCGCACGCGCAGTAAAGAAGTGGTAGGTAAGCTTTTTGCCGAGCTGGGTCCACGTTACGATACTCGTCCAGGTGGTTATATCCGCATTTTAAAATGCGGTTTCCGTACCGGTGACAAAGCACCAATGGCTTATGTAGAGTTGGTTGATCGTCCACAAAATGATGCATTCGACTTTGATGATGACTTTGAAGACGAATAATCACTCATTTTTTTAAAAAAGCCGAGCCTGTCTCGGCTTTTTTTTTGCTTAATTTTTTTGTTTGTATTAAAAACGCCTATTGTTTCGTTTACTAATGCCAACTCAATCTATCCTCGGCTCACATATGAGCTATTATTAAGTGCTATAAATCGCACTTTTTAAACGTAGCTTTTTAAAAGTTTTTTTACCTACAAAAGAGTTTATACCCAGCAATATTCCTTAAATTGCTAACGTAAAAACGTATTGGATTGCGAAAGCCCTCAAGCTCAATAAAAATAATTTTACCCGTAATTTTAGCAGCAAAACGGACTCTTAATTGAGGTGTGTTGTTGGGTCAGGTTTTTCAGGATTAGAGACTGAGGTAGGACTAGTTATGGATTTGGATCATTTGATCAGTATTAAATTAGCAAACAATTTTGAAACATTATACCGTGCACGTGTTTTATGCTTTATTTTATTGGCGGCACTGTTAGCGTTTGTTATGAGTTCTTGTTATTTCTTTTTCTTTGCAGAGTTAAGTGATGCCGCGCGTAGTTTTGCTGGCTTTAGTACTTTATTGCTAGCATTAGCTTTAGCCTTAGGTATTTTGAATCTGCATTTTTTTGGCCATTTAGTTTTTAATAGTTATTTTTTAATCGTTATTTTATTTACTGCAATTTCAATATCCATATTGCTAACAGGTGGTGTTGAGTATTCACCTGTGTTTCCACTCTTAGTGGTCCCAATTTTAATTGCCTATGTTTTGCTAGGTAACCTAGCCGGTCTAGTCGTAGGGCTTCTCACTGTTATGGTTTATTGGGTAACGGCTTGGCTTGGCGAGCAAGATATTCAATTACCGCTTTATTTGGATATGAATTATCGTTTGGTGCACTTGCATGCAAATTGGATGGTAACGTTTGTCATGTTAATTGCCATAATGTCATCTACTAATAAAATGTATCAGTCGCTTCGTATTCAAAAAGAAGAAGAGCGTGTCCGCTATGAATATTTAGCCGCGCATGATTCGTTAACGGGTTTGTATAACCGTATGATGTTTGATGATTTGCTAGAAAAGGCATTAAATCGCTCAATAAGAAACGGTAGCGAGGTTGTACTGCTCTATATCGATTTAGATAAATTCAAACCTATTAATGATGATCTTGGTCACCGAGTGGGTGATTTTGTATTACAGGAAATGGCTGTACGTTTATTAGAAGTAGTCCGTCTTTCCGATACTGTAGCGCGTATTGGTGGTGATGAGTTTGCAGTCATTCTTGATGGCGATGAGATATTACCTGAGAAACTAAAGAGCTTTGCTGAAAGGGTTTGTGCGGCTTTAGCTCAGCCGATTGCTTATTCGGGAGAAACGATTACCGTTGGCTGCAGTATTGGTATTGCATGCTACCCTGAAAATGGCGCGAGCCCAGAGCAGTTACTAAAAGCGGCTGATGAAGCAATGTATCGTGCCAAAAAATCAGAGGCGACATTTATTGTCGCCTAAAACACTGACCAAAATAAACGACCCGCTGTGCGGTTAATTATTTTTTGGTGTTCTTCGCGGCGGGTTTTTTAGACGCAGATTTTTTTACAGTGCTTTTCTTTTCAGTACTTTTTTTCGCCGCCGTTTTTTTAGCGGAGTTCTTTTTAGTAGTACTTTTAGCGGCGACAGTTTTTGATGCTTGGTTTTTTTTAACTAATGGCTTCAAGAATTTACCTGTATGTGAGTGCTTCATCTTGGTAATCGCTTCTGGCGTTCCTTCAGCAATAATCTGTCCACCACCACTTCCGCCTTCTGGCCCTAAATCAATAACCCAGTCAGCTGTTTTTATTACATCGAGATTGTGCTCGATAATGACAATGGTGTTGCCACGATCACGTAAATGATGCAGTACCGTGAGCAGTTGCTGTATATCGGCAAAATGTAAGCCTGTGGTTGGCTCATCAAGAATGTACAGCGTGCGGCCGGTATCCCGTTTTGATAGCTCTTTAGCCAGTTTAACTCGTTGCGCTTCACCGCCTGATAGCGTGGTTGCTGCTTGTCCCAATTTTACATAGGTTAAGCCAACGTCTTGCAATGTTTGTAGTTTTTTAGCGATGACGGGTATTGCAGCAAAAAACACGAGGGCATCTTCTGCCGTCATATCTAAGACTTCAAAAATATTTTTGCCTTTATAAGTGACCTCGAGGGTTTCACGATTATAGCGCTTACCTTTACACACATCGCACGGGACATAGACATCCGGCAAAAAATGCATTTCTACTTTGATAACGCCATCACCCTGACAGGCTTCACATCGGCCACCTTTAACGTTAAAGCTAAAGCGGCCAGGTTTGTAGCCACGAGTACGCGCTTCTTGGGTGCCGGCAAATAGTTCACGAACCGGCGTAAAAATGCCTGTGTACGTAGCAGGATTTGAGCGTGGCGTACGGCCGATAGGGCTTTGGTCTATATCAATGCATTTATCGAGTTTATCGAGTCCTGCTATTTCTGTATATGGCGCTGGCTTTAACGTTGTCGCACCGTTTAATGCGGTAGCAGCAGCGGGGTAGAGTGTACCGTTAATCAATGTTGATTTACCGGACCCCGATACGCCCGTAATGCAGGTGAGTAAACCTAGCGGTATATTAATATCAACGTTTTGCAGGTTGTTGCCGGTAGCGCCGGATAAAACGATTTGTTCTTTTGGGTTAACAGGATGTCGCTTTTCTGGAACTTGAATCGCTTTTTTGCCCGACAGATACTGTCCGGTCACGGATTTTTTAGCGCGCATAATTTTTTCTACGCTGCCTTTAGCGACCACTTCGCCGCCATGTACACCGGCACCAGGACCAATATCAATCACATAGTCGGCTTGTCGTATCGCATCTTCATCATGTTCAACTACGATCACTGTGTTACCAAGATCTCTGAGGCGCGTCAGTGTTTTAAGTAAACGTTCGTTATCACGCTGATGTAAGCCAATAGAGGGTTCATCCAGAATATACATTACACCGACTAAGCCCGCGCCAATTTGGCTAGCCAGCCGAATACGTTGTGCCTCGCCGCCCGATAAACTATCGGCATTGCGATCAAGGGTTAAATAGTTCAGCCCTACATCAACCAAAAATTCCAAACGCTGATGGATTTCTTTAACAATTTTTTCTGCAATTTTTCCGCGCTTGCCGGGTAGCGTTAGCGTAGAGAAATATTCATAAGCCGCCGTTACAGGCAGTGCAGTAATTTGCGGTAAATTAGAGCCGTCAACAAAAACATGCCTTGCGCTGCGTCTTAAGCGCGAGCCATCACAGGCGGGGCAGCATTGGTTGCTAATAAACTTGGTTAAATCTTCGCGTACCATTTGCGATTGTGTATCGCGGTAGCGGCGCTCCATATTTGGGATAATGCCTTCGAATGCATGAGTACGTTTGAAAATATCGCCGCGATCATTGACATAAGAAAAAGCAACTTCTTCTTTGCTGCCGTATAAAATAGTCTCGCGATGTTTTTTGCTCAGTGTATTAAAGGGTGTATCAATTGAAAACTCAAAGTGCTCAGCCAGTGACGTAAGCATATGAAAATAGTACACGCTGCGTTTATCCCAGCCACGAATAGCGCCTTCGGCAAGGCTCGAGTCAGGGTATTGAACCACGCGATCGATATCAAAGTATTGTTTAACACCTAAGCCATCACAGTCAGGGCAGGCGCCAGCGGGGTTGTTAAATGAAAATAATCGAGGTTCTAATTCGTTAAGACTATAGCCGCATTCGGGGCAGGCATAGTTTGCGGAAAAAACCATATCCTTTGTGGTTTCATCGTTAGGGTCGCTTTCCATAAAAGCGATACAGGCAACGCCTTCGGCAAGACCAAGCGCGGTTTCGAATGAATCTGCTATACGTTGTTTTAAATCGTCGCGTACTTTGAAGCGGTCAACAACAACATCTACCGAGTGCTTAAAATTTTTCTTGAGGGCGGGGACTTCATCAATATCATAGATTTCTCCATCGACGCGCACACGGACAAATCCCTCTTGTTTTAACTTATCAAACAGTTTTAAGTGTTCGCCTTTTCTATCTTTAATGATGGGCGCCAGCAGCATGACTTTACTGCCTTCAGGTAGATCCAATACAGCATCGACCATTTGGCTAATAGTTTGTGCTTCGAGTGTTAAGTCGTGAGTCGGACACTGCGGCGTGCCGGCGCGGGCGAATAATAGGCGCAGGTAGTCATAGATTTCGGTAATGGTGCCCACGGTTGAGCGTGGGTTATGGGATGTTGATTTTTGCTCAATGGAAATAGCCGGTGATAAGCCTTCAATGTGATCAACATCGGGCTTTTCCATTAGGGATAAAAATTGTCGGGCATAAGTGGATAGCGATTCGACGTAGCGACGCTGTCCTTCTGCATACAAAGTATCAAAAGCTAGTGATGATTTACCAGAACCAGACAACCCAGTGATAACAATGAAGCTATCGCGGGGTAATTCAATATCAATATCTTTGAGGTTGTGGGTGCGGGCACCGCGGACAACAATTTTATCCATGCTTTTTTCACTGCTTGAGTTCAAGGGTTGGAATACACTGCGAATCAGTAGTCTATATACGCCCTACGCTTGATTACGGCTCATATCCATTGACATTTCAGCCATTCAAAGAGCGCACCGAATTTTGCAGCGCAGAACAGGAAAGTATAAAGATCGGGGCGGTTGATAGCAAAGCTATGCATGGTTTTAGATCGAATTATTCCTAGAAAGCTGATGAGTTCATTGTGATTGAAAATAGACTGTGAATAGCGCGTTAAGGTTGTGGAGCTGAGCCCGTGAATCGTATATATTGTGGCTCAAATTAATTAAACCGTAAAAGCGGAGAGAGACTATGGCGCGTGGCATTAACAAAGTGATATTGGTAGGTAATTTGGGGCAAGACCCTGAGACTCGCACATTCCCTGATGGCGGCTCTTTAACCAATATTAGCGTGGCAACCTCTGAAGGCTGGAAAGATAAGCAAACGGGTGAGCAAAAAGAGCGAACCGAGTGGCACCGTGTGGTATTTAATGGTCGTTTGGCTGAAATTGCTGCTCAATATTTAAACAAAGGGTCGAAGGTTTATATTGAGGGGTCGCTGCGAACGCGCAAGTATCAAGATAAGCAGACCGGCCAAGACCGTTACTCAACCGATATTTTTGCTCGCGAGTTACAGATGCTTGATAGCCGAGGCATGGGTGAAGGTCAGCCAGGTGGAGGCCAGCAATTCCAGCAGCAGGCCCCTCGTCAGCAGCAGCAAGCACCTCAGCAGCCACAAGCAGCGGTTGCTCCGGCGGGTGGTGATGACTGGGATGATGATATTCCGTTCTAGGCTCTGTGCTCAAAATACAGTTAGCTTGTTTAAAAGCCCTACATGTTAGGGCTTTTTTGTGTCGATTAGTCACTGAAAAGGCAAATATTCGACATAATCAAAATATAAACAAACAACAATGTCACAATGTAATGAATAGGGCGCTAGAAAGCCCCGAACGTTCTTATGGCAGTGGTTTCAGCGTGGTATACGGTATCGTATTACGTTAGACTCAATTGATATTAAAGATTTATTTCAGATGAAATTACCTCTAGATAAACGATTTTCTTCTGTTTAAAAATCTAAAAAAGATAAAGTTTCGCTTATCAGAGCATCACTATTAGCAGCGTTAGTTGTGATGATTTTAAGTTAAGGCCTCTGGTTTTTTTTTGCCAATTCATTATTGTGACTGTTCGTTATGAATACCTACCTTAGATTATTAACCTATCTTAAACCGCTACAGTTTCATTTTGCGTTAAGTATTATTGGTTTTGCTATTTTTGCTGCCTCCCAGCCAATGCTGGCAAAACTTATGGAGCTGATTATTGAGGCAATTGAAGTTAATAATGCCGATGCTCGATGGACATTGCCCTTATATGCAGTGGGTATTTTTTTGGTGCGAGGAATTGGCTGGTTTTTAGGAAATTACTTTAATGCTTTTGTCGGTGCGACTTTAATTCGCAATCTCAAAAATGAGGTTTTTCAGCACCTCACATTACTGCCGGCGAAATTTTATGGCAAAAATAGTCAGGGTCAGCTTTTACATCGTTTAAATTCGGGTGTTGAGCAGGTACGAGAAACCATAACTACGGCTTTAAAAAAGTTTATTAGCGAGGGATTAACGGTTATTGCCTTGCTGAGTTATGTGTTTTATTTGAATTGGCAGCTATCGCTTATATTTTTATTTGTCGCGCCATTATTGTTTTTGATGGTGAGCTACTCAGCAAGACGCTTTCGAGATATCTCAAGACGAAGTGAAGGGGCTTTAGGGCGAGCCATGCAGGTATCTAAAGAGTTGATTTCTAATTACAGTATTGTTCGTGGTTTTGGTGCAGAAAGCTATGAAATTAAGCGTTATGAAACGGCGTTAAATCAAGCTTTTAAAATGCAGATGAAAGTAAGGAAAATAGAATCGATTGTGACACCCGTATCACAGCTGGTGATTGCTGTGGCTGTCGCGCTGGTTGTGTTTATGTTGTTGCAGCCTGGGACATTAGCTACTAATACTACCGGTGATCTTATTGGTTATTTAACAGCGATTGCTTTGTTGCCTAAGCCTATCCGTCAATTGAGTGGCCTAAACGTTATTATTCAACGCGGCCTAGTGGGTGCAGAGTTAGTATTTGATTTGTTAGATACCGAAACCGAAAGAGATGCTGGTGATTATGAGGCACAAGCCGTTAAGGGTCAGTTAAGTTTTCAAAATGTATCTTTTTTATATCCGGATTCAGAGGCCCATGCGCTTAAAGGATTATCATTTAATATTACAGATGGCGAAACAATTGCTCTAGTGGGTGAGTCCGGAAGCGGAAAGTCCACTTTGGTTTCATTAATTTATCGCGCCTATGATATTGAAAGTGGTCAAATTACTTTAGATGGCACACCGTTAGAAAAATATAAATTAAAAAACTTGCGTAAGCATATTGCTAAAGTGGATCAGAATATTGCGCTTTTTGATGACACTATAAGAAACAACATTGCCTACGGTGATTTAAATTATTCGGATGATGAAATTTGGAAAGCGTTAGATAGTGCCTATGCTTCTAGCTTTATTAGACAGCTTCCCGATGGACTGGATACCAATGTTGGCGAAAACGGTATTAAGCTTTCTGGTGGTCAACGGCAGCGTCTCGCAATTGCAAGAGCGTTTTTAAAAGATGCAGCAATTTTGATCTTAGATGAGGCAACGTCAGCGCTAGACAATGAATCCGAGGCAATGGTCAAGGATGCTTTATCCAAGGTAATGAAAGACAGGACAACGATTGTTATTGCGCATAGATTGTCTACGGTAGAACGTGCAGATCGTATTATAGTCATGGAAAAAGGTAAGCTCGTGGAGGAAGGCGCTTATAAAGAATTACTGGACAAGGGTGGTCGATTTAGTCGGTTACATCAGGCGTCTTTTAGTTAATTGAGTGGTAATTTTTTCCATATGCTAAAAAAGAAATCTTTTTTTATTAATATTCGAGAGAACTTTTTATCGGGCGCTGCGTCTGCAAAAAAAAATAGTATCGGCCGTGATGTAATAAAAATAGTAAAAGAAAATGGCCAAACCATTAAAGTTGTTTTGTCAGCTAAACACTTCGATATTAATTTAAGCCTTTCTGAGTTCGAAAAAATCTTTGATGCTAGCGAATCTCTTATTCAAAGTAATCGTAATACGCTTAAAAAAGTATGCTTTGGCGATGTTAGCACGGTAGTAAAGTCGTTTAAGATTCCCGGTAAAATACAAGGGTTTATTTATAATTACTTTAGAAGAAGTAAGGCAAGGCGTTCGTATGAATATTCATTTCTACTTGAAAGTTTATCGATTAATACGCCGCAGCCTTTAGGTTATCTTGAGGTTTATCAAGGCTGCCGCCTACGACAAAGTTATTTTATTTCTAGCCATTTAAATTACGATTACCTAATTCGAGATGTGCTTGATGATAAGGTCGATAATAAGCCTGCATTGCTAAAAGAGTTTGTTGCTTTTACTCATTACTTGCACAGCAAAAAAATTCTACACCTTGATTATAGTACTGGTAATGTCTGCATTAAAAAAATTGATGGAAAATACCGGTTTAATCTTGTCGATATTAATCGTATGCGTTTTGGGTCTGTGTCAACACGGGCAGGAATCCGCAATTTTTCGAGGATAAGTTCGAAGCTAGAAGATATAGCTTTGTTTGCCAATGAATATGCAAAAAATGCAAGTGCGTCAGTTAAAGTGTGTCAGGATGAGTTACTCAATGCAGTTGCCTATGCGCGCATTCATCGTGATAGAAAGCGTAAAATAAAACAGTTTTTCAAGCCACCTAAAACCATTCCTGCTTCATCTTATTTATGGAGTGATTTTTCTGATCAGCCCTATAAAATTCGAGACGTGAAATTTAAGCGAAAGCTATATTTCTTGTCTCTATATTCCAATTTTAAAGTGGCCTTAACTTCTTTATTGCTGCCCGTGTTTGCTTTTTTCTTCGCCTTTAATAAAAGAACATTAATGGGCAAAAAAATAAATGCTATTGGTTTGTGTGTTAATGTTGATAGTCCTGTTCCTGCTAAGACCTCGCCGAGTAATGAGCAATTAGTGGCAATGGTAGATGAGCTGGGCGTTAAAGATATATTGATCCGAATTCCGCTAAGCGATTTTGATAATATCGAAAGCTACTTTAGTCTTATAGACAAATTTTCTGAAAAGAGCGTGCTGGTCAATATTTTACAAGACCGACAACATGTTAATGATTTTTCGCTCGCGAAAAAGCGTATGCGAGAAATATTTCTTCGTCTGCACGAAAAGGTTGATAGCTTTCAAATTGGAAACTCAGTAAACAGAAGAAAATGGGGTTTTGTTTCTCAGGATGAATACTTTAAGTTTTTTAAAGTGGCGCAAGATCTTAAGCAGGCAGAGTTTAATTCAATAAATTTATTGGGCGGAAATATCATTGATTTTGAGCTGCCTTATTATATTCGCTCGCTCTTTCATTGCAGGTCAATATTTTATAATGGTGTTGCTACCCAGCTTTATGTTGATAGACGTGGTGCTCCAGAAAACAAGCAGTTTGGGTTTGATACTATTTCGAAAATAAACTTTTATAGTTTGATTATGCGAGCAAGCCCCAAAAGTAATAATGATTTATATATTACAGAAGTAAATTGGCCCATTGAAGAGATGGATTTTTGGGCGCCGGCTCAAGGTGAATGTATGGTAAGTGAGTCCTTGCAGGCGGCTTATCTTGTACGTTATTACTTAATGATGCTTGCTACAGGTCGGGTCACAAAATGTTATTGGCATCAATTAGTTGCACCCGGTTATGGTTTGGTTAATAACCTTGGTGGTGAGCTTTTAAAACGTGACGCTTATTATTGTTATAAATTTCTTATTAACATTTTTGCGGGCGGTATTACTCGCCATTTTTCAGAAAAAAATAAGTTGTTTCGATTAGCTGTCGAAACTGATCAAGCTAACGTTCAAGCGCTTTGGACAAGCGGCGACGATATCATTGTTGATATAGAGCCGGGGCAGACTATTATTGATATGCGCGGGAACCCAGTACCGCAAAATGAGGATTTGAGCCTCTGTATTTCTGGCAATGTTGTCTATCTGGTTGATGATAAATAATCTGCTAGTGCTTCGATATTCTTAATCTAACAGAAGTTTTTTTAATCGATCTGCCCACTTATTCGGCATTTTATGAGCGTTTAGAAATTAGTTTACATTTATTTCTATTACTTTCTTGCGCAGCGATGTATTTGAGCTAGAGTAAAAGTATCACTGCCAGAGTGATCTTCAAACAAGGATTTAATCGTTAGGAAGACGCATGATTTAGGGTGTTCTGGTGTTTGAAAAGTTAGATTTGTTATAACAGTATAAGCGCGCCGATCTTGTTGTCCGGCGCGTTTTTTTTTGCTTGTTCTTTTAAACCGTCGCATCACTTGCGTCGTATATTCTTCTAGCTTAGGTTAATAAAGTTTTGTTTATGAAAATAAGACGCCTTATGGATTTTTTATATGGTAGACCTCAATCAATCGGTATTAAATGAAATAGGATTGTCAGTTATTCCAACTGTTGACGGTTGGAAAATTCAGTGGCAATGCAAGTTAGTCGACATTAATCAATACTCGATATGGTGCGAACAGCTTGCAGGGAAAAAATTAATTGAGCCGTTAAAGCTCTCAGTATCTTCTGCGTTAGATACACAGTCTATCGATTTAAGTTTTTCCATGTTGCAAGCTGCTTCTGGTATTTATGTTGATGTTTATGCGCATCCGGTTTTTGCTTTTGTCGATCATAATGCTGTTGATCAGGTCTTGAGAATTGCGCCACGCCCACTGCCTATGTCTGTTACTTCTAATTTTAGAGACTATGGTGGGCAGTTAACAAAACAGGGCAAGCAGGTTGTTTGGGGTAAGCTTTTTCGCACTGGCCATATGGCTGAAATGTCTGAAGCGGATAAGCAGGCTTTATTGCAATTAAATATTCAGACGATTTGTGATTTTCGTAGTGATGAAGAGGTTAATCGACAGCCTAGCCAGTTACCTTCTCATTTAATACCTACCGCTATTGCTGTTGCGCCAGGCAGTGCCGCTAATCTTTTTTCTGCAATTAATGATGAACATATTGATGAAAAAACGATTGATGTTTTTATGCAAGAGATTAACCGTGATTTGGTCAACAGCCATCAGTCTAGTTATAGGCAAATGTTTAACATGTTAATTCAACAGGCTGAAAGTAGTTCTATTATTCATTGCTCTGCCGGCAAGGATAGAACGGGTTTTGCTGGCTTATTGGTGTTAGCTGCGCTTGGTGTTGAGTTGGAAGCGATTATGTCGGATTACCTTAGAACCAATGAATACCTTGATATTACTAAGGAGGTTGATCGCTGGGCCGTTAGTCATGATAGAGCTGCTAGCGCGCTGCATAATGGTGAGCCGATAAAGCCGATTAATCGAAAGGCCTTAGCTTTAATTTTAAAAGTGAAGCGAAGTTACTTACAAGCGGCGATAGACACAATGGATTCGCAGTATGGTGGCATAGACAATTACCTTCGTACGCAAATGGCGCTTACCGATAACGACTTTGCAATACTGAAACAGCACTATCTTTATTCATAGTGATACTCGCGCAGTTTATGGTTGCGTTAAATCATTTGCTAGCGACGTTGTCGGCGTTTAGGTAGTGGTTTTGTACTAACGAGTTGGCTTGTCTCTTCACGCAGTAATGCTGACAATGCAGGGGCGGAGGGAGTGGAGTTTATCTCTGCAGTCTTTTTGCGCATATCACTGAGTGATGTCGCAAAAGATGAACGTTCAAACAAGGCGGATTGTTTTTTGGCGTTTTGTACCTGATGTATTTGGCGCGCATGATCTAAACTAGAGGTCTGCGCACCACAGCAAGTTGCATTTAAATGAGAGTTTATCATTTCAACGACTGTGCTTAATTAGCACTCACTCAACTAATACCTAGACCAATAAGAACAAGACCACCAACTGCCATTTTAATGGCATCGCCCGCTTTATCCCATTCCCATAAGGCATAAAAATAGGCGAGGGGCGGTAGAAATAATGAGCAAAGTCCCCAGGTAAAATCTTCAGCAGAAGCGGTAATAATTAGTTGAATCCAGCTTGCGGCTAATAAAATTCCACCAGAAAAAATTAAGATTGCGGTAATTGGATCCATCGTGGACTCCTCAATAGTCTGCGGTTAAAAAACGGTGGCAAGAATAGCAGATTTTTTAGGCAGTTCGTTTGTCGATTTAGTGATTATTGCTGAACCGGCCACTTCTTTATGGCTCTGCTTAAGAGCTGTTTTCTCAATGAGGTCATAAGATCAAACACAATGCTTCATTACCTAGCTATACTAAGAGTGTTAGATGAATAATAGCCATTAATACCCAATGGGGTGATTAAAAAATAACCGCTTTTTTGTTAGTTGATATGATAATGATAAACGCCATGACATCGACATCGACACCGACAGCCGTAGCTAGAGCAGGTGCCGTATGAGTGATTCCAGTCGCATGGAACGGAATTTAGCTGCACTCGCCCAGTTATCAGACGAAGAAAAAATTGCTACTTTTGATAAAGTTGGCACCGTGGTGGCTAGCTTCTCCGGCTCGCTTGAGGAACTTGAAAAAGCCGTTGGTATGTTAATGATCGGCTATCATTTTGGCTGGAAAGTACTGCTGTTAGTCCATAGTAAGCGCACCATAAAAAAATACGAAAAAATACTTGATATAGATATTAAAGAATTCTTTCCTGCTGAGGGACGCAGTGCTAAACGATCAATGGGCTTAGATTTAGCTAAACAGATAGGTAACTTTTGGCAGGTCGTTAGTGGCGATATTAAAGTTGAAAATCGTCGCAGTATTGATGATATGGACCCTAATAAAAAGTCAGAATAAATAGATGGACATTAGGATTTAGTTAATTTCATCACTAGTCCGCAACACGCTAAACCCGTTAGGGCGGGTATCAACCATCTTCCCCCACCTTCAGTGAGTAACATCCACGTAAGTACAAACGGCTCTTCTCTGGTTAAGCCTGCTTTAACAGCCGCATTTTGAAAGCCAATCTCGAGCTGACCTAACAATTGTATAGGTACCGTTGCGGTAGAGATAAAAAATAGTGCAGGTATGAGCGTGACGAGTAAATATAAGCGTTGCTTAACGCAGTTTGTCGGCCAAGTTAAAATAACAGTAAACAAAATAACAATGGGTACCAGCGCATGAAGTACGCTAATGCTTGATTGAATGGTTGAGCCAGCCGGTAGAGATCGAGACGGTGTAATGGGCTGGGCTTTTAATGCCGTGGCATAAAATACAATATTGTCTTCTTCAATTTTAATTGTTGATGCGTAGCCCTCTGATAAGGCTTCGGTGACGGTCTCATAAAAAGGCAGTAGTGAGTTAATTAATTTATCACCAGCAAAAAAACCGAGTAATGAGAGTGCTAACCAGATAGCAAGACCTTTTGCGGCTAATAAGCTTATTGCTTTATTGGTCATAGTTATTCAACCTTTTCAGAATCAGCGGTTACATTTTCAGTTGTGAGCTCACCCGCTGATGACCAGCGAGTCCAGAGAAGAAAAAAACCAGCAATTAAAAAGATAATTAACGTGGGTGCATAATAAGTATGTATGGGTGGAAACCATGCACGGTTATATTCAATAACATAATATAAGCCGACAATGCGTACCTGATTAATCAGGTAAACAGTCAGTGTGCCGAGTACAAAGCCAATTAGCGTATGACGAAAGCTCGCACCAAAGCCCAAAATAGCCGCTGACAGCATGAACCACACGCCTGAACCATCACAGCCGCGCACAATATTGAGTTTTGCGGTTTTAGAAATAATAGAATGGTCTTTAATAATGACATTTCGCTCAGGTGTAAGCGTGTTAATGGTACTGGCCGCAAAGTGCCCAATAACATTAGGATAGACTTTGGTGCTTAGCACTTCGTCTGGGATTTTATGATATGCGAAGTGAAAGGCTCCATAGAGTAGAGCAGCAATAGTAATAAAGCGAAAAGTCTGAAAATCCACGAAAACACCTTACAAACATTATTATTAAATGCTGAGTATAGCATTGAAATATCAATTACACCGATACACAATTGCTATTGTAATAGCTTGAAATCGCATGATTTTTCAGTAAACCATCAATATTCTTATCCTGTTTTCATGGGTTGGGCTATTTCCATGCTACAAAAATATTAAAATCACTTTAAAGGGCGCTTCTATTCAGTTCATAAGAGAGAGCTACGGTTTAAAAATAATTAAATGTAGTAATATGCGCGGCTTGCATTATGGCTTTTGGAGTAATAGGCGGTTATTTGTGACAGATAAAAGAGATACGTTATTTTCTCACCCCATGGGGGCGGTTAAGGACTTTACCTTTGATGACACCGTTGCGTCGGTATTTCCCGATATGATTCAGCGATCGGTACCAGGTTACAGTACGGTGGTAGCTATTAGTGGTGTATTAGCTCAACGCTTTTCTCAGCCGGCTACTCGTCTTTACGACTTGGGTTGCTCGTTAGGTGCGACCAGTTTTTCAATGGCAAAAAGCGCCGCTAGTCATTGCGAGGTGGTTGCTGTTGATAATGCGCGAGCCATGTTAGATCAACTAGCAACAACACTTGCTTCGCAATCACTAGCAACGCCTATTCATTTAGTCCACGACGATATTGTTAATATTGATATTAATAATGCCTCTGTTGTCGCAATGAATTATACCTTACAGTTTATTGATATTAGTAAACGTGCGGAATTATTGTCACGTATACAACAAGGTATGGTGGACGATGGTGTATTGATCCTGTCAGAAAAAATACAATTTGATAGTGAGCAAGTGGCTGAACTTTTTGTCGATCTGCATCATGACTTTAAACGCGCCAATGGTTATAGCGATTTAGAAATTAGTCAAAAACGTGATGCTATAGAAAATGTTTTAGTGCCTGAGTCGCTAGCCACACATCGACAGCGATTAGTCGACTGCGGTTTTAGTCGCGTTGAAGTATGGTTTCAATGTTTTAATTTTGCATCCTTGGTTGCATTTAAATAACGGTTTGAAAAATGATTTATGAATACACTTGATTACACGCCTCTCATTGCACGCTTAAAAGAAGATGAAGTTAATGCCTTAGCAGAAGCTTTGCCGGCAGCAATTGAAGCTGGTTTGGATGTGAGTCGCTATGGTGACATTCCTCATTGGAAAAAATCGTTAGATGCATTACCAGATATAGATATTAGTCATGTTGATTTGTCGGCTTCATCTATTCGTGCGGGTGTTAATAGCGACTGTGATGAGGCGCAATCATCGCAGCTTCATAATGCATTGATGGGTTTACATCCTTGGCGCAAGGGCCCGTTTACGGTGGCGGGTGTGCATATTGATACTGAGTGGCGTTCTGATTTTAAATGGGATCGTTTAAAAGAAAAAATACAGCCATTAAAAGGTAGGCGTGTTTTGGATGTCGGTTGCGGCAGTGGTTATCATTGTTGGCGCATGGCTGCAGCGGGTGCCGAATTAGTGATGGGTATTGATCCTACACCATTATTTGTTATGCAATATTGGGCCATACAAAAATATTTACAAAACCCCAGTGTCTGGGTGGTGCCAATGCGTATGGAGGCATTGCCGCCTAAACTGCAGACTTTTGATACGGTTTTTTCTATGGGTATTCTGTATCACCGACGCTCTCCATTCGACCATTTGCAAGAGTTACGTGACGCTTTAGTGAGTGGTGGTCAGTTAGTATTAGAGACTTTAGTGATTGAAGGTAAGGAAGGTGAAGTGCTCGTGCCGGAAGGTCGTTATAGCAAAATGGGTAACGTCTGGTTTATTCCGTCGGTGCCAACGCTATGCAGTTGGTTAACAAAAATGAAGTTTCGAGATATTAATGTTATTGATATTTCAACAACAACTGTCGAAGAGCAGCGCGCCACTGAGTGGATGACTTTTCAATCGCTCACTGATTTCCTTGATCCGAATGATGCGACAAAAACAGTAGAGGGGTATCCCGCTCCAAGAAGAGCTGTTGTTGTTGCTACGGTTTAATGCTGGCTGTCATTAGGTGTTTTAAGGCGCGGCTTGATATTGCAGCAAGCCTAAACTTGATCTGCCGCTATGTGAAAGCCATTGTCGAGCAGGAATATTGTCGAGCTCGCTGGTTTTAATAGAGCGGCTAAGTGAACTGGATAAAGCCGTTGCAGCAAGTCGTCTATAAAAAGGCAGCTGCTCAACAAAAAAGGGCAAATGTGTTTCTAGGGATTGCTCATCATTATTAGCTGCTTGAAATTGCTGATGAAAATATTGTAAGTCATCTAACAAATCGCTGTGTTGGTGAAGTGTTTCATTGAGCGCAATTGACCATGTCATATCGAATTGCAAAATACAGCAGCCGACAAAAATACCTAGGTCTAAATCACCCAATCGCTCAGGCTCTATTAGGCTAAGACGCCATGGTGAGGTGGGTGGTTTGTCGGTTGATGCTGAGGGCTTCCAATACAAATAATAATTATTTTGAGGCACCGGTTTAAAAGAAAATTCAGCTGATAAAATAAGCAACGAAGTGAAATATTCTCCCAAAATTCGGCCGGCCGGTTTATTGGCAATGGTTAATGGGGACATCGATTCCCATGCCACCAGTAATGGCACAATGCCTTTGCCTTGAGGGTTAGGTGATTTCATAACAACGTAACGAGTAACCTTATTAATGAGTAATTAATAAGATTTACGTTGCATAAGCATAATTGGTTTACTGCTGTGCTGCGGCAAAGACCTCTAGTCCTGAGTTGAGGGTTTTATCTTTGGCAGCGCATTTAAATCAAGTACGGTAGTAGGTTCGTTTTCGCAGTCTTCGGGTGGTGAGTAGCGTCGGCCGCTAAGCCAACTCCGGATGCGTAAAAATAGCCGTTTAATTAAGCGCCATAGCTTGGGTAATAACCAAATAGATAGACCGATAAACGCCACCAATAATGCTACAAATAGCAAAGGGTGATTGAGCGCCAGCCAGATAGCAGCAACGGCACTCATATCCTCAGCAATTGAAGCTGTCCAATTAGTGACCGGTTCCGGTGAGGTGTTAATCACCATGCGGCTGCCTGATTTAACCAGATGCGATGTAGCAGCCACGCCGCCCCCAACAATAGCTGCGGCCACCACTATGGCGGGTTCGGCTTCACCTACGGCACCCGCTGCGAGCATTGCGCCAGCCGGTAAGCGAATAAAGGTATGCAGAGTATCCCAAACGGTATCGACACCAGGTATCTTGTCCGCGCCAAACTCCACCATATACATAAGGCCAGCAGCACCCATAACCAGTGGGTTTTCAAGCAAAGCCAGTTCAGCGGGTAGAGTAATGTTTCCTGATGCACCGCCTAGCCCGAGTACCAGTAATACCGCATACAAGTTTATGCCACTCGCCCAGGCAACCCCCATGCTAAGGGCAATGATTTCGATAATAGCTTGGTATTGGTCCACGGCACTGGCTCCTGTTTTCTTTAACGAATATGATGCCATAGTAAGAAAAGAAATATGACCATGGTGACAAAAGTTAAGTCCCTTAATGTTTTAAAATTTTGTAAATCATTGAAATTAATGAAATTATTATGAGTGACATTATAAAAGGGCAGTTTGGTAAAGCGGCACAATTAAAGCGTATTAAGCGTTCGAGTCTTTGTCAGCATGGCCATCATCGTTGGGAAGTAGAGACTAGTACGCGCTTTGATGTAAAAAAGGGTAAGTTATTGACCGTGAGAAAATGCAGTAAGTGTGGCAAAACAAAAACATCAACTGATTAAAAGATGCTACAAAAAACCGTTTATTGGTTAAAAACACCAAAAAATGTGCCATTTTAGGGGTAAATGGGGCTTCTATCGCTTTGAAATTGGGCGTAGGCTGGTTGGAATTGTTAGATTGAGCACGGTTAATCCATTACGTTGAGTGCAGCAAAGCCAGATTGTTTGCTGCAGCAATATCAATGAGGCCAAGGTTAATGACAATACATTACTGCTATACCGATTCGCCATTTGGTAAATTGCTATTAGTTGGCGATTTTCAGGGGCTTTCCCACGTTAATTTTCAAGAAGGTTCCACGCCGATTTTACCCGAAGCGCATTGGCGTAAAGATGCGGCATTTTTTGTCAACGCCATTATGCAATTAAAAGAATATTTTGCCGGTGATCGGTTGAAATTTTCGCTGCGTTTAAATCCTAAGGGTTCTGATTTTCAGCGCAAGGTGCTCGAGGTCGTGTCGCGAATTCCTTACGGTGAAACGGCCAGCTATAGCGATATAGCTCGCATGGTGGGTAAGCCGAAAGCGGTTCGAGCTGTGGGGACGTCTAATCGCAATAATCCAATTCCTATTATTGTGCCTTGTCATCGTGTTATTGGTAGCAATGGTAAATTAACTGGGTTTAGTGGCGGTGTTGAGTTTAAGCAGTGGTTGCTGGATTTGGAGGCGGGGAAGCATGTGCCTGTTGTTGATGAGAGTGATGAGAGTGATGGCGAGGAAGTTGAGGCGTTGGAGGTTGAGGTAGGGTAGACGCTTCAAGCTTTTAAGTTTAAGTTCAAGTTCAAGTTCACAGTCAAAACCGTCGGGGGTGGCCTTGACTGTAACTGTAAACCCACCCCAATAAAAAACCCGATAACTCACATTACCGGGTTTTAAAAAACAGCACAGCTAACCCACTTAGTCTTCCTTAACCACCAGCGTAATAGCAATCTCATCCTTCGCTTGTTTAGCAGCATCAGCCACCGCAGCATAAGTATTTGCCTTCGCCTCAGAATGCGCACTAATAATCACCGAACCCTTAGGATTCTCCGCAAGCTTACGTTGAATTACTGAACGCACCGAGCGCACATCAACACGACGGTTATCAACTAATATTTCACTCGAAGCATTAATATTAATTAAAACGTTTTGGTTTTCCGTAGGAATGTCCACTTCTGGAGCATCATCGGGACGATTGATTTCTAGACCATACTCTTTAATAAAAGAAGCGGTAACAATAAAAAAGATCAACATGATAAAAACAACATCCAACATCGGTGTTAAATCGATTTCAGATTCATCTTCATTTGCAGCGGCGTGACGTGTTCGTGACATGAACTACTCCAACTCAATGGCTATTTACAATAGCTATTCATAATGAAAACTCATAATAACAATCGTAAGGGTTTAATCATTGGCAGACCCATCTGCCTATACAACTGTTTAGGCCGCGTATGGTATAGATTTACTCCGGCAAATAAAAGGGCTTTTGGCTAAAGTATCGGCCGCAATCGTTAAATTGTGGCTTCTTTATTTGGCAGTGATTTTGCCATAAATGGCTTAAAATCATTCAATATGACAAACAAACACGGTATTAGTAATAGTGTAATGACGGTGGCAAATACGATGCCAAAAGCCAGTGAAATCGCCATTGGCTGTATGACCTGCGCTTGTAAGCTGCTTTCTAAAAGCATCGGAAATAAACCAAAAAATGTGGTTAAGGAGGTGATTAATATCGCTCTAAAGCGCCGTTTGCAAGAAAACATAACCGCCTCGAGTACCGATTGTCCGGTGGCTAACTGTCGATTGACGGCATCAGTAAGAATTAGGCTGTCATTGACGGCTACCCCAATAAGAGCAATGACGCCAAAGAATGACATCATCGAAAAAGCAGTATCCATAATTAAATGCCCAGCAATAGCGCCAATAAGGCTAAAGGGGATAATGGACATAATGATTAATGGCTGAGTATACGATTTTAGCGGAATAGCTAACAATGCATATACAGCAATTAGAGCAAGTAAGAAGCCTTGAGCCAAACCATTAACAATATCTGCAGAATCCTTGGTTTCGCCGGCCATCTCGAAACGAAGGCTGGGATACTTGGCTAATAACTTGGGAAAATCTTCCAGCATAATTTGGCGACTAATAGCGTCAGGGTTGAAGTTAAGCTTGTCGACTTTGGCTGAAATATTAACTGCACGTCGACCATTTATTTTGTCGATGGAAGCGTAACTGGGTTGGCTAGTCACCTCAGCTACGGAATAAAAAGGCACGGTATCGCCGGTACTGGTGCGAATAAACATATTATCTAAATCAGCCAGCGATTTTCTATCATCGCGAGGGTAGCGAACCATGACTTTAACTTCGTCAGTGCCACGCTGAATACGCTGGGTTTCTATCCCGTAAAAAGCATCGCGTACTTGCCCACCCAGATCACTTAAGCTTATACCCAACGCTTCTGCTGACGGTTTGATATTGAGTTTAAGTTCGTCCACTTGGTTGTTAAGCGAGCTCTTACTGTCGAACACACCTTCATAGCTGCTAATAATAGCTTGTAGCTCTGCGGTGGCAGCTACCAATGCTTCTCTCGAATCGGCAGAAATATTAAAGGAAATAGGATCGCCAATCATTTCTTCTGCAGCGCGAAAAACTAAGCTTTTGGTGCCAGTAATATCACCAGCTTTTTCTCGCCAACGTTGAATAATTTCATAACTATCAATGGTGCGATTTTCTACTTTAGTCAACTCCAACATGAAATCGGCAGACTCGCCCGGTATACCCCAGCTATAAACGTGTTTGATAAAGCCATTACTATCGCCCGATTGTTCAATATAGTCTTGGTTGGCTTGATAAAGCGCTTCGGTGACCCGATCTACGGCAGCATGCGTTTGGCTGTCGGGTGTGCCTTCAACCATTTCTATTTTGGCGCCTAATATTTCTGATGGGACGTTTGGCATAACGACTAACAAAACAATACCGCTGGCAACTATGCCGCCAGTAAGAATAAGCCCAGCAATAAAGGTTGCCAAGGTTGTGTAACGGTGAGCAATGCATTGTGCTAAAAAAGGTAAATAAAATTGTTCAATAAATTGCTTGAGTCTTTCGTTAGCGCGAGTAGAAAAACGATTGGTTTGCTGACTAATCACATCAATCAGTGGTAGCTGCGTTAGGCGCGAGTGAGCAATGTGGGCGGGCAATATTAATTTTGATTCAATTAACGAAAATAATAAACAAAGAATAACTACCCAGCCCATAGCCGCAGGGAAAGAAGCAAAGACACTGTTTAATGTGACAGTGGGAGTAAATGAGGCAACCGTGGTTAATACGCCGAATGTCGCTGGAATAGCAACGCGCTTTACACCTTTTATAACGGCATTAAGGTTAAGGCCTTCTTTTTTTGTGGTTGAGTCAACGCTTTCGCCAATAATAATGGCATCGTCAACCATAATACCTAAAACAGTAATAAACCCAAAAAGACTGATCATGTTAAGCGATACATCAATACCGTTGATTTGCATTGCTGCAACCGTGCCGAGGAAACAAACGGGTAACCCCGCCATTACCCAAAAGGCTAAATTGAAATTGAGAAAAATTAATAAAATTAAAAATACCAATAGCGCGCCAATGGTGAGGTTTTTACTCATTAGTTGCATGCGCTCTTCAATATAATGGCTGTAGTCTTGCCAGTAACTCAGTTCAACATTATCAGCTAAGCTAAGTTTTTTTTGTTTAACATACTGCTTAATAACATTGGTCGTATCAATAACATCTTGATCACCTACGGCGTAAACCATTAAACCGGCACCGTATTCGCCATCAAAAAAGCTTAGGCCCGAGCGCTGTGTAAAAGCATCACGCACGTAGGCGACATCGGCTAAATATAAACGACTGCCGTCGGCAAAGCTGCGCAACACAATACGGTTAAATTCTTGTTGATTAAAAGCTTGGCCTTGCGTGCGTAGTAAAATGTCACCGGTATTCGATTGGATAGCGCCGCCAGCCATATCAATGGATGAGCGATTAATCGCAAAGGCAATATCACGCAATGTCAGTTGGTATTTTTTTAAAGCCGCTTCGCTCACCTCAATAGATATTTCATAGTCGCGTAGGCCAAATAACTCAGCAGAGGATATTTCTGGTAGGGCAAGAATTTCTTCTTTAATACCGCGTAATATTTTATTCAGTTGTTTTTCTTCTAGCTCGCCACTCACTTGCAATTGGATAACAGGGAACTTCATTTCTAACTGTTCTATCACAGCCGTTTCTGTAAGGTCGGGTAAGTTGCTAATACCGTCAATGCGATTTTTTATTTGATCGAGCAGAGCCGACACCTCAAAGCCTTGTAAGATATCAACTTGTATAGTGGCTAAACCTTCGTTGCTATAAGAACTGATTTTTTCAATGCCGGTAATATCTTTAATAGCTTCTTCAATTTTGCTGCTAACACCTTGCTCTACTTCTTCGGGGGCGGCACCAGGGTAGGCCATGGAAATTTGAATCACCTCAATGTTGAGGTCGGGCTGCAGTTCGCGTTGAATATTTGTCAGCGAAATTAAACCGATGACAATAATAAAAATCATGAGTAAGTTGGCGGCCACGTGATTGCGAGCAAACCATGAAATAATATCGTTAGCATTATTTTTTTCGTAATCATTCTCAGCATTGTTCGGCGGTACTGGCATCAAAGAACGTCCTTATATTTCGCGCGCAGGTGAGTTGATGTTATCTTTAGGCAGTGCCTTTTCTGCAATCTGCTCTGTTGATAATGAATGAGCTGTATTACTAGCAGGCAGCTTTATTAATTCACCAATATTGACTTGATTGCCAATGTTGCCGCTATCAATATAACCGATAGCAATTTGGTCGCCACTCGTTAAGCCGCTGTCAACATAGGCATAGTTGTTGTCATTAGCAATAATACTAACCGCGCGCCGCTGGAGATTGCCGTTATCATCAATTAACCAAACTGTATTGTCTGTTTGCAGTACATCGTGGGGAATGCGCACAATATTATCTAATGCCTTGCCAGCAATGAGTGCGTTAACAAAGGTGCCTACTCGCAGCACGGGTTTATTTGTCTTCGCGGCGGGTGACTGTAATTGGTAAGGGTCATTGACACTGGCAACAAGATAGAGCATTCGGCTTCGCTCATCTAATACGCTTTCAATGCGCACTAAGCGCGCCTGCCAATGATGATCGATATTATTTAAATTAACCGATAGGCTAATGGGTGTAGCGTGCGTTGCCTCTTGGCTGGGCGTGGGGATGTCTAGTAATGAAAGTTTATTCTCAGCCACGGGTAAGCGAACTTCTATTTGGCGGGTAGAAAAACAAATACCCAGAGTCATGCCGACGGAAACGTGTTGGCCTAAATCAACACTGCGATGGCGAATTAAACCATCGTACGGGGCGGTAACTGCAGTGCGGGACAAATTTTCTTCTGCTTTGGCAAGGTCCGCTTTTGCGGCATGTAAGTTGGCCGATGCTTCGGCAATTTGTGGTTCTCGCAAGGCCAGTGATTTTGCTTGAGCAGAGCGCTTACCTTCTTTATTGAAACGTAGCCAATCTTGGTAGGCGACATCAGCGCGCCCGCGCTCCTCGGCCAGGCGTGTGTTAGCCGCCGCTACTGAAGCTTGCGCTCGTGCTACAGCGGTTCGGTATTCTAGGTCATCTATGCGCAGCAATAAGTCGCCTTGCTGAACAAAACCACCAGCAACAAAATGATCGGCCACTTCAATGACGCGACCTTGAACTTCAGAAGATAATTCAGTCTCAGTGCTGGGTAAAACGGTGCCCTGTGAGTTAATCGTTATTTGCAGTGTTTCACTTTGCACTTCTATAGCATTAATTATGAGGCGACTTTTTTCGGGGGTTTGTTGCATTGGCTCTGGGCGGCTTAAATACAATAAAGAAGACACAGCTACTGCTATTAAAATAATAGCAACAGGCCTTAATGCTTTGCGTGGTGGTAATGTGAGTAGAGCCATTAGTTTCCTGTTCTTTTAAATTAATTGACGTAATAAATGGTTTTAAATGGTTATTGAGTGAAGCGATAAGATTATACGCGAGCATCTTAGTTGCTTGGTCTTATTAGCTAAAGTTAATCATTAAAAATGGTTAGCATGAAATTTAATTAATTTTAGTTTCTCCGTATTAACAGAGGGTGTTGTGAGTTTTTTCTACCTTGTATAGGTGAGCAAATGTAAAAACTTTAATGTCATGGATTATAGCTTATAGCAATAAGTACCTTGGCTGGGTCTTAAATAAAGAAAATATTATCCATAAAAAATAATTATTTGGTTGAATAAATGCGATAATTTTCTTTTAAATGCCGCTGGTTTTTATGCAAATAACTGCTGTCTTAAGCAGTTAGTAACATCAAAATGTATAAAATTGTGGTTAAGCAATTCAGGGAAAGGTGGGCATAATGCAGTCGGTGAAAAGTGGTGTTGAATTTCTGCTCAAAAACATTGAGCAATTACAAGGACTTGGTAAGTTGGAAACAATCTTGCCAATATTTGATGCGATGAAAGTACTTATGACTCAGACACAATTTGATGTGTCCATGATTGACCTTACGATGTCAGCCGAGAACCGTAAAGTTGCCCGCCAGTTTTTAGTGGATGGTATGACAGCAACAGAAATGAAGGCGGAGGGCGTAAGCCCTTCACGTTTGTCTAAGGTTGTGGCCAGAGTAATTGAAAACTTTAATAAACAATTAAGTGTTTTAGGCTTAGTGGGTGCGCACTATATTTTAGATGAAAAAACGGCTCAATTGGTTGAAGAGATGGAATCAGCCAAGGTCAATGAGGCGAAATACCGACTGAGCTTGGCGGCGGTAAAAGCGAGAGCTGAAAAAAATAAGAGCGGCAAAAAAATAGCTAAAACAGCGAGCAAAGCAGCGAGCAAAACAGCGGTTAAAGCAACGACCAAGACAATGGCGCCCGTCAGTAATACTAGCCAGTAGAGACTAGAGATCTAGAGATACTGTACTAATAAAAACGTCTGGCGGCGGCTTTGTAGGCGGCAATTCTTTCTGCTGCTTTGTTGTAAAGTTCAGCTATCTCTACACTTACGCCTACTTCTGCGCGTCGCGAAATCATTGTAATGGGAAATAAAACGTTTTCGCTATGTTTGAGTTGCAAGGCGCGAGAAACCCCGTATTTGTCGGCATAGATAATCCAGCGTAAGTTGAATTGCTGCATCAATAAATCACCCAATATGATTCCCATATCTTGAAGTAACCGTCGGTCCTTTGCGGTGACATGCTTGTTGTCGAGAAGTCGCTGGAGTAAGGCGATATCGTGCGCCTGCTGCTGTTGCAGCGCGCTGCCAAAATGACGGCGAGTCAGTTCGTTAATACGGTCGCGTCCTTGTTGCAAATATTTTTTATCCGCCTCATCAAATTGACGAAAGGTTGGTTGATCTGCTGTTTTATCGCCAAATCCTTGGGCATTAAGCGGTAATAGGAGGCTTGTCAGCATTAGTAAAAACAGCACGCTTTGTTGATAGAGCAGAGTGGAGGCTTTTAGAGTGTATTCCATCGTTTTAAATCCGGTGAGGCTAATTTGAACTTAAATTTTTCAATATTGATAGCGTAGTTTAGGCGGTTTGACAGCCGCCTTTAATGGCGCGTAGAGCCAGTTTACACCAGCAGACTTTCACTGGCTTGCTTTAAAGTCTTTATTATCGGTTTTGAAGGCAGGATTTTACCTAATCTAAGCCCTTAAGCCTTGTGCTGGCTTGCCCGCCTCAGTAACATGGCGCGGGTAATTCGCGTCTTCATTTAGCGCTCGTTTCGGCGCTTATTCAAGTGGTGTTTATATGGGCTTTTTGAGTGTCGCGATTCAGTCATTCTGGGGAAAGAATCAATGATTTCAGGCAGTATCGTGGCACTTGTCACACCCATGTTAGATGATGGCAGTGTCGATTATGCCGCATTGCAGCAATTGGTTAATTGGCATGTCAGCGAAGGCACTAATGCCATTGTGGCCGTAGGCACTACCGGTGAGTCTGCTACGTTGAATGTGGAAGAACATCACACCGTCATTAAATCGGTGGTTGATACGGCGGCTGGGCGCATTTCGGTTATAGCGGGCACAGGTGCTAACTCAACTTCTGAGGCTATTGAGCTCACTCAAGCGGCTCATCGGGTTGGGGCAGATGCCTGTTTGACGGTGACGCCTTACTACAACAAGCCTACGCAAGAAGGCTTGTATCTGCATCATAAAACCATTGCCGAAGCGGTCGATATTCCTAATATTTTATACAATGTTCCCGGCCGAACAGCGGTTGATATGCTGGCTTCAACAACGGCACGCCTGGCTGAATTACCGAATATTGTTGGTGTTAAAGATGCTACGGGAGATCTTGCGCGTGGTGCAGAGTTATTAGCGAGTTGTGGCGATAAAATCTCCGTTTATTCAGGTGATGATGCTACGGCAGTTGAATTAATGTTAATGGGTGGTGCAGGTAATATTTCGGTGACCGCCAATGTTGCGCCGCGGCAAATGGCAGAGCTATGTCGTTTAGCTATGGTTGCAAGTACCGGAAGCGAGCAAGACAAGCAGCTTGCTCGTGATTTAAATCAAGCTTTCGTGACGTTAAATAATGATTTATTTATTGAAGCGAATCCTATTCCGGTAAAATGGGCGCTGCATAAAATGGGCTTAGTGGGAAAGGGCATTCGCTTGCCTTTAACTGTTTTGGATATGCAGTACCAGGCGAAAATAGAAGCGGCATTAGCGCAAGCCGGCATTTCAAGTGAGTCGGTTATTTCGGAGAATTAAATCCAGCGCGCCTAGTCTACTTCTATCGATAATATCGTATATGGAAACTGTTGCATGAAACTTTTAAAAATTATTTTCCCTGATAACACCGTCTTGATGATTAAATTATTGTTATTAGCCAGCGTATTTTCAGTCTCGGGCTGCAGTCGGTTGTTTGGTGACGAAGGGTTTTTCCCTGATCGTAATAACGATTATTTAGAGGCGCAAGAATCGGCTGATATTGTCTTACCTGAGGGTATGACTGCAGAAAATATTCGCAACGATTATCCCATCCCTGAGTTAGCTTTGTCACAAGTTCTACCTGCTAAATTTGAAGTGCCTAGAGTTGAGCCTTTGGATACGGTCGATAATAAAGGCAGTGTTAGAGTACAGCGCTTTGAGCAGCAGCAATGGATTCTTATTAATGCATCTCCCAGTGAAGTTTGGCCGTTAGTGTCTAATTTTTTATTAACTAATAATATTGCGCTGGCCACGGCTGATGGAACGCTTGGCTTAATTGAAACCGATTGGTTATCTTCTTCATTAATCGATACTTCGGTATTAGCAGATATTGACCTCGCTAATCTCACTTTTTCTAAGAATAGTGAAAGACGGCCCAACACACCATCAATTAAAGAGCAGTTTCGTTTTAAATTAAAAGCGGGAGTGCAAGAAAATACCACTGAAATTGCTATTACTCAGCGATCAGTTGCAGCCAACGAATCGGTAGCGACTGCGCCCAGTTGGAGTCAAACATCGAGTTTAAAAATCCGCGAAGATAACATGGTGAAATTGCTTTCAGAGCATTTAGCTAGTTCACCCAGCCAGCCATCACATTCATTGTTAGCGCAAGGTATTGGCTCAGCGAGCCGTGTGATATTGCATTATGACGCTGATGGTCGCCCTTACTTAGCGTTATATCTTCCCTTTGATCGAGCTTGGGCATCGCTGGGTTTAGCACTCCGTAAAGCGTCTTTTGAAGTGAGTGACTTAAATCGCAGTGCCGGCGTGTATTATGTGTACTCAGTTCCAAAAGCAAAAAAAGCTAAGAAAAGAGGCTTTTTCAAGCGCGTGCTAGGAATTGATAAAGACCAGCAACCATTGCCTGATAATGAGATTGACCCTTTAACCGTGCAAGCCAAGCATGATGGTAGTGCATTAATTATTTATGTGCAGCGCGAGACATCGCCTGACTTACGCACTAATGAGCAGGCGTTTTTGTTGCGCCGTATTCAAGGTAAATTATCCTAGTGCATCAGCCTTATGTTGGTCATTTATGAGATTTGCTTCCCTCGGCAGTGGTAGTCGTGGTAACGCGTTAATTGTTGAGTCAGCAGGAGCGCGGATTCTTATTGATTGCGGCATTACCTTACGCAATTTAACGGCCGGCCTAGAGCGGCTTGATTTAGCCCTCAATGATTTGCATGCGGCCTTTATTACTCACGAACATGGCGACCATATTAAAGGTGTTAAAGCTTTGGCGCGAAAACATTCGCTGCCGGTTTATATGACGCATGGCACAGCCGTGAAAAGTGGCTGTCATGAGTTACCTCAATTCACCTTAATTGATAATTTTTCGTCCATTAATATTGGCGGCCTGTCGGTGCAGCCGGTGGTGGTTCCGCACGATGCCCGCGAACCTTGTCAGTTTGTAATAACCGCTACCATTAACAACGCCGAGTCAGGTGAACTGCCGCGTGAAAAACGTTTGGGGGTGTTAACCGATTTAGGGAGTTATACACCGCACGTTATTGAGGCTTACAGTAATTGTGATGCCATGGTTTTAGAGTGTAACCACGATGTGGGGATGTTAGAGGCAGGTTCTTATCCCTATAGTCTTAAGCAGCGCGTTTTGGGTGATTGGGGGCACTTAAGTAATCATCAAGCGCGTAATTTGCTGTCTAACTTTAACCATGAAAAAATACAATGGTTAGTGGTTGCACATATAAGTCAGCAAAATAATACAGAGACACTGGCGCTAGAAGCACTACAAGATGTTTTTCCTTATCATGAGCGTATTTTAGTAGCAGACCAAGACACAGGGTTTGATTGGCTGCAAATCAGTTAACTTAACACTGGTCAAGAAGGCATTATGGATATTAATAAAAATAGAAGGTATCCGCGTGTTGCTAGTGAAGCGCAGTTAGACATACAGCATCCGGCGTTAGGTGTTATTTCTTTAAAAGCAAAAAATGCGTCTAAAGGCGGTTTTTTTGCTCTGCGTGGTACGCAGATATTACCACCGGTTAATACCGAAGTCCGCGTAACTATTAAGCGTCATACTGGCACGCTCAACTCTGATCCTGTGCGTATGCGTGTTGCCCATGTCTCAGATGAAGGCATGGGATTAGAGTTTATCTAATTAATTGGATAGCAGAAAATGCTTAAAGCAAAGGATAGTGTTTCTAATGGTGCGGTCGTCTCTGATCGACATCTCGGTTCTCAGCTTACCTTATTGGTAGCCTTAGGCATGTTCGTCATGGTGCTAAGTGTGTCAATTGGTACCTCTATTATTATTAACCAATCGCTTACTAATAATTTTATTCAAAATGGAAAAAACATAACCGGCGTATTGGCAAAACAAAGTTCATTGCCCGTGCTGCTTGGCAGTCCTGCTTTTGCTAAGCAAGCAATTGAAGTTGTTCATTCTTTTCCTAGTGTTACACAAGTGGCTATTTATGAGCTAGAAGATGTTTTGCTTGCAGAGTCAGGTAATTTTATTCCTTGGGTTGAAACGTTATCGCCAGAATTACAAAAGCAGGCGAGTGATAATTCTGTTGCTGTATTGGAATATGATGGGCAAGATTATTGGCAGTTTTCGAGTGTGGTGCAATCGGATAGCGCTGAGCCAGAATTAGAAGACCTAGAGGCAACACGAAAACAAGAGCAGAAAATTGGTCGGGTAAGAGTGCTGATTGCTAAAGATCAGCTATACAGTGCACGATATAATATTATTCTTGGTAACGTTGTCGTATTGTTAATTGGTGCCACAGTACTAGTGTTAGCGCTAAATGGTTTAAGTGGTGCTTTAACAAGGCCGTTAGAAGAATTTGTTGAAACAATGGCTTCGGGGGCTAGGGGCGAGCGGAACAATCTTCGCGTTGATTTATCTGGCTCGAAAGAAACGCAGCAATTAAGTAATGCTTTTAACCAAATGATGGAGGTGCTCGAAGATAGAGAGCTTCAGCTAGCTACAGCTCGTGACCATGCGTTGGCGGCTGCGAAATTGAAATCTGAATTTGCTGCTAACGTTAGTCATGAAATTCGTACTCCACTTAACGGTATTCTTGGTACGCTTAATTTACTCGGCGATATAGGTCTTAATCGTGACCAAAAAGAATTAATTACATTAGCAGAATCATCGAGCGAAGCATTGATGATTTTGATCAACGATATATTAGATTTTTCGCGCCTATCACTAGATCAATCTGAGTTAAGTAATATCGAATTTGATTTGCATCAATTATTAGAAGAATTAATGTTTTTACATGCGCAGTCAGCGGATGCTGCAAGTCTTGATATATTAACAGACTACGATAGCGCTTTGCCGTTAGTGGTTGAATCTGATCCTAATAAGCTGCGGCAGTTGCTCAATAATTTAATTAACAACGCAATTAAATTTACCGATCATGGTTCAGTTTTGATTAGTGCGGTAAAAGAGGTTGATGCGCAAGGGAAATTATGGATTCGTTTGGCGGTGCGTGACACAGGAATTGGCATATCCGAAAAAGATTTGCATACAATATTTTTGCCGTACTCACAAAGTGATGGCTCAATGACGAGAAAGTACAGTGGTACCGGTCTTGGGTTATCTATTTGTGAAAAATTAGCTGAACTGTTACATGGCGATATTGGTGTTCATAGTGAGTTAAATTCAGGCAGCGAGTTTTATGTGCGCATTCCGTTTTCTTATCGTCCTGAGTTATCAAGTAGTTTGTCAGAAGAGCAGTCCTCCCCGTTACTTGCTCAACCAATAATTGTTTATGGTAGCACCGTTGAAATTGGTAAAGCATGCCAAAGTCTTTGTGACTTTTATCAAATGGAAGCAGTTATTTTTATTGATATTAAGTGCTTAGTCGCTTCGTTAGATCGTTTGGGGCGAGAAAAAGGTGGCATAACTACAATGCCAACACTAATGCTGTATTGCTCGGTCGATGAGCGCTTTGAAAATGTATGGGATGAGGTTGAAGTATTCGTTAAGCGTTATAGCCTTAATACAATTATTGTTTCAAGAACCGTGAGTAGTGATGTAACAATAACAGACAATATATTACAAACAAGACCGCCCTTGCGTGCCAACGCCTTTTCATTAGCTATGCTGAGTTTTTTAAAATTAGATCAGCCTCAGCATTCAGCCGATAATATTTATCACCCTGCAGACCTTTCTGATTATGCTATTTTGCTGGTGGAGGATAATATGGTGAATAAGCGTGTTGCTAAAGCAATGCTTGATAAATTGGGTTGTCATATTGTCGTAGCCGAAACAGGTTTAGAAGCGTTAGATGCGGTGAGTAATCAGCATTTTGATTTGATTTATATGGACTGCCAAATGCCAAAAATGAATGGTTATGATGCATCACGTGCTATTCGACAAATGGATGGTGAAAAGTCGCGTATTCCAATTGTAGCTATGACAGCAAACATTGATCCGCAAGATAGAATTCATTGTTTTGATGCGGGTATGAATGATTTTTTGAGTAAGCCGTTTAAGGTAGAAGATTTGGCCGCGATGACGCAAAAATGGGTTGGCAGTGCTAACAAGTGAGTAATACAGTCGACATTCAACCTGCCAAACCTTTAGCTTATATCGTTTTTGATTCGAATTTAGCTGAGAATAAAAATAACACTCAAGCACAGTTGTTTGTAGAGCAGTTAGCGCAGCGTTGTGGGTTAGCTGTTATAGCGCCTTCTCAAATAGCTAACTATGCTGACGCAATAAAAATTATATTGACCGATGGCCAATGGCGTGTGCATTTAGATAGCGGCGGGGCGATTGTCAGTGTTGATTTTGCTGAACCACGTTTTTATGCGAGAGTGAATAGTCCGGGATTGCAAGGTGAGTATGTTATTAGAGCTGTGCTGGGTCGTAAAAAAATAGCGCAGCCCTTAACGGTATTGGATGCTACCGCGGGGTTTGGTTATGACGCTTTTTTACTGGCCGCGGCAGGCTGTCGTGTGATCTTAGTTGAACAAATGCCCTTACTCGCTTATTTGTTAGAGCAGGCTGTACAGCGTGCCACGATGAATGCCAGCGAGCTATTATCATCGGCGGCAGAACGGATGACGGTTATAGAGGCTAATAGTGGTACCTTAATGGAGCAGTGGTCTGATAGTCGTCCTGATGTGGTTTATTTAGACCCTATGTATGCGCATGCCGACATTGAGACCAAGCGCGGCTTAAAGAAAACCGCCGCTGTTAAAAAAAATATGGCTTTTTTGCAACGCCTGACAACTTATCAAAGCGCAGCTAATGCGGGGCAGGCGAATAATGCAGCCCAGAACAGTGACGGCCAAGGGCTGATAGAAGCCGCTTTAAAGCTAGCTAAAAGCAAGGTGGTTGTTAAGCGCGCCCCCGGCGCCGAGTGGCTTGGTGGTTTAAAGCCCGCATCATCATTAACCGGCAAAGCGACAAGATTTGATATCTACCCTGTTAATTAACCTTCTCCCTCTAGCGATCAACTAACGGCTGTTTTATACTGTGCCGCTTTTCACGCTCGAGAGTAAAACATTCATGAATACCGTCAGTTCTCCTGCCAGTCGCGTGCTGGCCGTTAGTAATAATCTTCCCATTCGTACTGCTCAGCCCATTCATAGCGGCAAAGTTCGCTCGGTTTACTGGTTGTCAGACGCTGACAGTCAACGCTTAATCGAATCAGAAGGTTACGATGTTGCGCCCGACTCGCAGTTGGCGGTTATGGTCATTAGTGATCGAATATCAGCGTTTGAGTGTATTTGGCACGGTGAGGGTGGTATGGCAGGTGTTCCCGGAAAGGGGGCGGCATTAAATGCTATTTCAAATCACTGGTTTGAGCTGTTTCGTGAGCAAGGTTTGGCCGACAGCCATATTTTGGCCGTGCCACATCCATTGGTGTGGATTGTTCAAAAAGCACGACCGGTAATGATAGAAGCCATTGCGCGGCAGTATATAACAGGTTCAATGTGGCGCTCTTATGCTAAAGGTGAGCGCGAATTTTGTGGTATTCATTTACCCGAAGGTTTAGAGCGCGATCAAAAATTACCTGAGTTGCTTATTACGCCATCGACCAAAGGCATTCTGCAAGGTATACCTGGTGTTCCTGAAGTCGACGACGTTAATATTACGCGCACCGATATAGAACAAAATTTTGCTGCATTTAAGTTTCAACAGCTTAATGATATTGGTCGCTACGAAACATTACTTCGCGAAGGTTTTGATGTTATTAGCGCTGCGTTGGCCAATATTGATCAAGTCTTTGTTGATACTAAATTCGAATTTGGTTATGTCAAAGATGCTGCCGGCAATGACAAACTCATTTATATGGATGAAGTGGGTACGCCAGATTCATCACGTATTTGGGATGGTGGGCAATACCGTCAGGGTAAGGTAGTTGAGAACTCGAAAGAGGCCTTCCGTCAATTACTATTAAATCACTTTCCTGAACCAGATATTTTGTTAAACAAAGATCGTATGGATGAGCGAAGTGCATTAGCGCGCGATAACGCTTTGCCTGAAGACGTGCTAATGGCTGTGTCGGAGACGTATGTGAGTGTGGCTGAAAAAATTATGGGCCGTGCACTACCGCTATCCGATAATCCACAAGCCGAAATTCTTGATATGCTTAATGAGCGCTACGGGCTAATCGTTTAACAAGTATGACCGATGATCTTTTTTCGCAAATAGACTTATCAATGGATAAGTCTATTACTGTCGATAAAGATGCTGCACAGAAAATACCAATAACTGATGGCGAATTAACGCTATACCCTCATTGTTTTTCTACTTCCGAAGCCGACAATTACTTTGCGCAACTGCAAGAGACGATTGCTTGGACGCAAGAAAAAATAACCATGTATGGCAAGAAGCACAACGTGCCACGTCTGTCGGCATGGTATGGTGATGAAAGTGTACCCTACACTTATTCGGGCATTACCGCATACGGTTTGCCTTGGACAGAATCGTTGCAAGCGATTAAAGAGCGTACTGAGCAGCTAGCTAAGGCTCAATTTAACAGTGTGTTAGCTAACCTTTATCGTGACGGTGCTGACAGTGTCAGTTGGCATGCAGACGATGAGCGCGAGTTAGGTGCTAGACCTATTATTGCTTCGGTGAGTTTAGGCCAAGCACGCACATTTCAGCTCAAGCATAAGCTTGATAAGACATTAAAAGCGAATATATTATTGCCGCATGGCAGCGTGCTAGTGATGAGCGGCACAACACAGCAATATTGGCTGCATCAAATTGCGAAAACTCGCCGCGCCATAGAGCCAAGAATTAATCTTACTTTCCGTTGGGTCGATAAACGCTTAGCCGAAGCATCGGCTAAGCGTTAGTTTGGGTGTTTATTGAAGGGCGTTAGTTTGCATGCAGTGTAGTGTCTAAATCATGCAATATGCCATCGCTAATACTGTATATCCAGCCGTGAATTGATAGCTCGGCACCATTGTTCCACGCATTTTGCACAGCTGCTGTTTCGCTAACATGTTTGACTTGTTCAATAACATTGAGCTCACACATTTTATTATTTGTTTGCTCGGGTGTGAGGTCTTTTAGTTCGGCAAGATACTTTTGCTTAACAACTTTAATATGCTGTAACCAATTATTAATAAGGCCATGATCTTGGTCCTCGACGGCGGCTTTTACGCCACCACAGCCATAGTGGCCGCAGACAATAATATGCTTTACTTTTAACACTTCTACAGCAAATTGAATAACAGAAAGGCAGTTAGTATCGTCATGCACGACAACGTTAGCAATGTTGCGATGCACAAACACTTCGCCCGGCGGTAGGTTAACAATTTGGGTGGCGGGCACACGGCTATCCGAGCAGCCTATCCATAAATAATCTGGCGTTTGTTGTTTTGAAAGCCGATTAAAGAAATCTGGATCACTGCTTTTAATTTTTTCTGCCCAAGCAATGTTGTTATCAAATAAATGCTGCAATGTTTTCAATGTATAAATAACCTTTTATCTGTTTAAGAGTGTGTAGTCTTGTTTTAGTGCCGCGCAAAGCGCAGTACTAGGTGTGGCATAATCAGCTTCTCTCATAAGCTAAGCGTCTAGAAAAAGCTAAGATTACCTGAGAAGAAGATAAGCGTCCAGCAAGTGTTTATTCGCTCGAAGCTTTTAATAATTGCGCGTTAATTTGTTCACCATTAACGCCAATGCTATCGCGACTCATTAAAAATAAATAAGCGCCCATGATTTCTTCGGCTGTAGGATTGTTGCTTGGCGTTTCGCCAGGGTAGGCTTGGCGACGCATGGCTGTTTGTGTTGCGCCAGGGTTAAGTGAGTTGGCGCGAATATTAGATGCGCCATCAAACTCATCGGCCCAAGTTTGCATTAAGCCTTCTATTGCAAATTTAGACACTGCATAACCACCCCAATAAGCACGACCTCTACGGCCAACGCTAGACGAGGTAAAAATAACCGAGGCATCTTCGGCCAATTCTAGCGAAGGTAACAACGCCTTGGTCAATAAAAAATTACTGGTGATATTAATATTCATTACGCGTGCAAAAGTGTCTTCGCTGTATTGTGCTAGTGGTTTCATTTCGCCGAGTATACCGGCGTTATGAAGTAGGCCATGTAATGCACCTAAATTCTCGGCAATTTCATAATTAAGATTTTGGTAATCCTGATGAGTGGCGGTATCAAGATCTAAGGTGGCGATAACCGGTTGTGCGCCGCCGTTGGATTCTATTTTATCGTACACCGCTTCAAGTTTGGCTTCGGTGCGGCCAAGTAATATAACGGTTGCACCATGTTGCGCAAAGCTAAGTGCAGCTGCGCGGCCAATGCCATCACCCGCACCCGTCACTAATATATTTCGTCCTGCTAAGGCGTTGGCTGAAGCTTGGTAATGAATAAGCTCATTTAAATTGTGCATGCAAATAACCGTTCTAATGTTGGGTGAATATCTTGTGGATGCTTAGCGATGCCGTCAGCGCGCCATTCGTCAATATTTTGTTGGTCGTTAATATAGCCATAGGCGGCAGCAATGGTTTTCATTCCTGCTGCGCGGCCAGCTTCAATATCACGGTCGTGGTCGCCAATATAAGCGGTTGCTGTGATGCCGCAATTCAGTTTTTCGGCCGCCAAATATAGTGCTTCTGGGTGCGGCTTAGGTTGGGCAACATGATCGGGGCATATTAATACATGGCAGCGGTCAGTCAGCCCAAGTTTTTCAATGAGGGGCTGTGCATAGGCAATGGGTTTATTGGTCACAATACCCCATGGAATGGATGCGCTATTTAATTGAGTCAGTAAATTGTCTAGACCACTATATAATGCTGAGTGCTGACCTATGCAATTGAGATAATTATCAAGCAAGGCTTGTCTAAGTGAGGCAAAGTCTGCGTGTTCAGGATTTATATTAAAGGCATATTTTGTTAATTCAAGCGAGCCGTTAGATACTTGCTCGGCAATACCCTCGGCGGGTAGCTTATCGAGTTTGTGGGTTTTTCTTAGTTGGTTAACGGCAATGACAAAATCAGGCGCCGTATCAACTAAAGTGCCATCTAGGTCAAAGAGAACGGCTTCTAAGTTAGCAGCTTTTGGCATGACCGCTCTCGCTCCGGTATTTGCAATTAAGGCTTTTATTCAGGTTTGGTCGCATGCAATAAATAATTTACATCTAAATTAGTTGGGTTTAATTTATAACTTTTACTAAACGGGTTATACGTCATGCCCGTTGAATCATTTAAAAGCAAATTGCTCTCACGTATCCAACGGTGTAGCTCTGAAGGTTTAATAAGCTTGTCGTAGTCATGGGTGCCTTTCGGTAGTAGGCCTAGAATATGTTCGGCACCTAAAATCGCAAATAAATAACTCTTGGGGTTACGGTTAATGGTGGCAAAGTAGAGGTGGCCGCTGGGCTTACAAAGATCAGCGCAGGCTTGCACTATGGCAGCAGGGTCTGGTACATGCTCTAACATCTCTAAACAGGTCACTACATCGTATTGGCCCGGGCGTTCGGCAGCAATTTCTTCGGCAGTTATTTTTTTATATTCAATATCCAGGTTGTTCTCTAAGGCATGCAATTCGGCAACGCCCAGTGGAGCGTCACCCATATCGATGCCAGTGACTTTGCCGCCGCGCTGCGTCAGTGCTTCAGAAAGTATGCCGCCACCGCAGCCAATATCAATAATTTTTTTCTCGGCAACAGGTGACAGCTGGTCAATAAAATTGGCGCGCAAAGGATTAATTTGGTGCAGCGGTTTAAATTCGCTACTGGTATCCCACCAGCGATGCGCTAAGGCTTCAAACTTGGCGATTTCTGATGGGTCAACATTTTTTTTTGTTGCATCAGTTGCTGCTGTATTTTCTTCAGTCATGATTATGCGTTTTATACCTTGGCTATGTTGTTGCGCCACCACTGGCTTTTCGCCAGTAGAGCATCTAAGTCGAAGTCGACGAGTTGTCGATTATGTACTTTTGTTTTACCTGCCACCCATACATGGCTAACAGCCGATGCGGCTTCGGTGTAAACCAATTGTGAAATAGGTGAGTGAACAGGTTGCATGGCTGGGCTATGTGTATCAATGGCAATGATATCCGCCTGTTTACCAATTTTAATGCTGCCAGTAATGTCGTCAATTCCTAATGCTTCGGCACCGCCTAAAGTTGCCATGCGTAACGCTTGGCTAGCGTTAAGTGTGGCGGCATCAGCGGACTCATGCTTAGCGAGTAGGGCGGCATTACGCAGCGTTTCAAATAAATTAAGTGTGTTATTACTCGCTGCACCATCAGTTCCTAGTGCTATACGAACGCCTTGCTCTAACAGATCGGCTGCAGGGCAATAGCCGCTAGCGAGTTTTAAGTTAGATGTTGGGCAGTGAACAACGCTAGCGCCGGTTTCTACTAATGTATGGGTGGTTTCTGTGTCGAGCTGCGTCATATGAACGGCTTGGGTTCTGGGGGACAGTACGCCAAGTTGATTCAGTCTAGCGATGGGAGTTATGCCGTGCTGCTCAATTGATGAGGCGACTTCAAACGCTGTTTCGTGCAGATGGACATGAATGTTGCAGTCAATTTCTTCAGCTAGCATGGCGATGCGCTCAAAGCTGCTATCGCTCACTGTGTAGGGGGCGTGCGGTCCAAATGCAGTATTAATCAGTGGGCTGTAGCGATACTCATCGGACAGTGCCAGCCCTTTATCAAAGTACTCTTCGGCATCTTGCGCCCAGGCCGACGCTATTTCGAAAATTGGAAAGTTAATTTGTGCGCGCATCCCCAGTTTTTCGGCGACTGCTGCGGTGGCATCGGGGAAGAAATACATGTCAGAAAAGCATGTCGTGCCTGAGAGCAGCATTTCTGCAATGCCTAACCCTGTGCCGTCGCGGACAAAATCATAGCTCATGCAATGGTTTTCGGCCGGCCAAATGTGTTGCTCTAACCATTCCATGAGGGGGTAGTCGTCAGCCATACCTCTTAACAAGGCCATGGCGGTGTGAGTGTGTGCGTTAATTAAGCCTGGCAGTAAAATGTGGTTATTGAGCTCAGTATGCGAAGCGTTAGGGTAATCGGCCAGTATTTGTTCACGTTCTGCTAGCGCTATGATCACGCCATCTTGGACGGCTACAGCATGGTTACTAAGAACAGCTGCAGGTTCGGTTGCAGTTACTGGGCTGTCCATAGGGATAATCCAGCGAGCGCTAATAATGTCGATTGTTGTTGGGTTCAAGTTAATAGATACCGCTAGCAAAAGGTTAATTGGTTTGATTTTGGATAGATTATACGCGATTGATTGCTCTCGTGTTGCACGCCTGTCTGTGAAGGGTATTTCTTGTGCTAATAGGCTTTTTGTGTGTTTGTTTAAGGCTGCTTTTATCGCTTAATTTGTCGGATAAATTGATAATGATCGATACCGGCTCATGGATGTCGGGATGTCAGCTAAAGTTTCGTTAAAACACGATGATTTTAGGGGCTAAAACTACCATTACTACTGCCATTTTTAGGGCCTGCTGTGGTATGATTGACGGCTTAATTTAAGTCATTTACTGAGCTTTTTATCAGCCTTTATTTTTAAGGGTTTAAGCAAGAGGAAACGTGTTTTATGGGTGAGATAGCAAAAGAAATTCTACCCGTTAATATCGAAGAAGAATTAAAACAATCTTATCTCGACTACGCCATGAGCGTTATTGTCGGTCGAGCCTTGCCTGATGTTCGTGATGGCTTAAAACCGGTGCATCGTCGCGTTCTACATGCCATGAATGAGCTCAAAAACGATTGGAATAAGGGTTATAAAAAATCGGCTAGGGTTGTTGGCGACGTGATTGGTAAGTATCACCCACACGGTGATTCTGCGGTTTACGATACGATTGTTCGAATGGCGCAGCCATTTTCGCTGCGTTATATGTTGGTCGATGGTCAGGGCAACTTTGGTTCGATTGATGGTGATTCCCCTGCAGCAATGCGTTATACCGAAATACGCATGGCTAAAATTGCCCATGAATTACTTGCCGACCTCGATAAAGAGACTGTCGATTATGTACCTAACTATGATGGTACTGAATTAATTCCTGAAGTTATGCCAACCCGTGTTCCTAACCTATTGGTTAATGGGTCGTCGGGTATTGCTGTTGGTATGGCGACCAATATTCCGCCGCACAACTTAGTAGAAGTGGTTAAGGCCACGCTGGCTTTAATTGATAACCCTGAATTAGATGTCGATGGCTTAATGGAGTTTCTCCCGGGTCCTGATTTCCCAACCGCAGGCATCATTAATGGTCGCGCAGGTATTGTGCAGGCTTATCGCACCGGTCGAGGTCGCATATATGTGCGTGCTCGCGTTGATATTGAAGTTAACGAAAAAACTAAGCGCGAAACTATTGTTATTACCGAGTTGCCGTATCAGGTGAATAAAGCGCGGTTAATTGAAAAAATTGCCGAGCTGGTTAAAGATAAAAAAATTGAAGGTATTTCTGAGTTGCGCGACGAGTCTGATAAAGACGGTATGCGTGTTGTTATTGAGCTTCGTCGCGGTGAGTTAGGCGAGGTCGTTGTTAATAACCTCTATTCCCAGACCCAGCTTGAAAATGTATTTGGTATCAATATTGTTGCCTTGGTTGAAGGTCAACCAAAAATATTAAACCTGAAAGATTTGCTAGAGTGCTTTATTAAGCATCGCCGCGAAGTAGTGACTCGCCGAACCGTTTACTTGTTAAGAAAGGCTAGAGAACGCGGCCATATCTTAGAAGGTTGGGCTATTGCTTTAGCGAATATCGACCCAGTAATTGCACTTATTAAAACCTCGCCAACGCCTGCCGAGGCTAAAGAAAAGTTAATGGCCGAAGCGTGGCTACCAGGCAGCGTAATGGAAATGTTAGATCGCGCTGGTACCGATGCAAGCCGTCCTGATGAGTTGCCAGAGCATTTTGGTTTGCGTGATGGAGCATACCATTTATCGCCAGTGCAGGCGCAAGCTATTCTTGATTTACGTCTTCATCGCCTTACCGGTATGGAGCATGAAAAATTACTGCAAGAATACAGTGAGCGTTTAGAGCAAATTGCTGGTTACCTTGAAATTTTAGGTGATCCTTCTCGCCTATTAAAAGTGATTCGTGAAGAGCTAGCCGATTTAGTGCAAAACTTTGGCGATGAACGTCGTACTGAAATTACTGCAAGTAAGCGCGATTTAACGGTAGAAGATTTAATTTCTGAAGAAGATCGTGTTGTAACGATTTCTCATGGTGGTTATGCCAAGTCGCAACCGCTTGATGATTATCAAGCGCAGCGTCGAGGCGGTATGGGTAAGTCAGCGACGTCTGTAAAAGATGAAGATTTCGTTGAGCATTTATTAATTGCGAATACCCACAATACTATTTTGCTCTTTTCGAATGTTGGTAAAGTGTATTGGATGAAAGTTTTCCAAATTCCGGTTGCGGGCCGAAATTCACGCGGTCGTCCGGTGGTGAATTTGCTGCCACTCGATGAAGGTGAGCGAATTACATCCATTTTGCCAGTTGCGGAGTATACAGAAGGGCACTTTATCTTTATGGCGACCGCTAGCGGTACCGTTAAGAAGACAGCCCTAACGGATTTTGCTCGTCAGCGTAGTGTGGGTTTACGTGCACTAGAGCTTGATGAGGGTGACGTGTTAATAGGTACTGCTATTACCGATGGTGAATCGGATGTCGTATTAGTGAGTAGCGCAGGTAAAGCCGTACGATTCCGTGAGTCAGAAGTGAGAGCTATGGGTCGAACGGCACGCGGTGTTCGCGGTATTCGTCTTGATGAAGGCCAGCGTTTGATTTCATTAATGATTCCAAAGCCTGAGGGCCGAGTATTAACCGTGAGCGAAAACGGTTATGGCAAGCGTACTGCTATCGATGAGTTTCCCGTTAAAGGTCGAGGCACACGCGGCGTTATTGGCATGCAAACCTCTGATCGAAACGGCCAATTAGTCGGTGCGATTCAGGTAACGCCAGGTGACCAAATGATGTTAATCAGTGATCAGGGAACATTAGTTCGCTGTCGCACTGATGAAGTTTCTGAGCTAGGTCGGAACACGCAAGGTGTTAGAGCTATTCGCCTTAAAGAGGGTGAGTTGCTTGTTAATGTGGCGCGTATTGATGAGCCAGAAGAA
>JBELIP010000006.1:0-22597 GCA_042090785.1 Cellvibrionales bacterium | reverse complement strand
GCCAGAAGAATAAATATTATTAACGTATTCAAAATACGTTTTATTAGGAGATTAGTAGTCAATGAATCGTCTTTTTAATTTTTGTGCCGGTCCTGCGGCATTACCTGAAGCGGTTTTAAGTCAAGCGCAAAGCGAATTACTAGATTGGCGTAGTAAGGGTTTATCGGTGATGGAAATGAGTCACCGCAGTGCAGAGTTTGTTGAAATTGCCGAAACTGCAGAAGCAGATTTACGCGAGTTAATGAATGTTTCTGATGATTATGCCGTATTGTTTTTACAAGGTGGCGCTACACAACAATTCTCGTCGGTGCCGCTGAATTTACTTGCTGGAAAATCAAAAGCCAACTACGTAAACACCGGTCAGTGGTCTAAAAAAGCCATAAAAGAAGCCAAACGTTATTGCGATGTACAAGTTGTAGCGAGCAGTGAAGATAATAATTTTGCTTCAATTCCTGCTTTCGATACTTGGGATATTGATGAAGATGCCGCTTATTTGCATTACACGCCTAATGAGACTATTGGTGGCGTAGAGTTTTTCTGGACGCCAGAAGTAAGCATGCCGTTGGTGGGAGATATGTCATCAACAATTTTATCGCGGCCTATTGATGTAAATAAGTTTGGCGTTATTTATGCTGGCGCACAAAAAAATATTGGCCCATCAGGTCTAACTATTGTTATTGTCCGCAAAGATCTGCTAGGTAAGGCAAGTCCGTTAGCGCCTTCTATGCTAGATTATAAAGTGCATGCCGATGCAGGGTCTATGTCGAATACACCACCGGCTTACGGTTGGTATATGGCAGGTTTGGTTTTTAAATGGCTTAAAGATCAGGGTGGCTTAACGGCTATTGAGGCCATAAATCGTCGCAAATATGAAAAGTTATACAGCTTTATTGATGCCAACGATTTTTATGCGAATCCGGTTGAGCTGCAAAGTCGTTCTTCTATGAATGTACCGTTTACGGTTGGTGACAGTAGTTTGGACAAAGTGTTTTTGCAGCAATCTGAAGAAGCTGGCTTATTAAATTTAAAAGGTCATCGTTCTGTTGGTGGAATGCGCGCTTCAATTTATAACGCGGTATCCGAATCAGCGGTGGATGCGTTAATTGCATTTATGGATGATTTTGCAAAAGCGAACGGCTAATTTCTTCGCTGCCTTTTTCGCGGCGATAATTTACTTTACTGCGTACTAAATATCATGAGTAAAGACGACTTACAAAGTTTACGCGATGAGATTGATCATATTGATCAGCAGATTCAGCGTTTAATTAACGAACGTGCAGACTGCGCAAAGCGGGTGGCCGATGTTAAATTGGCATCGGTTGACACCAACGCAGAAGCCCCTTTATTTTATCGCCCAGAACGCGAAGCACAGGTGCTGCGTAAAGTGATGGCGCGTAATGAAGGTCCGTTAGATGGCAAAGAAGTGGCGCATATTTTTCGTGAAATTATGTCGGCCTGTCTCGCGTTAGAGCAGCCCATGGAAATTGCTTATCTTGGCCCGCAAGGCACTTTTACGCAAGCTGCGGCGTTAAAGCATTTTGGTCATTCAGTTATGACACAGCCTTTCGCAAATATTGCAGAAGTATTTGAAGCGGTTGAGCGTAAGACTTGTCATTATGGTGTGGTACCGGTAGAAAATTCTACCGAGGGTATGGTTACGCATACGCTCGATAAGTTTATTAATTCACCACTAAAAATTTGTGGTGAGCTCGAATTACCTATTGCGCTTAATTTGTTGGTTAAGAGCGATAGTGATGGTACTAAAATAACTAAAATTTGTGCGCATCAGCAAGCGCTTGCGCAGTCACGCCATTGGTTGCAGCAGCATTACCCAAAAATTGAAATTGAACCGGTAAGCTCTAATGGCGAAGCGGCAAGAATGGCATCAGAAGATGCTACGATTGCGGCGATTGCCGGTGATCTGGCAGCTGAGCATTATGAGCTTTCTTGTTTAGCGACGAATATTCAAGACTATGCTGACAATACCACTCGCTTTTTAGTGATAACGCATAATGAAGTGCCGGCTAGTGGCGAAGATAAAACCTCAATAGTCGTGTCTACCCGTAATCAGCCAGGTGCTTTGTTTAAATTACTGGTGCCATTAGAGGCTGAGGGTATTAGTTTAACGCGGATAGAAACACGTCCGTCGCGCACAGAAAATTGGGCCTACGTATTTTTTATGGAGTTTCACGGTCACCATCAGGATCCGGCTGTAAAGCGTGTGACGGATGCTATTGCTGAGCAGTCTTTCTTTGTTAAAGTGCTTGGTTCGTATCCGGCAGCTGTTATTTAGCGCGTTGCTATTTTGCCCTCAAGTATCTCAACTATTAGCACTCTCATTAGAGTAATTAATTAATCATGACATCTCCTTTTACAACATTGGCGCGTCCTGCGATTCAAGCTATGCAAGCTTATCAAACGGGTAAACCTATCGAAGAGGCACAACGCGAGTTGGGTGTTACGGATTTTATTAAACTAGCCAGTAACGAAAATCCTCGCGGCCCCTCGCCGCAAGTGTTAGCAGCAATAACCCATGCGGCTCAAGATATTAATCGTTACCCTGATGGTAACGGTTTTTATTTAAAACAAATTTTAGCCGAGCGTCATGGCGTTGATGCTGCGTGCATTACTTTGGGTGCGGGATCTAACGATATACTTGAGTTGATAGCCAGTGCTTATCTTGATAGTGATGCATCAGCTATTTATTCACAATATGCTTTTTTGGTTTATGCGTTAGCAACAGCGCGTTCGGCTGCTGAATCTATAGTTGTTGATGCCTGTGATTATGGGCATGACCTTGCGGCAATGACAGCAGCCGTTAAAAATAATACGCGTGTTATTTATCTTGCTAATCCCAATAATCCAACGGGCACTTATATTAATCACAATGATTTAGTTAGTCTGTTAGGTTCAATTTCTTCGTCGGTGTTAGTTGTTTTAGATGAAGCCTATTGTGAGTATATTGATAAAGCGGATTACCCTGATGGCATAGCATTACAAAAAAGCTACGCTAATTTAATTGTTACCCGTACATTTTCAAAAGCCTATGGTCTTGGCGGTTTGCGTGTCGGTTACTCGATATGCGACCCAGTTATTGCTGATATGCTTAACCGCGTAAGGCAGCCATTTAATGTGACTTCGCTTTCTTTAGCGGCAGCCCAAGCCGCGTTAAATGATGAAGAATATTTAGCAGAGTCGGTGGCGTTGAATTTTGCCGGCATGCAGCAATTAGAGACTGGTTTCACTCAGTTAGGGCTTAACTATATTGAATCATCGGCAAATTTTATTACCTTTAAAACGCCGTATGCGGCGAGTGAAATGAATCAACAATTATTACAGCAGGGCGTTATTGTTAGACCTGTTGGTAATTATGCGATGGCCGACTGCTTGCGTGTCAGTATTGGTTTAGAAGATGAAAATAAACGATTTTTGCAGGCTCTAACGCAGATTCTTGAATCGTCAATATCGGATAAATAGTCATGATTATATTTGAGCGTTTGGTAGTGCTGGGTGTTGGCTTAATGGGCGGCTCACTTGCCTTGGCTGCAAAGAAAGCCGGTGTGGTTGGCACCGTTGTTGGATGGAGTCGCAAAGAATCAACATTACAAACAGCATTAGCCAATGGTGTTATCGATCACGCTGAAGCAGACCTTGCTACTGCATTAAAGGGTGCTGATTGTGTTGTGGTGGCAACGCCTACTATTTTGGCCGAGACAATAATGATTCAAGCGTTAGAGTTGTTGCCGTCAACGGTAGCAGTAACGGATGTGGCTAGTGTAAAAGGCAATATTGCTGATGCACTGACTGCGCATTTTGGTGAAGTGCCAGCCAATGCTGTATTAGGCCATCCTATTGCTGGTTCAGAGCAAAGTGGTGTTGGCGCGGCACGAGATGATCTTTACCAAAATCATCATGTCATTTTAATTAACGATACGGCGATGACACCGAAAACTGATGCAGTGTTGTTATCAAAAGTGAGTCGGTTATGGCAATCCACGGGCGCTGAAGTTTTTGAAATGTCAGTGTCTGAACATGATCACGTGTTAGCGTTAACCAGTCACTTGCCGCACCTCTTAGCTTATGCGTTAGTCGCGCAGCTTTCTAATCATAATGAAAGTGTCAATGTATTTAATTTTGCTGCTGGTGGTTTAAGAGATTTTACGCGCATTGCGAGTTCTGATCCGCGCATGTGGCGAGAAATTTTATTGGCTAATAAAACGCAGCTAAGCTCATCGATTGATGACTTTGAACAGTGGCTTGCCCAGCTTCGCGTCATGCTTGACAGTAATGATGGTGATGCTTTAGAGATGGTGTTTAATGACGTGAAACATTCGCGAGATAATTTTGTTGCTGAATTAGCAGCGCGTTCAAAAAAATAGATATCTATCTATATATAAAAAATAGCTACCAATGAGTAGTTACTCATTAAAATAGTTGAAACTCTTTATAAACAGAAGTACCTAATCAATATTATAATTAATAGTAAGTAGGCACTTCTTTATTTTTTTATTCTTGAAAGGTTGATTGACGTGAAATTTATTGCAGGTCCTGGTCTAGGCTTAAATGCGACAGATTCAAAAACAGTAGTCACTGGTGATATTCGTGTGCCGGGAGATAAGTCAATTTCGCATCGCTCTATTATGTTTGGCGCGATTGCTGAAGGTGATACGCATATTCATGGTTTTTTAGAGGGCGACGATGCGCTAGCAACGTTGTCGGCCTTTACGGCAATGGGTGTGAGTATTGAAGGCCCAGACAATGGTGAAGTTTTGGTTCATGGTGTGGGCATGCATGGGTTAAAAGAACCCAGCGAACCTTTGTATGTAGGTAACTCTGGCACTTCAATTCGTTTGTTAGCGGGTTTGCTAGCGGGCCAAAAATTTCCTGTGACGTTAACGGGTGATGCTTCGCTTTCTTCGCGACCTATGGGTCGTGTTGCTGACCCATTGCGTTTAATGGGGGCGGATATTGAGACCGGTGAAAATGGACGGCCACCGTTAAAGCTTAAAGGGAATTGTGAATTACAAGGCATCGATTATGTGTTGCCAATGGCTAGTGCGCAGGTTAAATCATGTGTATTGCTTGCCGGCTTATACGCAAAGGGTGAAACCTCAACAGTTGAGCCTGCCCCAACGCGTGATCACTCAGAGCGTATGTTAGATGGCTTTGGTTATGCTATTCAGCGTGAAGGCCCGCGTGCAACACTGCAAGGCGGCGGTCAATTAAAAGCTAAAACCATTGATATACCGGCAGATATTTCTTCGGCAGCTTTTTTTATGGTGGCGGCATCTATTGTGCCTAATTCAGATTTACTGTTGCGACATGTCGGTATTAACCCAACGCGTACTGGTGTTATTCAAATTTTGAATTTAATGGGCGCGGATATTACTTTATCTAACGAAAAAACAGTGGGCGGTGAGCCGGTTGCTGATATTCGTGTTCGCTACGCGCCTTTAAAAGGGATTGAAATTCCCGAAGCCTTGGTGCCTTTGGCGATTGATGAATTCCCGTCACTATTTATTGCAGCGGCATGTGCAAGTGGAACAACGGTGCTTAGTGGCGCAGAAGAATTACGCGTTAAAGAGAGTGATCGTATTCAAGCAATGGTTGATGGCCTAGTGGCTTTGGGTGTTGATGCAACGGGTACAGATGATGGTGCCATTATTGTTGGTGGTGATATCGGCGCTAATTTAACACGTGTTGATGTGCAAAGCTGTGATGACCACCGTATTGCTATGTCGTTTGCGATGGCTGGTCTGCGTTCGCAGTGTGAGATTGTTATTCATGAGTGCAATAACGTAGCTACCTCGTTCCCTAATTTTGCTGCGTTAGCCACCGAAGTGGGTTTGACGCTTCAAGTCCTTGCTGATTGATGCGTCTCCGATTGAGATGAAAAAAATGTTAATACCTATTATTACTGTCGATGGTCCAGGTGGCGCGGGCAAAGGTACTATTTGCAAACGATTGGCCGAGCGACTGGGCTGGCACTTACTGGATAGTGGTATGCTCTATCGGCTATTGGCGTTGTCGGCTATCAATCATCATGTGGCTGTTGATAATGAAGTTGCGTTAAAAGTGATGGCTAGCGCCCTCGATATTAAATTTCAGTCAATAGCGGGTCAGGATGGAATCCGCGCTTGGTTAGAAGGCGAGGATGTCACCGATGCTATTCGCTCTGAAGATGTCGGCATGGCAGCATCGAAAATTGCCTTACAACCGGCAGCGCGCTCGGCTTTATTGGCTAGACAGCGAGTCTTTGCCGAGGCGCCGGGTTTAGTGGCCGATGGCCGGGATATGGGCACAGTGGTGTTTGTTGATGCACCGTTAAAGATCTATTTAACCGCATCGGTTGAAGAGCGAGCAAAACGCCGCCATAAACAGTTGCTCGATAAAGGCCAAAGTGATACCCTCCCGCGCCTCGTTGAGGCCATAAGAGCCCGTGATGAAAGCGATATGAATCGCGCCGTTGCGCCGCTTAAACCTGCGCCCGATGCGTTGACTATAGATAGTACCTTGATGTCGATTGATGAAGTCTGTCAGCAGGTGCTAGATGAAGCCGCAAAACGAGGTCTTTTGTAAGACGTGTAAAAATTTAACGTACTGATTTTTATAGAAATATAACGATTAATACACAAAAACGCGTCGGTAGTATGCTTTATGCCAGCATGCCTATTACCGGCTTATTTAAACAGCTCCATGCCGCTGGTTGCATGGACCGGGACAGTACAGCCAAGCGTCGAATGTTTATTCGAGGCTACTCGCGCCGTCTGACCCTCATATAGGTTATTCATTATGAGCGAAAGCTTTGCAGATTTATTCGAAGAAAGTTTAAAAACCATTGAAATGCACCCTGGTGCCATCATCACAGGTGTCGTACTCGACGTCGATAGTGATTGGGTTACCGTTCACGCCGGTCTTAAGTCCGAAGGCGTTATTCCACGCAGCCAATTTTTAGATGAAAGCGGTGAGTTTTCTGTTGAAATCGGCGACATGGTTCAAGTTGCATTAGAAGCTGTTGAAGATGGTTTTGGTGAAACTAAACTTTCTCGTGAAAAGGCCAAACGTGCCGAAGCGTGGAAAACGCTTGAAGCCGCGTTTGAGTCAGAAGAAGTTATTACTGGTGTTATTAATGGCAAGGTCAAAGGCGGCTTTACTGTTGATGTTAAAACCATCCGTGCGTTCTTGCCAGGTTCATTAGTCGATGTCCGCCCGATTCGCGACACTACTCACTTAGAAGGTAAGCCACTCGAATTTAAAGTCATTAAGCTTGATGCTAAGCGCAATAACGTTGTGGTTTCTCGCCGCGCGGTTATGGAGCAAGCAAACAGTGTTGAACGTGACCAATTGCTTGAAACCTTGGAAGAAGGCCAGCGCGTGAAAGGTGTGGTTAAAAACCTTACCGATTACGGTGCCTTTGTTGATCTTGGTGGTATTGATGGTCTGCTTCACATTACCGATATGGCTTGGAAGCGTATTAAGCACCCAAGCGAAATTGTTACTGTTGGTGACGAGATTGAAGTTAAAGTCCTTAAGTTCGATCGCGAGAAAAACCGCGTATCTCTGGGCTTAAAACAATTAGGTGATGATCCATGGGGCGATATTAAAGGTCGTTACCCCGAGAAAACCATTGTTAAAGGTGTTATCACTAACTTAACTGACTACGGTTGCTTTGCTGAATTAGAAAGCGGCGTTGAAGGTTTAGTACACGTTTCTGAAATGGACTGGACGAACAAAAACGTACATCCTTCAAAGATCGTCAACTTGGGCGATGAAGTTGAAGTGATGATTCTTGATATTGATGAAGAGCGTCGTCGTATTTCGTTGGGTATTAAACAGTGTCAACAGAATCCATGGGATGCATTTGGTTCAATTCACGCCAAAGGTGACAAAATCTCAGGCACGATTAAGTCAATCACTGACTTCGGTATCTTTATTGGACTCGACGGCAACATTGATGGCTTAGTTCACTTGTCTGATATCTCTTGGACAGAAACGGGCGAAGATGCTGTTCGTGGATACAACAAAGGCGACGAAATCGAGACAGTGATCCTTGCTATCGATTCTGAGCGTGAGCGTATTTCACTGGGTGTTAAGCAGCTTGAAGAAGATCCATTCTCTGACTTTGTTGCTGATAATGACAAAGGCAAGATCGTTAAAGGCACTGTTAAATCAATGGATGCGAAAGCCGCCATTATCGATTTAGGTGACGATATCGAAGGCACTTTGAAAGCGTCTGAAATTTCGCGTGATAAAGTTGAAGATGTTCGCAATGTGTTAAAAGAAGGCGAAGAGCTTGAGGTTAAAGTGATTAGTGTTGATCGCAAAAACCGAGTGATTGGTCTGTCTATTAAAGCGAAGGATGCCGATGCCGAGCAAGAAGCGATGCGCCAGCATCGTGATGCAGAGCCAGCCCCTTCTGCTTCAGCAACAACCATTGGCGATTTAATTAAAGCTAAAATGGACGATAAATAGTCAATCTGACTGTTTATATTCGTTAGAGACCACCAGAAGTCTGTGTACTTCTGGTGGTAATCTAACGCTCTTTTCCCCGCTTTCCTCTTATTTTTTCCAAAATATCCTACAAATCAGCGCCTTGCTGGTGAGTAATCGCTATTGTGCCAACTATTTTAATGTGCTTTTATGTGGAACAGATCGCAAGCTTAGCTATACTCAGTAGCTTAGACAGCAAGTTTTTGCTTGCACTGTCGCTCTGAAACCGAGTATGTAGGACAAAAAAATGACCAAATCAGAACTGATTGAACGGATTGCAATGCGTCAAGCACAGCTTTCCACTAAAGATGTTGAGCTAGCCGTTAAATGTGTGATTGACCAAATGGTCAATGGCTTGGCCTCGGGTAAGCGTATTGAAATTCGTGGCTTTGGCAGTTTTAGCCTGCATTATCGTGCCGCGCGTGTTGGTCGTAACCCTAAAACCGGTGAGCAAGTTCAATTGTCGGGCAAGCATGTTCCTCACTTTAAACCGGGTAAAGAAATGCGTGATCGGGTTAACGACAGCCTCAATCGCTTTCAAACCACTTACTTCAACTCTTAGTCTGAAGTCTAGGAGTCAGTCTCTGGCTCCTGATTCTGTGTAGTTTTATATTAGTCCTTTGTAGGGCTGTTTAGCGCCTAGCTCAGTGCTGGCTGTCTCAGCTTAAAATATCCAAGTCCGCTTTCTCTCTCGTTAATTTGCTATATTTTTTCAAAAAAGTCGCTAATCACGGCCGTGATGGTTAATTAATCAATTATTTTTACGCATCGGGTAATGTACTTGAGCGCTGGCCGGTTATAATGTGGTTTTTACATCATTCATATTGAGCGTCTTATGCGTATCTTAAAAACCATTTTCTTGGTCATAATGGCTATATTGGTTTTTGTTCTGAGTTTGGCGTTTATCACGCACAATCAGACACCCATCAGCATTAATCTTTTATGGGCGCAATTGCCTGAACTTGCAGTGTCTAGCTGGTTAATTATCTTCTTTGTTATCGGTGGTCTTTTTGGCTTAGGCGTTTCATCATTAATGCTATTAAAAGAAAAGCAAGCACGCTTAAGGGTTGAAAAGCGGCTGCGTACCACTTCAAAACTTATCACCGGACACAGTGTTTAACTTATGGTGGATATTGCACTTATTGCATTGGTCACCGCTGCTATTGCTATCGGTTATTTTCTCGGCCGTCGCTCATTAAAAAAACAGGGTCAAGGTGCTTTCCCACTATCAATTAATAAAACTTACTTTCAAGGTTTAAATTACTTATTAAATGAGCAGCCCGATAAAGCGGTTGATGCCTTTGTTGAGTCTTTAGATGTTAATGCCAATACACTCGAAACCCATCTGGCATTGGGTAAGTTAATGCGCAAACAAGGGCAGGTCGATCGCGCTATTCGAATCCATCAAAATCTTTTAGCGCGGCCTCAGTTAGATGTTGAGCATCAACACCAAGTGCATTTAGAGTTGGCTCGTGATTTTATGTCGGCGGGTTTGTTAGATAGAGCCGAACTGTTGTTAAAAGAAGTTATCGCCGAGTCGACGGTATTGCGTGGTATTGCTCAGCGTTACTTGTTGGATATTTTTCAAGATGAGCGAGAGTGGTCTGATGCTATTCAGGTTGCTGAAGCCTTGGTGGTTAGTCGTTATGTTAAATCATCAGCCGATAAGCGTTTAGCCATGATGCAAATGATAGCCCATTTTTATTGTGAGCTAGCCGAAGAAGCCGTTCAAAAAAATGATGCTAAAATGGCAAGAAAGTATTTAGATAAAGCCTTACTATCAGATAAAAATTCGCTAAGAACAGCATTATTAATTGGTGCGCTAGAAAATAAGGCTGGCCGACATAAACAAGCGATAAAAGTATTATCGCGAGCCGTCATGCAGAATCCTACACTCATGTCAGAGTGTTTACCTGAACTCTATAAAGCCTATGTCGCTGTAGACCCCGTTGGTGGCTTTAATCAAATATTAAGTTTTGTCGAGTCGCAAATTGCACAGCATCCATCAATCGCTGCTTTATTATTTATGGTTGATCAATTATTACTTCGTGCTGCAAGCGAGCCGTCACGACAGCAACAGGCGCAGGACATGTTGTCGCATTATTTGCGTGATCGTCCTTCGTTAGCTGGCTTGAATAAAGTCATTACACTACAGATTCCGAATTTAAGTCCCGATGTTGCTAGCGATGTGACCTCACTACAAGCTTTAGTGCAGCGCTTATTGGAAAAGCGATTAAATTATCAATGCACCAGTTGCGGTTTTGCTGGTCGTCAATTACATTGGCGCTGCCCAAGTTGTAAAAGCTGGGACCAAATGGAGCGTGTTAAAGGTGTTGAGGCTAACTAAGCGTTTCGCTTCGTTTTTATGTTATTCAAGTGGATACTTAGTAAAGCATTGATTAAAAATAAACAAAATTCTTATTATAAAATTTAGTAGACAAAACTTTATGAAAACAACTGCCGTTACTAATAGTCCATTTATTGTTGCTTTTGATTGTGCTGATCTTGCTGCCGCGAATCGCTTAGCCGATCAGTTATCGCCGCAATTATGTCGCGCAAAAGTTGGCAAAGAGCTATTCACCGCCTGTGGTATGACAGTGGTTGATATGCTTCATAGCAAGGGTTATGACGTTTTTCTTGATCTTAAATACCACGATATTCCTACCACGGTTGCCAAGGCTGTTGCTGTCGTTGCTAATGCCGGTATTTGGATGGTGAATGTGCATGCCAGTGGCGGTCATCGCATGATGAGCGCTGCCAAAGAGGCAGCGTCTGATTTGATATTAGAGTCAAACGGCACGCATTTAATAGCGGTAACTGTATTAACTAGTATGACCGACGAAGATTTGCAATTAACGGGTGTGGCGCGCTCGGCAGAAGAACAAGTATTGTTTTTAGCTGACAGTGTAAAAAATGCTGGTCTTAATGGCGTTGTTTGTTCGGCACAGGAAGCACAACAATTGCGTCAGCGTTACGGAAAAGATTTTTTGTTAGTCACGCCCGGTATTAGGCCCGCCGATGCCATTGCTGATGATCAACGTAGAACACTAACCCCTCGTGAAGCCATGGATGCAGGCAGTGATTACTTAGTAGTGGGCCGCCCAATCACACAAGCGGACGACCCATTACTGGCACTACAAACAATGTTAGCGTCGCTTTAAAGCTAAGATATTTTGCTGCATAAAACGTTGCCTACCTAATAGCGCAATACATGCCGATGAAAATAACCACAATGAAGCGGGCAGGGGTACAGCTGTTAGTTGAAAACTTTGCCCGTTATTCATATTGCCAAAACTCGCAGTATCTACAGTCCAATTAAAATCGTCACTTAAATAACCGCTGCCTTGACGCTGCAGTGATAAACCTAACAGCGAATCGGGTAGCTCCTGTAAGCCAACATCTAAGCTCGTTAGGCCGTTTGCAGGCCCTTCGGTTGCGGTTAAGCTGCCTTCATAGCTAATAAAATCCAGCACATTACCCAGTGGGTTGACCAATGCAAATGCATCGGCAGGACCGTTTTGAATACCTGTAACGGCAAAGCCAAGTACACCATAGCCATTGTCTTGGTCACTAATGGTCCCGCTTAATTCTAGGCTTTTATAAATACCGCCATCCGAACCGTTATAAAATAAAAGTTGCCAGTTATCTAAGTTTGTACCCGCTAAAGCGGCAACTTCTAAACCTTCACCACTATCGGTACCGGCATTGTCGTAATGGAATTCATTGATAAAAACAGGCGCTGCTAGCGCAGCATGGCTTAGCGATAATGCGACTGTTAAGCTGGCAAGGCCGCGGCTAACATAACCTAGTTCTGGTTTAAAAGTTGAACTGGATAATAATAATGGTATTGCAGAAAATAAATGCGTCATCGTAAATTCCTCCTTGATTGACGTGTGATGTCTAGTCTTCATGTCCAGACAGATAACACTATATCGATAACACAAAAATTGTACAACTGGTTTTTTTTTGTGCTAGCATTACCTCGCAATTTTAGTTCGAGGGCTTTTTACTTTTTTGTGTTGTTATATCAGCCGTCGAAAAAGTAGGGGCATGTTTTATTCGAACAAAAAAATTGCATGATGCTGGCGGGATTGCCAGTTAATTTTAAATGTTTTAACAAGGAGTTGTTATCATGCAAGTTATTTTTCCTATCTTCGTTTTATTCATTAGTTTATGCAGTCTTACGCTACCGAGTTATGCCGCCGATAAAACGGCAAGCAAAGCCGCGCCAAAATCGACGCAGGTCGATGTTGCTACTGTTAATATTAATACTGCCTCGGCTGCGCAATTAGCGGATAAATTAGTCGGTATTGGTATTTCAAGGGCTACTGATATTGTTGCTTACCGCAAAGATCATGGGCCGTTTCATAGTGCTAATGATCTTGCTGCAGTAAAAGGTATTGGCGAGCAAACGGTTAAGCGTAATCAGTCAAAAATACGCTTGAAATAGTCATTTTATATTATTGGCGCTAATCTTGATTACAAAGCTGCATTGGTATTTGGTTAGCGCCTTTTTTGACAGTTTGCAGTGGTTCCACTAATCCTAAAAGCCTGTTATCGTAGCTTGTCTTTTTTATAGCAAATGTTAGCGTTAGGCTTTGGGCTAAAACGCGCTTTGTCGTATTTTACACTGCATACATAATAGGAATTACATGACTGTTTACGACGTATTTAATGGCGATGCCGATGGTATCTGTGCACTGTTACAGATGCGTCATGCCGAGCCGATTAAATCGCAGCTAACACAACCGAAACTGATTACGGGTGTAAAGCGCGACATTAAATTGCTGGCTCAGGTGAATGCCGAGCAAGGTGATCAGGTTAATGTGCTTGATGTTTCTATGGATAAAAACAAAGCCGATTTAATTCGTCTTCTTGACGAGGGTGCTAAAGTTTTTTATTGCGATCATCATGTTGCCGGCGATATTCCCGCGCATGCCAATTTATCGGCATTAATTAATCCTGCGGCTGATGTTTGTACTAGTCTTTTAATTAATGGACGACTCAACGGTGCTTTTAGTCATTGGGCAATAGTCGGTGCTTTTGGCGATAATTTAAAAAAGAGTGCGCAAGCATTAGCGCGAACAACCAATATAAGCAGCGAGCAAATAATGAGCCTAGAAAATTTAGGTATTTACATTAATTATAACGGCTATGGTGCTCGCCTCTGTGATTTACACTTTGAACCTGCAGAATTGTATCGCTTATTATATCGCTATAAAAACCCGTTAGATTTTATTCAAGATGATGTTATTCACTTTAATCAACTTGAATCGGGTTACCAAGAGGATATGGCGAAAGCTAAAAAAGCGGATACTTTAAAAGAGACAGCGGCTTCAGCAGCTTTTTTATTACCTAACGAAAAATGGGCGCGTCGTGTGAGTGGCGTTTATGGTAATGATCTGGCTAATCAATATCCCGATCGGGCACATGCAGTGTTAACATCAGGCCCAGATGATACATATTTAGTGAGTGTGCGAGCGCCGTTAAGTAATAAGACGGATGCCGATACACTGTGTATGGAGTTTCCAACAGGCGGGGGCCGCAAAGCGGCTGCAGGTATTAATGCTTTGCCTGCCGCGATGCTAGATACGTTTTTAGACCGTTTGGACAGTATTTACAGTTAGTTTACAGTTGTAATTTAAGTATTTTAAAAATTAGTTAAACCTCTCAATGTATCACTGTGAGCCGAAAGAGGAAGTGGTGTGGATATAGCGTCATATCTTGCAATAGCTGCCGTACTGGTGTGTTTTTCGGCGCTGGTTTTTACCCGTTATGCAGCCGATATTATTTTAATGGGCGGTGTTACAGCGTTATTGGTCGTCGGTGTTCTTACACCAGTAGAGGCGCTGTCGGGGTTTGCTAACCAAGGCATGATTACTGTGGCTATGTTATTTATTGTTGCCCAAGGTTTATCAAAAACCGGAGGCGCAGCATGGTTAGCGGGTAGTTTATTGGGTCGTCCATCGACAATAGGCTGGGCGCAATTACGTTTAATGCTTCCTGTAGCTACTCTCAGCTCTGTCGTTAATAACACGCCTGTTGTGGCAATGATGATTCCTGCGGTCATGGACTGGGCGAAGCGTAATCAATTTTCGGTTTCGCAATTAATGATGCCTTTAAGTTATGCGGCGATTATTGGTGGCGCCTGTACATTAATAGGCACTAGCACTAATTTAGTGGTCGATGGTATGTTGCGAGAGCATTACCAAGCGGCAGGTGCTGAAGAAGTTTACCAGTTGGGTATCTTTGATTTAGCGTGGGTGGGTATTCCTTGCGTTATAGTGACATTAATTTATGTCTATTTTGTAAGCCCGCTGTTACTGTCCAAAAACTCAAATAATTCAGCAAGACAATTTGGTGATACTCGGCAATACACAGTAGAGATGTTAGTTGAATCTGCCAGTCCATTAGTGGGGCAAACAGTAGAAGCAGCAGGTTTAAGAAGTTTGCCTGGTGTGTTCTTAATTGAAATTCAGCGTAGAGGCCACTTAATTACTGCTGTGGGTCCAGCCCAACAGTTGCATGCTAGCGATCGCTTAGTGTTTGCTGGTAATGTTGAGTCCGTCGTCGATTTACAAAAAATGCGTGGTTTACGTCCAGCAGATGATCAAATTTTTAAGTTGGATTCCGAGCGCTCGCAGCGGCATTTAGTTGAAGTCGTTATCTCTAATAGCTTTCCACAGGTAGGTAAAACCGTTAAAGAGGGGCGCTTTCGCTCTACTTATGGTGCTGCCATTATTGCTGTCGCTAGAGAAGGGCAGCGGATTAAAAGTCGCATTGGCGATATAACATTAAAGCCGGGTGATACGTTATTAATTGAAGCAGGTCGTTCATTTGAGCGACAGCAGCGATACGTTAGAGATTTTTTGTTAGTGAGAAAAATCGATGACTATAGCCCCGTTTCTCATGAGCGAATGGGTACCGCATTAATCATCTTTGTTGCTATGGTTCTACTAGCAGCAACCAGTGTGCTATCGATGCTTGAAGCTTCTATGTTAGCCGCTGGTGCAATGATTTTGTCGCGTTGTACTCAGGCAGAAGAAGCGCGTCGCAGTATTGATTGGCAGGTATTAATTGTAATAGGTGCATCTATCGCTTTAGGTGTTGCCTTAGAAAAAACCGGTGTAACCCTCTCAATTGCACAGAATTTTGTAGGTCTAGTCGGCCAGTCGCCACATGCAGCGCTAATTATGTTGTTTGTCGTGGCAGCTGCCTTTTCAGCGATAATCTCTAATGTGGCGGCCGCCGTATTGCTGTTTCCTGTCGCTTCAGCAATTAGCATTGAGTTGGGTGTTGATTTAATTCCTATGGCCATTACCTTGATGATTGCAGCTTCAGCCAGCTTTTCTACCCCCATAGGTTACCAAACTAACTTAATGGTTTATGGTCCTGGTAAATATCGGTTTGTCGATTTTTTGAAAATGGGTGTTCCTCTAACGATATTGGTAGGGGTGACAACAGTATTGTTGGTTCCAATTATTTGGCCGTTTTAATTTAATGTTAATAAATTTCTTATGATTCTTTTTATTCCCTTCTTTGCGCTTTATCGTCCCACAATCAAGTAATTTATGCCCCAAGCACAACGCGTGTAATCGGGTGCTCTAAGTGTTAGATATTTATAATAAAAAATAGATAAAGCTCATTTTTTGCTTTTTTTTGGTGCGAAAAGTCTCCAATAAAAATCTATAACGTTTTAATTATGGTTTTTTGTTTTTCATGAATCTGCAATATTTTGTGTCTAGGGTTTGCATCAATATTTAAAAACTTTAATTAATCGTTAGGTTGACCGTTTTTAACTCATTCTGCTTGATTATTAATCTATCGATCAATTAGTATGCGCCCCTTATGGGTTTAGTGATTTTAAATCTCTGAAAATAAGCCAATATGGATTTTTATGAATATGACCAATTTTTCTGACACTTTCACTTTAAAAGCATTTGTTTCGGCAATGCTCTTTTCTGTTGTTAATGTATCTGTTGCTGAAACTTTATTGGATGTTTATCGCGATGCTCGGAATCATGATCCCAGCTATGCAATGACCGAAGCTGAGTGGGATGTCGCAGTTGCACAAAAGCGAATTGCACGCGGTGAAATTCTTCCTAACGCTTTCGCTTCTGCGAGAATGAATGAGACTCACCGAGGCTATGACAGCAAAGCCGTTGTTAATGATTTGGGTTTAGAGAGTAACTTTTCTGAGACTAACTGGCAGGTATCAGTTGTCCAGCCACTCATTGATATGCCTAAGTGGCATAATTATAAAAAAAGCAAATCGGCCTTTAAAATGGCTGAGTCTGCCATGGAAGCTGATAAGCAAGAGCTAATTGTTCGGTCAGTTGAAAGCTACTTAAGTGTGCTTCATGCAAAAAATTTGTTGCGAGCAGTTGCTGGCGAAGAAGCCGCAGTAAAGCAGCAATTAATAGAAGTGCAGAAAAAATTTGATGCAGGCATCATTGCTGTAACTGATGTGTTAGAAGCACAAGCAATACATGATGCAACTGTGATTCGTCGTATCCAAGCAGAAAGCGCTAAAGAAAGTGCATTCGAAGACTTGCGTACGCTTACTTCTTTTTCGTACCAGCGTATTGATGACATTAGTAACGATTTACCTATGCTTGCGCCACAACCGGTTAACGAAGAATTATGGGTTGAGCGCGCATTTGCTCATAATCCTGAGATAGAAGCCGCCCGCCAAAATTTGGCTAGCCTAGAGCGCCGTTACAAAGCCTCACGTTCCGAGCGTCTTCCAACTGTTAATGCTGTGCTTCAACACCTCAATCAAGATGGTGCAGCCGATCCAGCTTTGGGTTCTGGCTATGACGAAACATCTATAGGCCTTTCTATTAATTGGGATTTGTACCGAGGTGGAAAAATGTCTAGTGGCGTCAAAAAAGCCAAAGCTGAAGTTGCAGTAGCCAAAGCTGCGTTACGAAAAATTGAGCTTGAAACCGATAGTAAAACTCGTAATAAGTTACGTTCGTTAAAAACAGATGTGGGTCGTGTTGATGCGGGTAGAGTTGCTATAGAAAGTGCGGCGACAGCATTGCGTGCAGTTTCCTCAGGTTACGAAGCGGGTAACCGCGGTATTGTCGACTTATTACAAGCTCAGCAACGCCTTTATGCCGCAGAGTATAGTTTTTCTGAGGCGCGTCATAATTACATTCGTAATCTCATTCATTTAAAAGCGTCCGTTGGTCAATTAACCGAAGACTATTTAAGACAAGTTAATGCTTACTGTGTAGGTTCAGAAGCTGTTTGGCGTCCAAGTGCGACTAAAGACAGGGTGCTTAGATTGCCCGCAAATAATAGTCAGTTAAACCGTTTACAGTAGTAACAGAGATTTAAAATTTTAGAAATAAAAAAATAAAGTCATTTATGGGGTTTCACAATGGAAAGTAATCTTACATTAATCTACCTATTGGTAGGCGGATTAGTGGGTATTTCAACCTTTGCATTCACTAATGCATTTACGGTTTGGGCCAATCGGAATAGCGCATCTCCATTGGATAAAGGTGGCAAGTCAATTTCGCTTGTACTAGCGCGTTTTTTTCTTGTGACTATTTTATTAATAAGTTTGTTTTTTATGTTTCGCGCTTGGTTACCTTATACCAAAGCTGAGCATGTCGGCTTATTGCAAGGTGAAGATTTATTTTCGGTGCGAGCTGTTAAAGGTTTCGCCGCTGAATTTCCAACGACCAATAAAAATATTGTTAAAGACGATATTTTAGTGAGTTTTCATCGTAAGCCTGACCCCAAAGAGCGTGCAGATGCAATGTTGCAGCGCGATATCCTTCTCGAAAAAATCAGTTTTGAAGAGCTGAAAACACCCATTATTGATGCGCCGACTATTGCATTATTGCAATCGTTACAGCGTCGTATGAATGAGCTTAATGAAAAAGAACGCCAGCTAATGCAGCAGCAAGAAATGTCTAAGCGATCAGGAGAGCGCTATGAAAATGATAATGCCACAGCAGAGCAGCGTATTCGTAGAGATTTAGAATCGTTGAGTCACCGAATTAACCAGCAAAATGCAGCAGTTAATTTAACTCAACAAGAGCTAGATTTTGCAGAGCGTATTGCGAGTGAAGGTCTAGTGTCAAAATTAGAGCTTAGCCGAAAACGTGAAGCTAATCGTGTTGCAATTAGTAAATTAGAAGAACTTAAGTCACAGCAGCGCTTCTTAGAAAGTTCGGCATCTAAGTTTGAATCTTCAGGCTCGACTGGAGAAAAAGAAGAGAATTCATATTCAAAAATTACAGATGGTTGGTTGCAAGATATTCAACGTGAAAGGGCGACTATTCTTGAGCAGTTAGCACCCGTTGAAAAAGCGGTAGCTGGAGAAGAAGTAGCGGCAGCTAAACGGCTTGATTCACAAGTGAATCAATTAAAAGTTGAGTTGCAAGAAGTTGAAAGAACGATTGCCGGTTATGAAGATCAGCCAAGTATTGAAGTGCGTGCACCTTGGGACGGTATAGTTGGTTACCGAGACACGTCGCCTAATAATATTAAACGAGCAGGAACGCCGCTAGCGGTCATCTATCGTCCTGACTCTGTTTATGTGTCGGTTCAAGTAACGACTAATGAACTAAATCAGTTAGAAAGCACAGAAAATATTTTTGTGACTAACTCCATGTTAGAAAAGCGTGATATTGAAGTGCGCGGACGAATTTCTTCTGTGAAAGCATTGTCAAATGATTTGCATGAAGTGGCGATTACTATTGAGCCGCCAGGTTATATTCTGAAAGACTTAGTGGATAACGGCGCAATTGATATGCGTGCACGTTTTGTTAATCGCCCTCTAGATTTTAGTGGCTTAATAAGTGCGTTTAGTTTTTCTGATGGTGGTTCTACTGGTCAAAGCCCAGCAGTGATAGCCAGTATTTATTTATTTCTTGGTATGTTGATATTGTTTGGTATTCAGAAGTTAAGTGCGGTTATTAATCGCCCACCTGCGCCAGACGATAATACGCCCAATGAATATAATAATTCTAATGATGAAATTTATTATGAAGGTTTTGGCGCTGATGATATTACGAGTAACAACATAGCTAGTAATGCTAGCGACAATGATTCAAATTACGGCGGTGATGATACATTGCCACGCCGTGTGGCCAAGAGAAAGCATCCATGAGTTATGTAGCGGGTTATACGGAAGTTGACAGCAAAGAATTTATTGCCAAGCAACAATCCAAAAAGGTTTTATTTTTATTTCTGGGTTATATTGCAACCGCAGCAGTTGGTGCCGCCCAAATTTATTTCCTTATGGCTGCAATGTACGAGTTAGATGCTTCTTATTCGTTAGATCGCTGGCAAGTTGTTTGTTTTTCTTTTTTCTTTTTCTTCTTCTCGGTATTGTTTTTAACACGCTATGTAGTGTTGTTATTGTTTGCTTTTTTAGAAGCTTCTAAGCAGCCTAATTTGAAAAAATTGGATAACCTAAAAGATACCTTAGTGACAATTCTATTACCTGCCTACAATGAGGCAGATAATATTGAAGCAACGATTCTTTCGGCGTTAGGCACCAGTTATCAAAACAAAGAAGTTATTGTGATTGATGATGGCTCGACAGATGATACGCTTGCTGTAATGCAGCGTCTTAAGCGTGAATTGCAATCAGCGGATGAGCTGAAAATTATCCATAAGCCTAATGGCGGTAAAGCGAGTGCGTTGAACTTAGGATTTCAACACGCGCAGGGCGAATACATACTGAGTATGGATGCTGATAGTGAATTAGCAGATGGTGCGATTGAACGTTTGCTTGTTCGTATTGCTGATACCGACCTTGGTGGTTGTGCTGGGCAGGTAGCTATTCGTAATACCAACAATTTAATAAGTTATTTGCAGTCGTTGGAATATACCTTAATGAATGGTACTGGCCGTTTATTCCAAAGTTTTTTTGCTTCAGTACTGGTTGCGCCTGGCCCAATAACATTATTTAAAAAAGAAGCGCTTAATGCGGTAACAGAAATGTCTAAATTGGTGCCAAGCGCGCCGCCTAAGCCAACCGATATTGCCGGTCCTTGGGAATCAGACACTTTTGCAGAAGATGCTAAATTATCAATGGCTATGCTAGCTTCTGGTTATGGTATTGTTTTTGAACCCTCGGCACTTTGTTATACGCAGTGTCCTTCGAACTCTATAGGCTTGCTTAGTCAGCGGTATCGTTGGGTGCGAGGTAATTTACAGGCTTGTGGTGCTGTGTGGAATCTCTGGACTCACGTGTCGGATAGAAAGCCGAACCTCGGTACATGGTTAATGTGGTTTTTGGTTGAAGCCGTTATTTGGCCAATTATTGATGTTTTGAGTGTTGTGATTTTGGTAACCATGTTGGCTGCATCAGACGGTATAAGCTCGGCCTATATGTGGTACTTTGTATTACTACTCGCTGATATGGCAGCGGCAGCATTCTCTGCGGTTAGTTGTAGGCAGTCGTTACATATATTGGTGTTTGTGCCCATTTATCGATTGTTCTACGGTATTCTGTTGGAGATGAATGCCTTATTTTGTATGTTTGATGAGTCGCGTAAAGCCAAAATGCGATGGTAGTTTAGGGCGGTGTTTGTTAAGCCTCTTAAGTTATTATTCGTATTACTTGCTTCGGTCGTGTCTACTGAAAGCCTTATGGCAGGTAGTTTACGTTTTAATTATCTTGATGATTGTGGCAGTAACCGATTTGTGGGTTACCTGCCACATTATCGTCAAGTCCCCCCGCAACTACCCAATAATTTAACTCATGCAATTTATGCTTTTGTGTTGCCTCGTCCTGATGGCACTTTAGAATCGTTGCCTGTTGCCGAAAATTTCTCTCTTTTTAAACGACGTGCTATTAGTATTGGCGCGAAAGTGGGTATCTTGGTGGGCGGTTGGAATCGCGGTGATGATTCAGCCTTTGAAACCTTAGCGGCCTCTTTGACGACAAGAACACAATTCGTTACTTCGGTGATTGCTCTATTACGGCTTCATGATATCGATGGTGTCGATCTTGACTGGGAGTTCCCGAGTAGTGTTGAGTCGGGAAAAAATTTTAGTTTATTGGTTAATCAGTTAGCTAAAGCATTAAAAAAGCATGACAAGTTTTTTAGTATTGCTGTGCCAGCACTTGGGCAGCATGCTCGCTATTTTTCTATTGATACTTTATCTAAAGCAGATTTTATTAATGTCATGGCCTATGACTCAGGCCGCATACATCATTCAGATATGACTTTTGCTAAAGAGAGCTTAGCTTATTGGGATGAGCGTAAAATGCCTCGCGCCAAAGTTACTTTAGGTATCCCTTTTTATTCTCGACCTCATCCACAGAGCTATGCCGATTTAGTGAAGGTTGATTCTCAGAATGCACAGCGTGATGATAATGGCGAAACTTACTGGAACGGTATACCAACGGTGCAAGCTAAGACGCAGTTAGCGCTTGATCGAGTAGGTGGCATTTTGGTTTGGGAGTTGGGGCAAGATGCGACGGGTAAATTTTCTTTAGGGAGAGCTATTGATAAAGCGTTTGAGCAAAACAACGCTAAGTGTTTGCTTGCACGATAGCAATATATCAGAACACAATAACCAAGGCGTGATCCATTTCTTATCGTTCGAGTATAAGTAGTAAACGCTTATCAATTAATCGAGCTATTTTATGTTTTCTATATTCAAGTCTGACCCCCAAAAAAAGCTCCGCAAGGCCTATGATATTTTGTTAGAGCGAGCAATGCTTTTACAAAGGAAGGGCGATATTATGGGCTATTCTAAATTAACTGCTGAGGCCGAGGCTATTTGGCAGGAGATTCAAGCATTGGAGGCTGATTCAAAATAACGAGAAGCGATTTTATCTCGCTCTCATTCTTCTTTTTGAATCTAAAACGATGCCTGTACTGTCTTAGTCGCCAATGATTAACAGATAAAGAGCTAATCATTGGGCCCCAAAAAAAAGCCGTCATTACTGATAGCTTTTTCGAAATTTGGCTCCGCCTGCTGGGCTCGAACTAGGCGAAAGCATTGCTTTCGCCAATGATTAACAGATAAAGAGCTAATCATTGGGCCCAAAAAAAAGCCGTCATTACTGACAGCTTTTTCGAAATTTGGCTCCGCCTGCTGGGCTCGAACTAGGCGAAAGCATTGC
>JBELIP010000005.1:101276-103891 GCA_042090785.1 Cellvibrionales bacterium | reverse complement strand
GCGACAATAACAACGACAACGACAACGACAACGACAACGACAACGACAACGACAATAAATCTTAACGCGCCAAATGCGCCATACAAGCCTCTAAACCATTCACCGTCATTGGGAACATGTGGCCATCAAAAATATCACTGACCATTTGCGTAGACTGCGAATAAGCCCACTCACTTTCTCTTACAGGATTGATCCAAGCAAACTGGTTATAACCGGCCAATAAACGACGCATCCATACTTCGCCCGACTCCTCATTCCAATGCTCTACGCTGCCGCCACTAGAGATAACTTCATAAGGGGACATAGCTGCGTCACCAACCACAATCACTTTATAATCTTGCGAGTACTTATTTAATATTTCTACTAAGGGCGTGGACTCTTGACGTCGACGGGCATTATCCTTCCAAACCGATTCATAAATACAATTGTGAAAGTAAAAAAACTCAAGATGCTTAAATTCAGTTCGCACCGCACTGAATAATTGCTGGCATGCGGTTACGTGATAATCCATTGAGCCGCCAATATCAAAAAAGATTAATACCTTAACCGCATTGTGACGCTCAGGAACCATTTTAATATCTAATAAACCGGCATTCTTGGCTGTTGAACTAATCGTATCGTCTAAATCTAACTGGTCTTCTGCACCGGAGCGCGCAAATTTACGCAAGCGACGCAACGCCACTTGTATATTGCGCGTACCAATGGCGCTGTCGCCATCAAGGTTTTTGAACGCTCGTTTTTCCCAAACTTTTACGCCTTTCTGATGCTTGCCCTCGCCCCCTACTCGAATGCCTTCGGGGTGATAACCGTTATTACCAAACGGCGAGGTGCCACCAGTACCGATCCATTTATTGCCGCCCTCATGGCGCTTTTCTTGTTCGGCTAAACGCTCTTTAAATTGTTCTATTAACGCTTCTAGGCTTTCAAACGATTGCAACTTAGCTAACTCTTCTTCTGTTAGCTCTTTTTGAAAAGCATCGCGTATCCAATCATCAGGAATTAACGCTTCAAGCATACCGTCCATGGATTCAAGGCCATTAAAAAAGGCGTCGACGGCACGGTCGAATTTGTCGAAGTGCTTTTCGTCTTTAACAAGAATGGTGCGGGATAAAAAATAAAATTTTTCGCGGTCAGCAAAAACGGCTGCTGTCTTTAAGGCTTCGAGTAAGTCTAAAAACTCACCTAAGGTTACCGGCACGCCATAACGGCGAAGTGTATCGAAGTAAGTTAGCAGCATAATAAGCGTTCGCTAAACAATTAGCGTGATGTCTCGCGGCGATGCATAAACGCTAAGCGCTCAAGCATTTGTACGTCTTGCTCGTTTTTAAGCAATGCGCCATACAGCGGCGGTATTGCGTTTGATGGGTCACGCTGGGCAAGAATATCGTCAGGGATATCATCAGACATTAATAGCTTAAGCCAATCAATTAACTCGGAGGTTGATGGCCGCTTTTTTAAACCAGGCAATTCTCTTAATTCAAAGAATATCTCTAAAGCTTGATCAACTAAAGTTTTTTGAATGTTTGGATAGTGAACGTCGACTATAGACTTCATGGTTGGACGATCAGGAAAATTAATAAAGTGGAAAAAACAACGACGTAAAAACGCATCGGGGAGTTCTTTTTCGTTATTACTGGTAATAATAATAACCGGTCGATTCACTGCTTTAATGGTCTCGCCTGTCTCATAAACGTAAAACTCCATACGATCAAGCTCTTGCAGTAAATCGTTGGGGAATTCAATATCGGCTTTATCAATTTCATCAATCAATAACACTACGCGCTTTTCTGCTGCAAACGCTTCCCAAAGCTTGCCTTTTTTAATGTAGTTAGCTACATCGGCAACTTTGTTATCGCCTAACTGAGAGTCACGTAAACGCGATACGGCATCGTATTCGTACAAACCTTGGTGCGCTTTAGTGGTTGACTTAATATGCCATTGCACTAGCTGCATACCGGCAGCTTCTGCAACTTGCTCAGCTAACATGGTTTTACCTGTGCCTGGCTCACCTTTAATGAGTAAGGGTTTTTCTAGTGCCATTGCGGCATTAACTGCCATCGATAAATCATCACTGGCAATGTAATCTTGCGTACTACTGAATGTTGTCACAATAAACCGCCTTTCTTAAATGAACCATTGATTAACCCCTTATTAGCCAACAACTAACACTTAGCCACTGGCTTACAGCGAGATTATACATACTATTAATCATTGAAATAATTAAGAAATGCTTATTTTTTATTATCGATTGTTGAATCATCATTGGTACTTAAGTCAAACTCAATATCTACATCATCTATTGCATTGTCACTACTTTCTGTACCATCGCTCTCTGTATCTTCTTCTGTACTATCTATATCTTCATCTGTAGCTGCATCAGAAATTTCTTTTTGATGATTTTTATCTTGATGTTCGTCTTGATGGTCGTCTTGATGGTCGTCTTGATGGTCTGCCTCAACATCTAAAAGTGTATTAAGGTCACTCGGCGTAACGGTGTCTTCCTCTAATATTGACTCAGCTTCTTTTTTTGTCGGCTCAGTTGTCGGTTCAGCAGACGCTTCGTCCACACTGATATCTACCGCATCAATATCAACGTCTTCACCTACGTTTTTATC
>JBELIP010000005.1:87851-101176 GCA_042090785.1 Cellvibrionales bacterium | reverse complement strand
ACGTTTTTATCTGCGTTTTTATCGATGATTTTTTCTGCATCACTATTATTTTCAACAGCTTCTTTTTTATTTTCTTCAATAATGTCTTCACTCTCAACATCATCCTCTAAGCCAGTTGATTTTTTACTTGCAGCGGGCTGGCTAGCCATCATTTTTTTATAGATAAAAAATAGCAAACCGATTAATAATAAATTACCGGCAATTAAAGCAACATAGCGTAACCAGTTGTTGCTTTTTTTTTCTACCTCTTGCTGTATCACCGTGTCTGCAATCGCTTCTTGCTCAACAACTCGTTCAACAGCAGGCTCAACAATAACTTCAGGCTCGGCAATGCCGGGGACATTTAAATATAATTCTTGTTCGGCAAGGGCATAATTTACAGCGCGCGCTTCGGTGTTGTAACCCGCTGCCAATAAGTGAATAACATATGAGCCCGTACCCTGCTCTACGGCTTGATAAGACCAGACGCCTGCTTGTTCGCTAAATAAATCAACCGTCAACTCACTTCCGTTAGGCTGTTTAATAACGGCACTTAAGGCAACATCATGAGTGCGTAAGCGTTTATCATCGGCCATGACGGTAAGCGTAAATTCACCCTGTAATTCATTGGCTGCTAGCTCTACCCGAAACGGCTCTCTCACTGTAAATTTAAGTGTTTTTTCACGTTTAAATGTTTTACCGTCCACCACGACATTTAATGCGTAATCGCCTGAGTTGCGAAGCATATCTAAATCACGATAATAAATTCCCGCATCCTTACTCTCACTTCCTAAACTCTCATTCTCTAAACTCTCATTCCCTAAACTCTCATTTTCTAAATTCTCTTTGCCTAAATTCTCTCGTACTAAGGCCTGTCGCCAAAACGTTGTATTAGAACGCGACATACTGGCATTAACCGTTAACAAGTCTAACAAAGCACTGTTACTCACTACTTGCCCGCTCTCTAATAGACTAGCGGTGAGAGTGGCTACTTCACCGTGATAGAGGTTGTTAGCAATAGGGGCAATGGCTAATGTTAAATCGCTGACAACGGTTACTCTATTCTCGGGGTCAATATCGGCATTAATGCGCCACTCACCTTCTTCGGGTTGCTGAATGGTTATTAAGTCGTAAGCGTCACTAGCAAACCAACGTAAACTGGCACCTTCGCTTTTAGCATTAAATACTTGCCCGCTTGGACTTTGAATATTTGTCGCTTCGCTGCCTTCTTGTTTAAATACTAAGGCGGTAAATTCTTCAACACTGGAATCAATTAAAAAACGGTTGTCCTCTAACGGTGCTCTATTGCTCGGCGATGATTGGTCAAATGCTCGCAAAAAAATGCGATTTAGGTCTTCGGCATCTTCTGCCACGGCAAAAATGCCGTCAGTTTCTATGGCTAGGCGCTCGAGTAATTCGACATCTGCATTCGTCGATAAGGCAACGGTATGTAGGGTGACACCGGCGGCTTGGTATCGAGGTAATAATTCATCAAGAATACGTTGACGCTCTTGCTCATTTACTTGGGGATCTTTGGCGATATCGACGACACCGTCGGTGAGCAATAGCACCGAGGTGTTAAAATGATTAGCATCAGAATATTTTTTTTGCCCACCATCATAAATCGCTTTTTCTAATGCCAGCCCTATATTGGTATGCAGGGCTACCGAATTAATTAACCGCGACTTATTGGATGACTGATTACGCCATTCTTTAGACACTGTTTTATGCGCTGCAAGCATATTGACATATTTGCCAAAGGTCCAAATACCTGCGCGACTATCGGTAGGAAAAAGCTGAACCAATAGGTCTAATGCTGGACGACGCAAGTTGCGAGGGTCGTTTTGCTTCATGCTGCCAGAAACATCAATTAACACACGGATATCAGAATTATTTTGTACTGTAACAGCTTGAGCATCTATGGGCTGTTGCGCAAAAACATGAGGAGTAATAAATGCAATGGCAACAACAAAAAATACTAAATACGTTAATTTAAAATAAGGCCTTAAATGGCCTATTTGACGGGGAGTTGTCATGGGTAGTTTCTCGCTATGCAGTCTGAATACAGGCGCTGCGCTACAGAAAAAATAATTAGCAGTAACTCTTGTAGTAAAAACTGAGTAAAAAACGTATTAAAAAACAACGTAGTAAAAAACAATGAATTACAATTATTTATAGCAGTGATTGAGGCCATTTCAAGCGCAGAGAAAGAGGACTTTTACCACAAGCCGAATTCAACATAAACCTTGTCACTTCACTTTTAAATCAACGTCTGCGCAAAATAGAAATAAGCAATATAACCGCATAAGAAATAACCAGTAATGCCAGTATTGGCAGCACCGCCGCTTCTGCGACTTCTGGACGACCCAACGCAAACTCAAACAGGCCAACTAACCATGCCGGCGCCATGGACTGCGTATCATGAACCGCTACTGGGGTAGCTAAAATAATCAACAGCGTACTCATTAATAACAACAACGGGATAAATGACAGATAAGCCCGTAAAAAATGCCAGACAATAACTAGCATTGCCACTGATGAAGCGGCGTATAAAAGCCAAATATTAAGGGAGCCACTGAACTCAGACATAAATATTCCTTACTCATCTACCGACTAGTTAAAACATCTAACTCATTGAACAACTGACTCATTCAACTACTCATTCATTAATTCATTAAATCAACAACAGCTAGACACTTACCCAAGTAATCACATGCTCATCTAAGCCATCGGGATGAACATACTCTTCACTTAACACGCGACCTGCTACAGAAGCACCGGCACTCACCGCAGGCGTTGAATCACCACTGGTACTTAACAAAGGATGCCAGCTAGGCAGGTCACGCCCTTCGGCAACCAAACGATAAGCACAGCTATCGGGTAGCCATTTTGCACTGCGCGCCATTGCAGGCGTGACTTGTATACAATTCGGTGCCAAAGTCAGCCGGTTATCATAATCGGTGCAGCGGCATTGCTCACTGTCAAGCAAGCGACAAGCAACACGCGTATATACAACACGGTTGGCCTCTTCATCTTCGAGTTTATTGAGGCAACACTTAGCACAGCCATCGCAGAGCTGCTCCCATTCTAATGGGGATAACTCTTCTAGCGGTCGCTCTTGCCAAAACATCGGTTAGCTAAGTTTTTGCTTGGCGCTAGGGTTTGCTACCAGCGCGGCTAATGATGCTTCAAACGTGGCAGCATGGCCGGGTGGCATCTGCAAATAAAAACCATCGTCACGCAAAGCGGTCATCACGGTTTCTATATTGGCGTTAGCCAGTTTTCGACCGGGCTCTAACAATATAGACATGGCTTCGGTTAAATCACCGAGCTTAGTTAGCAATAAACCGGGCACAGGCTCAAGGCCTTGCTCTAAGGTGGTGTAGAGGTAAGCACCTTGCTGGCGCTCACTTCTATAAATTTTACAAAGCATTTTTTCGCTCATACTCACCCACTAATAACCGTGTCTGCTGGCTTAAGGCTTATTTAATCGGCTTAAGGCTTATTTAATTGGCTTAAGGCTTAGTCAGCGCTTGGTAGAGCGCAACAATTGGATCCAATACCGGCGCTAAAATACGCGCTCGCCAGCCTTGACCTAATAACTGTGTTGACGAATCAGTGGCAAATAAATACGCCTCTAAATCGCGACGACGACCCAGTAAAGCTTCGGGAATATTTAAGTTTTTAGCCGCACTATCAACCGCTTGCTTCATAGATTTAAGCGCTGTTCTTGCATCAAGGCTGCCGGTAGGTAGCATCTCCGGTGGGTAATCATGACTATCAACGGCTTCGGCTGCAGCAATAACGGCAAGAATAGCATCGCCTTGCGTGCGCACCGTAGAGTGACGCATTTCTGATATACCACTGAGGGCAGGTTTATTGTCAGGACGCTGACGCGATAGTTCTAACAATATTGCATCACTAACAACACGACTACGTGGTATATTTTTTTCGCGCGCGACTTCTTCGCGCCAAGCACATAGGCCACGCAAAGTATTTAACGATTTTGGGTCCAAGCGCCATGCAGCTTTAACCTTTAAATAATATTGGTCAAAAGGTATTGGCTGCTCTGCACGCATCAATAAGCTCTGACACTCTTCGGCCATCCATGACTCGCGGCCTAAAATATTCAACTGCTCAGTTAAGTGATCATGCACATCTAACAACCACAGCACATCGTCTGCAGCATAGGCTAACTGTTTTTCCGATAAAGGACGCTGTAACCAATCCGACCGCGTTTCGGCTTTATCCAACTGCTTGTCGAGTATTGATTCAACTAAACGTTGGTAGCTCATTGAAAAATCCATACCAACAATACTGGCCGCAATTTGAGTGTCCACTAAGGGTCGTGGATAGCAGCCTAACAAACGAGAAAAAACGTCCATATCTTCACTGCAACTGTGCATAACCTTAACGGTTGACGGTGATTTAAATAACACTCTTAAAGGCTCAACATCACCAATGGCCAGTGGATCAACCAAGTAAATTTGTCGCCTATCATAAATTTGCAACAGTGCCGGCTTAGGATAAAAAGTATCGGTACGGATAAACTCAGTATCTAATGCTATGACTGGCTGCTCAAGACAAGCGGCAACCATTTCGGCTAAAGCTTTATCATTATCAACAAAAACAAACTGTGTATCATTCAAAATTTAATCTACCTGTTAATGCGCGCGCAATTGTGCCACCGTCGACAAACTCTAACTCTCCACCTAACGGTACACCATGGGCAATTCGACTAACGGTAATATCCTGTTTCGTTAGCTGATTAGCTATATAAAATGCCGTCGCTTCACCTTCGACGGTTGTACTTGTTGCTAAAATAACTTCTTGAACGGGCTCGTCCGCAATGCGGCTTAGCAAATCGGTTATACCTATATCATCTGGACCCACACCATCTATTGGTGACAAATGCCCTAACAGCACAAAATAACGCCCTTTAAATTCACCGCTTTGCTCAATTGCAAAAACGTCTGTTGGGTTCTCTACAACACACAAAACAGAATCATCACGGCGAGTCGACAAACAAATACTGCATGTTGCATCCTCTGTTAAAATACGACAGCGACTGCAACGACCTACACGCTCGATGGCATCAGCCAAAACTTGGGACAACTTTAAACCCGCGGCACGCTGCTTTTCGAGCATATGCAATGCCATACGCTGGGCAGACTTTGGACCCACACCGGGCAAGCTGCAAAAAGCATCAATTAACTGCTGTATTAAAGGGCTATGTGACATAATTCGTTATAAGTAAAACCTTAAAATTCTAAACTAAAAATAGTTTTTTAATGCGCATGTTTAGCTACAGCGAGCGAACTGTATCCGCATCCAGCTCACCATCAAAAGCATCGATAATGGATTTAACATTGTCGTCTTCTTGCAATGAGGATAAAGCCTCACCGTGCACCTCGGTTTTTATCCGCGCGCGATAATCGGCTGGCGTTTCTACATCGGCAGGTAAAGCTAAGCTAGACCAATCTTCAACAATCTGAATTTTTACAGTGAGCGGCTTACCGTAATAAATGGATAAACCTTTGGCTAACCTTGCCGGATGCTCTTCATTAAATAACGTCGTATTATCATCGGCTAATGCAAATGTCACACTGCCCTTTTCGTCATCGCTTATATGAATAGGCACGCAATACGATGCAACCGTTCGCACAATACCGCTTAACGGTAATGCGGAAAACATTTCACACCACGACAATGGTGTTAGCGAATCTAACGCTGGGCTCACCCCATTATCAATATCCGCACTATTTAAATCGACCAACGGTTCGGCCGTTACTTCAGTCACTACTTCAGTCACTACAGCCTCTTCCACCGGTGCTGAATAAGCCGGTATCGCGTCAAAATCATCTATCATAGACGCGGCAGGCGATGATGCCATTGGTTCGGCAGGGGCTTTAACGGGCTCAGGCTGTTTAACGGGCTCAGGCTGTTTAACAGGCTCAGGCTGCGCAGCTGTATTATCGAGCAAAGCCGCATCCACCGACGCCGCTGGCTCGGGCGCGACTTCAGCTACCGGCTTTTTTGCTGGCGCTACTCCACTACTGGACGAATCAAGCAAAGCTGAACCCGCTGGCGCTATACGGAAAGCAAATAACCGCAGCACTATCATTTCTATACCCGTAATCGGGTCAGGTGCGAGTGTTAAATCACGCTTACCCACTAATAAACTCTGATAATACAGTTGTAAATCTTCAGGGCTAATTAAACCGGCATAGTCATGAATAAAGGTTCTATAAAGTTGCCCTTCACTTCCAGCGCCCGGCACTGCTTGCTCCACGGCAATGCGATGAATAAGCTTAAGCAACTCATCAACTAAGCCAACAAAGTCTGGCGCTCGTTCGGCATAGGCGGCAATAACGGCGAGCGCTTTATCAGCATCACCAGCAACAATGGCGGCAAGCAACTGAGTTAAGACATCATGATCAACCGTGCCTAACATGGTATTAACCGCATCACCCATAACCGAACCACCACCAAAGGCAATAGCTTGATCGGCTAAGCTCAAGGCATCTCGCATACTGCCTGACGCTGCTCGCGCAATCACCCAAAGACCATCATCGTCGTAACTCACGCTTTCAGCGTCAAAGACAGTTTTTAAATGATCAACAATAAGCTGCGGGGTAAGGTTTTTTAAGTGAAACTGCAAACAACGCGACAACACCGTTGGCGGTAACTTTTGAGGATGCGTGGTTGCGAATAAAAATACCGCGTGTGGAGGCGGTTCTTCTAAGGTTTTTAATAGCGCATTAAAACTGTGGTTAGACAGCATATGCACTTCATCGATAAGGTATATTTTATAACGACACTGCGAAGGCGCGTACTGAACGTTATCGAGTAACTCGCGCGTATCTTCCACTTTAGTGCGCGAGGCAGCATCCACTTCTATTAAGTCAACGCTGCGCCCTTCGGTAATTTCTTTACAGGTAGGACACACACCACAAGGCGAAGCAGAAACACCCTCATCGCAATTTAGGCAACGCGCTAAAATTCGAGCGATGGTGGTTTTACCCACACCGCGAGTACCCGTAAGCAAATAAGCGTGATGCAGGCGGCCTTGTTCCAACGCATTCGACAAAGCCTTGAGAACGTGGGACTGCCCCACCATGGTTTCAAAGGATTGCGGACGCCATTTACGCGCCAGCACTTGGTATGACATACAGCGAACCAAATTAAATAAAATACGAGCCGTCAATATCGTCAATGTTGTCCATATCATCGTCCATATCGATGATATACAGTAACATTGCTATACAATCGGACAGCACCAAAGGGGGCAAGTATACACCTTTAAATACTTAAAACGGATAGTTTGAACGCCCTTAAGGGTCAAAAAAGGATCATTTAAGGTAAAACGCCATAGGAAATGTGGCAACAAGAGAAATCAGTGGAACAAAGCAGGAAATGAGTTTTAGAAAAGAAGAAAAACGAGACTTTAAAAAAGAAGGAAAACGAAACTTTAAAAAAGAAGGAAATTGGTGGTGAACCCCAACCAGCCACACCCCGGCACACGAGTCGATAGCTACCGTTGCTCCCTTCCGGGCCTGGCGGAGTTTACCATCTATCGTTGCGAGGGGACCCGTTGAGGCCACCATAACGTCTGCTCACTTTGACACAGGGCGCGGATTATGGCGAATGTGACTAGCGCTTGCAAGTAAACATCATGCTGCCTGATAAAGTTTTTATAAAATAACCGTTTAATCGATATCAGCACCCCAAACAACCAGTCTAAGCCGTGTTGAGTGGCTTTTAAGGCGATGCAGATCAAGCAACTTATTATTAGCATCAACCACCAAAGCAAACTGGCCCTGCACACCATGATGAGTAACAAAAGGCTTAAGCGCCTCGGCTGGAAAACGAACATTTTGCCCATCAAGAGACATTGTCGATACATTGCGAGCGCTACCACGATACAGCTTTAATAGCTCTTCGCTGTCAATATTTAAACGAACAATAATGGTGCGAGTTCTCCCTGCCTGCTGTGATGCCATCAAATACACCTCGAAAATAGCGCTGCTAGTATTGGCTTATTATCATACGGGAACTTTACTCCGCAAGACGGTCTTATTTTTTGCATGAACTTTTGCAAAAGCATTGAGGATCTATACAATATCGACCCTCGACACACAAAAAAATGATAATAATTTTATTGCAAATACCGGTTTTAAACTCCATTAATGATTAAAGCAAGCATTATACAATCGACATAAACGAAACAACTCAGTAACCAAAACCAAACCACTCACATAGCGATTTAAACACGATACTATGACAACAGAAACAATCCACCCCATTCAACGCCTACGCAGACAATTGGCCGAGCGCATTCTAGGCCAACCAAAACTGGTTGACCGCCTAATTATGGCGCTTTTAGCCGACGGTCACCTATTGGTAGAAGGCGCACCTGGGTTAGCAAAAACTCGCGCCATCCGCAGCCTTGCCGATGAAATACACGGTAGCTTTCAACGTATTCAATTCACGCCCGACTTACTGCCCGGCGACGTTACTGGCACCGATATATTTCGGCCGCAAACCGGCGCGTTTGAGTTTCAGGCCGGCCCTATATTTCACAATTTAGTATTAGCTGACGAAATTAACCGCGCACCCGCTAAAGTACAAGCCGCCTTACTCGAAGCCATGGCCGAACGCCAAGTCAGTGTAGGTAAAACCACCTACCCACTGCCGCCATTATTTTTAGTTATGGCCACACAAAACCCCATTGAACAAGAAGGCACTTACCCACTGCCCGAAGCGCAGCTTGATCGGTTTTTACTGCATGTTGTCGTCGATTACCCCGACGCCGAAGCTGAACGTGCCATTTTAAAACTCGTTAGAGAAGAAATGATTGCACTTAATAGCAGCGATGCCCGCAAAGCAGATAACGAAGCACAAAACGGCTCGCCAGAACTTATCGACAACAACAGTATTTTTGCAGCCAGAGAAGCCGTACTCGCACTGTATATGTCGGAAGCCGTAGAAGAATATATTGTGCAGTTAGTTATCGCCACGCGCTCACCCGAACAATACGACAGCACCTTAGCTAACTTACTCGACTACGGCGCCAGCCCAAGAGCCACACTCGCACTGGATAGATGTGCACGCGCTAACGCTTGGCTACGAGGGTCAGAATTTGTCACGCCCGATGACGTACAAGCCGTTGCCCATGATGTGCTGCGACATAGAATTATTGTTAGCTTTGAAGCCGAGGCTAACGGCATAGATGCCAATCAAGTGATTAGCGCTTTAATTGACAAAGTACCGGTAAGTTAACAATGTACCGGTAAGTTAATAAAACGTTTTAACAACACTCATTCATCTGCGACAAGATACTTAACTCATGGCTAGCGGCGCAAAAACCAACTTAAAACAGCTTATTGACTTGCGTTATCGCGCGGGTGAACTCAAGCTGTTTGCGCGCAATAAAGCACAGAGCCAATTAGCGGGTAGCGTCAAAACCCATTTTCGAGGGCGCGGTATCGACTTCGAAGAAATTCGTCACTACCAAGCCGGCGATGATATTCGCTCCATCGATTGGCGTGTGACTGCGCGCACTGGCGAAGCTCACACCAAACTCTACCAAGAAGAACGCGAACGCCCTGTGTTAGTCGTCGTTGACCAAAGACAAAGTATGATATTTGGTACGCAATGCTGCTTTAAGTCGGTGCAGGCGGCAGAAATAGCCAGCCTACTTTGCTGGGCCGCATTAGGACAAAATGATCGCGTGGGCGGCCTCGTCTTTAATGATCAACAGCATCAAGAAATTCGCCCTGCGCGTAGCAAGTCGTCAGTTCTGCAACTGTTAAGTGCCATTCATAAATACAATACAAATACAGACAACATTAATAATAGCGTTCAAAGCATTAATGAAGTGGTTAAAGAGCTACGTCGCATAGCCAAGCCCGGTAGTGCATTATTTATTATTAGTGACTTTATTGGCCTTAACGATGAAGGTATTAAACAGCTGCATTTATTAAAAAAACATTGTGACGTTAATGCTATTTTTATTAGTGACCCGATGGAAAAACAATTACCTGTTCGCGGCGGCTGCCAATTTACCGATGGCACACAACGGCATTGGTTTGACACTAGCAATAAAAAATTAGCCACTGCCTTTAAGCAACGTTTTACCGCGAGAGCGACAAACCTTACTCAACAATTAGCAGCGCATGGCATACCCACCATTAACGCCAGCACGCATGAAGATGCCTTAGCAATCTTACGCCGCCAATACCACCACAAGGCGAATGCGAGCACCCGCCTAACCAACGCTAATATAAAAGAGCAGCTCGCATGAACGGGAGGCTTATATGAACAAGGCAAGCAACCCATTAGATCAGTTGCCGCCAATGGTACTACCCGAAGCTATTGGCTGGTGGCCACTCGCCATAGGTTGGTGGCTAGTTATAGTGTTTTGCCTATTAGCGACACTGGCAATAAGTCTTTATGGTATTCGTCGCTATAAAAACAGAGTATTAAAACGCGCCGCTACAGCCGAATACCTACAACTTTATAAACTGTATTTACAGACTAACGATAGTTATCACTATATTTCGCAATGCAACCAATTGCTGCGTCGTTTCTGCCTACAACAATTTCCCCATGTAGCCTGTGCGTCTTTATCCGGCGACGCATGGTTACAGCAACTCGATAAACTCGCAGAAAAAACCTTATTCCAATCGGCGGCTGGGAAACAGTTATTACAGATTTACAAGCCTAACACCTCTAAAGAAATTGATATCGCAGGATTGCACTTGCTACTTGAGCAATGGTTCAAGCAAGTAAAGCTTAAACAACCCGTGCAAGGTCAAGTAACCAGCCAATGATTAGCTTTGAAACTTACTGGTTCTTTTTATTAACACCACTGCCCTGGCTCATTAACACTTGGTTACCCGCGGTGGGCGACCAATCGCCAGCCTTACGCGTACCATTTACAGCCGAACTGCAAAGCATTACACAACAAAGCCAGACCAGAGGTAGCAGCTCTTCAATTAACATAGCGTTACTGTCGCTAATGTGGCTATGCCTACTTATTGCCGTCAATCGCCCTATTGCCACTGGCGAAGCCATTCAGTTACCCACCGAAGCACGCGACATGATGTTAGCCGTTGATATTTCTGGCAGCATGGAAGAACGCGACATGCTACTCAACAACAAAAACGTTAGGCGAATTGATATTGTCAAACATGTTTTGAGCGACTTTACCGATAGACGTACCGGAGATAGAGTGGGTTTAATTTTATTTGCCGACCAAGCCTACTTACAAGTACCGCTCACTTATGATTTAGCCACAGTTAAACAACTGTTAAATGAAGCTCAGCTAGGTTTTGCTGGCCAAAAGACAGCGATAGGCGATGCCATTGGCTTATCGATAAAACGCTTAATTGAACGCCCTAATGAATCAAGAACACTCATACTCTTAACCGATGGTGCCAATAATGCTGGCAATGTCGCGCCACTAGACGCCGCAAAATTAGCCGCAGAGAATAACATTACAATTTACACCGTTGCTATTGGTGCCGATAAAATTGTAGAGCGCTCCCTCTTTGGTAATCGCACCCGTAATCCTTCGCGAGACCTAGATGAAAATACGCTTAAAAGCATTGCCAAACAAACAGGTGGAGTATTTTTTCGCGCAAAAAACACCGAAGACCTAGAAGGCATTTACAAGGAGCTTGATAAACTCGAACCGGTTGATCAAGAGGCACGATTTTATAGGCCAATAACACAACTGTTTTATATTCCTTTAACGTTTGCTTTTGGCTGCGTGCTTTTACTGTTGCTTTTCAATATCGCAATCCAACTAAAACGAAAATGGCTTGACCGCAAAGCCAAAAATGAGCAAGCGCTATGATGGCCGCTATCCACCAGCTACATTTTTTGCGACCCGAGTACCTATGGTTGCTACCGCTAATAGCAGGCGCATTTATGACGCTTTATTTATTACGCAACAAAAGCAGCCAGTGGTATGACGTCATTGACCCACTACTCATAGAACACTTACTGGATAGAAAGGCCAACCAGCAAGCGAGTAGACGCACAAGCCTACCGTTATTAGGCGCGGCAATGGCCTGTTGCATAGCCATTATTGCCTTAGCTGGACCCAGCTGGGAACGACTACCCAGCGTGAGCGAACAAAAAAACGATGCAATGATTATTATTGCTGACCTCACATTATCCATGCATGCCACCGACATTAAACCGTCGCGGCTTATTCGCACACGATATAAACTATTAGAATTATTAAAACAAAGAAAAGCCGGCCAAACCGCATTAATTGCTTACTCAGGTGATGCGCATATCGTCTCCCCCCTCACTGATGATGCAAGCACCATTGCTGCACTTATACCTTCGTTGACGCCAGAAATAATGCCTAGCATAGGCAGTAACGCAATAGCGGCATTTAATAGCGCCACCCAACTACTAAAAAATGGCGGCATTAGCCAAGCAAAAATTATCTGGTTTACCGATGAAGCCCTACACAGCGATTTAAACAAAATAGATAAAGTGCTGAACAACAGCAACAACCAGCTCATTATTATTGGCGTAGGCAGTAAAGCTGGCGGCCCAGTGCCCTTACCCTCTGGAAAGTTTGTTAAAGACACCAGCGGCCGCATTGTTAATGCACCGCTAAGCCGGGATAGACTTAGAAAAATTGCCGCCAACTCAGGTGGTGTTTATCTCGACTTGCAGTCAGACAATAGTGATATCAATGTTATTTTATCTGAAAGTCTTTTTGACCAACTAGCCAGCACAGAAAACACAGCGCCAACCGAAAAACCAAAAAACAATTTTACCGATACATGGCAAGACAGAGGCGGCTACATTGCTTTATTGCTTCTGCCCTTTGCACTATTAGCGTTCCGTCGCGGCTGGATATTGAGCCTTGTCCTTGTGTTGAATATTAGTCAAATCCACTATGCCGATGCTAACAGTAATGCCGAGCAAACCAGCGAAGCCAACCGCTTTAAATGGTTAGACTTGTGGCAAACAGCTGATCAACAAGCCTATGCCCTAGCGCGCCAACAACAATACAGCCAAGCGGCTAAAACATTTGCAGACCCGCGCTGGAAAGGCGTTACAGAGTACCAAGCAGGCGATTATCAACCAGCGCTTGAAACACTATCAGCCCTCGCCAAAAACAATAACACCGACGCTGCACACTATAATCATGGCCATGCCTTAGCACGCAACAATCAATTAGATGACGCCATTGCCGCCTACGATAAAGCATTGGCCATTAATCCAAAAATGGAAAATGCTAAACAAGCAAAAGCCATTATTGAAGCGCTTAAAAAACAACAAGAGCAGCAAGAACAACAAGAACAGCAAGAACA
>JBELIP010000005.1:64396-87751 GCA_042090785.1 Cellvibrionales bacterium | reverse complement strand
CAAGAACAGCAAGAACAAAGTGAAAAAAATAACGACGAACAGCAAGGTGATAAACAGAATACACAGCAAAGCGAACAAAAAAATAGCGAGCAAGAGAGCGGTCAATCGGCTGACGATAAAAACAATTCATCGTCACAAGAATCAGAGTCTGAATCCAGTTCGGACGATAGTTCACAAGACGATAAAGAATCATCTAATGAATTACTTGATCGTCAAGCCGAACAAGGTGAAAGTGAGAACAAAAATGAGCGTGAAGAGCAGCAAACTCAACACCAGAATAAACAAAAAGACGATGAGAAAGCCGCCGCAGAAGCACAAAAAAATGAGCGCAGCACTACAGACATACAAACCAGCGAAGAACAATTAAATGCTGAGCAACAAGCCGAGTTACAGCAGTGGTTAAAAAAGATTCCTGATGACCCAGGCGGTTTGTTAAGACGTAAATTTCAATATGAGAGAAACGTTCGCGAAAGACAAGGCAACGTGATTGACGACCGCGAACAGGGGCAACTATGGTAAACAAAAAAAATTATTGGCTAACTAAACTTATACTATTAAGTGCTTTATGTGTATCGCTAAATACGCATGCGCTATCAGTCACTGCAGAGCGACAAATTATTTCGATAAACGAAACACTACGCCTAAGTATTACCGATAATGACGGTGATGATCCGAGCGATATTGACCTAAGCGGCATTGAAGCCAATTTCAGCATCGTTAACGAATCTTCACAGTCGTCATACTCTATGATTAACGGGCGCACTGAATCAGTTCGCACGCGAGTGCTAATGCTCGCTCCCCGGAAATTAGGATCGGCATTAATCCCACCCCTCACTTTAAATAAAAAGACATCCCAAGCCATAAAGATTAAAGTGATTAAAGCGTTACCAGTAGCCAGCGAGCTTAACGACCAATCAGTAATACTTGAATCATTAACAGACACATCAGAAGTCATGGTTGGTGCCCAGCTTATTTATACTTATCGTGTCGTCTATCGCGTACAGCTGAATAACGCAGAGATTACCCCACCCAGTATTGATGGCGCAGAAATTACCGAGCTTCAAGATAAAAACTATACGCGAACACTTAACGGCAAAAACTATAATGTTACCGAAAAACGCTATGCCATTTTCTTTAATCAGGCGGGACAAAAAACCATTCCCAGCCAAACGCTAACGGCACTATTAAGTAACAACCAACGGCGTAATTTTGGTTTCGACCCCTTTGCTAGAGGTAGCGAATTACGATTAGAATCGAAACCATTAACCATCAACGTGCAGCCACAACCTAGTAACAAAGATCCCTCTTCTGCTTGGTTACCCGCCGCCAAAATTGAACTGACAGAAAACACAGCAATAGCACTAAGCAGTCGCGTCGGCGAACCCATTACGCGTTCAATTAGCGTTATGGCGCAAGGCTTACCCGCTGAATTGTTACCGACATTAACACCACAAACGCCTGACGGTATTAATAGCTACCCAGAAAAACCCGAGTTAGTTAATCAAGAATTTATTGGCGGCATTGCCGGTAAACGAACTGACACTATTGCTATGGTGCCAACACAAGCAGGCACATTTACCTTGCCCGCGATTAATTTACCTTGGTGGAACACCACAGAGCAACGCTGGGAAACAGCTTCGCTACCGGCTAAAGCCATTACCGTATTAGCCGCTGAGCCCTCAGCAACTGATAACAAGCCTATTAGCAATAATATACTGACAGACAACAACTCAAAACAAAGTAACAACCCCTTACTACAAGCTAACGAAACCAAGCAGTCTGTATGGATGCCGATAGCATTAGTCGCCATAGCTTGTTGGTTAATCACGCTACTTTATTTGCTAGTAAAACGCTCACCAACCGTGGCTAACAAAGAAACTTCGGCAACAATCACAAATAGCGCCGAAAACAGCTTAAAAGCCATAAGCAAAAAACTACAAGCAGCTTGTAAAAACAATGATGCAGCCAGCGCAAAACAGCAACTGCAGTTGTGGCTAGCGACTTATAATAAAAACAATAAACAAGCCAACTTAAATGACGCAGTTAATAACCATACGGCACTTAATAACGCCATTTCTGAACTCGACAACTTTTTATTTAATCAACATGCTATAGAAACAAACTGGGATGGCACTGCACTATTAAATGTGATTCAAGCGCTGATTAGCGCTAGCGGTAAAAGCACTGCCAACAATAAAAAAACACGCTTAGCGCCTTTATACCCCGATGGTAAAAAAAGCTAAGACATGGCAAACGCTGAGTTAATAACAGAATCTCGCCTTACACTTAAAGCCAAGCGCGAAAGTATTTGGCAAGTCGTACATATGATTCCCAGCGGCAAAGTTGCCACCTATGGGCAAGTAGCCACATTAGCGGGGCTTACCCAAGCCGCACGGTTTGCTGGCACAGCATTAAAGGGCTTACCCGCCCACACTCGCATTCCATGGCATCGCGTTATTAACGCGCAAGGCAAAATATCACTGCCAAAATCCTCGGCCAGTTATCAAGAACAAAAACAAAGATTAACGCAGGAAGGCGTGCTTATTCATAATGGAAAGGTTGCGTTACAGCAGTATCAGTGGGCGCCCTAACAACACATTAAGTGATTACACTTTGGTTTTTTCAGCGCCATTCCACGGTGCCACTTTAAATAACAATAACATTCCGGGAATAGCCAACACCGTACACAATAAAAAGAATTGCTGCCAACCAACTTGGTCAACAATAACGCCTGTTAACGCATTGGCAAAGGTGCGCGGCAAAGCAGTTATAGCGGTAAGTAATGCAAACTGAGTAGCGGCAAATTGGATACTCGTTTCACGTGCAATATAAGCCGTAAAACCGGCCGTACCCAGCCCTACTCCTAAATACTCAAAGCTAATAACCAGTGCCAGCAACGTTTTATCTGGGCCGGACTGCGCCAGCACCCAAAAGCCTAAAATGCTGACAATTTGCACAACGCCAAATAACCACAAGCATTTGTTAATGCCCAACCGCGCCATAATAGGAATAGCAATAAAGCCACCAGCAATGGCTGACCACAGCGCTGCCGTTTTAGCAATAATGCCTATCTCGCTTTTACTAAAACCTAAGTCGTAGTAAAACGGATAAGACAATGCTGTCGCCATACTATCGCCCAATTTGTACAACAACATAAACGATAAAACAGTAAGCGCCGATGATAAACCACGTCGACTGATAAACTCTTTAAACGGATCTATTGCAGCTTCGCGAAGCGTTCGCGGACTGCCTTGTGGCCGCGTTAATTCTTTAACACTTAAGGTTAGCGCCACACCTACGCACATAAAGCCAGCAACAATAACAAAAACCAACTGCCAAGGAATAATATCGGACAGAATGGGTGCCAATGCACCCGGCACTAAACCGGCAATGCGATAAGCTTGTATATGCAGGGTATTGCCTGTCCCTAATTGACTTTCATCAAGCAACTCACGCCTATAAGCATCAAGCACAATATCTTGACTAGCACTAAAAAAAGCAATGCCAGCTGCAAGATAAGCAATTGTCCAAATCGATTTTTCTGGGTCTAAAAAACCTATACTCGCAATAGCTAGCAGCAATAGTAGTTGCGTTAATAACATCCAACCTCGGCGATGACCAAGCACCGGCAGAGAAAAACGGTCCATTAACGGTGACCAGATAAACTTCCATGTGTAAGGCACGCCGACTAAGGCAAAAAAGCCAATTTCAGCTAAACCGACACCTTGGTCGCGCAGCCATAAAGGAATTAATTGATAAATAACGTAGAGCGGCAGCCCAGAAGAAAAACCTGTAAAAATACAAATAAGCATACGTCGTGTTAATAACAGCTCCTTCAACGACGGCTTTGATGATGTGGGCATTTGATTCATAGTTTATTGCTTCGATGGGTTCACAGGGCCGCTATGAAAACGAAATTCACTGTCAGGTTGTAAAACGAGCTGCGCTTCTTTTTCAGCAAAAAAGTTTACGCGTTGTGTAATATCTTGTTCAGCATAGCCTTGTGCTAGCGTCAAATAATCTTCGAAATGTCTCGCTTCTGAACGCAGTAAAGACGTATAAAAATGACTTAATTCATCATCTAATAGCGGCGCTATTTTTGCAAAACGCTCACAAGAACGCGCCTCTATAAAAGCGCCCACAATCAATGTATCTACTAATTTATTCGGCTCATGCGCAGTAACGCCCTCTCGTAAACCTAAGGCATAGCGTGAAGGCGTTACATGAATATATTCAATATCGCGCTTATTCATAATAGCTAAAACTTGTTCAAAGTGGCGAAGCTCTTCGCGCGCTAAGCGAGATAACTTATGCAGTAATTCAGGGCGGTCAAAGTAACGATACAGTAAAGTCATTGCAGTAGATGCTGCTTTTTTTTCGCAGTTAGCATGATCAATTAACATAATAGTTTGATTCGCTAACGCAGCCTCTACCCAGCTTTCGGGCGTCTCACAGGGTAAAAATTCTTGCACCGATGAAATATCAACGCGGCTAGCATTTTTTTTAAGTTTAGGTGTAGCGGCAGCAAGAGTCATTATTTAAGGCTCACTTGATACGCGGTTAGCACGTTTACGGTTGGCAACAATGTAGCGCTCATAATGTGCCACTGACAAAGAATAAAATTCATCATCAATATCATGACGTATTTCGGTTAATGTGTTTTTCTCAAATGGCGTGATCTTGGTAAACCCATATTCTAACGGATCATCAATTTGACCTGCCCCAGCACGCAACAACTCAAACAGCCAGCAGTAAGGATTGCGGGTTTGTTCGTATTTTATTTGCTGTGTTTGTAATTGTGCCTGTAGTAATGCTTCGTCAATAATCAACAAGCGCCATGACACAACACGCGTCAGTAGTTGATCAAGGCGTAAATCAATAGCGACCTTTTGATCATGGGTGTAACTGTTCCAGCGAATCACCTCGTGGTCAAAACGCTTACAGCCACGGCAAACCGAATCACCGATGCCGGTTGAACATACCCCTATACAAGGTGTGCGAACACTATGAAAAAGTTTCATCTAGTACTATTCATCTTAAAATATTTATTTAAAAGTTAATTTAAGCTTCGCTACTTAACAATGGTGCGATAGCAGTTACGCCCTGCACTCTTTGCCATCGCACAGGCTTGCTCGGCACGATGATTGGCGGTCACAATAGTGTCACCCTCAGCTAAAAGAGTAGCCCCAAGACTAACCGTTATTGTCAGCGGCTTTTTTGCGAAGCGTAATGGACAAGCCTGCACCGCTAAACGCAGCTTTTCTAGCGCCTGTTGACCGGCTTGCAATGTTGTTTCTGGCAAGATAATCATAAATTGCGCACCTGAAAAACGGGCAATAAAATCGGTTTTACGCAATTGTTGCAATAGGGTTTTGCCAATAATTTTCAGCATCCTATCACCCGCTTCATGGCCAAATTCTTCGTTAGTACGTTTAAAAAAATCGACATCGGCAATCGCTAAAACCAGTGGCCGCTGATAGCGCTGCCAGCGATCATATTCTTGCTGCACGCGTATATTATAGGCTTCACGATTAGGTAAGTCGGTTAAGGTGTCGCGCAGTAATTTATCACGTTGCTTCTGTAGGTTTTCGCTAGCTTCTTGAACATCGCTATCCATACTTTCAACGCGCGTTGTCATTTCTAAAAGTTGCTGCGCCATCAAAGCCTGCTGCTCACCTTGATTTAATTGAAACTGCTCTAACGAAGCAACAATGGTATTTAATTTATCACTCACACTGTCTTTAAGTGCAACAACACCGTCCAAGCCATTCGACGACTCATCTGCCGTATCAAATTGAGAAACAATATCACTCACATGGCCATCTAGCTCCTCACTTAAGTCTTGCGCCTGCCCAGTGCTAATTAACTGGCTATGGTCAACAAAGCTTAGAAAAGAATCTATCTCGAGCAACTGCTGATTAAGACCCTGCAAAAATTGCTCAAACTGGCGTTGATCTCTACCTAAAGCGGCAACCACTACAGTCACTACCTTATCTAACGCCGGTATAAAGTCAGGCCACTCTAAGCCGTTTTGTAAATCTTTATATAATTGATTTGCAAAATGCTGCGCATCGGCAGGTACATCAATATCTGCGAGTAAGCCCAATAATACGGCGACAACTTCAACTCTAACCGCCTCATAGCTATCGGCATTATTTTTGTTTTCACTCGCGCTATGATTTTTTACGTTAGCAGTATCTTCCAATTCTGTTGATGTTGCCGACGCTTGCTTATTTGTTACTGAACTGGCATCGGCTATATCCGGCGTAGCACTTAAGCGACGCTGTAAACCTTGTAAAAAACGGCTCTTTTTAGCCGACGCCTTAGGCTGGCTAACCAGTGGTTCAAGTGACTGCAAAGCCGTACTTTGCGCTGCGACAATTTTCTCTAACCATAATTCAAGATCTAATGGCTCAGTTAAGCGGTTAGCCGCTTTTTTTAGTTCTTTATCTAATTTATTAATCGCTAATGCAGAGGGCCTATCAATTTTAACGGTTTGTAACTGCTGCAGCAGTGTCACTAAAGATCCCGTTGTTTGGTTGGCTCGCTTTAGCCGCGTATTATCCATGGCATGAATGCCGGTTTCTAAGGCATCAATTTGAGCCGACAAACTTGCACCGGTTTTGTCATTCAATGCCTGACGAACGCCATCGAGTGCGGCATCCAATGTTTCGTCTTGTCCTTGCGCGGCAATACTGATTTTTGCCACACCACGGTGTAACTCATCAACTTTTTTCTGCCATTCAAGCGCAACGAGTTCTTGCTCTTTCAACAATTCAAGATACTTTAGCTTCCAGGGACTACCGGTTTCTATATCACTCACTATTATTACTCTGACGCTGCGGTGGAGGTGCACCAATATGTGCTTCGTTTCTCGCTTTAGCTAAATCAATTTGTTTTTGGCGCTCGGCAAAGCGTTGCTTCTGGTCATCACTTAATGTGTTGTAACACAATGGACAACAAACGCCTTTTTGGTAGTGCTCGCTCTGCTTTTGTTGCTCTGTTATGGGGTGACGACAACCGTGGCATTGGTCATAAGAGCCAACATTTAAATCGTGATCTACGGCGACTCGATTATCAAATACAAAACACTCACCCTGCCATAAACTTTTTTCTTTAGGGGTTTCTTCTAAGTATTTTAGTATACCGCCTTTTAGGTGATAGACCTCTTCAAAGCCTTGATCTAACAGATATGCTGTGGATTTTTCACAACGAATGCCGCCAGTACAAAACATGGCTACTTTTTTTTGTTTTTTAGGGTCTAAATTTTTTTCGACAAAATCGGGAATTTCGCGAAAAGTCGTAGTTTGCGGGTTAATTGCTCCCTTAAAAGAGCCTATATCACATTCATAATCGTTACGCGTGTCAATTAAGGTAACGTCAGGGTCGCTAATTAAATCATTCCAGTCTTTTGGCTCTACGTAATGCCCCACTAAGCTATTAGGGTCAATACCGCCAATACCCATAGTCACAATTTCTTTTTTGAGTTTTACCTTCATGCGGTAAAAAGGAATGCGTTCGTCTAACGATTCTTTATGGTCAATATCAGCCAGACGGTTATCACTTTTTAAATACGCTAATACCTTGTCAATAGTTTCACGACTGCCGGCTATGGTGCCATTAATACCCTCTTCGGCTAACAACAAAGTTCCTTTAGCCCCTGCTGCAATACAAGCGTCGAGCAGCGGTTCACGCAACTCATGATAGTCTGGCAAAGCAACAAACTTGTATAAGGCTGCTACGACAACTGGCTCTGCAGTTGAGGACTCAGTATTTAAAGAAGATGTTTCGGACACGTCAGTTTTCTCGATTAAGTCGTTTTATGATGCTTGCTACCACCCATGCATTGCGGAGAATCAGGCGACGATGGCTGCGCTGACCATTCATCATCGGTATAAGTGTGAATGGCTAAAGCATGTACATCGGCCGCTAACTCTAACGCTAGGGTCTTATAGATTATTTGATGCCTTGCCACCGAACGTTTATCGGTAAAGGCTTCAGCCACAATGACTATTTTAAAATGCGTTTCGGCATCACGCGGCCCAGAGTGTTTATGGCTTTCGTTAACCACCTCAAGATGGCTTGGCGACAATGCCGCGTTTAATTTACTAACAATTATAGATTGAGTATGCACAAGGCTGGCCTATTGGTATGGCTGTCTACAGCTTGATACTGCCTTTAGGCATCATCTTTTCTGTACTGTATGGGTGGATTAATTGGCAATTATAAACCGTTGGAGCACTTAGATGCTAACAACAATTCTTACTACTGGAGCCAAAATTGGGGTAAAACGAGGACGACGGAGGATGGTTTTTGAGCAAACTAAGAATAAGTGCCCACTGGCAAGCAATGACTAATTAAACACCATATGAACTCGCAAACCAGGATTGTTGGCTTTTAATATTACCTTGGATGAATGAAGCTTGGCGACAGCTGCGACGAGACTCAAACCTAGGCCGTTGCCTGGCTGCTTTCCCCGACTCCCCTCTTCACGATAAAAGCGCCTGAATACTTTGCCATAATTCTCTTCAGCGATACCGCAGCCATTATCCGCCACCGTTAAAATAGCCATTGGCTTCGACCGGCACTCTTCTTTACTCACTAAGACGCCCCAACCCTGGGTAGACAATGCAATATTGATAAGACCATTCTCAGGCGTATATTTAATGGCGTTATCAAGTAGGTTAGCAAAGGCTTGAAATAATAAGTTGCGGTCAGCAACCATACTGACCTTTTCAATATTGGTGTCAAAAGAAATCGTTTTTTCAGAAGCAACAGGCTCATAAAGCTCAATCACATCATCCAGTAATTGGTGTAATTCTACGGTTGTTTTTTCGGTCCCACTTTCACCCAGTTCAACTCGCGCTATACGCTGCAAGGCATTAAATGTGCCTAACATGCTATCTGCTTCAGAAATTAACTGCTGCACATTTGGCAAATCTTCATCGCGACAGTTTTTTTCAAACGTCACCAAATTATTTCGCATTCGCGTTAACGGCGTTCTTAAATCGTGAGCAATATTATCCGATACCTGCTTTACCCCATCCATAAGATACTGAATACGATCAAGCATCATATTTAAATGTAAAGCTAATTGCTGGAGATCACCACTGGATTTGCTACTGGACTTACTAATTGTCAGACGCTCAGAAAGGTTGCCGTCCATGATGGCTTTAATACTTTTATTAATTCTATCGACATGGCGCTGAAAATCCCAAGTCATAAAAAACGCAGAAAATGCGCCCATAAGTATTGTAATAATAAAACTCGAGAGCAGAATAGTAATAAAGAAACGAGTGTGTGCAAGAACACCTAGGCGACTTCGAGCAACCAATAACTGTTGCCCATCTGCCAAGGTAACACTGCGCGCCATATGACGAATGTCGGCATCATCTTCTAATGAACCCAACTCAAAGCTAAACCAGTCTAAATACTCTATGGACAACGGCCAACTTTCAAGATTACCCGCTAATTTATTATACTCACTATCCACAAGCATATAGTCGTACTTAACTTGATTATATTCATCGCCACGACGTTCAATAAAGCGGCTGGCCTCATCGACACCACCGCTTTCATAGGCAGAGACAAACTCAGTTAATTCCTTAGTGAAGCCTTGGTCGACGTCGTTGAAATAATTGAAGGAAAAAAAGCTATAAAATATTAGCATTAACAGCATGGCACTTAGGCCGCTGAACAGCACCGCACGCATTGCATAGCGAAAAATATAGCTACTAAATACTTTACTCACAATCATGCGGTTATCCGAAAGCAGCCCATAATATTAGCGTTTTAAGTAAGCAACACATTTACCATTAAAAAAAATAATTGCATTTAATAAAAAGCCTTTATTGACGGCTTTAATAATCAGTATTTAACACATAGCCGGAACCACGAACCGTATGTAGCAATGGCTTATCAAACTCCTTATCTATCTTTTGTCGCAAGCGACTAATATGCACATCAATAACGTTGGTTTGCGGATCAAAATGATAGTCCCATACGTTTTCAAGCAGCATTGTGCGCGTAACAATTTGTCCTGCATTGCGCATTAAGTATTCTAACAACCTGAATTCTCGTGGCTGCAAAGAAAGCTTTTGGCCTGCACGCTGAACTTCATGCGCTAATAAATCGAGCTCCAAGTCGGCCACCTTTAAACGTGTTACTGGCGAATCGATACCGCGCCGTCTTACTAACACTTCTATACGAGTGAATAGCTCTTCAAAATCAAACGGCTTAGCAAGATAATCATCAGCGCCGACTTTAAGACCGTCAATACGGTCACTCACCTCGCCTAATGCACTTAGCATTAAAATGGGGGTAGTGTTACCTTCATCGCGCAACGCTTTGACAATTGACATACCATCAAGCTCAGGCAACATGCGATCGATAATAATTGCATCATAAGCCTCATCTTTAGCTAGGCCCAAACCATCAGTGCCAGTAGCCGCATGAGTGACAACCTGCCCCTTATCAATAAATCCTTTTTCAACAAAATCGGCGACACTTTGGTCATCTTCTATTAACAATATATGCATAAAACTCTCTATCCTCTCAAAGCGCCATCATGCCGCTTCATTTATCCCACGAACATCCCATCATTTATTGCACGAATACCATTACATTCAATCAAAAATTTTAAGCCTTATCGAAGACAGACTAACTACAGCCATGATCACAAAGAAAATATAAAAAATCTATATATTTCAGCAATATAGACTTACAACCTTTATCTTACAATCAGCTATCTCTAATAACTTACTAATCTTTTATTAATATTAGCACTCATTGGTCTATAGTTAATTAACAAGGGTTTAATAGTTGGTTACAAAAAGACCAAAATACTGTCTAATAGACCATGAAGAGAGCAAAATACTAATAACTTACAACGCATATAGCCAATAACCAAAAAACTGAAGTGCTAATAAAAGTGTGGGGGGTAACAGTCGATGTTTAGATTGAAGCTTACTAACAACTCAGCAGCTCAAAGATCACTTAATTCACATGAGCAAAAATCGGCAGCTAGCCTTTTTGCCTCGTGGTTTATGTTAATGCTTATGTTAATGGTGACGCTATTGCTCGGCACTACTCTCTCGGCAAACGCATCAACCGAACAGCAAGACCGTGCTTCGCTTTATGACTCGTTACAGCGTCATCAAACTCATCTAAAAGATACCGCTACTAGTCACTACCTCATTCCGCGCATGGCGCTAATACAGTACTCAACCATTTTCATTAACAAGGATAACGTGCCAGCCGTTAAGCTTCCCAATCGTAAACTATCCACACCTATAGAAGCCTATAACAATTCTATTGATTTGCTCGTTTCTAATGGCGAATTTGTGACGCCGCGCGCGACCATTAATTTATTAAACCCGAATGCTATTAATGGCAATTTCCATGCTCCCACAGAACCTTATCTTTCAGGCGGCTCGGCCTTAGGTGCCGTACTACGAATGAGTTTAAAATCATGGTGGAAAAATAATGAAGGTTCACAGCTTCATTCAATGAGCAAAGCCGCGCCTGAATCCGTACGCACAGGAAAGCTTGCTGGCAAAGCCAAATTCAATTGGGACTACTCACTTAAAGTCTCTTATGATGATGTGAAATTAAGATTCGAAAAAGACTTTTAAATCCTTACACCCTCCCTTCGCATAACTACACAGCCAGGCCTGAGCAAGGTACAATTCTGTTTGCCACCCTTTTATGCTCAGCAACCTTAATAAGATAAAACCTATGCAAACCAGCGAACAAAAAAATATTGAAGCAACAGCCCAACTGACAGTTGCCCCCTTAGGACGTAGGCTCATGGCAATGCTTTATGATGCATTTTTACTCATGGCCATACTGCTTTGCACCAGTGCCATTTACACTATTATCGCCGTATCCATTACCGGTGACTTCGCACAACACGGTAACGTCAAAACAGACGACACATTGCATGAATTAAACCCTACCGAGTTAGGCTGGCCAATTTTTCCTGTTCTGGCTTTTGTGTATGTTGGTTTTTTTATGTATTTTTGGCGAAATACTGGCCAGACACTAGGCATGCTGGTCTGGAAAATTAAACTCGTTTCCAATGACCAAACACCTATAACCTATCGACAAGCTTTGGTTAGAATCATCGCAGCAGCACCTTCTATAGCCGTAGCTGGGCTGGGCTATAGCGGCTTATTATTCGGCAGCAAAAAGCGCACCTGGCATGACGCTGCCTCCAAAACCACGGTTATTCGAATCGAGAAAAAATAATATGCTATAGATTTAAAACAAAAAAAAGAAAAAGAAAAAGAAAAATTAGCGCGTTCGATACAACAAGGTAGAGCCCACGACAGCGCAAATCAAAATAGGCACTAGCACAGCATAGAAAGGCGAAAAGCCATAAATTAAACTACTAGGCCCCAACAGGTTTTGGGCGAACTGAAACCCTATGCCTACCACAACACCAACAAACACACGATAGCCCATGGTTGATGATCGCAATGGGCCAAAAATAAATGATAACGCCACTAGTACTAAACTAATAATCATAAGTGGGTGTAAACACTTCTGCCAGAATGCTAAGCGATAAGCGCCACTATCAAGCTCTTGTCTATCTAAGTAGTTAGCATAATCATATAAACCTGAAGGCGATAAATCCTCGGCCGCTAACGAAAGATAACCTAGCATTTTTGGCGAAAGCTGCGTATTCCATTTAAGGGTTGTAAATTCACTGCTATTAATCCGGTCGTAATAAAAAACACTTCGCTGCACGCCTTCCATCAACCAACCGTCCTGCTGATAACTCGCACGCCGGGCAAATGATGAGCTGCGTAAATCACCTTGGGGATTAAACTCAAAGGTGGTAACGCCGTACAGTACTCCGCCTGGCTGCACAACATTGAAATGCATAAAGGTATCGCCCTCGCGGTGCCACAGGCCACCACCGGATACCAGCGAACGCTCACTGCCCGACATAGACAAATCTCTATGACTCTTTGCCCACTGATCGGTATAAGGAGAGACATACTCACTAATAAGCATTGATAATAGAATCAACCACAATGTGGGTTTTACCGCCATCCATACCAAACGACTCATAGACACACCGCTAGCACGAATAACTGTAATCTCACTACTACTCGACAGCATGCCCATAGCCACGAGACAGCCGACTAACGCCGATAACGGAATATACTCGTTAATACGTCCCGGAACCGTTAAACCCACATAGACTATCGATTGCCAAAAAGTGTAATCGCCACGAAGGTCACCTAACTGATCAATAATAGCAGACACCACATCAAGACCAACAATCAACAATAACACTAATAAAATAGCGCCAATAACATTAATGCCTATATATGAACTCAACTTATTCATCGGTTAGGCCGCCACTGTCGACTTATGTGCTGCTAGTGCACGACTAAAATCATCTTTAAGCAATAACATGAGTGCCCCAATAAAAAATAATGCATGCACCAACCAAATCATAACTGCCGGCTGCGACCCCATTTCAATCATATTTCTAACGCCGGTTATGGCGACAATATACAAAAGATAAATTAATACGGCAGGTAACATTTTAATGTAACGACCACTGCGCTGGTTCGTTTTACTCAGAGCGAGGGCCAGCAAGGCAACGACCAACACCACTACAGGTAAGGAAAAACGCCAGTGCAACGCAGCAATATCACCAGGCTGTGTTGACATAAATAATGCCCGTGTTGATTTAGCATCACCCTCTAACTGCAATTGTTCAACACGTCTACGCTCAACCACTTTTTGCGCATAGGTTTGAAACTCTGTAATTTGATAATCACGCTGACCAATAAAACCATCATAAACCGCTCCATCCGCGAGCGTTAAATATTGGCTATCGAGCTGAGGGTTGTCAGAGATACGCCCTGAATCAGCTCGTATAATAACAACGCTACCATCACGTCTATGTTCAACCAGCCAAACACCGTTAACCGCATCGTTCTCGGTATCAAATTGCTCGGCATAAATAACCCGCTGACCATTACTGGTTTCTTGAAACTTACCCTCTTGCAAAATAGCTAAGCTATTCGTATTCGCTGGATCTTGAAGAATAGACTGCACTTTATTTAAACTCGCTGGTGCACCAAATAAAGTGAGGTAAGCAACCAGCATACTCATTAAAAAAGCAGGAATAGCGGTAATGGTAACTAAGCGTTTTTTTCCTGTTCCGCAGGCGTTCATAACAATCATTTCGTTATCAACATACAAACGGCCATACGCAAGCAAAACGCCAATAAAAAAGCCTAGCGGCAAGATGAGTGGCAAGAAATCAGGTATACGGAAAAGAATCACCCAAAACACAACGTCCGATGACAAGTCACCACTACTCGATTGCGCAAGGTATTTTGCTAGCCGACCACTAGTGACTAAAAGCAGTAATATAATAGTCACTGCCGCCGTAGCCTGCGAAACTTCTTTAACAAGATAACGAAATAAAATCATAAAAACCTAAACAAAATAATGAATGCCATTAAAGCAATTCACCACCCAAAAAAACAACACGACAATTAACAAGTTTATAAATAGGGCTGCATAATTTATATTCGCAGCTCTACTTCCAATAAATAAAAAAGCTTTATAACAGTGCAAATTAGCTATTATTTACAAAAATAAATCTAACACTTTAAATAAGCTCTTTGAACAAAAGCCAAACAAATAGAATGCAAAACATTCTAACCTAACACTTTATAACCGCCCAACGCTTACAGATAAGTAATTAAGTCACTTTTAGCAGGCATAAAGTTGCGAAGCCCCATTTAGCTGCTAATGTAATAAACAGTAGCGCAAATAGTCGTATTGATCTCGCTATTAACTCCAGGTCTACATAACCTCTTCAAAAGGCGTCCAATTGGACGCCTTTTTTTTATTCTTTGTGTTCTAGCTTTTCTCGCCGCCTACAGCTAACACAATGTTAATCATTAACTATTTGAACCAACACCCATGGCGCAGTAACAACTGCCCACATACGCTGGTCACACTGCTGCCAACTCAGTGCTTGCTGATCATTGACAGGCGATAACTGCTGCAGTTCAAGCCACTTTGCTACTTGCGCAGTATCATCTGCAGAAACAGCAGCAGCAACCTCCACTAAATTCAAACCATCAGCGACAAATAGTACTTTGCCGCCGGCAAAAAAACGAGCCAACTCGCTCCAAGCAAGCTGAGCGGTCTGACCATGCATATCGACGATGTCTGCGGATGTTGTCATTATTGTTGGCCTTATAAAATGTTAGGTAATGGATATAAGTACGTTGTAAAAATCGGGGCAACTCTGTTATTTAATTCAATCGAATTTAATCCTTCATTCGATAGCGGCTCAAGAGCTTATCAAGCCAGTTCGTAGCATTCCTCTTATTCGTTCGAACCACTTCTCTTGCTAATTGCTATGGACTACTCACTATAAATTTTTCAGCCCAGCTATTCACCCCGTATTGACGTCAACTATTGAAGACAAATAGTGATATCGCACGCAAAAAAGCCATGGAAACCACACCCAGTTCACCGTTTTAACAGCCGGTTATGCCATCAAAAATCGGTCCCGCATACACTAGCGTCATTGCTGGTGAAAACACGAGAAAACAGCGTCAATAACCAGCCAAACTTTATATTTTGTTTGATAATGTGATGCCTAAATGATGCCCAAAGCCATGAATTATTTAAAAATCGTTGCCACGCCCCTTTTAACTGCTGCCTTAACCATCTCTTTAATCGGTTGCGGCAGCTCCGGTGGTTCAAACGCAAATAACACTACCAATGAAACAACCATTGCTGTTAATGGTGCAGCCGTCAAGGGACCGTTAATTAATGCCAACGTCACGGCGTACCAGATAGACTCTTCACACATTGACCTTAAAGGAGAAGTCGTCGCTCGTGGCAACTCAAACGCCAGCGCAAACTTAGTGCTCGCCATACCCGAAAACCTTGCAAACAATGGTCCCTTTTTAATTGAGTATACCGACGGTACCGAGACTAATGGGCAAATGCCTGTTATTGAATCATTAAGCACCATTCTTACTAGCGAACAATTACTCGCCGGGACAGCTGTTTATGCAACACCGCTCACCACTTTCGCTATTGAGCATGCCCGACTGATAGCTGACCAACTTGAGAATATTACCGACCCTCTAACCGTTGGCTTATCGGGTAACAACAATGGCAGCGTTTCAATTGCCGAGCTAATTGCCGCGTTAGAAACAGCATCAAACAATATTAAAACCACATTGGGTTTAGGCTTACTAACCGAAGACATCCATTTATTCACCACCTCACCCGTCATTAACGAAGATACTAACGCCGAAGATACGCTAGCAATAAGAACAGTCAACGAAGTCTTTGCTGCCATTGTGAGCACGTTAAAAGATGAAATTGTTGATAACGGCTTAACGATTAGCGGCACAACACTTGTTACTGCACTAGCCAATGACTTTGCCGACGGTATTTTTGACAAGCAAAATACCGGCAACCCCATTACGGCACTCAACACCATTAATGATATTGCTGCTGTATTTACCCAAGATCCAGCGCTACTTGATGTACCCAACAGCGATAAAACAATTAGTCAGATTAATGAATTACTGACTGAAGAAGCCGAGGAGCTGGCTCCCGAGTTACCTGCGGTGGTTTTAGAAACTCCTGAAATAACAGCGCCATTGGCTTCGTTGTATAGTGAAGAAAACCCAAAGCCCGTACCCCCAACACCTAACGCACCGACGGTTATTTTTTCGAATGACACTTTACAAACGGTAGCGGTAGAAGGCGACAATATTAGCGTAACGCTAATCGCCAGCGACGAAGATAACAATATCGCTTATTGCGATTTAAGCATTGATGGTGAGTTTGTCCGACGTGATAGCGTTGCGCCTTATCAATACGGTAGCAACTCGGGTTTTAATGATAGCAATCTTAATAATATCTCAGCAAGCAACCATACCCTTACTGCTGAATGTGTTGACACAACCGCATTAAGCGCATCGAATATGGCTAGCATTGATATTGCAGAAAACGTTAATGGCAGTGACGAACCTGTGGTGCGCGACGTAGCATTAAGCTGGGGCATCCCTACCACGAGAACCGATGGCAGCCCACTACCCACAAGTGAAATTGCTTATTATGAAATTTATTACTCGTCAACAAACAGTGGCACAAGCAATGAAAGCACTGTTTCGGTAGCGGCGACCAATAGTAATAACCAATTAGTGAATGACTATGAAATTAATGCCCTACCAATAGGTGAATACTATTTTTCAATTGCGACGGTTGACACTGCGGGCATAGCGAGTGAATTTATTAACCCTGTTGCACTTACTATTGAGTAGCCATTCCAAACCATCCTTTCAGTAAACCTTTATTTTTTTATTGAGCGTTTACGCTGAAAGTAATTAGGCACTTCATGAGCACCTAATAAATACCGTCGCAATAAATCCAATGCCAAAGCACTGACAATAGTTTGAAACGTTTTACGACCCACAGGGTAATTAAACTGGTGTGCGTAAAGCTTGTCAGCACCCCCCCATGCAATCCAAACCGTGCCAACTGGCTTATCTTCGGTGCCGCCATCTGGCCCAGCAACACCCGACACAGCAATAGCGCAATTAGCCTGTGAACGCCGTAAAGCACCTTCTGCCATGGCTCTTACCACCGGCTCACTGACAGCACCATGCTGTTCAATGAGTGTAGCATTAACGTCTAACACACTCTCTTTAACCGTATTAGAATAAGATACAAAACCCGCGCCAAATACTGATGAAGCACCACTCACCGCCGTAATATTTGACGCAATCATGCCTCCAGTACAAGACTCGGCTAAGGTGAGTTGCTTTTGCTGCTGCTGTAATAAGGCAATAACGATACCGCCTAGTGTGTCATCATTTTCACCCACTATAAACTTACCAACCACTTGCCTTAATTCTTGCTCGCATTTATCACGCAATGCCAAATGCGCCTCGTCTTCTATTTCGAGCTTAAGTTCTAACAGCGGTATACCAGCACGAAAGCCTACGACAACTTCACTGGGCCAATTCTGACATTGATCGGCAATTATTTGTTGCAATGCCGATTCGCCCATACCAAATAATTTTAAGCGCCGCACAAGGCGTGCGCTAGCATTAGGAAACCCCTCTTTTAGCGCCTCTAACACCGAACCCTCTAACATTGCCGCTAGCTCTGACGGCACACCTGGAGTGCATAGCAATAAGCAATCGTGATGCGGTAAAGCGATACCAACAGCACTACCAACAGGGTTAGCCAATATAGACGCCTTAGCCGGTAATAGAGCCTGCTTTAAATTAGCGGCATTAGCCGCAACACCGCGGCGCTCACACCATTCATTAACATGACTAAGTGCTTGCGCATTCTCAACCAAAGGCGCTGCAGTAAGCATAGCTAGCGCCTGCGCAGTAAGGTCATCGATAGTTGGGCCTAAACCACCGTTAACAATAATGGCCGGATACCGTGCGGCTAGTTTCTCAAGCTCGGCAACAATTAAATTAAGGTCGTCGCCCACTGTAACTTTATGAGCAACATCAAAACCCTGTACGGATAAGGATTGAGCGATCAAAGCCGAATTAGAATCAACCGTGTCGCCGGTCATTAATTCGTTACCCGTCAACAATAATGCTATTTTCAAAAAAAACTCCAAATAATAGAAATGAACAACAACAATTAATAACTACTACCAACCGACACCTGCGCTTGCAAGCCGCCAACAATAAAATCGATTAAATTATCCGTACGCCATCGTAATGACTTAGCATCTAAATCAATGGATTGGTTTCTTCGCGCTTCATCCCATTCGGCAATAGCGGTCATTGATTGACGGCCCATTAACTGCAACCGAAAATGAATAACGGCCAGCGGCAATGGCTTTAAGGCTTTAATCATTAATGAGGTTAATTCAAACATTGCGCGGTTTCTTTCACGGTTTTTTTGAAACAAATCACGCCCTGGCTGGTAAGCATAGAGTTGAGCTAACAGTGATACGTAGCTGGTATCTTCTACAGGCTTGAGCAGCTCTTCGGCAAAAGGTTCAACAAAAACTTCAGTCAATCTTTTTACTGTGACCACGTCGCCGCGGTGTTGCAAAGCATCCAAACGTCTTAAACGCTCTTGATTAATGGGGGTTAAACGGTAATTTAATATCGCCTCGATTAGACCGTCTCGATTTCCAAAATGGTACTGCAAGGCAGAGGGATTTTTTTGGCCCGCTTCGCGAGCAATCATACGGGTAGAAACAGCCTCTAAACCATGCTCAGCAAATAGTCGTTCTGCTGTTTTAAGCAGTAAGGCCGCCCCGCTCTCCATTGATGAAAAACGAATATCGGCGAGTGGATCACTCATAAATCATCCCCAGTCACAATTATTATTAACGACGATAGCAGCAGCAATAGCAATATTAATAGCAACATTAATCGCAACACCATAACCATCTACAGCCTTTCACTTGAGCGCTTGAGAAAGATCGTTAGTTAGCTATAAGTATATAAAGCTAAAGGCTGTAGTCGGCATTTCAATTCTAACTTTAATTTAACGTTTGTAATGCTCTTAATGATAAACCAGTTTAGGCTCATATCTCTTTATTCTATTGGGTAAATTTAACGATACTCGTGTAGCTCGAGCTCGCCGACACATTCTACACTTGCTGTTCGAAGTTAGCTTAAATACACTACTATCCGGATTAACCGTATGGCTTAAACAGACACCAAAATGGCCTTATGGTTATTAGCTAAACCTCTCACCGCAATCAATGAGTCAGTCATGAGCTTAAGCCTGTCACATATCTTTATTTTATTAACTGTTTTTGCTCTGGCATGGCACTTCTTCTCTGAGCTTAAAGTCAGAGAAATCGCCTTAAATGCAGCTAGATTGCACTCTGATAAAATGGATGTACAGCTGCTTGATCAAAGCGTTGGCGTTCACCGTGTTTGGCTAAAGCGTGGTCGAGACAACCGGCTGCATATCTGGCGCAACTATCAATTTGAGTTTACATCAACGGGTGATGAACGCTATAAAGGCCATGTTATTACGCTTGGTGAATGGGTTGAAAGCGTGCAATTACCCGTGCATAGAGCTCCTGCTAGCCAATCAACCAGCCAATCCTCTACTAAGCGCACACCTGACAGCTAACTTAAAACGCACGCCAACCAATATGACTGAAGCAGTAGCCAGCAATAAACACAACAAAGCGCTTAGCTTTAAGCTAATTCGCAGCCGTCGTCGCACATTAGGTATTTCGGTACGCCGCGGTATTGTCGAAGTTCGAGCGCCACTTAAAGCACCTAAAAGCTGGATTGACGAGTGCATTGAAGAAAAGCACCAATGGATTACTAAACAAGTATCGCTGCAAAAACTGCAACTGCAAGATATTTACCGCATTACTGATGGTGCAATACTGCCGTTATTAGGTGACACGCTATCCATCCGTATTAACAATTATTGCCGTCATAGTGGAAAACTCATTAAGCGGGCAAAAATAGTCCTTAGCGACTCAACATTATGGATTGATATACCGCCAAGCATAGTAGGCGAGACAACGCTGTGCGTAGAACAATTACAAGAGCAAAAAGCGACTCGCGTGTTTTTAAGCTGGGTAAAAATACAAGCCGAAAGCTATATGTCAGAGGCAACCCATACGCTGGCAAACACTATGGCTCTGGATAAACTAAATGCTATTAGCTACCGCCGCACAAAGAGTAAATGGGGACACTGCACCAGCGAAGGCAACATACAATACAACCCATTATTAATGTTAGCGCCAAAGTTTGTTGTGGACTATATTATTGCTCATGAAGTGTGTCATTTGCGCCACGCCAATCATTCAAAGCGCTTTTGGAACTTGGTCGATAGCATTTACCCGCAAAGAAACCATGCAGAAAATTGGCTTAAACAGCACGGTCATCGCCTAGCCATTGAAGGTCCTTAACTCATCATCTTGAAAGCATTTAACCCGTACTCGGCTAAACACTAAGACTTTAATCTTGCGTTAATAACTGTTTTTTCTGCTTAAGAAAATCAGCCAGGCCATTAAGCACATCGCTCTTCTCTGGCGTGCTTTGCAACAACAAATCAATATTATCTAACTCTTTATCTAAGCGGCACTCCTCTCCCGACAAGCATTTATCGCGACAAAACTGTAACCACTCTTCTCGCTCGTCAGCCGATAAGCTTGCAGGAAAATTACGTGCGCGATAACGAAACAACAAATCCGGCAGGCGTGCATCCTGAAATGGAAAGACACTGCTTGCTAATGTTGCTGCATCCGCTGTTGGTATTTTTTGCATCAGCGATTTATCTCCATTAGGAATAAAACCATCGTACATCAAAGCCTCAGCATCACGACCGCTATTATCAAACTGATTTGCTGTCACTACCGCTTGTAACTTGGTCGCCAAACCAGAAAATGCCAACAACTGTTTACGGTGCGTCTCACAACTTTCCCAGTCTAAAGATAAGCGCTTAGCCACTTTGTCATCAACTAGCTTAGGTGTTAAAACAATAGGACAGCGATTAATATGTATGGACTTTAGCGGTATACGGCTAATACCTTCAGGCAAATCGGCCACCTTAGTAAACAGTAAATCTGCTATTGCTTGGGGTTGTAAATCAAATAACGGGGCTGGTGAATAGCGTAAATCGACACAAATAATTTCGTTCTTATTTTTAGGGTGCTGCGCAATAGGCAACACTAATGAACCGCAGCAAAATTCAGAACCGAAGCGCGATGATATATGCAGCACAGGCTTGCCACTGCCTAGCGCCAACGCTTCTTGCGCTTTCTGCTTTTGTCGCAAAGAAAATACATGCTCAAACAACTGCGGATGCGTATCTTTAATTAATTTAGCAACTGCAATAGTCGCATAGACATCTGAAAGCGCATCATGGGCCGCCTCATGCGATAAACCATTGGCTTCGGTTAATTGCTCTAAACGAAAACTCACTACGCCATCGTCGCGCTGCGGCCAGTTAATGCCTTCTGGCCTAACGGCATAACACAGGCGCAACATATCAATAATATCCCAGCGCGTATTACCGTTTTGCCACTCACGAGCATAAGGATCATAAAAATTGCGGTACAGGCCGTAGCGTGTCACTTCGTCATCGAAGCGCAAACTGTTATAACCAACGCTACAAGTATTCGGACGTGCAAGCTCAGCGTGAATGGCGGCAAAAAAGTCACGTTCACTCACACCTTGCTGCTCTACTTGTTGCGGCGTCATACCCGTTACCATACATGCTTCGGCATGGGGGATAACATCCAACGCGGGGCGACACAAAATATTTAATGGCTCGCCAATAATATTAAAATCACTGTCGGTACGCACACCTGCAAATTGCGAGGGCATATCTTCGGCGGGGTTAATACCCCAGGTTTCATAATCATGCCAATACAAAGTATCCATTTACTCTCCAATTAAACGTTTAACAGCCTAAGCATACACTGCAAAAAATAGATTAAGCAGACTGCTCTTTAAACTGATAGCTGGCTAACTTAGCATATAAAACAGAATCTTTTAACAGCGTCTGATGAGACCCCTGCGCAACTAATTGACCATGATCCAAAACGGCAATCGCATCCGCATGTAAAATAGTGGATAGCCGATGAGCAATAATTAACGTGGTCCTATTTTCCATTAATCGCTCTAAGGCTTTCTGCACTTTGAATTCACTCTCGGTATCTAGCGCACTGGTCGCTTCATCTAACATAAGAATACGCGGATCTTTTAAGATGGCACGGGCTATAGCGATACGCTGCTTTTGCCCGCCCGATAAACGTACGCCCTGCTCGCCTAAAAAGCTATTGTAGCCATTAGGCAACTGACTAATAAAGTCATGCGCGTAAGCCGCCTTGGCAGCCGCAATCACCTCATCGTCACTGGCATCGGGTTTGCCGTAGCGAATATTCGCAGCCACATCACTGGTAAACAAGGTGGACTGCTGCGCCACAACAGCCAACTGCTGGCGAAGCGCTTGAGGGCTAAGCATACGAATATCTTTATTACCCAGCATGACTATGCCTGATTGCGGATCATAAAAGCGCTGTATCAGCTCAAAGACCGTAGACTTGCCAGCGCCTGACGGCCCGACTAAGGCAACACATTGGCCTTCGGGCAAAATTAAAGAAAAATCTTTTAACGCTGACTCATTTGGCCTAGAAGGATAATTAAAATTAACAGCGTCAAAGACAATCTCAGGTGTTAGTAAAAAAGCATCAACCGCTTTAGTTGGCTCTACAATCAAATTTTTAACCTGTAGTAATTCAACTAGGCGATCGGTTGCACCAGCAGCTCGCTGTAAATCACCAAACACCTCTGACACTGTCGCCACACCCATGGCAACCATTAG
>JBELIP010000005.1:0-64296 GCA_042090785.1 Cellvibrionales bacterium | reverse complement strand
CCATTAGTAAGCTTAACGATGCAGTAAAAACCAATGCCACCATTGCACCTAGCCAACGCAATTTATAAGGCTTTAAATAGCTAAAAAGATAAACCAGTGATGATAAATTTTTAGGCGCTTTTTGCTCTGCATTAATTGGCGTTGTAAGAGGTTTAGTGGTTGGCGCATCTGCGTCATCAACCGGGTGTACAGTTTCAACTTCTGACATTCTTAATCTCTATAAAGTAAATGATTAACACCTCATGTAAGTGCGGGTTTAGATACGGCAGCCAGTTTACGCTTTTCGCAAGACAAAAAAAACCGGGCATGTATACCCGGTGGAGTGAATTACGTGTTCACTATTGACTTAATCATGCATGATGAAAGGGAGTAACCAAGGTGGTGTCTTCGCCCGCTTTGCTAACGCCATGTTGATTCATAAGTAATATCTCAATCGACGCTTTTTGCTCTGGCTTTACATCAACCATCAACAAATAGCCGCCACTGGCTATAACATCATGAAAACGTCTTATTTTATAATTCTCTGTTTGCATACCAACAAAACCGCCAATCCATGTGGAAAAACCAACGGTCATCAAACCGATACCAAACACGCCTAATAAACCAAACATATCGAACCAGTAGGTAAACTGATCAAATAAAACAATCATTATTACGGCTAGGATAATACCGAAAAATAAACCGCGCTCACCTGAGCGTAATATATCTAACTCATGGATGGGTGTTGCGGCATGCAAATGATGCTTTTTAACCCCTGCTTCGTCCTTACTGAGTACATGAAAATTCCAATCATTGATACCGTTCGCATGCAGAAGATTCGATACCGATTCGGCTACATCTATATCGTATGTTAAATAATATAATCGCTTCATAATGATTTCCTCTTATTGGCAATGTCATTGAACGTTATTGAACTTACTAAAATACAAGCAAATAAAACGTTATGATGGCTTTCAATGAATGATTACGCGAATAGAAAAAGATATGAAGGGCAAGAAATAGATCGTTTAGATATAAGGGTTAGACAACTAAAGTATATATTTGAAAACACAGGGTTTTATTTATTTTTTAGCCCAATATCGCCTATTTAATGAGCTTAAACTATCGTAATTATTCTTTACGCGAAGCAATGGCTTTATTAAGTATTTCTCTAAACTCGTCGTTATCCCAAGGCTTAGTGCAGTGACAAAAAATCTTACCTCTATCAATGGCTGCTACCGTAGCGGCAACCTCGGAATAACCGGTTAATAAAATCCTCACTGTTGATGGTGATCTTTCTACCACCTGCTCAAGGAACTGCGCCCCATTCATATTTGGCATACGCATATCAGAAACGACCAAATCGATAGTGTGCTCATCAATAATGGCTAATCCCTCATCACCGCTTTCTGCGGTATAAATATCCCAACCCGTGTTACGGCACAAACGGCGTAAAGCAACCAATATGGATTTTTCATCATCAACAAAAAGTACTTTTACTATGGCTTTAGTATCCGTCATGTTTCCAAAACCAGTCTCTGTTTGAGTCTCAAAATTTAAAAAATCTAAATCCCCCATATTACTCCCTACTTACCTAATAAATTTTTCATGTTTTCTAACTGGCTCTTTTGCTGACTCACTAAATCATTGAGCTCTAGATTGACCTGAGCCAAATCGAAATAGTGAAAACATTGTCTCAATACTGTTTTAAGTTCTTCATCGTTCCACGGTTTAGCTAGAAAACGCTCTACCTCACCGCGGTTAATTGCCGCCAGAATATGCTCTAGATCAACCAAACCTGATAGAACAATAGCAACAACCGATGGGCATTGGACTTTTATTTTTTTTAGCAAACTAAGTCCGTCAATATCTGGCATATGCTGGTCGACCAACACAACGTGTATCTCGTTAGCGGCTAATAATGCTAAAGCCTCACTACCGCTTTCAGCCGTTAACACATTAAAGGCCTCATGACGCAATAAGCGCTTTAATGATTTTAAAATACCTATCTCGTCATCAATACATAGTAAATTACGCTGACTGTCCATCTAGCTTTCTCCTTGTTGATTCAAGATCATAGTGAGTTAAGGATATATTAAGCCAAAAGTGTATTCACTAATCACTCACCCCTGCAACAGGTAATAAAATAGTAAAACTCGTCCCTACACCCAACTCACTAGTCACCGAAATAGTCCCTTGGTGCGCATCGATAACACTTCGAGCAATATGTAAGCCCAAACCTGTACCTTGACTATTCGTTTTAGTAGTGAAAAAAGGATCAAAAATATTGGCTATAATGTTTTTGGGAATACCGACGCCAGTGTCAGCAATAATAACACTAACATTATCGCCCATATGTCGAGTGGTAATTGTTATTTCCCCTCGCTCATGAATAGCATGAGAAGCATTGATAAATAAATTAAGAAGCACTTGGGCTATTTTACCGTCGTTGCAATAAACCTCAGGTAACTCGCCAAAATTCTTATTAATTTCGGTTTTATACTTGAGTTCATTCCAAGCAACATTCATGGTTTTTTCGAGCAATGCATTAATATCTGTATTTTTATAATCCGAAGAGTTAGTCCGTGAAAAATCGAGCAGGTCAGCCACAATTTTTCTAATTCGCTTAACACCGTCAATCGACTCATCCAACAAATCATTCATATCCATCATTAAAAAATCGATATCTATTTTTTTTAATAAGGCCTTGAGGTCAGTCATCGCCTTAGCATTAACTTGCATATACTGCTTCGCATCAACACACTCAGCGCCGGCTTTAATAGAAAAACGCTGCGCATCAATAATATTTCGAACCTCTTCGATATAATCGCGCAAAGTCCCTAGATTACTGGAAATAAAACCCACCGGATTATTAATTTCGTGTGCAACGCCTGCAGCTAATTGGCCAATAGAGGCCATTTTCTCAGACTGGAGTAACTGTAAATTTGAGGTTTTTAATGTCTCTATGGTTTTTTCAAGCTCACCATTAGCTAAAAACAATTCAACCGCTCTTTCTTCAAGTAAGCTTTCGGCTAATTTTCTTGCCTTGCGCTCACGTAACAAGGCATTGGTTAACGCTTTATTTTCGGCTTCTAAATCTTGATTAGACATGACGCGTAATTAGCAGCTCACAATAATCGTGGCCATCATGCATGCAAACCGGCATGGCTAATGTGACATCTTCTTTAAATATTTGCGCAGCGCCCTTAAGCATACCCATTGCTAAGCGGCAGAGTTTTTTTGTTGAGCGATATTCTAAGACCATTTCTTTCTCACTTGAGCGCATAACAACAAGAGTGGGTGGCTGCGCTTTCTTATCGAGTTTTTTTACTTCCATATGAATAATTGAATCAAGACCTTTGAGTAAATCCCATAAAGTTAACGGCGCAAAAACCTCTGGTGACATTGATTTATGTAAATTAAAAAATAAGTATTCACCAAATGAGCCCAACAACTCGTTAATATCAACCGCTGTTATCGCCGACAATTCTTTTACGATAGCAAATAACTCTTCGTCAGGATAAAGTTCGGTGGAAACAAATACCCCCTCACTCGCTAAAGCACAACGTTCAAGAATGGCATCCCATACCTGAAAGCCTTGTTGTGTCTCAATCATCTCTTGAAGATGAGTAAAAATAACGCCTTTCACAAAGGATCTCCCTATATCTGCTCGATATGTGACGTATTAGCATTAGGCCTGAACATCCATAGGCCAACTTGAAATCGGTGCATTTGAGTCTTTAATGGGCAAAATCATTGTCAACACCGTACCGATACCCACTTTACTACTAACCCTTAAAGCACCGCCATGACTTTCTGCTATTTTTTTTGCCATATGCAGACCAAGGCCCACCCCTTGCCCCACACTTCTCGTCGTATAAAAAGGTTCAAAAATCGTGTTTAGGCTCTCTTCAGGAATTCCACAGCCATTATCAATTATATCTATGCGAATATGGTGTTTTAGCTGGGTTGTCCGCAATACCACCTCGCCATTATCCTCAATTGCCTGCGCAGCGTTATTAATTATTGCTAAAAAAGCCTGCTGTAATTTTTCACCACTGACTTTAGCAATACATAGCTCATCATATTCTTTAACAATACGTATTCCACGGTCTTTATGTATGCTTAGCAAACTGAGCGCATCAGCTAACAATGTATTGATATCTTTATCGCTCGTTTCAAGGGTATGAATATACTGAGCCCCAGATAAATCGTTAACAATTTTTTTTACTCGACTAACACCTGTAATCGATTCGCCAATTAATGCATCTAAATCACTCAAAATATCATTTAGCTCGTGGTCAATATGCAATGCCATTATTTCTATTCTTGATAAGGTTTTTTGCGTTGAAAATCTTGCAATTAAACGTTGCTGCTGCATCAGTATATTTTTTAGCGAGCCAGCATATTCTTGCAATGTATCAAGATTACTAGAGACAAAGCCTAAGGGATTATTAATTTCGTGAGCAATGCCTGCAACTAGCTGGTCGACCGAAGCCATTCTATTTTCTTTATTTTCTTTTTTCTTTCTGTTTTCCTTGCTAGCCTTGCTAGTGAATTCAGCCTTATTCATATCTGTCAAAACAGCCTGAGTAGATTCTGATGACGATAATTTCGAATGTATTAAAGACTGTGTTTTTAACTGAATGTTCATTCTTTTTTTAACGCTATGTTCACAGCTCCCACTTAGCAATGGCGCGTATGCATATGGGCTTTTAATCTTTAACGGCACACGAGTTAATGATTGAATAGAACCGACTATTAGCCAATGCCAAGCTCGTGCCAGTATCTTAGAACAATGCAATAAAAAAAGTTGGAAATGGCAAAAAAACATCATAAACAGACCTATTATTTGTTATCTAAGTTAGAAAAAGCTTCCAATATCGCCGCTAAAACCAATAAAAACAGTAACTTACATAGCAGTGCAGAAGCATATTAACCCTCCATTTCACTATAGCTGAAATGACTAAATAACGATCAAACTCTGTCGCATATTAGATAATCACCTGCTTATTCAAGACCGATAAACAGCCAATGATTAAACCTCAATATTCACCATTATTTTATCAAACCTTTATGGCTTATTAGCCTCTGATAGACTGGATATGTAAAGCGTTTTTTTAAAAGGAAAAAGGAAAATGATGGGTAGCTGGATAGCAATCTTTATTTTTATTATCGCTGGCGTTTACATTCATCAGCGCGGTAAAGTTAGGCATAAATTTTTTAGGCAGCTGTCAGACCATTCTAGCTTTATGGCACCCGTCAATTGTTTTATGTATTTATTTTCTGCCGTACCTAACAAACCTTACATTCCCGTTGATAGCATTCCTGAATTACAGTTATTACAAGAAAACTGGCAACTTTTACGTGACGAAGGCTTAGCATTAGCGAATAACGGCGATATTAAAAAATCAGAAAAACTGAATGATATTGGTTTTAATTCTTTTTTTAAAACCGGTTGGACGCGGTTTTATTTAAAGTGGTACAAAGACTACCTGCCTTCAGCAAAAACAAGCTGCCCACAAACATTGGCACTGCTCGACCGCTGCCCTAATATCAAAGCTGCTATGTTTGTTGTATTACCACCTGATGCAACGCTTGTACGTCACCGAGATCCTTATGCGGGGTCATTGCGCTACCATCTTGGCTTGCAAACACCTAACTCTGAAGATTGTTTTATTGATGTTGATGGCGAGCGCTATTGGTGGAAGGACGGTGAAGCGGTACTCTTTGATGAAACCTATATTCATTATGCTAAAAATGCCACACAGCAAAATCGTTTAATTTTGTTTTGCGATATTGAACGGCCAATGAATAATGTCTTTGCAGAGTGTGTCAACAAGATTTTTGGACGCATCGTTTTAGCGGCAGCTAGCTCGCCTAACGCCGAAGGCGAATCAACAGGCGCACTCAACAAAGCCTTTCACTATTTATATCAAATACGTTTAGTGGGTAAAAAACTAAAGGCCTTTAATAAGGCCCTTTACTATATTGTTAAATACCTGCTGTTTGCTGGTATCTTTTATTTGATCTTTTTTTAAAAAAAATAATCTTTAAACAATATGAATGGTAGCTGAAGTAATGAGTCAACCACCATTCATATTTCGGTTCTCAGCTCTCAGCTATCTACCCCTAAAAAATCAATCCGCCAACGCTGGTAATATATAATTACCCATTATGTCATCGGCCTGATCAACATATATCGGCCACTCTAAATAGTTGCCCTGCGTCATGACAATCACCATATTTTGCTCAGGAAAAATATTAATAAATTGCCCGCCGTCGCCTTCAGCAGAAAGGTAATCAATACCATTAAGCGTACGATGCCAGAAAAAATATCCATAATCACCCGAAGAAGTAGCGACCTGAACAGTTGATACATCTTGGACCCATTGCGCCGGGATGACTTGCTCGCTATTCCATACGCCGTTATTTAAGTAAGTAACACCCACTTTTAACATATCGCGCGGGCGCATATGCATGCGCGCTCCCCCTTCGGGAATACCATCAGGTTGCGACACCCAGTCGTAATCGGTGATACCCAACTTGCTATAAAAATTATTATCTGCCCAATCGCGAATACCACCATCAACGGTATTATCTAAACCTCTTAACAACATATTTGGGCTTGCGCTGTTATACCGCCAAGCTAAACCGGGACCCGCGTTATTTCGACTTAATAAGAATTCAGTAAAGTCACTTTCTTTCCACAATAGCGCAAGGTCATTACTGCTCCACTCATCCCATGTAAAGCCTAACTGCATATTTAGCATATTAGCTATGGATAGTTCAGCCTTGTTAGGGTCGGTAAAAAAACTGGCTTTTTCTGGCAGCAATGTCGATATTTTGTCATCAACTTCTAGGTCGTAAGCATCCAACGCAATACCAGCAATCGTTGCCGTTAGTGCTTTATTAACCGATGCAACATAATGCTTATCGGTGCGCGTCCACTGCTTGTCTGGGTTCGAAGTATCTCTGGAGATATTGTTTTCAAAACGAATAAAGTCATCATTGCCAATATTGTATTCCTCTAACACCAGCGCGCCATCTTTATAAATAAGTAAACTATGCAGCTGCTTGTAACCTTGGGTTTCGTCTTGCTGAACCACTTTTTGCATTAGCTGATTCATTAATCCAGTATCAAAGCCCACATTGCCAAGCGCCTCACTGACTAAACCATCATCTAATTGCACGGGCGTAAAATATTGATAGTTGTTTTGCTCTATTAACTCCAGCGGCGTTTCGCTGTTTAACTCAACATTCACTTCTCTGTGTCGGTAACCCTCTGCCGAAACGGATAAAGTTAATAAATTTTGTGCTAACGGTACTGCATTTCTTACTTGAATGCGGTAGCGCCCTTCAGCATCCGTTTGCACGGTGGTATTGTTAAACAATAGAGTGACGTCCGCATTGGCAACGGGCTCATTAGAAAATAACGACTTAACTATTTGACCGCTAATATAGTCAACTGGCGCTCCAAACAATAACCCCTGAGTCACGGTAAAGGCTTCATAGTTTTCATTTGCATTATTGTTAATAGCTGCAAAGTCTTGCGCTGTATCTTCTGCGCTTCGCGCTAATGCCGTGAATGAACCGGTTACGCCATTCGTCCAAGTACCTATAACAAATTGTCCCGTACTGGTTAAAAGCGAAAGCGTTTCACCCTCGATAATATCTCGTGAGTCTTCACATTGACCCACTCCAACAATTATTTGATTACATACCTGTGGTATCTCACCATTAAAGAGTGAACCCGCTAACGAGAAAAATTCTTCGCCGACGTTTAAACCCACACCACCAGCACCCCCCGCTTGAGCAAAGGTGTTAACTACTCGTAACAGCAAGCCGCCATTAGCGGTATAAAAGCCCTCTAGCTCTAGACCTGAGCCAGCAAAGGTAATGGGTGATAAGCGTCCGTTATCAGCAATAGTAATCGCATTGGAACTCAGGTTTAACACTTCTTCAACTGTTGTTACCGAAGGCAATGCATTATCGGTGAAAGGAGCAACCGCTTTGGTAATGCTTCCCGATAGCGTTAATGCGGTTCCGTCGGCATTAAAAGTGACTACAGCACCCACATACGTTGACGCATTTAATGTCATGTTAGAAGAATCAATCACCACACCTTGTAAATCAAATACTGCATTACTTAGACTGGCATTCGTTACGCCCGAAGCTAATTTCACGCCATAAGCACGCGAAGCTGGGTCGCTCAGCGTTATTAAATCGCCTTGGCTATCGGTAAAACCAAATAACGATTCACCATCGAGTTCAACAGCTACTCCACCCGAGGGGCTAACGGTATAAGCACCACTATTAGCAGGCAGCATCGATGAATAAGTGATTGCCCCATCGGTGAGACCAACACCGGATACATAATTACTGCCTTCTGTTAACGTTAACGCTCCGTCGCCGTTAAAATTAAAAACAGCGACAGCGCTCGATAAACTCACTAGCTCTTCAATATCGGCTGACTCGTCATCATCACCGTAAACCGTATCCAGAATAACTACGCCATAATCAGCGGTTAAATCTGTATCATTCGAATTTCCATCGGCTGCAGATAAAACGCTTAACGCTTGCTCTTGCGCGGCGGCTAAGCTGCTTGACACACCATTTAAGGTCACACGACCAGAGCCGATATAGTTATGCTCTCCCCATGCAGATAATGTCACTACTGGATTTTCATCGGTAAATGACAAACGGTCTTCTATTAGCGTAACGGTATTGCCAAGATTGTCTGTCGCTACGGTCATATCTGTTTGCACTGGTGTAACAGTAGAAAAATCAGTGCCGCTAAAAGTTAACGATTCTTCTGTGATGCCATAATTAGCTCGCACATCAAAGCTGCCACTTGCAGACTCATTATTTGCAAATTCTAAAATAGTTGAATCGACACCTACACCAATATCCACAGAACCATTAGCCTGCGACACTGTTTCGCCAACCACAGCCACTTTAAATAAATCAGTAGCGCTACTTAATTGGTTATAGAAAAAGTCGAAATGATAAATGGATGCAGTGCTAGCATCACAGGCATCACCTGCGCCATCACCGTCTGTATCTAACTGGTTAGGATTAGCTATCGCCGGGCAATTGTCAACGGCATTATCAAAACCGTCGCCGTCAGTATCGTTATCATTAATGGTGTCACAGGCATCACCTGCGCCGTCACTGTCTGTATCTATCTGGCTAGGGTTAGCTACGGCTGGACAATTATCTACAGCATTATCAAAACCGTCGCCGTCAGTATCGTTGTCATTAATGCTGTCACAGGCATCACCTGCGCCGTCACTGTCTGTATCTAACTGGCTAGGGTTAGCTACGGCTGGGCAATTATCTACAGCATTATCAAAACCATCACCGTCCGTATCGTTGTCATTAATGCTGTCACAGGCATCACCTGCGCCGTCACTGTCTGTATCTAACTGGTTAGGGTTAGCTACGGCTGGGCAATTATCAACGACATCATCAAAACCATCACCGTCTGTATCATTGTCATTAATAGCGTCACAGGCATCACCCACACCGTCATTATCAGTATCTAATTGGCTAGGGTTAGCTGTGGCTGGGCAGTTATCTTGGTCTACCGCTAACAACCCACTACTATCAATACCATCAGCATCAGGGTCAAACGCCAACAGAGGATTCTCGTTATCATCATCATCAACGTTATTCACACCATCGGCATCAGAATCAATAACACTTTCTGGAGCGTCATCAACCGAAGCGTCAATAACGTAATTCGCTAGACCTGTCGCATCTCTATTAAGCAATTCTGCAATAGATGCAGCAGACGCCCGAGACAAAACACCAACCACATTCAAATTTTGTATCGCAGAAATAACAGTGGCATCATTAATAATGCCATCGACGGCATCATCTATCAGAGTAGAAAACGCTAGATCTCCACTCTCAACAACAAAAGCCAATGCTTCAATAGCAGAGCGATACTGCGTCACTTTTTCTTGCTCATCAACTGATGTTGTATTTTCATCAAGTATGGGAGCAACCGTAAAAATATCGATTCCTGCATCCATACCAAAACCAAAAAATGCTTTTGCTTTTACTTGCGCACTGGCTAAATTAGCTAACACGTTATCAGCAACTGCCTCCCCTTCAATGGCTATAGCCACCGCTACAGTTGTTAACGGCGTAGCGTAAACACGCGCATCACTCAATGAGCTTACAATTGTTTTTACTTCACTAATCACTGGCGCAGCACCAGTAGATAAATCAACAGTAGTATCATTTGCGGTCACAACAGCAACATAAGGACCAATACCAGCATCTAACACTAGCTCTAAGTTATCCGCCAATGCCGTCTCAGTATCGGTAATGACTGGTACCGCTAATAAATTCTCAGCCGTTGATGAATCTGTGAGGTAAGCTTGCAAGTCATACACAGCAACATCCGCACCCGCCATTGGACCATCAGAACCAAACACACTTATTGTGTTAGCCGTGCCTGACTCAGAAGCTGTAGGCACACCAGAACCACCACAAGCAGCTAAAACAAGCGAACAAACAATAATAAGAAAGAACTTAGCTGACGAATAAAAATACATACAAGCACCCTTAGCTATTTTTTATATAGCCTTAAAACAGCAAATAAAATTTAAATGAAATTAAAACGGTAGGTAAAAAAGTGAGTGGTTAAATGACTATTCATTTTTTTATAACCAATACCATCAACAATTTTTTTATTATGTTTTTTGCAAAAACAAAAAACGCCAACTCAAGGTGAAGCTTTAATGGCCTTCACCTACCAGATGATTCAGAAGCAAAACGACAAGCGTTTAAAGCGACTCTAAAAAGTCTATTAACGCATTTTTATTGCTGGAGCTTAACGCTTCATATGCCAGCTTAGCAGCTTCTGCCTCACCACCATGCCAGCGAATAGCTTCATCAATCGTGCGTGCGCGACCATCGTGTAAATAACCAATACGATTAACATTGTTAGGGTCTATAGGCTGCGTAACCGAATCGTTAGCTTTAGCGTCACCCAACATCACTTGACGCGCAAGACCTAAACCCCACAGTGGCGCGGTTCGCCATTCGGCACCGTTAGCACTGCCTTCACCTAAGTTATCGGCCAGTCCAGGACCCATATCATGCAATAGCATATCGGTGTAAGGATGAATGGTTTGGCTACGTAACTCGGCTAGCGGATGGTACTCGCTCGTTGTATAAGTGTCGCGGTGACAGCTTTGACAACCAATGTTTTCAAATACATTTTCACCGGCAGTTTCTGCATAATCACGACGCGCGCCAACACCGAGCAAGCTAATGTATTTAGTTAGGTCATCCAATTGATCGTCTGCCAACTCTTGGCCAGCCGCTCCACAATTCGTCTGCTGCGAACCACAATCCGGCGCAGGGAAAATACTCGTCATTACGCCCACATCGGTATTAAACGCTGCTGCTGCTTGATGCTTAACTGAAGTCGTCGCCGCTTTATAACCAAATCGGCCCAGACGGGTTTCGCCAGTAACAGGATCATCAATCAACGCTGCACGCCCAGATATACCATCATTGTTCGCATCATTCGCATCTTCCCATTCCAGTATTTCCGCTTCAGGAATAGCTTCGAGTAAACCTAAGCCAACCAGTTGAGGTGCAATTCGCGCAGAAAAACGCGCTGGCGTTCCGTTACTAAATACATAGTTCGGTTTACGTAAACCATTGGCCAAATCAGTCCATGGGCCAAGCGTAACGTTACCTTCTGAAGCGCCACTATTTATTTGATTTATTTGCAACACACTACCAATAGCTGGGTCAGGATTGCCGTTAGCATCACCGACTTTAAATACCCATTTATCTAAGCTGCCACCCACATCAGCGACTAAGCCCTTACCATTACGGACGTGACAACCCGCACAAGAAGGATTGATATAATGATTACCCGCTTTGCCAACCTGCTGTGACCAGATAGGGTTATCGTTGCGCTCATCGTGACTACCATTTATAAAGTTGGTGTGATGGACACGTCGGCCTCTAACAAACGTTTGCGCATTACCAGGGCTTAAGTTGGTTGCTATTTGCATAAAGCGACCAGCAGGCTCTTCGCTGTAGTTGTAACCCAATGTAGTATCGCCACCCAATAAGCCTTTAGCAGGAATCGGCGTACCATCGTTAACACCTAAATGGTTATACACACCACGTTGCCACTCAAATGGGGCAAGACCGGGTGTGCCAATCACATAAACATAAGAAGTACCGTAGTAATTAACTCGCGCGCCAGCAGGTGGGTTCACCAAGAACTGACTTATCTCGAATTCCATATTCATGCCAACCTGTAAAGGCTCATTAAAGGTGGCTACGTTTTTCCAACGCTCGGTAATATCAACCGTATATTTATACTGGTTACCCGACGAACTCGTTTTGACTAAGTTGTTATCAAAAGTACCGCTATCAATTTCGACGGCCGTGGGATTAAAGTGGAACTGACCCGTGGTGGTTTGTCCATGGAACCAAACACGGAACTCTTTTGCGCCTAAACGATTTTCAGTGACATAGGTAGCTCTTATTAAGCTTTGACCATTAGGCACATGATCTTCAAATTGAATGCGAGCCGTTCGGTATTCCCAATAATGCGCTAGGTAATGATCATAGTGATCGTAGTTAGTACCACCATAATAACCAATATCTTTAGCGTGACGATCGCGACCGCGATCACCAAAACGTGTAACCACAACGCCATCGGCTCTGACAAACGAAGCAACCGGTTCTAGCACGGTTGTTTCATCAAACAGTGCGGCGTAAGCCTGTGTATAAGCGACTGTGTGCCATACACCACCCGCACCATCACCATTGGTTTGCCCAGCAGCTGAGTCACCAATAAAGTAGTACAGTGGTCTGCCTTCATGAGCAGCTTGTAGTGAGCCATCGTTGCGCGTAATGGTGCTCAAATCACTCACGCCCGAGGCAATACCATCAGTCACTAATACCGGCGGCCAATTTGTTGCACAGCCGCCATTACAATTACTCACGCCCTGCCCAATCGGGTCATTATCAAAGATATAAAGTGCATAGCCTGGCTGGTCAGCACCGGCACCCGCAACCAAGATATCGTTAACCGATGTAACCTCGTTAACCGGAATAACAATTTCACAACCGGTACCATCAACAGCCGTGTTGGCCGGTGTATTTGGACATAAATCTTGGCTATCAAGAATGCCATCATTATCGCTATCTACCGTGGCACAGCCTTGTGAGTTAACATTGCTGCCTGGTGGCGTTTGTGGACATTGATCTACACTATCGTCGATGCCATCGCCGTCTTCATCCGCTGCAGGCAAACCATACACTTCCATTTCATAAATTGAATAGCCATAAGCGCTACTTCTAGCCTGACCAAGCATACGGATATGACGGTAGCTGCCTGTTATATTGACAGTATCAGTCCGAGCGCCAAACACACCACCCGTTTGGGTAGATAAAGTCGTCCAATTGCTGTTATCAGCAGAGCCTTGAATTTGGTAGATAGAAGCATTCGCTGCCTCCCACTTAATAATCACTTTGGATACTGAATAGCTAGCGCCTAAATCGAGAGCAAGCCATTCGGAATTATTAAATAATGATCCCCAGCGCGAATTGATATTGCCATCAACCGCTAACGATGCAGCACAACAAGAGGACTGACCCACTTCTTGAGAGCTAGCCGTTGCGGTGGCTGAAAGCAGTTGCGGCTCGGCCGGCACTTCAGGAATATGCGCAACCACTTGTATACGCGTGCTACCAGCAAACAAATTAAGCGGAAGTAACATAACAGCGGTAACTGCCAATACACTGGTTTTGCGAAGACATATAACGCGAGTAAGAAATAGCGCTATAAGAGTAAAAACCTGTTTAAAGTGCTCGAATACATAACTCATATCGATTGACATAACCTCTTATTATTTTCTTAGGCAAGGATAACCCGTAGCATTGGCCACAGTAGTTAAGTATGACCGCAAGAAACATTAAAAAAATGTAATAATCTGCAGGTAGGCCGACGAACTTGTGGCCGAATATTAACCATTAGAGTGTACATGACCTCGGCTCGACAGCCATATCGACAAGTTAGAGTGCCATCTAAATAAGGTGAATGACCAACAAACAAGCCCTCAAAAGCTGGGCTAAGATGGGTCCGGTAAACTCAATACCGGCTCGGCTAATGAAGACACTAATTCTTTTAATTCTAATACGTGCTCAGACCAATAACGCTCGGTATTAAACCATGGAAAACTCGACGGAAAAGCAGGGTCATGCCAGCGTTTTGCTAGCCAGGCACTGTAGTTAAGCACCCGTAATGCACGTAGCGGCTCGATCAAACGCAGCTCCGCCGTATTAAAGGGATAAAACTGCTCATAACCCTCAATAATTTCGCTTAATTGCCGCTGTTTATTGGCGCTATCACCCGACAATAACATCCATAAATCCTGAATCGCCGGCCCTGTCATTGCATCATCAAAATCGACAAAATGTGGCCTATCATCTCGCCATAACACATTGCCGGGATGACAATCACCGTGCAAACTGATTGCTGTAAAAGCAGCCGACTCAAGATCAAAACCTTCAATAGCTAACAACAACTCTTGCGAAATCGATTCATAAGCAGCACGCAATTCATTAGGTATAAAGCCGTTATCTAACAAATACGCTACGCTGCTATGACCAAACGCGTTAACCCGCAAATGAATACGATGCTTAAAAGGATAACTCGCCCCCACCGCATGAATTCGACCAATAAACTGACCTAACTGGTAGAGATGATCAAGATTATCTAACTCGGGTGCTCTGCCGCCTTGGCGTGGATAAATCGAAAAATGAAAACCCTTGAACTGAGCTAATGTCGGTGTAGCACCTTCTTGAATCTCTAACGGTGGCACTACCGGAATATCTAAGTCATAAAGCTTTTGCGTAAACTCATGCTCCTCAATAATTTGCGCTACCGTCCATCGATCAGGACGATAAAACTTAACAATAACAGGCTCGCCTTGATCAATACCTACTTGATAAACACGGTTTTCATAGCTGTTTAACGCTAAAATACGTGCATCCGATAACCGACCTGTAGACTCAACCGCATCAATGACCACATCAGGTGTTAGCTGCTGGTAAGGGTGCTCTTCTATTGTTGGCGGTGCAGCCTCAGCAACATCCTCATCTAACGATAATATTAAGTTTCCACGATTATCGTCGTCATAGGTATCATTATGGCTATCTTGATGGCTATCTTTTTCTTTAGTCACTTACAGCCACCCTATCCTTTTTCGTTACACGACTTTTCTCTAACAATTCACATAACTGCTGTGCGCCCTCTAAAATTCTAGGTGCGTGACGTACTAAGCTATCGGTTTGCAAATAACTCACTTGCTTATTTTTTACCGCAGCAATCATCGGCCAACGTTGCCAATGCGCTAACTCACCCCTGTCTTGCTTATTCGATCCACTACTAAAAATAACTTCAGGGTTAGCCGCAATCACCGACTCAACACTTACCCTTGGTGCGATTTCTGGTAAGGCTGCAAATACGTTTTCACCCCCGCATAATTCAATGGCAGCATTCATAACATGATCACCATTCAATGTTTGTAAAGGCTCTTGCCAGACTTGATAAAAAACCGCTACCTTTTTTTTATGACTGTAATTTGCTTGCAATTGATTCAAGGTTTGACGATAAACAACACTCGCCAACTCTGCCTCTTGGTGCAAGCCAGTTAAATGCCCCATATCTCGCAACAACTCGTCAATATCGCCTAATGTACTGGGTTCAGAGGCATAAACCTTTAAACCCAGCGAGCGCAGCTTAGTAATAGCTTCGACACCAAAACCTGACTGCCAAACCATGACTAAATCCGGCGCTAAACTGACAATTCTTTCATAATTAATAATATTGTGAGAAGCCACGCGTGGGATAGCTGTAGCTGCCTCGGGATAATTGGAATACTCAGACACAGCTAAAATATAATCGCCCGCACCTATCGCATAAAGACTCTCAACTAAGTTGGGGCCTAACACTACTAAGCGCTTAGCGGGTACCAATAAATTTATCGATACAGCCATATCATCAACAACGGTTATTTCAGCCAACACCGCATGAGTAATGAATACACTATAAAAAAATATTGCCAGCCGTTTAATTAACATCACTGGCTAGGCCTCACGTATGACTAATGGTTTTGCTGTTTTAGGATGAGTAATAATATCAACTTTCACACCGTAAACCTGTTTAATCATCGCTTCGGTTATCACCTCAGCCACGCCATCAAAGGCCAACAAGCGACCCGCTTTTAACAAGGCAATTTTGTCGGCATAGGCTGCTGCTAAATTAACGTCATGCAAAACAATTAACACCGTTAAGCCTTTAGCCGCCAACTGTTGTAATAAATTCATCAACAAGGTTTGATGCGGCATATCTAGGGCGGCAATAGGTTCATCTAACAATAAAACACTGTTTTCATAAACATCCAATTGCGAATTACATATTAATTGGCTTAACACTCTACCTAATTGGGCGCGCTGTTTTTCACCCCCCGATAAAGCGGTATAAGGTCGTTGAGCCAAATCACGAATATGCAAAAGATCCATTAAATGATGAACAATGGCTTGGTCACAAAGCTGCCCATCACTATGCGGGTAGCGCCCCATAGCCACAACATCTTCAACAGTAAATGGAAAATTAAGCCCCGATTGCTGCGGCAATACGGCAACCCTTTGCGCGAATTCCTGTGCTGTAAAAGACCGAACATCAACACCATCAAGCAACACACTGCCACGGCTACAAGCCATTACACTACTGGCGCAATGCAGCAATGATGTTTTACCTGCACCATTGGGGCCTAGCAGTGCGGTTATTTTCCCTGCCGGTAACGCCAGACTAATATTATCTAACACGGCAACACCGTCTCGGTTTAGCGATACGGCATTAAATATTATTCGGTTCTCTTGGCCTTGTTGGCTATGCTGATTCTGCATCATATTAATACATACCATAGTCACGACGCTGTCGAAGCAAAATAATAAATAGCGGCGCGCCCAATAACGCGGTGATAACACCTACAGGCATTTCAGCCGGTGACAAAACCATTCGCGCCACAATATCGGCCGCTACTAATAGCAAGCCACCCGCCATAGCCGAGTAAGGTAATAGACGACGATGACCAGGACCAATAAGCATCCGCAACATATGCGGCACCACTAAACCGACAAAGCCAATAACACCGGCTAACGCCACCGAAGAAGCAACGGCAAAAGCGACAATCGCCACCAAAGACCATTTGACACGCTGAACATCAACGCCTAAATGCCGCGCTTCTGATTCGCCCAGCAACATGACGTCGAGTTGTCGAGAAAAACGCATTAATAAAAACACAGCGGGTATAACAATACAGGCAGCCAGTATTACTCGTAGCTCGCTGGCCGCATCAAGCCCACCCATATTCCATAAACTGATACGACGCATGGTTTCATTGTCGGTCATATAAGCCAACAAACTATTCCCCGCGCCTGCCAATGCCGTAATCGCAATACCCACTAGCAGCATGGTTGCCACTGATGTTTGATTCGAGGACAAAGCATCGCTCGACCCGGTTGATAATCGGTAAACCATCAGCGCCGCTAACAAACCGCCGATAAAAGCACCCATTACCAGCACCGATAAACCACTCCACTGCTCAACATCAGCGAACATTCCTGATACGCCACTAGCCTCTGATAGACCACTAGCCCCTGATAGGCCACTACCCCCTAAGAAGCCACTACCAATAATAACAACGGCAATACTCGCGCCCAGCGAGGCACCGCTGGTAACACCAATAATAGAGGGGTCCGCTAGAGGGTTACGAAATAAGCCTTGCATCGCCGCACCAGATATTGCCAATCCAGCGCCCACCAGCCACGCTAACAAGGTTCGAGGTAAACGAATATCCGTAATAATTGTATGCAAGCCAACCATTGCCGGATCCAAGTTGGCTGCATCAGTAAACAGAAAAGGCAGCACATGCAACAGCTGCTGGCTATTAATTGGCACAGGGCCAACACTTAACCCGAGCAACAGCATGACTGGGGTCAGCAAACACAATAGCCAGCCCACCAAGCCAAAGCCCGAGCTCGCACTTGAGCCAGAACCTGACAAGAATTGCTGTGGCTGCTTTACTGACGCATTATCCGCACTCGACGCCATTAATAATCAACGCCTTTGCGCGCCTTAATACCATCGTTAAATGCATGCTTAACGTCTTTAACTTCCGAAACAGTATCCATAATGGCTTGCAGATTGGCACCCCCACCGCGCCCCGTCACCACCAAGCTTTGATGTTCAGGACGGTTACTTAACGCAGCCAAGACTTCCACTTCGTCTAAATAATCGTAAGCCAACATATAAGTGAGCTCATCAAGCACCACTAAATAAACACTGTCATCGGCTAATAAAGCTTTGCAAACCGCCCATGTTTTTTGCGCGGCAGCAATATCGGCACTGCGATCTTGCGTATCCCAAGTAAAGCCAGTGCCCATTTGATAAAACTGCACATCGGGACAATGCTGTTTTAAATACAGCTCTTCACCCGATAATTGCTCGCCCTTAATAAACTGTACAACGCCTACTTTATAACCGTAACCTAGCGCTCGCATCACCATACCAAAGGCCGAACTGGTCTTACCTTTACCATTACCCGTCAATAAAATACCAACGCCTCGCTCAATGTTGGCTTCAGCAATACTGGCATCCACACTGGTTTTTTGCTTTTTCATTGCTTTCTTGTGCTTGCTGTCGCGACGCTCGTCAGCAGCATTGCCGGTATTTGAACCATTCGGCTCGGGTTGTTCACTCATATTTAGGCCTATTGAAACAATCGTGGCTATTCAAATTTTGCCGTGCAGCATAACCAATTTCGACGTTGATTCATAACAGGCAAGAAGGATTATTAATGCTATTTGTTGCGCAGCTCATGACAACCAAAGACGGCACAAGCCCGTGTCATAAAAGACAATATTATGCGAAAATGGATCTTAATCATTTGTGAGGTGTTAAGTTTTACATTAATGGTTAGAATGTCGCGCAGACATCAGCCACCTCGAAAAATCGAATGACATGATGTTATTGCTTAGATCCTATTCAAATCAGCAGATGATGCATTGATTTGATTGAATGGCATAAATAACTACGAACGTATTTACAAAAAAATAAACTGGAACTCTATGAAAACGCTTTCTGATATTGGCTTAATTGGCCTTGCTGTTATGGGTGAAAACCTTGTCCTCAACATGGCCAGCAAAGGATATACCGTTACCGCTTTTAACCGATCTACCGATAAAGTCGAGAATTTTATAAATGGCCGGGCAAAAGGCGAAAGCATTCGTGGCGCCTACTCCATAGAAGAGCTTGTCCAGTCACTTGCGGCCCCGCGTAAAATCATGATTATGGTGAAATCCGGCGCGCCCGTAGATGCCACTATCGAGCAACTGCTACCTCTTTTAGATAAAGGCGACATCATTATTGATGGCGGTAATACGCATTTCCCCGACACCATTCGACGCGAGAAATACTGTGCCGAACAAGGCATTCACTTTGTTGGCGCGGGTGTGTCTGGTGGCGAAGAAGGCGCGTTAAAAGGTCCGTCTATCATGCCTGGCGGTTCAGCCGAAGCTTGGCAAGCGGTTAAACCTATCTTCCAAGACATCTCGGCAAAAGTAGACGATGGTTCACCATGCTGTGATTATGTTGGCGAAAATGGCGCAGGCCACTTTGTCAAAATGGTGCATAACGGTATCGAATATGGCGATATGCAGCTATTGTGCGAAGCCTACCAAATTATGAAAGACGTACTGGGCATGTCAGCCGATGAAATGCACGAAGTCTTTAAAGCATGGAACACTACCGAGCTCGATAGCTACTTAGTAGAAATTACTCGCGATATATTGTCTTACAAAGACGAGGACGGCTCACCGCTGGTAGAAAGCATTCTTGATACCGCTGGCCAAAAGGGCACAGGCAAATGGACAGGCGTTGTTGCGCTTGACCTTGGCGTACCACTCACACTCATCGCAGAATCGGTATTTGCTCGCTGCATCTCAGCATTAAAAGAAGAGCGCGTAGAAGCCGCCAAAGTTATTACTGGCCCGACTAAACAGTTCGAAGGTGACAAAGCCGCCTTTATCGAAGATTTACGTCAAGCCGTACTCGCGGCAAAAATCGTCTCTTACGCTCAAGGTTATACTTTAATGCGCGAAGCTGCTAAAGAGTTTGACTGGAACCTAAACTACGGCGGCATTGCACTTATGTGGCGTGGTGGCTGTATTATTCGCTCGGCCTTCTTAGGCAAAATTAAAGAAGCGTTTGATAAAAACCCAGAGCTGAATAATTTATTATTAGACGATTACTTTAAAGATACCGTGGTTAACTCCCAGCAAGGCTGGAGAAATGTTGTCGTTAATGCGGTGAGCAACGGCGTACCCGCCCCCTGCTTAACCGCTGCACTTAACTACTTTGATGGCTATCGTACAGCGCGCTTACCCGCCAATTTACTGCAAGCTCAGCGCGATTATTTTGGTGCGCACACTTACGAGCGCACCGATAAGCCTAGAGGCGAGTTCTTTCATACTAACTGGACTGGACGCGGTGGTAACACATCGTCTTCGACCTATAACGCTTAATTTTTTAAAGTCGTCATTCGAAAGCCCATTGTTGAATAACACCTATTCGGTAATGGGCTTTTTGCCATCTTAAACCCTACTATCGTCTGATTATTTGCGATCCATCGCTTTTCAGGCTGTGCAAACCTCCTCGCTTAAATTACAATCTCACCCCTAATTTTAACGGCATGAGTGGTTCTATCCTTCCCTATGACTTCTCCCCAACAAACAACTGCTTCGTCTGCTACTTCAGAACATACACCGATGATGCGCCAATACTTAAAAATTAAGGCGCAGCACCCTAACGAGCTGGTGTTCTACCGTATGGGGGACTTTTACGAACTTTTTTTCGACGATGCCAAACTAGCCGCTGAGACTTTAGACCTGACCCTTACCGCGCGCGGCAAATCCGGCGGTAAGCCAATTCCTATGGCCGGCATTCCCTATCATTCGGCCGATGGTTATTTAGCCAAATGTGTTAAGGCCGGCTTATCAGTTGCCATTTGTGAGCAAGTGGGTGACCCCGCCACCAGCAAAGGACCGGTTGAACGAAAAGTACAACGCGTTATTACTCCCGGCACCCTAAGCGACGAAGCCTTAATGGATGCCAAACGCGAACCCTTATTAGTTTGCGTCTATCGCCAAAATCAAACGTATGGTCTCGCCTGGCTAGCCATGGCCAGTGGTAAATTTTCTATCAGCCAAACACATTCGCTCGCCGATTTAAAAACCGAGCTACTGCAATTAGACGGCGCCGAATTACTGACCTCTGATCGCGCAATTATCCCCAGCGATGCCATCAACCCAGCGATTATTAAAGAGCGTCCCGAATGGGAATTTGATGCCGATACCGCCTTTAAAGAGCTCACTCGACAATTTGGTACTCGCGATTTATCCGCTTTTGGCGCCGACCCTTTTCCTGTTGCTGTCTGCGCAGCCGGTGCATTAATTCAATATGCTCGCTCTACACAATCTGGCGCATTGCCGCATATTAAAGCGTTAAGTGTAGAAAATCGCAGTGACTATCTTTGCATTGATGGCGCTAGCCGACGTAATTTAGAACTCGATAAAAACTTAAACGGTGATGAAGCTAATACTTTATTAGCCGTTCTCGATACCGCATCAACCGCCATGGGCAGTCGTTTAATTCGCCAGTGGTTAGGCAAACCGTTAAACCAAATAACACCTATACTTAGCCGCCAACAGGCGATAGCAGCACTCCTACAAAACTATGCTTTTGAATCTGTACGCACAGCGTTAAAACCTATTGGCGATATGCAGCGAATTTTAACGCGCATCAGTTTACGCTCGGCAAGGCCGCGCGACTTAACTCGGCTATGTGATTCGCTTAACGCTTTACCAGAGTTAAATCGCGTCATGACAGACAGCCGTGATGATGTCATTGACAACATCAGCACACGCATTGGTGTATTCCCCGAGCAATCAGCATTATTAACCCGCGCCTTACAAGAAAACCCACCCATGACCATTCGTGATGGTGGCGTTATTGCCAATGGCTACGATGCAGAGCTTGATGAGTTTCGAGCGCTTAGCACTAATGCATCAGACTTTTTAATTCAGCTAGAACAACGTGAGCGCGAAAAAACCGGTATTAGCACTTTAAAAGTAGGCTATAACCGCGTACATGGTTACTTTATAGAAATCAGCCGTGCGCAATCGGCCAATGCCCCCGTGGAATATACGCGCCGACAAACCTTAAAAAATGCCGAGCGTTTTATTACGCCCGAACTAAAAGTATTCGAAGACAAAGCGCTTAGCGCGCAAAGCAAAGCCTTAGCGCGCGAAAAATACCTTTACGAGCAATTAATTGAAACACTCAATGAACAACTGCCGTTATTACAATCTAGCGCCGAAGCCATAGCAGAGATTGATGTCATCGCTACTTTAGCCGAACGTGCCGACAGTCTTAACTGGCGCGCGCCTAAACTCGAACAACGTGCGGGCATTGTTATAAAACAAGGCCGTCATCCGGTGGTTGAGCATGTATCGAGCGAACCGTTTATTCCTAACGATTTGCATATGGATGAACAGCGTCGCATGCTAATTATTACTGGTCCTAACATGGGTGGTAAGTCGACCTATATGCGACAGGTAGCATTAATTACCGTGCTCGCTCACATGGGCAGTTATGTACCCGCCGAATCAGCAACACTTGGTCTTGTCGATCAAGTGTTTACGCGCATAGGTTCGTCCGATGATTTAGCCGGCGGCCGTTCAACCTTTATGGTTGAAATGTCCGAGACCGCACATATTTTGCATCATGCAACAACACGTAGCTTAGTGCTTATGGATGAAATTGGCCGCGGCACCAGCACCTTTGATGGTTTATCGTTGGCTTGGGCTTGCGCACATCATTTAGCGGAAAGACTGCAAGCCTTCACGCTGTTTGCCACCCACTACTTTGAATTAACAACTCTGCCCGACAGTATTAGTGATATTGCCAATGTGCACCTTGATGCCACCGAATACGGTGACGACATAGTATTTATGCATACGGTCAAAGATGGGCCAGCGAATCAGAGTTACGGCATTCAAGTCGCCAAGCTTGCCGGCATTCCCAGGGATGTCCTTGAATTTGCCAGCTACAAGCTCAGCGAATTAGAAGCCGCGAGTTTAGCCAGCGACCCTATAAGTCCAGCAGTTACGCCACACAGTAAAAACAAGACCAGCCCCTCTCCACAACCGGACCTATTTGCGCGAGCAGATAATCAGCTCCAAGAAGCCCTAACGGCGCTCAATCTGGACGAAATGACGCCAAGGCAGGCATTAGATGCCCTCTACGACCTAAAGCGCAAGCTCTAGCCCAGCTGCAAGCTGCAATATGCCGCTATTGGCCGTTAAAAAGCGGCAATACGGGTTTTCCACACTTAGCGGTCATGGTAGACTCGCGCTCGATTTTTCAGCACCGTTCGATTTTTAGCATTCATCCTCTTTTCATCATTAATTGGAGAGCACGACCACAATGACTTTTGTTGTAGGCGAAAATTGCATTAAGTGTAAACATACTGATTGTGTAGAAGTGTGTCCGGTAGATTGTTTCTACGAAGGCCCAAATTTTCTCGTAATCCATCCTGACGAGTGTATTGATTGTGCGCTATGCGAGCCTGAGTGCCCTGCGGATGCGATTTTTTCTGAGGATGAGTTACCCGAAGATCAGCAAGTTTTTCTTGAGATCAATGAAGAGCTCGCAGAGAAATGGCCGAATATCACTGAGATGAAACCGGCGCCTGCGGATGCTGAGGAGTGGAACGGTGTGCCAGATAAGCTGAAATTGCTTGAGCGTTAATTTTTTATTGCCATGTCAATGGCGTTTTTGAGAACCGCATTTTTTAATGCGGTTTTTTTATGGCTGAAGTTTTTTTGGGGGCTTGTTACAGTCAAAGTCAAAAGATAGTCGGGGGTGGCCCGACGGTTTTGACTTTGACTTAAACCTTGAACCTAAACTAACACTTAACCCAAACCAAAAAAAACCGATGATATAAATCATCGGTTTCTCAAAACACCCTCAGCAATCAAAAAAACTACTGACTAAAAATCGACTCACTCGACAAACCCTCACTACGCATAATCTCCTTCAAGCGACGCAACGCCTCAACCTGAATTTGCCTAACACGCTCACGAGTCAAACCAATCTCCGCACCCACCTGCTCAAGCGTCGCCGACTCATGCCCGCGTAAACCAAAGCGACGCATAATCACTTCTCGCTGCTTCTCAGACAAATCATCCAACCAATTATTAATACTGGCACGCATATTATTATCTTGCAGCAATTCAGCAGGATCTGAAACCTTGGTATCAGCAACTGTCTCAACCACCGTACGCTCTGAATCATGCCCTAAAGGCGCATCAATGGAAGTCACACGCTCATTAAGCTTTAACATCCGCTTAACGTCAGCTACAGGCTTTTCTAGCAGCTCGGCAATCTCTTCCGCACTTGGCTCATGATCAAGTTTTTGGCTCAACTCACGCGCTGCACGTAAATAAACATTTAACTCTTTAACTACATGAATCGGTAAACGAATAGTTCGCGTCTGATTCATAATCGCACGTTCAATGGTCTGACGAATCCACCATGTCGCGTAAGTAGAAAAACGGAAGCCGCGATCAGGGTCAAACTTTTCAACCGCACGAATTAACCCTAAATTACCCTCTTCTATTAAATCCAGTAACGTTAAACCACGATTTAAATAACGACGAGAAATCTTAACCACTAAACGTAAATTCGATTCAATCATACGTTTACGGCCAGCTTCATCACCCGACAGAGCTAACCGTGCATAATGCTTTTCTTCGTCAGCAGATAATAGCGGCGAAAAACCAATCTCATTAAGATACATTTGCGTAGCATCAAGCGACTTAGGAGAACGCTCAGTCGTTTTTCTTCGGCCATCCATATCGCCAGCAATATCTTTAAAGTCCTTCTCTTCAACGTCAGGACTATTATCTGAAACAATATCAGAACTATCGATGCTGTCTTTTGCTTCTAACTTCTCGTCCGCACTTGCGATCATGGGAATTGCCCCTTTATGATGATGCTAAAACTTTTTGCTGTTATATAAAGCGTTAATTAAATCAATTATTTCAATTTCGGTAAAACGTACAACGGATTAACCGGCACACCTTTCTTTCTAATCTCAAAGTGTAAGTGTTCAAAAGTGGTTCCGCTCTTTCCCATTTCGGCAATTTGCTGCCCAACTTTAACTTTATCGCCTTCATCTACCAATAATTGACTGTTATGGGCATAAGCACTTAAATAAGTTTCATTATGCTTAACAATTAATAGCTTGCCGTAAGCCGGTAAACCTGCGCCTGCATACACCACAATACCGGTGTTAGCCGCATAAACGGATTGGCCACGTTTACCACGAATATCTAAACCTTTGTGCAATGCGCCGCGTTTGCTTGAGTATCGTCGGCTGACTTCACCTTTAGCTGGCCACTGCCAAGCGGTAAACCCAGAAAAACGCTGCGCGTTACTTTGGCTAACTTGCCTAGTCTGCTGCGCTACCGATGACTTTTTCGATACCGAAGACTGACTTGCGCTTGATTGCGCTTTGTTCTTGGAAGCCGCTTTAGCGCCAGACCAAACTGCAGGCTGGCTGGTTAGTATCAATGTTAACTTCTGACCAACATTCAACCGATACGGTGGGCTAATACCATTAGCACGCGCCAAGCGTTCGGGATCCATATTGTAACGCCAAGCAATAGCATACAAAGTTTCGCCAGAGCTAACCCAATGACTATTAATTTTTTCCGTTGGCGGCTGCGGTCGTTCAACGACCATAACATGCGCTGAATCTGCGCAAGCAAACAAAGTAAACAGCAGCGCGATTAAGCCTACACTGCGTAATACTTGCTTTAATCTTTCAGTAGCCCCGTCATTGTCACTCAACATCGCTTAAAATCTTTTTTAGAAACTTCAGCTAATATAATGATTTTAAAGCCATTTAAAACGAATTCATTGACTAAATGTGCACTATTTCTCTATATGAACCCTTATTCTTTCCAAAAACAGTGAGAAGCAGCAGCTAAAATGAACAACATAGATGTAACATTGATGGCAATAACCAATTAGGACACTTCACAGATACCCCTATTATGCTAAGAAATCTTTACGACTGGGTACTCACCTGGGCCGAGCACCGCTACGCATCATTCGCATTGTTTGTCATGGCATTTGCCGAGGCCTCATTCTTCCCTATCCCCCCCGACGTTTTATTATTGGCTATGGCCATGGGCGCACCCAACAAGGCACTGCGCTTTGCAGCGATTTGCACATTAGGATCGGTGTTAGGCGGCATGGCAGGTTACGCCATGGGTTGGGGATTATGGGGCGTGCTGGATAGTTACTTTTATCAATATGTTCCTGGCTTTAATGAAGCCTTGTTTATCCGTCTGGCTGAATCTTTTTCTGACAATACTTTTTCTGCCATATTTGCCGCTGGCTTTACACCTATTCCATTTAAAGTATTTACTATTGCTGCCGGCGCAGCGTTAGTGCCGTTTGGTATTTTTGTGCTGGGTGCAGTAGCCAGCCGTGCGCTGCGTTATGGGTTATTAGCAGCGCTGATTATGTGGTTTGGGCCAACGATAAAAGTATGGATAGATAAATATTTTAATGTGGTAACCATTATTGCAACGGTGTTGTTAATTGGCGGTTTTGTGTTGCTAAGTTATCTACATTAAGGTGAATCACTCAAAACAAGTTAGCTTAAGCCGCTATGCTTAAGCAAAGCGGTCACTTGTGGTTCCCGCCCACGAAATGCAACAAATAAGTCCATGGGAGCCTGAGAACCACCATTAGCCAAGATAGTTTGTAAAAACTTCTCTCCTGTTGTTTTATCAAAAACCCCTTTCTCTTCGAATAAAGAAAACGCATCGGCGGACAACACCTCTGCCCATTTATAACTGTAATACCCTGCCGCATAGCCACCAGCAAAAATATGGCTAAAGCTATTTTGAAATTGATTAAAGCTCGGCGTTGGTACGACAGCCACTTTCTCGCGCACAGTATCAATAACCGCCTGAACATCTACAGGTTTTGTAGGGTCATAATCGGCATGCAATTGCATATCAAATAGCGAAAACTCTATTTGACGCACCATTTGCATACCCGATTGAAAGTTTTTTGCTGCCAGCATCTTATCAAGCATGTCATCGGGTAATGGCTCAGCCGTTTGGTAATGCCCTGAAATAAGCGGTATAACCGATTTTTCCCAACACCAGTTTTCTAAAAACTGACTGGGCAATTCAACAGCATCCCAGGCTACACCACTAATACCGCTTACTGCTGCATCTGTCATTTGTGTCAGCATATGATGCAAGCCATGACCAAACTCATGAAACAGTGTAGTCACATCTTGGTGGGTTAATAACGAAGGGGTATCACCCACTGGCGGAGTGAAATTACAGGTTAAATAGGCAACCGGCAGCTGCAATTGCTTATTCCGCAAGCGGCGGGTTCGACAATCGGCCATCCATGCGCCTCCGCGTTTTTTATCTCGCGCGTAAATATCAAAATAAAAGTAGGCAATAACTTCGTGATTTTTTTCAATACAATAAAAACGCACATCGGGATGATATACAGAAACATCTTCTACGGCTTTTACAGTAATACCAAACAAGGTATTTACCACCGAAAACATACCTTCTAATACTTTTTCGGCGGGGAAATAAGGCCGCAGCGCTTCTTGTGAAACTGCAAACGCTTGCTGTCGTAGCTGCTCACTGTAGTAAGCCACATCCCATGCTGCTAATGTCTTTACTTCGCCTTGAGCTGCGGCAAAGTCTGTTAATGCTTGAAAATCTTTTTTAGCAAAGGGTTGTGCTTTTTCAGCGAGGTTGGTTAAAAAATCTATGGCCTGCTCTGGCGTATCAGCCATCTTTGTTGCCAGTGATAACTCTGCATAATTGTTAAAACCCAACAGTAAAGCTAGCTCATGTCGCAACGACAAAATTTGCTTAATAACCGGTCCATTATCCCAAGTTGCTTTTTCACTAATACTGCTTTCTAACGATGCCCGAGTAGTAAATGCATGATAAACCGTTTCGCGCAGATGCCGATCTTCTGCGTACGTCATTACCGCTATATACGATGGCATATCTAACGTCAGCACATAACCAGATAGCTGCTTTTGTTCAGCCGTTTGTTTAGCTGCCGCTATTGCCATATCTGGCAAGCCTTTTAATGCATCGGTATTATCAAACTGCAAATACCACGCTTGAGTTGCATCCAAAACATTATTTGAAAATTGGCTCGATAATGCAGACAAACTCTTTTTTATGTCGCCATAACGTTTTTGTTTTTCCTCAGACAAACCAATACCGGCTAAACGAAAATCTCGTAACGCATTGTTAATCACTTTTTGTTGCGCCGGCGTTAATTGCTCAAAAAGCTCACTGGCGGCTAGCTTTTCATAGGCACGAAAAAAGGGCTCGTGCTGATCGATGGTGGTACCAAATTCGGTGAGCTGCTCAAGACAGCGTTCATAAATTTTTCGAAGCTCATCACTGTTTTTTACACCATTTAAATGACTAACCGGCGACCAAGTCTGATCCAATAAATCCGAGGCCTCCTCAAAAGGTGCCGCCAAATTCTCCCAAGTGGGTGACTCACCCTGCTCAATTAAACTTAGTTGTTGTTCCAAAACACTCATGACATTCGCTATTCTCGCCTGCACTGCAGGCTCAATATGCTCAAGATGAATACTTTCGAAAGGAGGTAAAGGATGATCTGCAAGTAAGGGGTTAGCTTGGGTATAGCTCATAGTGTTTATTACTGCCTGTGGGTTAATTAACGGCTTAATAGATTAAGTATAAAGCTGAATAAAGTAAGAACCATAGCAATTAAAGACAATTTTATTAACAAATTAAGCCATAACCATTGGCTAATAAAATGGCCTGAGCAAATGAGCAGAGAATGGATAATACCCGTAGAAAATTTATTATTTTAATTAGTCAGCGGGCTATGCATTAAAGCTCATGAGCTCACTCAGCTATTTATTTTTTAGAGTGATGCTTAATCAATCGACGACGCTTAGTTACCTGTCGCGCGGTTAATTTATTTTTTCTACCCGCATAAGGGTTATCACCCGTTCGGTATTCAATGCGAATCGGCGTACCGTATAGGCTTAGTTTACGTCTAAAGGTTTTTTCTAAATAACGCGTATAGTGCTTGGGCACAGACGTTGTTTGGTTGCCATGAATAATAATAATAGGCGGATTCTGGCCACCGGCATGCGCATAACGCAATTTAATACGACGACCGGCTACTAACGGCGGCGCATGATCAAATACGGCTTTTTCTAATATCTTCGTTAACTCATTGGTCGATAACTTTTGAGTCGCCGCTTGATAAGCGACATCGACTGATTGATAAAGCTCGCCAACGCCTGTGCCATGTAACGCCGAAATAAAACGTATTTCAGCAAAGTCATTAAAAGCTAAACGGCGCTCTATGGTTTCTTTAATTTTGCTCTTATGCTCGTTATCTAGGCCGTCCCATTTATTAATACTAATAACCAATGCACGGCCAGCATTAACAATATGACTCATCAAATGCAGATCTTGATCAACCAAACCTTCTTGTGCATCCACCACCAATACCGTGACTTGCGCATCGGCAATCGCTTGTAAGGTTTTTAAAATTGAAAACTTTTCTACCGCTTCGTCAATATTTTTGCGTCTGCGCACACCGGCAGTATCAATAAGCATATACGGCTTACTTTCACCACTTTTATCCACGCGCTCATAGTCAATATAAATACTGTCACGTGTGGTGCCTGGGTGGTCATAGACGACTACCCTGTCTTCTCCTAGCATACGATTAACTAAAGTCGACTTACCGACATTAGGACGACCAACAATAGCTATACGGGTACCACGATGCTGACCAATATCAACAGCATCACTTTTTTCTGGAAAACGCGTTGCTAAATCATCAACTAGCTGCCTAACACCACGGCCATGGGTCGCCGTAACAGGAAAAATGCGATCAATACCTAAGGCATAAAATTCAGCGGCAGCATTTTCATCCATGCCATCAATTTTATTAACCACAAGCACAAAGGGTTTTCCACGACGGCGAATCTCTCGAACAATCGATTCGTCGGCTGGCATTAAACCGGCTTTGGCATCTACCATTAATACCACTTCATCAGCTTCATCAATAGCGGCTAACGATTGCTGCGCCATAGCTTCATCAATACCAATATCCAAACCACTTAGGCCGCCAGTATCAATAACAATAAAACGGGTTTCTTCTACCACGGCTTCGCCATATTTGCGATCACGAGTTAACCCCTCGTAGTCTGCAACAAGCGCATCCCGACTGCGAGTGAGTCGATTAAAGAGCGTCGACTTTCCGACATTGGGTCGGCCGACAAGGGCGATAACGGGTAACATAGCGTTGCCTGAACGTTCGTGTGGTGAATAAGTTGGTAAATTAAGGCCTAAAACGATTTAATATTATCACTTAGCCTTTTATTGTTAAGCATCTTATTGCTGACCAACAAGACGCATTGTTTTCATACTATTTTGAATATATTTGTTTAAACATTTTATTTATTGACGATATTCTCAAGTGTATAAGCGGCCAACTTTCCTTTATTAGAATAAACATAAAGTAAGTTATCAACAGCACGCATAGGCACTCTAACACCTGAACCATCAACTTTGGCACGACCAATAATCGCCCCATCAATTTGTGACATCACGTGTATGTAGCCCTCTAAATCGGCTACAACAAGAAAACCACCAAATACAACCGGCGCGCTTAAATGTCTATTTAATAATGCGGACTGCTCCCAGCGCTGCTCACCTGACTCGGCATCAACAGCAAAAAGTCGCCCTCTTTCATCTACCGCGTAAATATTTTTAAAGCCTTCGGCAACTTCACGATAACTGGATATATCAAAGCGCCATAGTGGTCGCCCATCACGCTTTAAAAACGCAAATAAATAACCATTAAAGCTGGCAGCATAAACACGATTACTCGAGACTAATGGAGACGCATCAACATCAACAATACGATCAATTTCTGCCTGCCCTTTGGCAATAGCTACAGGTTTATCCCAAATCAGATTGCCGTTAGTAATATCAATAGCAACTAATTTACCCGTTGCAAAACCAGTGTAAGCAATACCATTTTCTATTACAGGTGTCGCCGTACCTCTTAAAGTAAGTACAGGTATATCACTGGTATACACCCAAAGCTGATCACCATTCTCAGCATTCATACCAATTAACCGACCGTCATAGGTTTGCACAATAACTATACCGCGACTTGCCTGCGGCGCCGCTAATACTTCACCGCGAACATCCTTGCGCCATTGCTCAACACCATTATCACTATTTAGCGCCACAACAACGCCGTTAGCTGTAGCCACTAATACTAAAGATTCACCAATACCCACACCGGCTGACAAGGGAGCTAATTTTTTAGTCCATGCCAGACCACCTTTTAGGCCATAACGTGAAACCTGCCCTTTAATATTAGCTGCGTAGACGCCATCGCTATCAAAACCCAATGTAAGACGGTCATAACGCTCGCCTTGGCCGGGCCCTATATTGGCAGACCATTGCGTTTTTAATTGCGTTTTTGCTTCAAATTTTTCCAGCGGCAAAGGCTTACTTAGTTCGTCATCGCCATCTTTCGAGCCACAAGCCGTTAGCGACATCAACACAACCAAAGCACTTAACACACTAGCTATTCGAGTAACCGCTTTAAAAAACCAAGCAACATGAGCAAACAATAATAAAGACTGCGGCAACGTTTTAACCCTCTTTAAAGGAAGTTTTACAAAACAAAAAGGACATTATAAAAAGCTTTTAGCGTAAGCTAATTTCATTGCCAAGGTTTGTGGCGGCCTCATAATTAGCGCCTGTACTGCAGCTTCTGCTAAAGTATAGGCATCAACTGCTCCTTGATAATCTTCTTTATTGACCAATATGTCGCCTTTTAATTCCAGAAACGCATGTGCAAATGCGCCGGTATCTTCGCGCGCTAACAATGCCATGGCTTCATCGGATTTTTCTTGTGCATATAACACTTTAGCAAGACGTAACTCTGTCACTAAGCGCATTTCATGTGAAGGCTCATTGTTTAAAACCCAACGTAGCTCTTCTTCGGCCGTGACAAAATCATTATCACTAACGGCTTGTCGCGCTTTTAAGAACGCTGCGAACTGGCTATAACCCGATCCACTGTAATTTTCTTTTAAATTCTCTGCCATAAAATCAACAGTAGCAATTTTAATATCGTCTGGAGCGGTCTCGACAGCTGCAACAGCATCTAATAACTCTTGGTAAGCAAACGAAGCATTATCAATATTTGCTTGTTGATTATCCTGCCAAGTGCGCCAGCCAAAGACTATCGCTAAGGCAACAGCAATACTGATTAAAGTGGAAGAACCGTTTTCTCTCCACCAGTTTTTTAAAACTTCAACTTGCTCTTCGTCTGTTCTATATTCGTTCAAGTCCGCTCTCCTAAACTCACCGTTAAGATGATCAATGTAAAATACTTATTCATTTTCATACTAGCTTAAACCAAGAAAAACTAAGCTAAACCAGCCAATAAACTTGCTAACGAGTCGCCCACCGTATACTGAGCTTGCTCGCCGTTTTGTAAATCTTTAACCGTGACACTGGCATTGGCCACTTCATCTTCGCCAATAACAAATGCATAGCGCGCACCACTTTTGTCGGCCTTCTTGAATTGGCTTTTCATACTCGTTGCGGTCAGGTTATGCATGATTTTAAAACCCGGCTGCGCATTGCGTAAACGTTCGGCAAGGTCAAAGGCAAAAGCCTGTAAAGTGTCGGCTGCAACAATAAAATATGCATCAGGTGCATCGCTGCCATTTAACGATGCAAAAGCTTGCGCTTCTAACAATAAGTATAAGCGCTCAACACCCATAGCAAAACCAATGGCTGGCATGGGCTTACCACCTAACTGCTCAACTAAGCCGTCATAACGACCACCACCGCACACAGTGCCTTGCGCACCTAAATCATTACTTACCCATTCGAAAACGGTATCGTTGTAATAATCTAAGCCACGAACTAAGCGCGGATTGTGTTCAACATTAACGCCTTGACTGTGCAATAAAGCATTTAACTGTTCGACTCGCTGCAGTGATGCTTCAGATAAAAAACCTGCCATTTGCGGCGCATCATTTAATAATTTTTGCGTATCACGATTTTTACTATCAAGAATTCGCATGGGGTTTAAATCTAAGCGACGCAAACTATCTGCATCCAAAGACTCTTTATGCGCTGATAAATACTCTACTAACGCTTTTTTATAGTGGACACGCGTTTCGCTATCACCAATATTATTTAATTGCAGACTGACGTTTTTCTCTAAACCTAAACTTGTCCAAAAACGTTGGTTTAGTAGTAGCATCTCTGCTTCAACTTCAACATCGGCATAGCCAAAAACTTCGGCGCCTATTTGGTGAAACTGACGATAACGACCTTTCTGTGGCTTTTCGTAGCGAAACATTGGCCCGTTGTACCAAAGCTTTTGCGGCGTATTTAGCAGACCATTTTCAATAACTGCTCGCACACAACCTGCAGTACCTTCAGGTCTTAACGCTAACGATTCATCGTTGCGATCGGGAAAGGTATACATTTCTTTTTCGACAATATCGGTAACCTCACCAATAGAGCGGTGAAATAACCGTGTGCTCTCTACCAAAGGCATACGAATTTCGCGGTAAGCATAGCTGCTAAATACTTCTGCCACAGCTTGCTCTAGTCGTGACCAATGTCCCGACTGCTCTGGAGTGATATCGTGCATGCCGCGAACGGCTTGAATTGTTTTCAATGAATAACCCAATCTTGTTTATTGGTTGTTTTAGCGCTTATCGTCGACTCATAACAAAACGAACACTATTATCATCGCGATAGTCGGTAATAGCAAAAGGCGAACCATTTAACTCTAAAGCTAAACCCGGCGCATTGCCCAGATGTAAGTTAAACGGCAAATCACCAGTGACATCAATTTTTTTGCCTGCTCGTGCTAAATCTCGAAACAGCTGGCTTCCCGCTGCATCGGTAATGTGCACCCAGCTATCTTCACTCACCTCAATCACTAAACGATCTTGCAATGGATGCTGGCTAGCCATAGCGGCCGGAACGGAGCCAGAGCTTGCATTCGGCTCGGTCGTTGTATTGTCATTAGGGTTGACAACGTCAACACGATTCATAGCATGGGTTGAAGTGGCTTCGCCGCCCTCTACTGCTGCGCTTTGCTGTTCTATGCTTTCCTGCTCTATAGCTTGCTGACTTAACGCCACAGGTGCTAACTGACCTAAAGGTGCAGACAGCGTTTCAGCCACAGGCAGTGCTTCAATAACCGTTTGCTGTGTAGCAACATCATCCTGTACCGAATAAGCCCATGCAAATAAAATAATAAAAAGTAACGGCAAAACTGCCATTGCCGTGATACGCCAAACAGAGGAGCGAATCGCCATGCCAGGACCTGCGGATAATACTGAATGCGCCGTATCCCCTGCTAATACTGTATCGGCAGCACTGGTATTGGCTGTCGCATCGCGGACTATGGTTTCGGCCACACCATACTCAGTTAATAGCATGTCTAACTCTAAACCCAAGCGTTCAGCACAGGTACGTAAATAACCAATGACAAACAGCTTAGCTGGTAAACGGTCAACCTGATGATTTTCTAATGCAGCGAGATGACGCTTGGGGATTCGCGTGTCTGCCGATAAATCGGCCAACGACAAACCCAGTTGCGCACGTGCGCGACCTAACTGTCCGCTTTCTATGGCGGCTGGGGCTGTCATATCTGATTGATCAGTCGCTTCGTTGTCAGCAACTGCATCTAAAGCAGATTGTTTGTCTTCGCTGTTATTCATATTGTTGGCGACGTAAATAACTCTGATATTCTCGAGAATTAGGATAAAGATTTTTCAAGGCCAGCACATAACTGGCTTCTGAATTAGCATCGTTTAACTCGCGTGCCAATTCAATGCCTAGTAATAATAATTCAGCATCAGGGCGCGTGACAACTTTGCGATAATTTTGAAAGTAACGCCAAGCAATTTGAAAGTTTTTAGCTTCGTAATTCATTATCGACAATTCACGCAGTACTCGAGTATTACGCGGATTTAAAATTAATGCTCGCTCAAATGATCGCTGCGCTTTAGCGGCTTGCAATAACTGCTGCTGACATAAACCTAACATCACTAAAGCCGATTCACGCTTTTCATATAGCGAATCTTCAACAATGGTTTGCAACTGTCCTTCAGCCTGTTTAAAACGTTTTTGTTGATACAAATAATTGGCATAGTTAAAGCGAAAGCGTGATTGACCCTCGCCAAAATTAATGGCTTTTTTATAATGCGATTCTGCTAGCTCGTATTCACTGCTATATTGAAATGTAAGCGCTAATGCATCATGCACATCAGCAGACTTGGGGTTAATTTCATAAGCGGTTTTTAAATGGCGACGCGCCGCTTCAAAATTTCGGCTCAATAAATATTGTTTAGCGGCTGCCACACGCGAGGCAATAGCTTCATCGGTGCTAACAGGCTTATCAAAACCACCACGCTGCGTGGTTACGCATGCCGACAGCGTTAACATCAACAACAAACCTAATAAAACACGGATACATCGTGTACTCGATAATACGAGGGTATTTAGTTCTGACATTTATTCAGTACCTCCAACAATGCGTACCGGTTGCTCATCTGCAACGGCTTGCGCATTAAGATAGCGCTCGTTGCGCCGTGTACGATCAGCTACTTGCCCAACAAGCTGCCCGCAAGCCGCATCAATATCATCGCCTCGCGTAGTGCGAATAGGCGCAATAAAGCCGGCTTCGTTCAAAATTCGTTGAAACGCTTTTACCCGATTATTACTCGGCCGCTGATAATCCGATAGCGGAAACGGGTTAAAAGGGATTAAATTAATTTTGCAAGGTACATCTTTTAATAGCTCAACTAACTCATGCGCCAATGGCTGCGAATCATTAATCTTATCTATCAGTGTATACTCGATTGTAATAACGCGCTTGTTGTCAGACAAACCGTTAATATAGCGCAAGCTAGATTCCAACAGCATGGCAATCGGGTATTTTTTATTTATCGGCACCAACTGGCTTCGCAGCTCATCGTTAGGTGCATGCAGTGAAATAGCTAACGAACAATCGCTCACCTCACCTAACTTATCCAGCATGGGTACTACACCCGAGGTGCTCAGGGTCACACGACGCTTAGATAAACCAAAAGCTAAATCGTCCATCATAAGAGACATAGAGTCGACAACATTGTCGAAGTTCATTAGCGGCTCGCCCATACCCATCATCACCACATTAGTGACGCGGCGTTCAACGTCATCTTCGTCAACGAGGGTTTCTTTAATAGCACGTTTTTGCTGCGCCTCAAAACCGTTAAACGATTTAACTGCCAACCACACCTGACCAATAATTTCAGCAGCCGTTAAATCGTTTTGAAAACCTTGCTTGCCCGTTGAGCAAAAACTGCAATCTAAACTGCAGCCAACCTGCGAAGAAACACATAATGTGCCGCGGCCTTTTTCGGGGATATAAACGGTTTCTATACAACCGCCATTATGAACGCGCAGCACCCATTTGCGAGTGCCATCAACTGAATCTTCTTGACTCACAATTTCGGGCGCTCGCACTTCGGCAATACGGCTGAGTTTTTCACGCAACGCCTTACTCAAGTCTGTCATCACGGCAAAGTCATCGACACCGCAGTGATGAATCCACTTCATTAATTGTTTAGCACGAAACGGTTTTTCACCTAACGACTTCATATAGTCAATTAAGCGAGCTTGCGTCATACCTAGCAAATTCACTTTGCTAGGTACTTCTGTGACGCTTAGCTTTTCCGTTTCGTTACTCATGACATTAAGTTGTCGCTAGTATGCTTTCGTTAGTGAATAAAATGATTACTCACTAATACCTTAGCGTGGGCAGATTTCATCATCCGCAAAAAAGTAAGCAATTTCACGCGCTGCTGATTCAGGCGAATCAGAACCGTGAACGGCATTGGCGTCGATTGAGTGAGCAAAGTCGGCACGAATAGTTCCGGCATCAGCTTCTTGTGGGTTAGTTGCGCCCATTAAATCGCGATTAAGTACAACCGCATTTTCACCTTCAAGCACTTGCACCATCACTGGGCCTGAAGTCATAAAATCAACAAGATCATTATAGAAAGGACGACCTTCGTGCTCGGCATAAAAACCACCGGCTTTTTCGCGGCTTAAATGTAACATTTTAGAAGCAGCAATTTTCAAGCCTGCTTTTTCAAAACGTGCATAAATTTCGCCAATAACATTTTTTGCCACTGCATCAGGTTTAACAATAGAAAAGGTGCGCTCTACGCCCATGGGTGAATCTCCGTTTTAACTAGTTATTTCAAAGGGTTATAAGACTAACCAGCACTCACCGACAGCAAGTGTTCGTTGCTAGGCCTATGAAGATTAGTAAAGTCGGCGGATTATAGAGATTAAGCCGCCCAATCGCAATTGAAAGACCGCCTAAACGAGAGGGAGAAACTGTAATTAATTCAGGATGTTACAAAGAAAAGTGCACAAATGCTGTAAAACGCTAAGGCCAACTCTGCCGCACCACAGCAAGCCTTCACTTATGACGAATAATGGGCAACAACATAGTCCTCTACCAAAGCCTGAAACTCTTCCGCAATACGGTCGCCCTTTAGGGTCACATCTTTCTCGCCATCAATATAAACGGGCGCAACGGGTCGCTCGCCTGTGCCGGGCAGGCTAATACCAATATTGGCATGCTTACTCTCACCTGGGCCATTCACTACGCAGCCCATGACGGCAACACTCATATTTTCAACGCCTGGATGCTTATCGCGCCATACAGGCATTTGATTGCGTAAATAGCCTTGAATCTCTTCAGCTAACTGCTGAAAGTAAGTACTCGTCGTTCGGCCACAACCGGGACAAGCAATAACCATTGGCGTGAATGCACGTAAACCCATGGTCTGTAAAATTTCTTGTGCCACTTGCACTTCTTTAACGCGACTCCCCCCAGGCTCTGGCGTTAAAGAGATTCGAATCGTGTCGCCGATATCATCTTGCAGTAAAAGCGCCAACGCAGCGGTTGATGCCACAATGCCTTTTGAGCCCATACCCGCTTCGGTTAAACCTAAATGCAAAGCGTATTCACTCTCTGCAGCTAAGCGGCGATATATTGTTACAAGGTCTTGGACATGACTGGTCTTGCAAGAAAGAATAATTTTATCGCGACCCAAACCCACTTCTTCGGCTAAAACTGCGCTCTCTAACGCCGATTGAATAACCGCGTCTTGCATAATCACTTGTAAATCACGTGGCTCAGCATGCTTAGCGTTTTCATCGAGTAGCCGCGCCAACAAGGCTTGATCAAGACTCCCCCAGTTAACACCAATGCGAACAGGCTTGTCATAACGGCAAGCAATTTCAATCATTTCGCTAAACTGCGCATCTTTTTTAGCACCACGCCCCACATTGCCGGGGTTTATACGGTATTTATCTAACGCTTCGGCGCAGGCGGGATTATCGGTCAGTAATTTGTGGCCGTTAAAATGAAAGTCTCCAACCAGCGGTACCGAGATATTTCTAATTTGCAGACGCTCTTTAATATAGGGAACGGCAGCGGCAGACTCGTCATTATTAACCGTGATACGCACAAGCTCAGAACCGGCCTCGGCCAGCTCTATAATTTGCTGCGCTGTGGCATCGACATTCGCCGTATCGGTATTGGTCATAGACTGCACTACCACGGGTGAATCGCCACCCACAGCAACATCACCGACCATAACGGTATGTCGCTTACATGCAGAAGTGAAAGCGTCGGCGCGCGGAACCAATGACATAAAAAAAACCTTATCAATAGTGTTGATAGTTATCAGCTGGCGGAGAGTTTAACGTAGCAAGGATTATTCAACCAGACAAACAAAGGCAAAATAGTCGCTTAATAACTTGTCCTTTCAGCTCTTTTATCAGCTGTTTTATTAACCATTTCTACATCTACTCTCTCAATGACAGGCTTCACCGTTGAGTTAGGCGTCAATTTAAAACCTAAACGACGCTTACACCACTGCCAAGCATTTTTACACCAAGCAATAATTTCTTTGCCCAATAACGGCATGGCTAACCACCATGCTATTTCAGCAAATACAATAATACCGCCCACCCAGCTGGCTTTTTCTACTGCCGATAAGGGCAAAAAAGGAATGACGGGGACAGCTAACCAAGCGATACAAGAGATGGCTAATAAAATATACCCGAGGAGTTTACGCAAAATTAAAGACTCACATTATTATTGCTTTTATCAAAAAAATACCCTAAGACGCTTCTTCCATCCACGCCATTTGAATACCTTCAAGGATTTTTTCACCACAGCGGTCGGCGTCATCCTCAAAACCTTCTAGCGCTAACACCCAATTACGCAAGTCAACAAAGTTGACGTATTGCGGATCAACATCGGGGTGAGCCTCGTAAAGCTCAATAGCAATATCATTGATATCAGTCCAACGCATAAGTCTTTCTCTCTTAAAATGGGTATTAAATGCTTTGCTTATTCGCGCGCATGGTTAATGGTGTATTTAGGAATCTCAACAACTAAGTCTTCGTCTGCCACTAATGCCTGACAACTTAAACGACTCTCAGGCTCTAAGCCCCAAGCTTTATCGAGATAATCTTCTTCTAGCTCATCGGCCTCACTCAACGAATCAAAACCTTCGCGTATAACAACATGGCAAGTTGTACAGGCACAGGATTTTTCGCAAGCATGATCTATATCAATATGATGACGTAAAAGCGCATCACAAACACTTTCGCCCTTTTTAGCCTCAACGGCCGCGCCATCGGGGGCAATTTCCGCATGAGGTAAAACAATTATTTGCGGCATACAGGACAAACTCCAATATCATTAAAAGTGGTTACATTCATAAAAGTGATCATAGAGATCCGTCAACGACATCGTCAATGCTTTTTCCCTGCAAAGCGCTACGAATACTTTGATCCATTCTTCGTGTGGCAAAGGTATCTGTTACTCGACCTAAAGCTGCAACCGCATCACTGATAGCTGATGCATCGCTCTGTAAGGCAACGATTGTCACTTGCTTAATAGCCGTATCAATTTCGGCACGCTCTGCATCATTCAGTAAATGACCATCTTGCGCTAATGCTATTTCAACCGCATCAACCAAACCATTGGCTTCAACACACTGTTCAGCCAACATTCGCGCATCTCTATCTTCGCTGGCATACGAATAAGAGGCTTTTAACATTTGCGTTATCTCGGCTTCATCTAAACCGTAAGATGGCTTAACCTGAACATTAGCCGTTACGCCTGTCATAGTTTCTTTAGCGCTAACATCAAGGATACCATCAGCGTCGACATTAAAAACCACTTCTATACGGGCAGCACCGGCAACCATTGGCGGTATACCGCGCAATTCAAAGCGCGCTAACGAGCGGCAATCATTCACTAAATCGCGCTCACCCTGCACTACATGCACAGCCAGTGCGGTTTGACCATCTTTGTACGTAGTAAATTCTTGCGCACGACTCGAGGGAATTGACGTATTACGATGAATAATTTTTTCAACCAAGCCGCCCATTGTTTCAATACCTAACGACAATGGAATAACATCCAATAACAGCAAATCACTGTCGCGACTATTACCAATTAAACTGTCGGCTTGAATCGCAGCACCTAAGGCAACCACTTGATCAGGGTCGACATCAGTTTTTGGCGCTTGCTGAAACAACGCTGTAACTTGTTCTCGTACCAACGGTACGCGCGTTGAGCCACCGACTAAAACCACATCGGCAATTTCACCCGCCGTTAAATCAGCATCATCTAAACTCGCCTTACACGCGGCTATAGTGGACGCAACTAAAGCATTAATGAGCTCATTGAAAACATCGCGGCTTAATTCTCCGGCCCAACTAACGGCTGAAGACTGGAGAGATAAACCCACTGAATGATTATCGGTAAGTGATTGTTTGGCGCTTCTAGCATCCATTAATAAGCGTCGATATTCCTGTGCAGATAACTGCTCTGCTGTCACTTGCGCCTGAGATAACACCCATTGCGCAATCGCCAAATCAAAATCATCGCCGCCCAGTGCAGAATCTCCACCCGTAGACAGCACTTCAAAAACACCTTCGCTAAGTTGCAAAATAGATACGTCAAATGTGCCACCACCCAAATCGTAAACAACAATATAACGGTCATCGGCTTTATCTAAACCGTAAGCAACTGCGGCTGCCGTAGGCTCATTAATCAGCCTTAATACATTTAAACCGGCTAAAGTTGCTGCATCTTTAGTGGCTTGACGCTGAGCATCATCAAAATAGGCTGGCACAGTAATAACCGCCCCTTCAATGTCACCACCTAAAGCATCAGCTGCACGCGCTGTTAAACTTTTTAAAATTTCAGCCGACGCTTGCGTAGCAGTAATCTCACCGGCTGCGGTCGCAAGGCGTATAACATCATTTTTTTCTGTGGCATCGCTGGGTATTGCAATTTGGAATTGCGAGGTTTCACTAACATCATTTAAACCACGACCCATTAAACGCTTAAAAGAAGCCAGCGTATTATAAGGGTCATCGGCCGCAACGGCTTGCGCCTCATAACCGATATATTGCACACCTGACGCATTATAATTAACCACTGACGGTAAAATTGCCCTACCCTCAGCATCGTTAATCACATTCGCTACACCGCTTTTAGCTGTTCCATTATTCGCTACCGCTGCAACCAAAGAATTAGTGGTGCCAAGGTCAATACCAATAGCACGCTTAAACTGATGCGGTAACGGTGACTGTCCTGGCTCGGATATTTGAAGTAATGCCACTGGTTTTAAACCTATTGGGTTAGCGAACGAATAATTGAAGTTAACTCATCACAGAGTTTTTCATAAAATTGCATTTTACCCACCGTATCACGGATGTTTTTTTCATCATCGGCGGTTGATAATTTAGCAGACTCAATTAACGCTGAAAAATCTTGCTGGCAAGCTTGAAACTGCCCGTTTACTTGATTAAACAATGCCTCTAAGGCCGGCAAATTACTATCGGCGCGCGCATCATCTAAGTCTTCTCTTATTTCCATTTGCTGCATAAGAAAAGTAGGATCTTTAATTGTGCTATTTTGGTGGTCTATATTGACACCCGCTAATTCAAGCAAATGCGTAGCGCGCTTAACAGGGTTATCTAGCACAGAAAAAGCAGTATTAAGATGAGCAGAAAATTGAACAGCTAAACGCTGCTCTTGAGATGTTTTTGCAGCATACCGATCGGGGTGATATTCACGCTGCAAAGTGCGAAAGCGTTTTTTGAGCGCAGCGCGATCAACAGTAAACTGCTGCGCCTGCCCTAAGAGAGTAAAAAAATTGTGCTCGAGTTTCACGGTATTAACGGCAAACCTTATTTAAATATGCAAACACGTTAAACGGTAAAACTTTCGCCGCAACCGCACTCGCCTGCAATATTTGGATTTTTAAATTCAAAGCCTTCGTTTAAGCCTTCTTTAACAAAGTCCATGACCGTGCCATCAATATAAACCAAGCTCTTTGGGTCAACGATTAAGCTCACGCCATGATTTTCGAACACCGCATCATCGGTATCAGTTTCGTCAACAAACTCCAAAACATAAGCCATACCCGAACAACCGGTGGTTTTAACGCCAACACGAATACCTAGACCTTTGCCGCGCTGCTCTAACTGCGCACGTACATGCTCGGCGGCTTTTTCTGTCATCGTAATTGCCATGCAAAACGTTCCTTAACTAGCAACCGCGCTATCAGACTTACTTTTTAAGTCATCAATCGCTGCTTTAATGGCATCTTCAGCTAATACTGAACAATGAATTTTTACTGGCGGCAACGCTAACTCTTCAGCAATTTCAGAATTTTTAATTTGTGATGCCTCATCAAGCGTTTTGCCTTTAACCCACTCGGTTAACAGTGAACTAGAAGCAATAGCCGAACCACAACCATAGGTTTTGAATTTGGCATCTTCAATCACACCATTATCATCAATCTTTATTTGTAAACGCATTACATCGCCACAAGCCGGAGCACCAACCATACCGGTACCTACAGATGCATCATCGGCATCCATTTTGCCGACATTGCGTGGGTTTTCGTAGTGATCTAATACTTTTTCGCCATATGCCATTTTTAATTACCTCAATGTTATTCTGTCTTTTTGCTAACGCTACGTTTTAGTGCGCAGCCCATTGCACCGAGTTTAAATCGATACCATCTTTATACATATCCCATAGCGGTGATAAATCGCGAAGTTTTTCGACCGCGGCTCTCACTTGCACTATGGCGTAATCGACATCTTCTTCGGTAGTAAAACGACCGACAGAAAAACGCAGTGAACTGTGCGCTAACTCATCGCTGCGACCTAATGCACGAAGCACATAGGAAGGCTCTAAGCTGGCAGAGGTACATGCCGAACCTGAAGATATAGCGAGGTCTTTTAATGCCATAATTAATGATTCGCCTTCAACAAAGTTAAAGCTTACATTTAAGGCGCCGGGTAAACGCTGCTCTGGATGTCCGTTTAAGTAGACTTCTTCCATATCGCATACGCCGTCCCAAAGACGCTGACGTAAAGTTATTAAACGCGCGTTCTCTTGAGCCATACCCTCTTTAGCCACATGTGCTGCCTCACCAAAACCGACAATCTGGTGAGTAGGTAATGTGCCCGACCGCATACCACGCTCATGACCACCGCCATGAATTTGCGCTTCAATACGCACTCGCGGTTTACGACATACATACAAGGCACCAATACCTTTTGGACCATACATTTTATGTGCACACATCGATAATAAATCAATTTTCATAGCGGCAACATCAACCGGAATTTTGCCCACTGACTGCGCACCATCGACATGAAAAATAATCTTACGCGCACGTGTAATTTTGCCTATCGCTGCCACATCATTAACTACGCCAATTTCATTGTTGGCATGCATAATTGACACGAGCACCGTGTCTTCACGAATCGCTGCTTCAACCGCTGACGGCTGTGTAATACCGTTTTCATCGGGCGGCAAATAAGTAATTTCATAACCTTCGCGTTCAAGCTGACGACAAGTGTCAAGCACCGCTTTGTGCTCGATAGATGAAGTAATAATATGCTTGCCATTTTTTTGATAAAAATGTGCGGCACCTTTTATAGCAAGGTTATCTGACTCGGTTGCGCCCGAAGTCCAAACAATTTCGCGCGGGTCAGCATTAATTAAATCGGCGACTTGCGCACGACCGATTTCAATCGCCTCTTCTGCTTGCCATCCAAAACTGTGCGAACGTGAGGCCGCATTACCAAAATTGCCTTCGTTGGTTAAACAGGCCGACATCTTTTCAGCTACACGCGGATCAACCGGCGTTGTCGCAGAATAATCAAGATATATCGGTAATTGCATATTGTTCTCCAAAACGGTTACTTTTCTAAATAGCTGTTAATCACTAGAAGCGATTCGTATTTGTTGCAGATCATTAGCCGCATCTAATTTACGACGTTGACTATCCTGCCTTTCAGATACTCTTTTAATCTCTTTTCGGTTCACTAAATCGGCTAAGGAAATACCGGTAAGAAAACCATGAATTTGTTGTGTCAGGTCGTTCCATAAGTGATGCGTCAAACAAGTATTGCCTTCTTGGCAATCACTTTTACCGGAACAGTTGGTCGCATCTACACGCTCATCAACGGCATCAATAATATCGGCCACACAAATATCAGCCACAGGATGATTCAAACTGTAACCGCCACCCGGACCACGCGAACTAACCACTAACTTATTGCGTCGCAACTTGACAAACAATTGCTCTAAATAAGACAACGACAATTCTTGACGGCCCGCAATCTCAGCAAGGCTTACTGGCCCGGCAGCAGAATGCAAAGCCAAATCAAGCATGGCTGTCACGGCATAACGCCCTTTTGTGGTTAATCTCATAGCGGTAGTCTCAAGAGGCTTTGCAAGGACGACAACCCACTTAAAGGGCTGCGAAGCAAAAGTCTAAATATGAACGCGGAATAGCGCTATTATCTAAAGCCCCAGTAAAATAATCAAGTATTTAACCCAGTAAATGAGTCAGATATTCACACAGACAGCTACAGATCCAGACAATATCACCTGTATGTCGCGTAAAAATATCTATCTATTTGTTTTTTCGAATCTTTTCTTGAACCGTACTCAAAATACCGCGCAGGATATTAATCTCCATTTTGTCCAAGCGAACCCGCACAAACAACCTTCTCAGCCTTGTAAGCAGTTGTTTTGGCTCATCAGGGTTAAAAAAGTCGATATCGACCAAAGTCTGCGCTAAATGCTCATGAAAACGCTCTACATCGGCGCCATTAGCAAAGGGCTCATCCCATTGATCGGTTGCATCTTGCGCCGTTTCTGACTGTGGACTATTGGCTTTTAACGAACGCATGCGCAATTCATAGCTAAGAATTTGAACCGCCATAGCCAAATTAAGCGAACTATAATCCTCACTTGTGGGCACATGAACATGAAGGTGGCAGCGGTTGAGCTCGTCATTTTTCAACCCGCGATCTTCACGACCAAATAAAATAGCGACTTTAGAGCTTTCTGGCTCTTCATAGATTTTTTTGGCGCATTCATGCGCATCGACTACCGGCCAAGGAATACGACGATCACGCGCCGAAGTGCCCACAATCAAATCACAGTCAGCCAATGCATCATCGAGGGTTTCGACCACAATGGCCGACGCTAATAAATCGCGCGCACCCGCTGCTCGCCAAACAGCACGAGGATCTGGGTAGTTACGCGGGCTTACAAGCACCAGCTGATTCACCGCCATAGTCTTCATAGCACGCGCGGCACCACCTATATTGCCAGGGTGCGAGGGATTAACCAGCACTATGCGTACATCGCGAACAGCAGCGGATTTACTAGTGACTGGCGCTTCAGTGTTAGCGTCTGGAACCTGTGTGTCGTTTGTCAAAATCGTCTCTCTTTTAAACCAATACTGCTATAAAGCAATGAATACATGTAAAACGGGCGCGGATTCTACCAAAGTCGCCACCGAATACCAAAATTACGGCAAATTATGGCAGTTAGGCCCTAGGCTCTCTGATATACTCGCCGCCCTGATTTTGCAGCGTCACTTATTTGATCGTTAATAGTTATACTTGAACAAGCCGAGCCGCAAATATATTAGACTTAATCAACCCAGACATTGAGGTATCCACGTGGAGCCAACTGTTACTATCGCTCTTCGCGCCGCCCGTAAAGCCGGCGACATTATTGCGCGAGCCACTGAGCGTATGGATCTTGTTAAGATCCAAGAAAAAGAAAAAAATGACTTTGTTACCAATGTCGACAAAGCGGCTGAAGAAGAGATTATTTACCAAATCCAAAAAGCTTGGCCCGAGCACAATATCTTAGGTGAAGAAAGCGGCTTGATACTTGGCAGTAACGGTAAATCCGACACCACTTGGTATATCGATCCTTTAGACGGCACAACGAATTTTGTTAGGGGCATTCCACATTTCTCTATCTCAATTGCTTGCGTACAAAATGGCCGCATAGAACATGCTGTTATTTATGATCCAATTAGACGCGAAGAATATGTTGCTAGCCGCGGTCGTGGAGCAAGCCTTAATGGAGTGCGACTCCGCGTAAGTGATCGCCATACCTTTAATGGTGCATTAATCGGTACTGGCGTGCCCTATCGTGCGAGCCAACAACCTTTTATGCACGACTACATGAAATGCCTCGAACATTTTGCTGCCAACGGTTCAGGCATTCGCCGCGCAGGTTCGGCGGCGTTAGATTTAGCCTATGTTGCTGCTGGTCGCTTAGATGCATTCTGGGAATATGGATTACGCCCCTGGGATGTAGCTGCAGGCTTACTTCTAGTACAAGAAGCCGGCGGCTTAACCGCCGACTTTAAAGGCGGCGATAGCTGTTTAAAAACGGGCAATGTTGTTTGTGGCAACCCCAAACTCTTTAAAGAATTACTCAAGGTGGTGAATACCAACCTTGGTGATGTGCAGTAAAGCACTCAAAAACAACTTTTAAACACTTATTATTTAACCAACGGAGAAAGGCAATATGAAAGCGATTAAGAAAACTGCCGAGTACACCATTTACCAAAAACGAAATAATCGTTATGCAGTAAAAGGTGCTAATGCTCAATGGCTTAACGGCGACGATAAAGTAAAAGTTTTATTGGCTGAAGCGTTAATAAAGTTAAGCGTTGCTGCACCAGTAGAAGCGCCTGCTGAAGAAGATGCACCAGCTGAAGAAGATGCACCAGTTGAAGAAGAAGCGCCTGCTGCTGAAGAAACAAAAGAAGACTAAAAGCAACACCTGTCTAAACGATGGGAATAGCTATTTTTGGCTATCCCCATCCGTTATAAGCAAAACCCACCTCCCCCGCTCTAAACACTTTAAATTAAGAAATATCAACTAACTAACATCCATAGCACCTCTAGAATGACAAATTGACAGCGCTGACATTCTTTAATATCATAACGAGCGATTAGCTAATATTAACTGTGGGCACGCCAAAAAAATTTACCTCCTGCGCCTCCAAGAATGTAACTTATGCTTAAAACATCGATAGCAAAAAAATAATAAGGATCTCTTAATGCTCAAATTGACACCTACCAAACAAAATTGGCCTGCTGTTGCGAGCGCCTTTTTCTTACTGATTGGTATTAGCCTTGCTGCCAGTGCGGAAAAGATGACGGATACAGCGAAGCCTAGAAATGTCATTTATATTTTGACTGATGATCAGCGTTTTGATGAATTAGGCTTTATAAATCCAGTCCTCGATACACCGAATATGGATGAATTGGCGCAAAAAGGTGTGCATTTTAAAAACGCCTTTGTCACCACCGCCCTTTGCTCACCCAGTCGAGCATCGATCTTGACCGGTCAATACATGCATAGTCATGGCGTAGTTGATAATAATAAACCTGCCAAAGAAGGTACCATTTATTTTCCTAGCTATTTGCAACAAGCCGGTTACGAAACAGCATTTATAGGCAAGTGGCATATGGGTGGTCATCACGATGATCCGCAGCCCGGCTTTGATTACTGGTTAAGTTTTGCAGGCCAAGGCGACTACTACCCTAAGCGAAAACGTAATGGCAAAATGAGCCGTTTTAATATTAATGGCAAGCATGTAAAACAAAAGGGCTACATTACTGACGAGCTTACAGATTACACGCTGTCGTGGTTAGAGGAAGAGCGCGACACAAGCAAACCGTTTTTTGTTTACCTGTCTCATAAAGCGGTTCATGCAAACTTTGCACCTGCACAGCGACATAAAACGCAATACAGCGATGTCGATATTTATATCCCCGATAGTCAAGCCAATACCGCAGAAAACTATAACGGTAAACCTATGTGGGTTAAGAATCAGCGTAATAGCTGGCACGGTGTAGACTTCCCCTACCATAGTGAATTAGATGTTCAAGAATACAAGCGCCAGTATCACCGCGCGCTCTCTGCAGTTGACGATAGCTTAGGCAGAATTACCGCTTGGCTTAAAGCCAATGGTCTTGATGAAAATACTGCAGTTATTCTCATGGGCGACAATGGCTTCTTATTTGGCGAGCACGGCCTCATCGATAAACGTAATGCTTATGAAGAGTCCATGCGCGTGCCATTAATCGCTTCTATTCCTGGTGCAAAACAAGGCTATGTGGTTGAAGAAATGGCCGCTAATATTGATATTGCGCCGACCATCCTTGACATTGCTGGTATTAAAGAAAAACCGCCTCAATTTGCTGGCGATAGCTTGCTACCATTAGCCGAAGGAAAAAAAGTCGCTGACTGGCGAGATACCCTACTCTATGAATATTATTGGGAATTTAATTTTCCACAAACACCTACCACGTTTGCGATTCGCTCGGACGATTTTAAATTAATCCAATACCATGGCATTTGGGATACTGATGAATTGTATGACATCAAAAATGACCCTAAAGAAATGAACAATCTGATTGATGATCCGCGCTATTTAAAAGTAAAAGTGAAACTGCGAAAAGCGTTATTCGCTCGCCTTGGCTCTGATGGCGAACATGCCGTACCCTATACCAAAAAGTTCAGTTCTGGCTCAGTTTTTCGACAAGTTGATCGCTCAAAAGCAGCCGAATTTCCTGACGCGTGGTTACGCAAAGGTAACGAAAGAGATTTAGAACGCTTCTTTACGCCCGATGACAAACGACTTAAAAAAGGCAACGACTAACTTAACGGGAACTTCACTGGATAATACTTATGAAAAAGACACCTCTTATATTTTGTTTACTATTTTCGGTCTCAGCTTCTGCAGAGATGGATGATAGCTGGCGCCAATTTGATAATGACAAGAATAACGAACTCAGCCTTGAAGAATACAGCAGCCTGCGAATAGCTCAGTACGTTGCCCTTGACCGTAACGGTGATAACCAATGGACAAGAAGAGAATTTGTCATGCGCTCAGACGATATGAGCAACGGTCGAAAAGACGCTTTGCGAGGTAAGTTTAAACGCTGGGACAAAAATGGCGATGGCTTGTGGAGCACCGCAGAAGCTGAAAAAGCTATCGGCGGTAGTTTTCGCTGGCTCGATAAAAATAGAAACAAATCTTTATCGATTAATGAGTTTCCAAAACAGTTTTAGTCAGCTACTTTAAGGGGCTGGATTCAGCCCCTGCCCTCAGGGTCTATATTGACGTTCATATTCAGGGCCATATTCAAAACCTATAATTAGGCGCCACTTTAAAACCCAACCATATAATTACTTAACGCGAAGAGTGACTGACTTAAGGTCGCTCTTACGCGATGAAGAGCCAACCATAATCAAAAATTCACCCGGCTCTACACGCCAGTTCATATCCAGATCATAATAAGCCAAAGTATCGGGCGTAATTTCAAAAGTTACCTTACGACTTTCTTTTGCCTTTAAACGAATGCGCTGAAAACCCTTTAGCTCTTTGACCGGCCGTGTCACCCGTGAAAACTTATCACGTATATATAACTGCACTACCTCATCACCGTCGCGATTGCCGCTATTAGTCACTGTCACAGTTACGCTAGACGATTGACTGGGCTTAATGCTCGAACGAGATAATTTAGCTTTGCTATAAACAAAATCGGTGTAACTTAAGCCGTCACCAAATTCGAATAAATTTTGCGTGGGCGCATCAACATACTTTCTAACAAAGCTTGAAGGTTTATGATTGTAAACCGATTGTAAATGACCCGCACTGTACGGAACAGTAATGGGTAGTTTACCGCTGGGATTCACTTTACCAAAAATAATTTCAGCTAAAGCCTGCCCACCCAACGCGCCGGGCTCCCAAGCTTCAATAAGCGCGGCGGCATTCTCAACAATCCACGGCTCAGCTAATGGACGACTATTGACTAAAACCACAATCGTTGGCACACCAGATGCGTGAACCGCTTGAACTAGCGCTAGCTGATCGCCAAACAAGTTAATCGAACTACGGGCAACGTTCTCACCGGCTGTTTTACCTTTTCTGTCATAGCGCAATGAGTTACTGCCCACAACGACAATGGCAACATCAGCTTTTTTAGCCCGCTCGGTCGCAGCTACTATTGCTTCGGGCGCAATATTTTTTACCTGATCACCCACATCAAAGTAATCAATGCTCGTTGATGGCTTAGCAACCGCTTTTAAACCTTCAACAATCGTAGTGATATTTTCTTCTGGCTGCTTAAATACCCAGTCACCCATTAAAGTATGGTTATTAGCATTAGGTCCTGTCACAAAAATTTTCTGACCAGCCGCTAAAGGCAGAACGTTATTATTTTTCAACAATACAATACCTTGGCGCGCAAGTTGTAACGCCGTTTGCTGGTGTTGATCATTAAACATAATGTCTGCTGCGGCCGCTGCATCCACTTGCGCGTCTTCAAAAAGGCCTAAACGAAACTTCGCCAACAATATTGACCTAACCGCAGCGTCAATGCGCGCTTCAGAAATACGCCCTTCCTCAACTAATGCGAGTAACGGCTTAAGGAATCGAGGGCCGTGCATATGCATATCTAAACCCGCATCAACGGCCTGAAAAACAGCTTCTTTTTGTGTTGGTGCGACATAATGCAAACCTTTTAAACGTTCGATATCCATCCAGTCACTAACAACAAAACCTTTAAAACCCCATTGCTCACGAAGAACATCGGTAAACAAAAAACGATTGGCGTGAGCTGGCACACCATTCACTTCATTATGGGCGGCCATAAAGGTAAACACACCGGCATCAACCGCACGCTTAAACGGCGGAAAGTAGTCTTGCTTTAGGCTGCGCAACGAGACATCCATGGGCGATAAATTTAAGCCATTTAATGGGTCGCCACCCGCCACAAAGTGTTTAGCATTCGCTAACACTTTCTCACTGCCTTTAAAGTCACCCTGTTGCAGCCCTTCAATGACTGCCACACCCATTTCACCGACAAGGTAAGTGTCTTCACCAAAAGTCTCACCTACTCGCCCCCAGCGCGGATCACGGGCAATATCAACATTCGGCGTAAACGCCCAGTGTGCGCCGTTTACGCGCATTTCAAGGGCAGTTTCAACACCGGCCTGCCTAACTAAGTCAAGGTTCCAACTACTTGCCATAGTTAAAGGCGAAGGATAAATCGTGCTACCACTAACAAGACCATTACCATGAATCGCATCAATACCAATTAATAGTGGAATCCCTAAACGACTTTCACTGGCCATCTGCTGTAAACGATTCGCTTCTAAGGGATCGACAACATGAAGAAAAGAACCAATCTCGCCTTTTCTAATCAGATTGGGAATTTTCGAGGAATGAAGGTTTGGATATAAGCCATGCGCATCACCCGCTTGCATTTCTGCAAGGCTTAAATGTTTTTCTGAGCGCTGAATATGCTCAATACCCACAAACTGATTCATCTGACCGATTTTTTCTACCAAAGTCATTCTTGATAATAAATCGTCAACACGCAGTTCAGCTGTTAAAGCAGGATTTTTATAATCAGCGGCAAAAGCATTAAAAGCGCCAGCGGTAAAAATGACAGAAACTGAAAATTTAACTAAAGGCTTTATCATAATATCTCTTTATTTTAAAAATTTAATGTTGATGACTTATTTTGCGTAACGCTTAAAGAACTTTGACATAACCGTTCCGCCTTTACCTGCTCTATCCCAACTGCCGCTTTCACTGGCTTGCTCAGCATTCACGGAACTTAAGTAGGCGTTTAATTTTTTCTCTAATTGCTTCGCCAATGCAGGACGCTCTAACGAAAGATCATGAGTCTCGCCAATATCGTCTTTAACATTAAACAGCAAGCTTCTCTGCGAAGCGGAAAATTGAATAAACTTGTAGTCTCCATCACGCAGAGCCGAATGCGGTTCGTTCATACCTACACGATTGTAGTGCGGAAAATGAAAGATCAAGCCATCAAAAGCCCGTTTAACTTTTTGCTTAGGGTCAGTGAGTAACGGCTTAAAGCTGCCGCCATCTAAAGCATCGGGTAAGTTTTTTGTCGAGCCAGCTAAATCGGCTAATGTAGGCAGTAAATCATAGGTGACGATAGGCGTATCACTTTGACTTCCTGGCTTGACACCTGGGCCCATCATCGCAAACGGCACACGAATACCGCCTTCGGTTAGATCCCATTTGCCGCGCAATAACGGTAAATTTAATCCAGCCTTATAAGGACGACCCAAATTCATTTGCATGGGCAATACCGGCATACCGCCATTATCCGAAGTAAAAATAATATAGGTATTATTAGCCAGACCAAGCGCCTTATAGGCCTTTAACAGATCACCAATCGACAGATCCATATCATGAACCATTGCCGCATAGCCTTGATCTTTATGTAACTTGCCTTTGGCTTTTCCATTTAAAGCAGAGTAAGACGATTCGCTATAAACAATATTAGAGTGCACGGCATAGTGAGAGAGTTGTAAAAAGAACGGCTGTTCTGTAGCAACAGCGTCACGCATAAAATCGATGGCGCGATGAGTAATGGAATGAACGCGTTTCGGGTCGTCTTCACTATAACCATCCCACTGCGCTTTATGCTCATTTTTAAAACCACCTTCTTTATTCGCTGTCTCGCCATCATGGACATCGTAACCGTAGCGGCTCGGATCAGCACTAATATGCCACTTGCCAAAATGCGCTGCTCGGTAAGTAGGGTCAATGGCTTTTAAAACTTGCGGAATTGCAGTTTGATTATGATCGGCACGATTTTTACCCATGACACGGGTACGAAGAAGACGTGCAGGCGTTTTGCCAAATTGAATACTATACCGCGTTGGCGAACATACTGGTGCGGCAGCATAACCATTTGAAAAGCGCATACCATTATTAACCAAACTATCAAGATTTGGCGTTTCATAGTAATCACTTTTTGCCGCTGGCTTCGACTGATCCATGGACGTCGATAAACTTGTCCAGCCATAGTCATCAGCAAGAATTAAAATAAAATTAGGGGCAGCAGCTTTTGTTGACTGTGCTAATAAAAGAACAAAAGCCAATGGCAAAAAACGCAAACTAATCATAAAAAACTCTTTAATCATGTAATGATTAATCATCACCAGGCATAATGCCCGCACCAATTAACCGCTGCCCCTTAGCTAGGGTGTTTTTAAAAAAATCCTCAGCGGGGATTTTTGTTATATGTTGGAATATACCCTGACCAGCAGCTGGAAAATCGGGGTGAGAAATATCAACACCGGCATCTAACAAATCAGATCGACTGGTGCTTATGGCAAAGGTCATGGGATCTTTATAATCACCATTAAATTGTAACTGGGTAATCAGCGGGCGCTGGTCAAACTGAATAAAGTTGGGCGAGACATTGCCAGCAAAAGCATTACCTTGCATATCTACCCCCGCGCCCCCTATCCAGCCAAGATTGAATTTTTTACCTAAACGACCACCCTGGTCGACGACGAACAAATTATTCCACAAGTGCAAATGCTTACCGTTAAGCTCTATAAACGGGTCAGAACCTGAAGCAATAAGATAAGTATTGTTATAAATAAAAACATCTGTCGAAACGCCCCTTTTAGGCGAGGCAAAGTCACTAACAAAAATAGTTTTACCTGGATATTGACTTGTGCCACCCTCAGGCCTAGGAATATTAGTACGACGCGTAGCATCAGCAACACTGACGTTATAACGCCAAATTACATTTTTATTTTTGCCTAAAATTTCGGTGCCATAGCCTTCGTTATCGTAGCTAAAATTATATTGCACGAGCACATTCTCATTAGCAAAATCAACATGTATACCGGCAGAATCATTATGACCTCGCGAACCAGTAGACATATTATGTTGCGCAACAATATTTTTACTTCTAAAGAACCATGCACCACTACCACGATTAACCGATAGCTTTGGCTCGACTAATGCACCCGAGCGAATGAATATATTATGTTCTAACAATCCATTCCAAACACCATTCATGAGTACACAGCTGCCACCTAAATCTTCGCAGCGATTATTAACAATACGAACATCAACATCGTAATCCAGCGCTGTATTAGAAACACCGTCTAACCTTGATGGTTTGTGTCGCAACGCTATGCCGAACCGCGCCGTATGACGAAGCAAGTTATCGTGAATATAAATATCACGCATGTTGACCGCATTACGCTTGTTTTGTGCTGGCCGCGTTTCAAATCGAATGCCCGTCACTGATGTTTGGTTAAATGATTTTTTTGCCTTAATCGGGTATATATCTTCAACCACTAAATGGTGGAATTCAAAACCGCGTAATACGCGCTTGCCCGTATTTTTAACCAGAATTCCATAGGCGTTGACATCAGCAATATCGGGGATGGATTTACGGCGAAAATTTCGAACATTGAGAGCACTTATCTCAATATAGTCCTGATCGACGATTGAAATCGCCGCTAAAGCAGAACCACCCTTAGCTGCGGCGCCATCAATAATCGGTAACTCACCTTCGCCATATCGGGTGAAATGAATAACCGCCGATTCGCTTCCAGACTCATCAATTTCTAATTGCTCATTAAACACATCACCCGACTTTAAATGTACCGTATCGCCAGGTTGCAACTTCGCCTTTTTCACCCGAGCAAGACTAGCCCATGGCGCTGCTGGCGCCAAACCATTATTGGCATCGCTGCCCTCAAATGAACTGACATAGTAATTCTTTTGAGCTAGCGCCAATGATGAAAACAAAGATGACAACAAACCCAATAATGCAAACACTAAGAAATTTTTCAATTAACTAACCTACTTAATAAGCGTTTTTTTATTTAGAATCGCGCGCGAAGACCAAAGGCTAATCGTCTATCAGCATCACGTTGACGAACAATGGGGCCCTCTGGGAACGCAGCACGCTGAGTAGCCTGCTGTTTCGTCAAATTGACACCGGAAAAAGTGAAGGTAAATATATCGTCAATACGATAAGAGACCGAGGCGTTGAGCTGACCCCGACTGTCTTGGTACAGTGGCTGAGAGTTGGAGACATCCTCAGATTCAGATCTGAGAAAGCCATCTCGGTAAGTGTAGCGAAGGCGCCCACTCCATCGATATCGGGGTCGCTCAAAGTACAAGGTAAAGTTATAAGAGCTTTCTGACAAGCCTCTAAAATTAAGCGGGAAATCAGCGTCAGTGACGCCATCATCCTTCAAGAAACCGGGCACACCAAAAGTATCATCACGCTTACCATCCTGAAAGGCATAATTAGCGATCATACCCAAGGCATCAAACGGACGTGGTAAGTCCTTAAAGTTATGCTGAAAGCCAATTTCGAAACCCTGTATTTCACCCCCTGATAAGTTGACCGGCGAAATTCGGTTAACACGCACGCCAGGCAAACCATCCGCAGTAACACATGGCGTATTACTCAAATCGCCAACGGCGCGCGGGTTACAAATAGCCAGATAGCGCAGCTCGCTACCAATAACACTTTCAAGGTCTTTATAATAATAACCAAGGCTTAACACACTGCCTTTTCGAAAATAATACTCAAGCGTTAAATCATACTGATCGGCCATGGTTGGACGTAAGCTAGGATCACCCACCCTAACCGCCTGAGCTTCGTTAAGTGGATAAGCAACAGTAGGCGAAAGCTGAGAAAAGTTTGGGCGACGAAGTATTTTTGCATAGCCCAACCTCACTTGAAGTTTTTCTATAGGTGATAGCACTAAACTCGCACTCGGCAACCAATTCGTGTATTTCTGACGCTCAGATACCGCATTTAAAGAACCATCTCCCAGCACTTCATTACCCGATGCCAATTGATCGGTGTCTATCATTCTTATACCAACATTACCTCGTGCTGGCACACTCAGTATTTCGCCATCGAAATCAGCTCGCAAATAAGCCGCATAAGTATCTTCATCAACTTGAAAACCTTGCAACGGATCGACAATACCGTTAACGGCTAAACCAAGCGTCTCACGCAACTCGTCTCGGCGGGCATAAACCTCACGCGCATCAGCAGTCAAAAAGTTATCGAGGTAACTACCTCCGGAATTAAAAGCAAAGAAATCGCCTGGCGTAGGTATTAAATAACTCGATAAATCAGCACCAGAGAGGCCAGGGAAATTGGGTGTAGATTCAGATTTTTTAGTTCGCTGATTAACCCGCTGACTGGTTCGCACACCAAATTTAAGGTCGGTCAAAAATGGGTGATCCGGACTCCAAGTCAAATCAATTTTTTGAGTAAACTCCTCGTTGTCAAAGGTCGTTTGAATATCGCGAGCAATAAACAGTGAGTAATAATTAGGGTCAAGTAAATTCTCGACATTAGCAGCCCCTGGCGCTGGGCCAAAAGAGAGAGTGCCATCACGAATATCATAGGCGAAAGGGACTCTTAATCGTGCACCACTGGAATGGAAGTTAGCCGCATTAGGGTCATTAAATTGAAAGGTCGTTGTAAATGCCAAGTCTTCTGTGTCTGATTTTGCTCCAGTAACTTCAAACTCTACCAACCACTCATCATTCGCCCACTCCCCGCCAAGAGCACTGACATAAGAAGCCGTTTGGCGAGAATTGGATCGATTACCCATCTTCAACTGAAGCCCATCGTTAGGTAAAGCAGTATCCGTGATTTCATCGGGGCGACCATTAATAATACCGCCACCAATAATGCCTGAAGTCATTATTGGCACTTGAACACCAGCAACCGTAATAACATCAAAAGTCGCATCATCTAGCCCATCTAGCTCCTTATCTGAATTAGGTGTGCCTAGAAAGGATTGTTGCTGACGACCCCAGCGCTCAAAATCTGTGTATGAACCTTCAAAAAAGAGTTTCAGGCTAGGACTAACCCGCCACTCTACCGAACCCGATAAAGCCGTATTTTCTCTATCTTCTAAGCCGTAGACTGTATCACCAAAACCAGGGGTGTAGTACGGATCAAAATCACCATCGCCATCTAAATCTAAGGAGCTTTGTGGGTTACCCGTCACTCTCCTAACAGAGGGACTGACACGCAAGCCATCTTCTCTAACTGTTTTATCAATATGCGATAGCGTTAAAATAGCACCAATGTCACCATAGTCAGTAGAAAATTTATTGCCTAATGTCGTTGAATAATTAGCATTCCAATGTTGTGCATTTTGAGCATACTCAGATTGGTAGCTCACTACTCTAAGAGGCTTTTTAAGCTTTAGGCCACGATAAGTTTTAACATTAATCGTGCCACCCAATGAGCCTTCAACCATATCAGCAGTGGGTACCTTAACCACGTTTAACGACCTAACTAATGCCGCCGGCAAATCGGCAAAGCTTATGCCACCACGTTGGTCACCACTGGGCGTTGTCCCACGGCCATTAATCTCTACCCTGTTTTGATCGCTACCACGAATAGAAACACCCTCACCTATACCGCCACTTCGAGTAATTTGTACGCCAGGAATATTTTCTAACACTTCAGCTACGTTTTCATCAGGAAGCTTACCAATGTCATCAGCATTGATAACTTCAGTTAAGTTGGTTTTTTGGCGCTTCTCGGCTAACGCTGACTCTAAGCTTTGTCTAATACTATAAACAACAACCTCTTCAATAGCTGATTCGGCTTCTTGAGCGTGTAAACCAACGCTAGGAATCAAAGGCATTAGAACTATTAGCGCGTTTAATGCATTAATCTTATTTTTATAAACCATGCTTTCCTCTTAAAGTGACACCCTGTATTCAAGCAATAGACTTGTCATGAATCCAATAACTTTTAGTGATTAAAATAGCTAATCGCCTTTTAAAATAAGCTTTTAAGCGACTCCCAAACATCAAAAACAAACACACTTTCTCGGCAAATTAATGCAAAATAGTATAATACTTTCAATAAGTTAGTATTAATTGATTCGCGCTAACACTGACATTGATTATTTATCATTTATTGATCAGAGCAGTTGATTAAGCAACAAAATGTCAGCGCTGTCATATTATAGAAGAAGTCGTATAAAAACAAGCTAAAAGTGTTAAGGGATAAACCTCAATATAATCATGAGAATCGAATACAGGTCGTATGAAAGCCGCATGATCAGGGATAAGGCAAATGAGCTTTAATGAAAAGGGTTAAACCTTGAGCGGTCCTGTCGACTCTCTAACAACAAGCTCAGCGCGCACCTCTTCCAGCTTAAGTTCATCGGCATACTTTTTTAATTGCTTTATTAAAAGCTTGCCTGCATTTTCCGCTAAGAGAGACACAGGATGCTGAACAGTAGTCAACGTTGGTGTGAGATAACGGGCGACCGGCAAATCATCAAAGCCGCAAACTGACAGCTCATAGGGCACGGAAATACTCAAATGAATAGCTGCCTTTATAACACCTGCAGCCATATAATCATTGCTCGCAAAAATAGCGGTTGGCGGCACATCAAGACGCAGCAATTGCTGTGCTGCAAGCTCACCCGATTCAAAAGTAAAGTCACCATCAACAACAAGTGCACTATCAAAAGCAATGTTATTTTCTTCTAGGGCTTCTTTATAGCCTAAGAAACGCATTTCACTACCGCTTCTCTGCCGAGCCCCTAATATAAAACCAATTCTCTTATGACCAAAATCAATTAAATGCTGAACCGATTGCTTAGCAGCCAAGGTATCATCGGTAAAGACCAACGAGGTCGATTGTTCTTGATCCAAAGGCGAAATCAACACAAAAGGAATATTGTTATCATTAAAATAATCTAATAGCACTGTATTTTCGGTTAACGGAGGCGTTAGGATTACGCCGTCCATTCTAGAACTCGCCAATAATATCTGTAAATTACTGAGTAGCGCATCGTCTTCATTATCACAAGGGTGAATAACCAAACCATAGCCATGACTGTTACACGCGGCTAAGACACCCGCCTGCAACTGGGTAATGTATGCCGAACTTGGGTTATCGTATAACAAACCCATTAACAATGAACGGTCAGCCGCTAAGCTTTGCGCAGATTTATTCGGCTGAAAATTTAATTCATTAATGATTTTTTGAATTTTTTCACGCGTATCGCTCCGCACTTTAGGCTCGTTATTAACAACACGAGATACCGTTTTCAATGACACGCCTGCTAAATCGGCTACATCTTGCATAGTCACTTTATTCATTATTAAGAGTCACTTTATTCATTACTAAGAACCACTTTATTCATTATCAGAAAGCATTTTATTAAAATTTTTATAACCATTTACAGCAAAAAAAACAATATAACCGTAACTCACAAGCGCTAAAAGTAGCGAAAGCTGAAGACCAACAGCGTCAGCTAAAACCCCCTGTATAACAGGAATAATCGCTCCACCAATAATCGCCAAACAAAGAATCCCCGAAGCCTGACTCATAGCGACATTTAATTTATTTACCGCCAAAATAAATATAGTAGGAAACATAATTGAGTTACATAAACCCACCATAAGGATAGACCACATTGCCCAATGGCCACTCGAAAAAACAGCCATAATAATACATAGACTTGCCATTAAAGTGTTAAACAAAAGAATACACTGAGGACGAATACGATACATCAAAAAGAAACCGACAAATCGGCCAATCATTGACCCCGCCCAAAAAATAACAACATACTCACTAGCCTTTGCCTCTGACATATTGCCAATTAATGGGTCAGCAATAAAATTAATCAACAAGCTACCAATAGAAACCTCTACCCCAACATAAAAGAAGATAGCTAAGGCACCCAACATAAGAGGTCTATGTGCAATTAAGACTTGCATCATGCCTTTAACATTCGCCACCTGATTGTTTTTAGACTCTAGAGTAGAACTCGTATTAACAGCTGGAGCTAAATAAAGACGACTAAAAACCAGCGCCAGCACTGCTAACACAGCAGCAATCATCAAATAAGGTAATTGAATATTGCTCGCATCTGAATCCACCTCCCCTATTGCCGAAAAAATAAAGATCGAGGCAAGAAAAGGCGCAAACGTTGTTCCCAAGGCATTAAACCCTTGCACTAAATTCAAACGACTAGAGGCTGTTTTACCTGAGCCGAGTAACGCAACATAAGGGTTAGCTGCTACTTGCAAACAGCAAACACCTATTGCAATAACAGCCAATGCCAATAAGAAGGTCGGGAATGATATTAATTGCGCAGCAGGCAAAAACAAGACACAGCCTAACGATGCAACCGAAAGACCAAAAACAATGCCTTTTTGATAGCCAATTTTATTAACCAGCATTCCGAGCGGAATGGAAAAAATAAAAAAAACACTAAAAAAGCAAAACTGAACCAACATCGCCTGCACATAGCTTAAATCAAAAACACCACGCAGATAAGGAACTAACAAATCATTGAGCGAGGAAATTAACCCCCACATAAAGAATAAAAAACCAAGAACAAAAATCTCTTTCTTATATTCAATTTGATAAAAGGCATTGCCTGAATGGCGCATTACATTTTTCAACATTAATGAGGGCTTTTTCGCCGCATGCCAATCGCAAGTAAAACACCAGCAAGCAACGATGTTAGAGTGGAGGTGATCATGGGTATATTAAACTCGTCCTCAGATATAAAGCCTGACAATAACTCATTAGCGTTGTAAGCGCCAATATGTGGGGCTATTGAATCGGAAACAGTATTGCCAAAATAATCTTGCCCACCATTATTTAAACTATACACGCTCGCATCCTCAGAGCCCTGAATGATTTTACCCGCATGCTTTGCTGGGCTGCCGCTGACTAACTTGTACATTGACGGTAACTGAGAACCCGCTAAGCGCAATCCTGGATTATTATAAATGGCATTGGTCGTTAATTTTTGATCGAGTGCAAAAGAAGCTAATGGATAGTATAAGTTATTACTGATACTCAATTGCACCCCCTGATCAGACAATACTGTCGTTAATGGCGTACTACCCTGCTCAAGATAAATCAGATTATTATAAAAACGGGTTTCGCCACTATTGGCATGAAAATAAATTTCTGGACTAATTGCAGAGGGAACAAAAACAGTATTGTTATAAATAAAATTACTTGTGCTAGGGCAGCCAGCATTGACATTGCAATAATCCGACACATGAAAGATACGACCATTTTGTAAGGCACCATTGATATCCTTAACCCTACTGCCGTCAGCGACACTGATATTATATCGATATCCCGAATTAATATTGGCACCTAATATCTGGACAAAACCGCCCTCATTGTTATAACTAAAATTATACTGCACCACGACATTTTCGTTATTGTAATCAATATGCACGCCATAGGAATCTAGAGGTCCTTTCGCATTCTTAAATACATTGTTCTGAATGACGACATCTTTTGAATCAAAAGGCCATGTACCACTGCCTCGCTGCCACATTCTAGAATCCTCACTAGAACCCGTACCATCAAAGAGATTATTTTCAACCAATACATTGGCAGCCTTGACGGATACAAAACCTGAGCCACCTGTATTTAAAAAGGATGAATTACGAAGCGTAAAATCAAAATGCTTATGAAGGTCACTTCCATTTAAGCCTAAGGGTTTTATCCAAATGCCATAGTGGCCGGTTTTTTCAATAGTGACTGAATCAATCACGACATTAGAAATCGTATTAATATTATTTGCAGCCACATTCGATTGTGATTCAAACTTAACACCGTAGCCTTGATGCTTAAGAGTTAAAGTATTGGGCGTGGGGTAAATATCATGAATATTAATATTGTTGAGCCGGAAGTAACTCAGTGAACGCGTAGTTGCAACAATTTTTATACCAAACCTAACATCGCGACCCGAGCCCCAATTATTTTCTTGGCCGCCAAAACCCGACAGTTTTTTAGCTTGACCGTTATTAGCATCTAGGTATGAAGCCTCATTAGTCAACTCAAGATTGCTTATCTCATAATAATCGTCATTAAAAATAAGTATGCTGGCCTGAAAACCATCCCCGTCGATAATGGCAGGAACCTCGCCCCCATAAGAACCAATATGGATAGGCAGCGCTTGAGTACCAGAACCTTTTGGCCAAAACATGCCTCTCCATTGATCGCCGGATTTAAATAAAACGCGATCGCCGGGCAACAAGTTTAATGTATTTATTTTAGCTAATGAATGAAAAGCAGATGCGGCCGTTGATCCATCATTAACATCATTGCCCTGCGTAGAACTAATATAATAGTCAGCCGTATAAGCTAGCATCGAAAAGCTAGAAACAAATAGAAAAATAATTAGAGAAACCATTAAGTTTCTTATCCTCATCTCGCACTTTCCTTTTAAGATAAAATATTTAAGAAAAAATTGGCCAAAAAAAATCCCTATCATTAAAACAGGGATTTTTATTGATATTACAAGTAGCATAAACCATTTAAAACATAAGTGGTCGTTATTTTTTATTCATTAATGGAAACTTTCTGAAAGAAATTAAAGCTAGCACCCCTGCAAATAGCCATTGAAAAATAACCGGCATAGTTGGGACTTTATACGCAGATTCAACTTCCTCAGGCACTTCCGCTGGATCAATCTCAGTAACCAGCGCTGCTGTTTCGAAAAAAGTCCCTTCAAAAGCAATATTATCTAATTGCGCTTGGCCGCTACCCGTTTCACCTGACCACAGAAAGCGAAAAGACGCTTTTTCGCCTGGTGGGATATAAGCAGTACTATCAACTGCTCCACCTAAAGATCTTGAAATTTGATTTATCTTTTCCATTTCGCCGGAAGCAACTAATGCATTATCCCATGTCACTGTACTGATCAGTTTAAGGTTGACCACCTCTAAACCAGTAGACTTTTTAATTAAGAGTCCTGGGGTTGCTAAATATTTAATCTCTAACTTATTTGGCGCTGATGGATCAGCTAATGTCCGCGCAATATAATGTATGAATTCCAATTTAAAATAATAATCACTGTTATTGGTAATCGAAAAATCACCTTTCAATCGGTTTGATTGATTAAGTTCAGCGCTATTACCAAACTTCCATGAACTTGTTCCCGTACCAATTGGGCCACCATTTGGACCAGTTTCATAGGGCCCAATACGTGTTCCTGGTAATACATTTGATCCAGCTAAGGGCCAATTAACAATTAACTCGCCATTTTGGGGAGGCGTATAACTGTAGTTTCCGTTCGGCACTCCACCAAAACGAGGACCATTAAGAAAATCGTTATTGGTTGCAACACCCAATCCTGTCCAACCTTGATTAGAGGCCCCAGGGCCTATATCTGCACTGAGATAATGATTAGTGGCACTAATGCCACCCACTGGTGATGAATCATAAGTAGAGTTCGTATCCGGCGTATTATCAACGACACCCGAATCATTATTAGCCGGATCACTAGCATCAAACGTTTGCCAGCCAATGAGAGCGCTGCCATTGCCAGCTAAAGCATTAAAACTTAGCGAAAAACTCAAAACAAGAATCAAGGATGATTTAAGCGTCATTTTTATTATTTCCAAATTAATTTCTTGATATACACATTGAAAAAAAGCCGCTTAACAAGATTGAATTATTAAGCGGCTCTACTCCCTTATAAACTATATAATTCCTACAAATTAAAGCACTTTACTTGCGGCGAACAACCATTAAACTCGCTAATGCAGTACCAAACAACCAAGCTGCTGCGGGAACAGGAACGGCTGTTGGTGCCAACTCTAACGTGACAGATTGAAGTCTAAAATTAGTCACTGTGCTGTTCACTGAAGCTCCGCCCGTTAGAGTGAAAGAGCTATCAACATCTGCGCCATCTGCGCCATCCGCACCCCAACCATGTTGAGAGCC
>JBELIP010000029.1:0-6269 GCA_042090785.1 Cellvibrionales bacterium | reverse complement strand
TTTTGCGTGTTGTTCCCACCAAGGTAAAGGTGGAAAAGATGGGCAAGTAAAAATCTATGAAGTACCAGATAAAGATATCAAGTTTTTTAATAGTGATACTGTCGCAGTGATTGGTAATCTGGCAAAAATGCCAAGAGATTTCAAGCATCAAAGAGATAGAGATAAGGAAAGTCTTGTGCATGAGATAAAAACTGAAAAGCCTTACTTTGTAGACTTAATAGAAGTAAAGGATTTAACTTCCGTGCAGTGTGTAAAAGTTAAACTTGATAATCGTCGTGTTACGCAGCAGAGCGGTGCTTTTTTTATCTTTGGTATGGGTAAGTCGATCACGCAGCCTGCTGAAATACCTTATCGATATATTTGTAAAAGAGATAATGCGCCAATATTCATCGATATAATGCAACGAGGTAAAAAGGAAATGCTTGCTGAACTTGCCGAGTTATCTATTTCAGAAGCATCGCTGTTTCCTGAAATAGATAGGGTTGCTCGTCATTTAAAAAATCAAGTGGTTGAGGCATTGTGATTATAAAAATGGAGGTTTAGAAAACGTGGCTAGTGCAAATGAATTTGCGTTTCAAAACGATATAATAAAGCAGCGAATTCGTAACGGCTGGCTGCTGGGTAAGCCCGAAAACTATAACCGTGAACTAGTCTTGTGGTGCGAGGATTTACTGGGCTTTGTCCTAATATCCTCCGCCGTTACCGACAAAATTGATATTAAAAATTGGGTCGCTCCAAAGCCTTCAAATAATAAAAATAAGGAAATCGCAGTATGGGCCGTCTAGAAAATAAGATTGAAGCCAAAAATCGCTCTATTGTTGAGGTGCTGGATAGCAAAAAATATACAGTTGATTACTATCAGCGTGAATATAGTTGGCAACAGAAACATATCGAGCAATTAGTCACAGATTTGGCTACGGCGTTTTTAAGCGAGTATGCGCCACACCATGAACGGCCTGAGGTTGAAAATTATAATAGCTATTACCTTGGTCCATTTGTGCTGAGCGAAAAAGAAGGTAAGCGCAGTGTGATTGATGGTCAACAGCGTTTAACGTCGCTAACGCTAATTCTGGTGTTTTTAAATAATTTGCAAAAATACTTCGGGGTTAATGAAGCCATTGAAGGCATGATTTTTTCGGAAAAATTTGGGCAAAAGTCTTTCAATATTGATGTGCCAGAGCGCACCGCCTGTTTGCAATCCCTATTTGAAGCGGGGGAGTACAGTACACCAGAGGATGCTGACGCCTCTACAATCAATATGGTAGAGCGTTATGGTGATATAGCCGAGGCTTTTCCTAAAGAGATTAATGCCACAGTTTTACCTTTCTTTATTGATTGGTTTAAAGAAAGGGTGGTGCTGGTTGAGATACTGGCCTATTCCGATGATAACGCCTACACCATTTTTGAGACCATGAATGATCGAGGGTTAAATCTTACGCCCACAGAAATGCTTAAGGGTTATTTGTTGTCGCGGTTTAAAGATGATGCGTTAAGAAAGAGTGCCAATGACTTCTGGAAACAGTCGATAGTCACTTTGCAGGCGTTGGATAAAGAGGAAGATCAGCGTTTTATTCAGTCGTGGTTACGGGCTAAATATGCCATCACAATTCGCCCCAGTAAGGCGGGCTCCCAGAACGAAGATTTTGAGAAGATTGGTACGCGCTTTCATAACTGGTTTCGTGATAACTTGCATTTAATGGGGCTGGATAAAAACGCACAAGCGGGGTTTAGTCGGTTTATAGATGATGACTTTAAATATTACCTTGACGCCTACCTGCGCATTGCACAAGCCGAGAAGACGTTAACCGCTGGTTTAGAGTCAGTTCATTATCTTGCGCAGTGGGGTATCGCTTCATCGCTTAAACACCCGCTTTTGTTAGCGCCACTATTGCTCACTGATAGTGTTGATGTGGCTAAGCAGAAAATGAACTTAGTGGCCAAGTACCTCGAAATATTCTGTGTACGCCGCTCGATCAACTTCAGAAACTTTGGCGCTACATCCATTCGTTACACCATGTACACCTTGGTGAAAGATTTACGCGATAAAAGCTTAGAAGAATTGCAGTCATTATTGCAGGGTAGGCTGGATGGCATGGAAGAGAGCTGGGATGTATTTAATCGTTTTCGCCTTCATGGCCAAAATAAAGCCTTTGTTAAGTATTTGTTATCAAGGTTATCAGGCTATGTGGATGAGCTGGCGGGTGAGAGCACTAACTTCAATAATTATTTTCATAAAGGCGCGGGCAAGCCTTTTGAAATTGAGCATATTTGGAGCCAACATTTTGTTGAGCACAAAGATGAGTTTGATCAGCAACATGATTTTGATGACTACCGTAACCGCTTAGGCGGTTTGGTATTGTTGCCTAGAGGGACAAATCAGTCCTATGGTGATAAAGCCTATGCCATTAAAAAGGGGCACTATGTTAAAGAGAATATTTTGGTTAAATCTTTGTGCTCTTTAACTTATGAAAATAACCCTAATTTTAAAAAGCTAATGAGTGAATATGGGTTGCCTTTTGAAGCCCATGACGACTTTAAAAAGGCAGACTTAGAAGCGCGCCAAGCTTTGTATCAGGCGATCTGTGAAAAAATTTGGACATTAAAGGAGTTAATGTGAGCACATTGTTAGGAGACGGAAAGGCCAACGAGAGGACCTTTCAAAACGATATGATTCGTCAGCTGGTTGCTAATGGTTGGAAGAGGGGTAAACGCAGAAACTACAACCGTGATTTAGCCTTGTATTCAGAAGACTTACTGGGTTATGTTAAAGACACCCAACCTGAACAGTGGGAAAAGTTCAGTGCGTTATTTCCCAGTAATACAGATGCTAAGTTTTTAGAGCATGTCGGCGCACAATTAAATAAAGCCGACCCCAATGCTGCCAATAGAGATATGCGTACTTTTGGAACCTTGGGTGTGTTGCGTCATGATCTGCGTGTGCGTGGTACACGTTTTAGTCTTTGCCAATTCAAACCTGAGCATGATTTAAATCTAGATACCTTAGCGCGTTATAACAAGAACCGCTTACGGGTGGTGGAAGAGTTGGTGTATTCACCTTGGGCTACCGAAGAGCACAAGGCGGAAACTGGTATCCGCGCTAAGAAGTGGCGCATCGACTTGGTATTGTTTGTGAATGGCTTGCCAGTGGCAACCTTAGAGTTAAAGTCAGAATTTAAACAGGCGGTTCATAACGCCATTAAGCAATACAAAACTACGCGTTTTGCTATAGACCCAGCCACCAAAAAGCCTGAACCCTTATTAACTTTTAAACGTGGTGCACTGGTGCATTTTGCGGTTAGCCAATATGAAGTGTATATGGCCACTCGCCTAGAAGGTAACGATACCTTCTTCTTGCCGTTTAACAAAGGCACCCGAGAAGGTGGTGCTGGTAACGATGTGCCGGCGGATGTGAATCAGTATGCTACCGATTATTTATGGAATAAGGTATTGCAGCCCGATAGTCTGCTGAATATTCTCGATCGCTTTGTACATTTACAAATCGATGAAAAAGAAGACTGGGAAGGCCGTAAATACAAGAAAGAAACCTTAATCTTCCCCCGCTATCACCAGTGGGATGCGGTAAGCAAGCTAGTTAATGCTGCCCGTATCGAAGGCCCCGGTCATAAATACTTGATACAACACAGCGCCGGCTCTGGTAAATCCAATTCTATTGCTTGGTCGGCACATCAGTTATCGGCCATTCATACGGCTGAGGGTAATAAGCTTTTTGATTCGGTGATTGTGGTGACTGATAGAACAGTGTTGGATGATCAGTTACAGGAAACTATTTCCCAGTTCACCAAAGTAGAGGGGATGGTAGGGCGCATTAATCGCAATGAGGGCGACGGGTCTAAAGCAGAAAAACTGGCCACTGCGCTGGAAGGCTCTCAACCGATTATTGTTGTCACTATTCAAACCTTTCCCTATGTTTTAAAAGCCATCGAGAACAGTGTAAACCTTAAAGAACGCAACTATATGGTGATTGCCGATGAAGCTCACAGTTCACAAACTGGCAGTACTGCAAGGCAGTTAAAAGAAGTTCTGATGATGGATGCCAGAGACGATGATAAAGAATTAACGACTGAAGATATCCTCGATGCTGCTGTTGCTTCTCGGCGTGCGTCCAGCAACCTGAGTTATCTGGCCTTTACCGCAACGCCTAAAACCAAAACCCTAGAGCTATTTGGGCGACTACCCAACCCTACTGAGCAACCGTCTAAAACCAACAAGCCTGAAGCCTACCATGTGTACAGCATGCGTCAGGCCATTGAGGAAGGTTTTATTCTGAATGTGCTGAAGAACTACACCAACTACAGAGTGGCATATAAACTTGCCATGAAGATTGAGGGCTCTGACCAAGAAGTTGAGAGCAAAAAGGCCAAGGTTAAGCTGAATCAATGGATGAGGTTGCATGACTACAATATTAGTCAAAAGGTACAGGTGATTATTGAGCACTTTAAAGACAATGTTATGGGGCTATTGAACGGTCAGGCTAAGGCGATGGTAGTGACCAATTCCCGTAAAGAAGCGGTGCGCTATAAACTTGCGTTTGATAAGTACATTGCTGAGCAAAATTATGGGCAAATTCATGCCATGGTCGCGTTTTCTGGGGAGGTCGAATTTAGCAAGCAAGACCCCAATTCAGCCGCCTTGTTAGGTGAGAAATTCACAGAGTCGAATATGAATCCTTTGCTTAAAGGGCGCGATATGCGCAAAGCCTTTGATAGTGATGACTACCAAGTAATGATTGTGGCAGATAAGTTTCAAACTGGTTTTGATCAGCCTAAGCTCTGTGCTATGTATGTGGATAAAAAATTGGGTGGCGTGGAATGTGTTCAAACCCTGTCGCGCCTGAATCGAATCTTCCCGGGCAAAGCTGAGTCAGGCACCTTTGTCTTAGATTTTTTTAATGAGTCCGATGAAATTCTGAAAGCATTTCGGCCTTACTATCAAACGGTAGAACTGGCCGATGTATCAAACCCCGATCTAATTTTCGATCTGTTCGATAAATTACGCGAAGCGAGTATATTTATTTGGAATGAGGTTGAGCAGTTTTGTGAGGCTTTTTTTGTCAAGAATAAGAGCAATGCAGCGATCGCTAATATCTGTAAGCCCGCAGTGGAGCGTTGGCAAAAACGTTATAAGCTGGCGGTCGAAGCTTACAAGCAAGCACGAGAGATTGTTGCTCAAAGTAAAAAGAGAGGTAACCCTGTACAGATTAGTAATGCTGAAGCTAGCTTTAAGGAATGTAAGAAGTCCAAAGACGAATTAGATATCTTTAAAAAAGATCTTGGTACCTTTGTGCGCTTTTACGAATTTATGTCTCAAATTGTTGACTATGATGACAAGGATCTAGAAAAACTTAGTCTCTATGCTAGAAACCTTCGCCCTATGCTTAGAGAAACAGTTGTCGAAGATGATGAGATTGACTTAGATAGCGTGGTGCTTAGTCACTACCGGCTATCGAAATTGCGTCAACAAGATCTCCAGGTAAAAGAGGAATCGCCCGCAGGTTTAACCCCAGGAGAGGGGGTAGGATCGGCTACTGCAAAAGATAAAAAAGAAGAATTTTTATCGCAGATCATTGAGAGACTAAATGAAGTATTTACTATTGATATGCTCACAGATAAAGATTTGGTGAATTACGCTTATACCATTCGTGATAAAGTAAGTGAAAATGAACGAGTAATGAGGCAGCTAGCTAATAATACTGCTGAGCAAGCAATGTTAGGGGATTTTCCTAAAGCAATTGACGATGCTGTTTTGGATAGCAGTGAGGCGCACCAAAACCAGATGATGCAGCTATTATCTGATCCAAAGAAGGCCCAAGTTTTTGCTCGTGTGGTCTTTGATTTGCTAAAGCAGTAAGTTAAGAATCAAGAAAATGTGGGGAGTTCAGAGCCGTTTTCCCCACGGGCGTGGGGGTGTTTCTTTGGATCATTGCCTAATAGGGTAAACTGGTTTTGTGCTAGTCAACACACCCCAAAAACCCCACTCAAAAATTTACTGTACCATTGCTTTTTGAGCTATTGATTTATATAGAAATCTCCCCCATCCATCATGGGGGCAACACAAAACTTTCTATTTAGTGCTTTGGGCGAGTTGGCATTATTTTGTGCTGATAACGACATGGAATCTGATCGAGCTTTTAAAGCCGATTAGTCTACACGGATTCGAGCCTTTTGGTTAGCCCAGCAGGGCAAAACCCATCAGCCATTAGATGGATTGCCAAGGCTTGTGGATTGGGTTAATTTAAAATCTATATCCGT
>JBELIP010000004.1:52124-119592 GCA_042090785.1 Cellvibrionales bacterium | reverse complement strand
GCGAGCTATCTATCCAGCTATTTTTCTATCTAGGCTATGACCTATAGCGGCATTTTAACTTCTTTTCTATCGGGTATTTTCCAGGGTAGTCTATAAGTAGAATGCCAATAAACAAGGTTAACAAACCCTGACCGGGTAGTATTAGCATCGCTATACCGCTAAGAATAAGCAGTAAGCCGAGTAGGTTTTTAAACAACTTTGCCATAAAGCGTGTAATAGAATAAGTATTAGATGAGCTTGACGGTCTTTTCGTTTGCTTAAAGTAATCGTCGGGTATTGTCGCTATAAAAAACGGCATTATTAATAAACCTATAAAAAGACTTAATGTAGACAAAAATGCAACACAGGTAAGGAAGTGTTGATATTCATTAATAACGGTGATGGTCATTATAATTGTTATCTACTTAATAATACTTACGGGTATTTATACAGATAAATAAATAAGTAAAAAAATAGTTATTGTGAAAAAAGTAAAAATAAACCATTGATTTTTATTGCCATATTTCATCTCAATAACTCCTCTCAGTTCTTTTCCTCAATATCTTCTTAAAGTTAATTTTATAGAGGGAATATTAATATATCGCCACGAGTATTATCGCCATTGATATAAATCAATAACTCAAAGGGTAGAGTTATATTTTTTCTATATATTCCACACGCAGTAATAATCGCGTAAAATACCAATAAACCTCGGTATGGTGAAACTGGATATCACGGCGGCCTCCTAAGCTGCAATTTCAGGTTCAAGTCCTGATACCGAGGCATAGTTTCATTTTGTTTTTAAATACATTCGCAAATTTTTAAAAAATTGACGTTTTAATAATAAGGAAATTTTCAATGCGAATATATTGCTTGTCGCTAATTCTTTTTTTTAGAGATTGTTTAGAGGTGTGTTAGAGAGAGCAGCGGAGATCCAGCACAATATGACCATTCATCATATTGGGCATTCCTTTGGTCCGTTTTAATCTCCGCCGCTCTCTCTAACACACTCAGCCGAGTATTAGGGGCTTTCAGTTAAACATTGCAATGCCTGCTTTTCGCAGGGCGGACAATCTCTTTTAAAGCTGGGACATTTCGCAATGCAGTGGTGAAAGTCGTTAATGCAAAAGCGATTGCTTTGCTTAACGGTATGACAAGCAGGGTAATTCACAGGAGTATGTACTATGTTTCTACGAATTAAATCACAATGGCTACTTAATAAGAGCTTATGACGCTGTCTCTGAAGCTTATGCTTGCTTTGGGTGTTATCTAGCGGATTAAGCAATATATTTAATAACTGCCGCTGGGTGTAACTCATGCTAATAATTAATTGAGATCTGTCAATGGTAGGATAGAAGCGGCTTTTATGATCTGGGCTGGCGCAAGCGCTAAGCATGATGCTGAAGAATATAACAATAGCGCAGATTGAAAATTTCATCTTTATCTCCCTGATAATTGTAGATTCTGTCTGAAGGTATGCAGACACTGATCAACTATAGCAGGTCATTGTTCATATGTGAACTTAGAGATGTGTTCGAATTATAATAATGACATTATCTGAGAAGTTAGCCAAAAACCTGAAAGCGCGACGCGGTAAATTATCGCAAGATGCGTTTGCCCGTAAATTGGGTATATCAAGAGCCACGTTAACGCGGTTGGAGAATGCAGGGCAAAATACGACGTTGAAAACCTTAACTCAAATCACAAAAAGCTTACGTTGTGATGTGGGTGATTTGTTCACTGAAGAATAGCTGGCTTTAGTACTGAAAAACTCTTTATTTGCAAGTCTTCGTAAGCCGTTGTATAAATAAAACTCTTTTCAAAATATATATTTTCATACAATCTGTCCTTGCTGTTTTCCTTTCCTAGCTATGCAAGCGTTATACAAAGGATTAATGACTCGATTATAAGCTGTGTTTGTAAGCTGGCTCGTTTATACTTTGCCACATCATGTAATGTTTAGAATACTTAATATAATGAAACCTATATTACATATTTGGCCTCAACCGATTGAGTTTAAGGGCGAAACCGTTAAAGTAAGCGCGCGCCTTGCCTTGGGAGACGTCTCCCATGAGCTTTGGTATGAGCTTCCGTCAAGTTATGAGTCATCCCTTCCTGCCAATAGTGATCATTTTCTAGTTGCCACAGTTTTAATGGCTATGCGCCATAGCAGGAAAATTCAAATACATGGTTCTGTATCGGCATCATTACTCCGAAACATGGAAGAGTATCAAGCTGCTTGGTCACGCTGGATAGATCTCTTGCAGCCTGTACCTATTGTTGCTGATAGTGAAGAAGATGAAGCCGATGATCATACTGAAGCATCTGCTATTGCTACATTTACTGGTGGTGTAGATAGTTCTTACACGGTTTATCGGCATGCAAAAAAATTAGTAGGGAGGCGATCGCAGCCTTTAAAATCGGGTCTGTTTGTTCATGGTTTTGATATCCCTTTAAACCAAGCAAGTGTTTATGATAGCGCGTTTAAGCGAGCGGAAGTTATGCTGAATAGTGTTGGTGTAGATGCTATACCAATGGCAACCAATTTCAGAGAAATAATGGATCCATACCTTCGCTGGACAACTAGCTTTGGCAGTGCATTAGGTGCTTGTCTGTTATTGTTTCAGAAGAAATTTAATACGGGGTTAATTGCGAGTTCTTACTGTTATCAAACGCTGTCATTTCCTTATGGTTCTAATTCAATTACTGACCCAATGATGGGAAATAACAAGCTTTCAATCATTTATGATGGTGCTGAAGAGCGACGTATCGGCAAAGCGCGTTTAATAGCTGAATGGCCAGAGGCTATGAAGTATTTAAGAGTGTGTTGGCAGGGTGCGCAAAAAGACGTTAATTGTTGTGAGTGTGAAAAGTGTATACGTAATATTTTAACGTTTCGTATAGTTCGTTCTAGTCTTCCAGAGTGTTTTAAAAAAGATACCAGTGATGAAATGCTTGCAAACTTTCCATTGCAAGCTGGTGGTCCGCTAGATAGTCTTAAAGCGCTTTATCATGCCGCTTGTCAGAATAACGTTAATGCTTCTTGGGTTCGCGTTTTACGAAAAAAAATTAAAATAAAAGAGCGAAGGGTTTTTATTAAAAAGTTTTCACTAAGACGCTTATTGAAAAAATCTACTAAAGATAAAACCTATGTTTGAAACCTATACTGCGCTCTTTAATCAGCGAGGTCACCTTTATCATCAGGCGATGAAGGCTTTTCCGGATGCCAGAAAGGCAGAGTTTAATGCTGTGATTTCTTGGCTGGATTTAAGCGCGGGAATGTCTATTTGTGATGTGCCATCAGGTGGTGGGTATTTATCTAACTTTATCTTAGATAACAATATTACTTTCAATTTTGTTGAGACTTCGCAAGTATTTGCTAATGCTGCACAAAATCTTTGTGATGATAATGAGCAAAAAAACGTGAGTGGAAAAGCAATTTATAACAACATTAGCTGCGATAGTATTACCGATATACCGTTAAAGGCTTCAGTTATAGACCGTGTTATTAGTTTGTCGGGTTTGCATCATGAAAGTAATATGCTGGGTTTTTATAAAGAGGCTAGCCGGCTTTTAACCGATGACGGTTTTTTAGTGGTGGCCGATGTTAGGCAGGGTTCGGGTGTCGATACCTTTCTAAATCAATTTGTTGACCAGCATAGTAGTATGGGCCACGAAGGCCGATTTTTTTGTGAGCAAACATTGCTAGATATAGAGCGTTGCGGTTTTAATATTGTTGACTCTAGCGTCGAAAATTACACTTGGGATTTTAGTAGCAGCGATGAAATGGTGAATTACTGCAAAATGTTATTTGGTATTGATCAAGCGGATGATAAGTTAATACTGCAAGGTATAAGCGATTGCTTGGGATATACTGAATTAGAAAATACCTGCCTAATGAATTGGGAGTTGATGTTTATTAAAGCGTCAAAAAATATTTAAATCGTTACTCATTAAAAATAAAAGCTATTTATGATGATAATACTTTATATCTCTGAAAGATAAGTAATAAAAGATGTTGCCTTGTTTAGATACATTATTTTACCACCAACACGCAGAGCTAATTTGCGACAGCTACCAGCGCCTATTGAAAAAACCATTATTCATTACACCAATAGCGTCAGTTAATAAGCCTTTAATCCAATTGCTTTACAGCGCGCCTTTCGCATTGCTCTCTCATGGCTTAGAAGATGACCCGGTTTTTAACTTCGGTAACGCTGCTGCGCTAAAACTTTTTGAATATAGCTGGGATGAGTTTGTTCAATTACCTTCACGGTTATCGGCTAAGTCCGTTGATCAAGCTGAGCGTCGACGTCTACTAGCTGCGGTGAATCAACAGGGTTATATCGATAACTATACCGGCATTAGGATTGCGGCATCGGGTAGGGAGTTTTTAATTAAGAATGCAGTAGTGTGGAATATTGTTGATTCGGACGGCCGCTATTATGGGCAGGCCGCCGCTATATAAAACGCTTGTTTAAGCGCTGGTTATTGGTTTGCTGTTAGAAAAATTCTCTGCTTTACCTGTGGCATTGTAGGTTTGTCCTGTGCCTGTCTCACCACGCAATATATTCATAAAGCGATCAACACTTTGTTGCATGCCACCCAATATCTTTTCGTTAATCATGAGCATTTTCTGACAGTCTGCCAATTGCTGTTCTATGATTTCCCATAATGGCAGCAACTGAATATTGCTAATGGCATCTAATTTTATAATGGTGTCTTTCCAGCGGTCGGCTTCGGTTGATAATTGATTCCGACGCAATAATGTTGTTCTTAATTCGTTGCGTTTTTCCATACGCTTTACAATCACAATTTTTTGTTCGGCACATTCTGTTATTACTTTATTTTCTCGACTTTCTAAAGCTGTACGCTCTGCGGTTAATATTGTCGATAAGCTATCTAGGTCAGTTTGGTCTGCACCTAATGATTGATAAATTTCACTCGCTAATAGATTAAGCGCAGCGGTATCTATATTCGCTTGATGCGACGGCTGTTGATTGGAGGAGTCCTTTGACGACTGCCTAGATGAATGGCGCTCTTTGTTCTTCGGTAAATGGTCCGGTAAATGGCCCGACATTTTTTCTTGTGGCATAACTTTACTCCCCGTATGTGTAGTAGGAGAAAAGACATTTAGTAACTCGGTAAACATGGCATCGAGTTGGGCAAGGGATCGGTTAGCTATTAATTAGCTAGCTACCGAAAAATTGCTCGTCTGCCAAAATACGCGTTGCTACCTGATCGGCGTCAACCGTGTAGGTACCATTATCAATGCGCTCGCGAATATCATTAACTCGCGCTTCATCAATTTCAGGTAGTGCTTGCAAATCACGCTGAATACGACCGAGCTCTTGTGCGCGTGCGCTTAAATGAACAGTGTCATTGCTATTATCAACTAACGCATCAGCTCTGGCGTGGCTGTTCGCCTGGCCATTGCTGTTTGCATTGTTATCAACGCTACCACTGTTTCGAGCTGTGCCCGATTGTGGCCCGTTAATATTGTTGATGTGATTAACCATGTTCGTTCAAACTCTTGTCGTTAATTTCTTACTCTATTTTATTGCTGCGTGTTGCTGCATCCCAAACGGTTGCTGTCGTTCCTGTTGTCTTTTCCTTCTGTTAAAAAGGTCTTACATAAAAGACGGTTTGCCGAAGCGGGATACATGTATGCACAATACCCTTATCGGCCATTATTTTTGTAACTTGAGTCACGTTTTAAAGCATTTTTCTATTAAGTCATTTGCTTAATTTAAGTACTTGAAATTGCTTAACAATTTTGTGTGTGTCATGGGCGTAAATGTATGGCTAAAGTATTTACCAGCAATTACATCACCGTTTGTACCTTTCCCGGCGCAATAACTTTTGCTTTGATAATGCGCTTTGAGCTGAGGTTGCGTACTTTAATTTGTTGACCTTTGCTACCGTCGGCCATAGCGGTACCTGACATTTTGGCGCTCACGCCATGAGAGTTCGCAATAATCATGACGTTATCACCTCGCTTAATCCATTTTGGCTGGGCTAAGCCACTAACGCTTAGAGGCTTGCCAGCACTTACTGGACGTGTGGCTCGTGTGCCAATAGCATCGTTAATGCGAATTAGGTAATCACTACTTAAGCCTTGAAGCTTTTGCTCGCGAATCACAATATCTGCCGCATTTATTACATCGTTACGTTGAATGCTTCTTACCGCTGTGACTACTGGCTGCCAGTGTTCAAATTGTACGGGTATAAAGACACTCCATGGCTTGTGATCATCGCAGCGAACTTTTATTAGTTTGCGGCCAGAGCGAGCATTGCCTTTTTGTGGGCTAAAGCTGAGGTCTTGAGAGCAGCGTCGTAATGTCAGCCTTGAGTCTATGGCGGCGGCACTGTATTCAATGCGTGAGTGAGGGCTTTCGATATTGGGTTGTTGCTTAACAAAGGCGAGTGTTAATGCTTGAATCTCTGTGGCATTGATGGTCGCGGGTAGCTCAACAGATACTGTGGTGGTATTTTCTGCGCCATTAACCTTTTGCTGTACGGCCATAAAATCTTGGCTGTTTGTATCCTCAAGGCGAGTAGTGCTATTACTCGCCGATCCGGGGATAGCCCAAAATAATAAACCCATAATACAGGCGGCAGCAGCAGTAAGTCCTGCGCTGTGGGCAGACTGGCAGTGCGCTTGTCGATGGCGAATGCCATGCTTGTTAATGGTGGCTGTTGCGACTGATGCAACTAATGCCACGGATGCTTTTTTCATACTGCGACTCATATAAGTATGCGCCAAAAAAATGCCTATTAATTGAATTACTCATTAAAAGAGCAATTTTCATGCCGTTAACGCATTTCGGATAATGGCCTTTAAAGCCGCATTGGTTAAGACATGACCGCCATCACAATGTGATGGCTTGTCAGGCTTTGCCGCCTTGCGGCAGCTGCTTGCCGCAATCGATTCAATATCGGCTTTATTTTTGCATTAAAAATACTTAACTGACTGATTTAAAACAATAAAACTAATTTGGCATATCGGTTGCTGTATACCTTTATGAAAAAAGCATGTGAAAAAGAAGTTTTACAGGCACAGAACCTTTAGCGAGATATGAGTTATGACAGCGATCAATTTTGCCAATGCACTGGGTGTCCACGAACGGGCATTGCATTTGCGTACCGAGCGATCAGCCGTGTTGGCGAATAATTTGGCGAATGCCGAAACTCCTGGCTTCAAGGCGCGTGACTTTGATTTTCGCGAAGCACTGCAAGCGGCTAAGGCCGATAAAGGCGCTATGAATATGTCGCGTACGCATAAAGGCCATATTGTTTCTACGGTTAACAATGAGAGTGGCTCGGTGCCACTTTCATATCGTCAGCCACTGCAAGCTAGCATTGATGGCAATACAGTGGATGCGCAAATGGAAAGTGCAGCCTTTGCTCGCAACGCCTTAGAGTTTGGTGCTAGCTTTCGCTTTTTAAATGGCCGCTTTTCTGGTTTGAGTAAAGCCTTGAGCGGTAATTAAAAAGAGCCTTGAGCGGTAATTAAAAAGAGCCTTGAGCGGTAATTAAAAAAAGCCCTGAGCGATAATTAAAAAGAGCCTTGAGCGGTAACTAATAGAAAACACAGTAAGAGAGTTGAGTATGAGTTTAGGAAGTGTATTTGATATAGCAGCCATGGGGATGAGTGCACAAACCATCCGTTTAAATACCACGGCAAGCAATATGGCTAACGCAGAAACATCTGCCAGCTCTGAGGCCGAGGCCTATAAAGCGCTGCGTCCGGTGTTTGTTTCTACTGGCGAAAAAAACGGCGCCGCTAATAGCTCCTTTAATGGTGCTAGCAATGCTGACTTTGGTGTCATGGTTCGTGACATTGTAGAAAGCCAAGCGCCCGTTAATAAAGCTTATGAGCCTAATAATCCTCAAGCTAATGAAGAGGGTTATGTTTTTTATTCTAACGTCAACACGATAGAAGAAATGGCCGATATGATTTCAGCTTCGCGCTCTTTTCAAATGAACGTAGAAATGATGAATACCACAAAATCCATGATGCAGCGCTTGTTATCGATGGGGCAGTAGCAAATAGCTTATAGAAATAGCTAAAAAAAAAGATAGACAATTATTAATAGCGACATCAATAAAATTAATTATTAAGTAAAACTAGGTACAAAGTATGACTGAAATTAATAGCTCAACTTCCAGCGATATTATTAATTCGTTAGGCACTAAAGCTAACGGTGTAACCGAAGAACAGGACTTAGGCAAAGATGCTTTTTTGCAGCTAATGATTGCGCAGTTGCAAAATCAAGACCCATTAAGCCCGGCTAAAAATGAAGACTTTATTGCGCAGTTAGCGCAATTTAGTTCGGTTGAGGGTATTCAAAATATCAATTCTTCTATTGAAGAGTTGGCGACGGCTTTTCGTTCTAGCCAAGCACTTGAGGCTTCTTCATTAGTTGGTCGACAGGTTCAAGTCAGTACAGATACAGCGACGCTCTCTTCAGCAGGGCCGGTAAGAGGTACGATTGATTTAGCTACTAGCTCAGCCAATATGAAGCTTTATATAGAAGGTCCTGATGGTCAAATTGTGAAAACTCAAGACCTTGGCACGCAAGAGCGTGGCGCTATTGATTTCACCTGGGATGGCACCGATGAAAGTGGCTTTCGAGTTGCTGATGGCGCATATCGAGTGTATGCCAGCGGTTTAGTCGATGGCGAAATTGCTGACCTCCCCGTTGCTATTGGGGCTAACGTTAACAGCGTAACCATTGGCCAAAATGATTCTATGATTTTAAATATTGAAGGCGTGGGTGCAGTACCGCTTTCAGAAGTCAGCCGATTTTTATAAATTTTATTTTTAGTAAAGCCAATTTTAAAAGCGGTTTTAATAACCGCACAAAAAATTAAATATGACGGGCAGGAGATAAGTTATGACTTTTAATACAGCATTAACAGGACTACGCGCAGCGACGAGTGATTTAAATGTAACGGGTAATAATATTGCTAACGCGAGCACCGTGGGTTTTAAGCAATCGCGTGCAGAATTTGCAGACGTTTATGCCAGCTCTGTGGTGGGTGGAGGTACTAACGCTATTGGTAATGGTGTACGAGTCTCTGATGTGTCACAGCAGTTTTCGCAGGGTAATATTAGCTTTACTGAAAACGCGTTAGATTTAGCCATTAACGGCGGCGGTTTTTTTGTATTAAGTGATCAAGGCTCGCAAGTATTCACCCGTGCCGGCCAATTTGGTGTGGATGATACTGGTTTTATCACTACGAATGACGGCGCACGTTTACAGGGTTTTCCAGCCAATACATCAGGAACTGTGTCGGATGTCTTAGGTGATTTGCAATTAAGTACGGCAGATATTTCACCGCGTCAAACAACATTAGTCGATATGTTATTTAATTTAGATGCTGATGCAGCTGTGCCTGAAAGCATTGTTAATACCGCTATTTCAGATGGCGCCGTTGAGCAAGCCGCACAGGGCGGATTTAATGGTTATGCCGCAGGTACTATTGATATTAATGGCACCACTTACAATGTTCCTGCCAGTGCTAATCAGTCGGCTAGTGCTATTGCTGGCTCGTTGTCAGCTATTTCTGGTGTGTCGGCTTCTGCTATTACGCGTGCCGATATAGTGATTCCTAGTGGTTCAGCTACCGCCAACCAATTACGTGTAAATGGCGCCGAGATTTTAGGTGCTGATATTACGCAAATTACAGCGGCTATTGATGCTTTACCTGGTATTACAGCGTCAGAAGCGGGCGGTGTTATTAGCGTTGTTTCAACATTGGGTGATGATTTATTGTTTACTGCTGGTGGCGGTTTAACGGCCAGTGTGACCGGTGCAGGTGGTGGCGGCACAATTAATATTGACGGTAATTTAGCGGCACCTACCAACCAAGCAACGGTAGGCGGTTTAGTTAATTTAACATTAGACGCTGGCCTTTCTATTAGTGCGGGTACAACAACATCCGCGGGTACTAACTTATTTCCTAATGTTCCTGCATTAACGTTAGTGCGGACCAATTCTTTCGATCCAGGTGATGGCAACACTTATAACGATGCAACTTCAGTAACCATTTTTGATTCGTTGGGCAGTCGTCATGTGTTATCGCAGTATTTTGTAAAAGAGCCACCTGCGTTGAGTGCACCTAATACATGGAGTATGTACGTGCAGATTGATGGTGAAAATGTCGGCGACCCTGATGTCTTATCTCCTAATACGGCTACTATGGCGCGTTTTACGCTACGATTTTTTAACGACGGCACATTAGATACGGCTAACAGCGATGAATTATTAATATCTAACTGGACACCTTTGGATGCCGATGGCAACCCAGCCGGTGCCTTAGGACCGTTGACTATTGCCAATGGTGGCTCAACACCGGTTCCTACACCGCCAGTGAGTTCTAATTTTATTTTAGATGTTAATGGTTCGTCGCAGTTTAGTGGTGGTTTTTCGGTGAATGAACTAGACCAAAATGGTTTTGCTCGTGGTCGTTTGTCGAGTGTTGATGTGTCAGAGACAGGTGTTATTTTTGCGCGTTACAGTAATGGCGAAGCATTAACCTTGGGTAGAGTGGCATTGGGTTCGTTTGCTAATGAGCAAGGTCTTACGCCATTAGGTGATTCGACTTGGGGACAATCGTTTGAATCAGGTGAGCCCGTGATAGGTGCGCCACGAACGGCTTCTTTAGGGTCTATTACATCGGGTGCGTTAGAAGATTCCAATGTTGAATTGGCAGAAGAATTGGTGGCGTTAATTATAGCGCAGCGAAATTTCCAGGCGAATTCACGAACCATTGAAACCGCTAATGAAATTCAGCAAACCATTATCAACCTTCGTTAATTTTTTAACGCAGTAAACGTAAAATGCAAAATAATAGGCGGGCTAAATAGTGGATCGTGCATTATATATTTCAATGACAGGTGCTAAGCATAATATGCTTGAGCAAGCTGCACGTTCGCACAATTTAGCTAACGTCTCAACCGTGGGTTTTAAAGCCGATTTAGCGAATGCAATGTCAATGCCTATTCAAGGCGGTGATGGTTATAACAGTCGCGTTTATGCTGTTACCCAAACGCCTGCGGTTAATTTAAGCAGTGGTCCTTTAATTGAAACCGGCCGTGAGCTGGATGTTGCTGTTGACGGTGATGGTTGGATTACAGTGCAAAATGCTAATGGTGATGAGGCCTATACTCGCGGTGGCAACTTAAGTGTTGATACGTTTGGTCTGTTACGCAATGAGCGTGGTTTATTAGTGATGGGTAACTCTGGTCCTATTGCTATTCCCGAGGCAGAAAAAATAGATGTTGGTGTTGATGGCACTATTTCTGTTCGCGCTTTAGGGCAGGGGCCTGAAACATTGGTTGCAGTGGATCGTATTAAATTGGTCAATCCTGATTTGAGTGCATTGCAAAAACAACAGGATGGTTTGATTTACAGCGCTAACGATATTGAAGCATTAGACGCTAATGTGCGATTGCGCTCTGGCTTTTTAGAAAATAGTAATGTTAATGCTGTTAGTGAATTAACATCTATTGTTTCGCTAGCTAGGCAATTTGAAATGCAAATTAAGATGATGCAAACCGTGGCTGAAAATGCTGAATCCAGTGCCCGTGTTTTGCAAGTTCAAGTATAAATATTTTAGCCGAAAAAAAGATTAAACACAGATTGAATAAGTAGAGGTTACACCATGCATGCAGCATTATTTGCCAGTAAAACAGGATTAACTGCACAAGATAAGCAGTTAACAACCATCTCTAATAACTTAGCTAACGCTTCGACTGCTGGGTATAAGCGTGACCGAGTTATCTTTGAAGATTTGCTTTACCAAATTCAGCGTCAGCCAGGTGCGCAGTCGGCACAGAATAATCAATTACCTTCGGGCCTGCAGTTAGGTACCGGTGTGCGAGTGGTCGGTACTCAAAAACAATTCACCACAGGTAATTTGCAAGTTACCGATCAGCCTTTAGATATGGCGATTGATGGTCGTGGTTTTTTTGAAATTCTACAACCTAATGGCAACACCGCTTATACACGAAATGGTGAGTTTCATTTAAGTGCCGACGGCGAAATTGTGACCGCAGGCGGTTTAGTCTTAGAGCCTTCGATCACTATTCCTGAAGGTGCGCAAACAGTCACTATTGGTCAAGATGGCACGGTGTCTGTTGTGTTGGCAGGTGAGACTGCACCAACACAAGTAGGTAACGTGCAATTAGCGGACTTTATTAATCCTGCTGGTTTGCAAGCGATGGGCTCTAATTTATTTTTAGAAACGGCTTCTAGTGGCGCGGCTCAGCAAGGTACACCCGGTTTGAATGGCTTTGGTGCTATTCGTCAAGGCAGCATTGAAAACTCTAATGTCAATATTGTTGAGGAGCTGGTTAATATGATTACCACTCAGCGTACCTATGAAGTGAATTCAAAAGTATTACAAACCACTGATCAAATGCTGCAATTTGTTACGCAGAATATTTAAATTGTTAGAGTGATGTTGGTGATGAAGGCAATGAAAAAAATGTTGATTAAAATACCGATTTTTAAGCAGCTTCAATGGCTAGCAATATCCATGTTATTCCTTGGTGGCTGTGCTGTTGTGCCTCATGCAGAAAAACCCGATACCGCAGAGTTTGCTCCTGTTGAGGTGTCGAGTAAAAGTCAGAAGCCGTTAAGTGCCGGTAGCCTTTTTAGCGCTGAAGTGGGTGTGAATTTATACGACGATCGCCGCGCTTATCGGGCTGGTGACATTATTACTGTTACGCTAAATGAGAGAACGGTATCGAGTAAATCAGCTGAAACAAAAATTGATAAAGATGGCAAAGTTGATTTTGGTGAAGATTCAATTTTAGGCAAGTTGGTTGACATTAAAGGTAATTCTTTACTGACTAATGTTGAGCAGACGCGGAGTTTTGATGGCTCGGGCGAAACTGATCAACAAAATCGTTTACAGGGCAGTATTGCAGTGACTATTGCTGATGTTATGCCTAATGGTTTGTTAGTCATTCGCGGTGAAAAATGGATGACTCTGACCAATGGGCAAGAGTTTATTCGCATTAGCGGATTGATTCGTCCAGATGACGTTGCTTCTAATAATACGATTTCATCTACTAAAGTTGCGGATGCGCGTATTTCGTATAGCGGTACGGGTGACTTAGCTGCAGCCAATAAACAAGGTTGGGCTTCGCGCTTCTTTAATTCTTCTGTCTGGCCTTTTTAGGATGCCATTTATGAATCATCAACGTAGTTCTTTATATCGCTTAAAGCAACTGTTGCTAACAGTTAGCCTATTGTTTGTCGCCGTTGCCGCCCAGGCCGATCGCTTAAAAGATATGGCCTCTATTGCCGGTGTGCGCTCAAACGCTTTAGTGGGTTATGGTCTAGTGGTTGGTTTGGATGGTTCAGGTGACCAAACATCACAAACACCTTTTACTACGCAGTCGTTTACCAATATGTTAAAGCAGTTTGGTATTACCACACCCGAAGGTGCGCGCTTTCAGTTAAAGAATGTTGCTGCCGTAGCTATTCATGCAGAAATTCCAGCGTTTGCTAAGCCTGGCCAAACAATTGATATTACGGTTTCGTCTATTGGTAATGCAAAAAGTTTACGTGGCGGCAGTTTATTACTAGCACCTTTAAAAGGTATTGATGGGCAGACTTATGCATTAGCTCAAGGCAATTTAGTGGTAGGTGGTTTTGGTGCGCAAGGCAATGATGGTTCAAAAATTACCGTCAATGTGCCTAGTGTTGGCCGTATCCCTAACGGTGCAACGGTTGAGCGGATGATTGATAGTGGTTTTGATACTGCAAGTAATATTATTTTTAATTTGCATCGTTCGGATTTCACCACGGCTAAGCGTGTTGCCGATCGTATTAATACGGTTTTTGGGCCGGATGTGGCGCAAGCTTTGGATGCCGGTTCAATTATTGTGACTTCACCTGCCACGGCTGACCAACGCGTGACTTATGTTTCTATGTTAGAAAATCTTGAGATAGAACAAGGGCAGGCTTCAGCTAAAGTCATTATTAATTCACGAACAGGTACGATTGTTGTGGGTAGTAGTGTCAAGGTTTCTCCTGTTGCTGTTACGCATGGTAGCTTGACTGTGACGGTTGCTGAGAATGCAGCGGTGAGTCAGCCAAATGCTTTAGCGGGTGGTGAAACAGCTATTGTTGCTGACTCCGGTATTGAGATTGAAGAAGAGCAAAATCGTATGTTTTTGTTTGATCCGGGTACGCAGTTAAATGAAATAGTTAGAGCGGTGAATTTGGTCGGTGCAGCGCCCGGTGACTTAATGGCAATACTTGAGGCTATGAAACAAGCGGGTGCACTTCGTGCTGAGCTTGTTGTTATATAAGGCATTATTCAAAAACGTATTAAGCGAGAAGTAAATAAGTTTTTATAGGTTAATCATGTCAGCACTTACATCCATCAATGCTAGTTCGATATCTGCGTCACCCGCAGTGTATGGTAGTGGTCATGGTTCGGCTCATAGTACGGTATACAGTGATTTACAGGGTTTGCAGTCTATTAAGCAGTTAGGTCAGGTTAATGAAAATGCCGCGCTGGCGGAAGTGTCAAAACAGTTTGAATCGATACTCGTTAACATGATGCTAAAAAATATGCGAAGCGCCACTAACGTTTTTTCTGAAGGCAGCTACCTTGGTGGTGATCAAGTAGCGTTTTATCAAGAAATGTTAGATGACCAATGGAGCGTTGAATTAACCCGCGGTAAAGGGTTGGGGTTTGCTGAGCCGATGTCACGTCAGTTAGGTGGAGAGCCACATCCGTTAAATAAAGAGTCACGTCAGTTAGGTGGCGAGCGTTCGGTGAATAACAATAGTGGTTCATCCTCAGCAGCGATGTCTATAGAACAAATATTAGCAGGCGCAAGAATAACTCAACAACGCAATGCGTTTGTTGCGCCAGCCAATAGTGACTCTGCGTTAAACACTCCATTAGCAACAATTAATGTACGCTTTGAATCGCCAGAAGCGTTTGTTACTGAACTCTATGACAGTGCCGAGCAAGCAGCAAGCAAGCTAGGTGTTGCGCCTTCTACACTACTGGCACAAGCGGCTCTAGAAACCGGTTGGGGGCAGCATTTACCTAGCAGTAAAGATGGTCAGCATGGGTTTAATTTATTTGGTATTAAAGCAGACGACCGCTGGTCTGGCCCGGTGACTCCTGTCGAGACCTTGGAGTACTACGACGGTCAGCCAATTAAAGTGAATGCGAGTTTCCGTCGTTATAATTCTTTTGAACAAAGCTTTAATGACTATGTTGATTTTGTCAGTTCACAATCGCGTTATCAGCCCGCGTTAGAAAAAGCTACTGATGCTGCTGGCTATATTCAAGCATTACAAAATGCGGGTTATGCCACGGATCCAAAATACGCTGAAAAAGTACAAGATATTCTTAAGCGTGATGTATTCAAAAAGGAATCATTCGATGCCACATTGGTTTCACTGTCTGAGCAGCCATTGTATGAATAAGGTTTACGCAGATAGCAAAGGTCGAGGTCAATAAATGGGCTTGCTCAATATCGGTGTCACAGGTCTGCTTGCCAGCCAAACGGCAATTAACACTACCGGCCATAATATTGCTAACGCTAATGTTCAGGGTTATAGCCGGCAAGAGGTTGTGCTTGAAACCAATGCGCCAAAATTTGGTAATGGCGGTTTTGTTGGCAATGGCGTTGAAGTGGAAACTATACGCCGCATTACTAACGAATTTATTACTCAGCAATTACGTATTGATACGGCAAATTTTGCCGAGTTAGACGCTTTTGCGGCACAAATTGGCCAGTTGGATTCGGTTATTGCTGGCGCAAATACGGGATTAACTGCAGCCTTAGATAGTTTTTTTTCTTCGTTACAGGCGGTTGCAGATTCGCCGACTTCATTACCAGCGCGTCAGCTGGTTTTAAGTGAAGCTGAGCGTCTTGCGCAACGATTTAATGTGTTGCAAGCAGGAATTGGTGGCCAGACAGATAATGTTAATAGCCAAATTCGTTCAATTGGTTCTCAGGTCGATCAACTTGCCGTGAGTATTGCAAAATTAAATGGCGATATTTCTGCAGCACAGAGTTTTTCTACGTCTGATCAAGTCAATGATTTATTAGATCGTCGCGAAGAGGCATTACGACAACTTTCTGAATTGGTTTCATTTAGTACTTCTGAGCAAGACGGTAATATTATTAATGTCTTTGTCGGGGGCGGCCAACCTTTAGTCTTAGGAAGCAATTCCAACCGTGTAGTGGCTATGGATAATCCGTTGGATCCAAGTCGTACTGAGCTGGCAATTGATGTTAATAACAATTTGCAAATTGTTACCGAAAGTTTTTCTGGTGGCAGTTTGGGTGGTTTATTACGTTATCGAAATGAGGTGTTGGATTCTGCAAAAGGTAATGTAGGTGTATTGGCGCTAGCAGTAACGGATATGTTTAATGCCCAGCACCGAGCAGGTATCGATTTAAACGGTCAGCAGGGTATTGATTTTTTCACTCCTGTTAATACCGATGCTTTAATGCGTGAGCGTGTTAAAGCGTCAAGTAATAATGGTTTTCCGAATGACCGTGTCGTATCGGTATCTATTGGTGATGTTGGTCAATTAACGGGTAGTGAATATCGTTTAAATTTGGGAGGCTCGGGTGCGCTGAATTACACTTTAGTGCGTGCTAGCGATCAAACGGTTGTCTCTAGTGGTATGCTATCTAATAGCTTTCCGCAGACGTTAATGACCGATCAAGGTTTTTCTATTAATTTAACTTCGGGTAGTTTTCAAAATGGTGATAGTTTTTTAATTAGCCCAACGCTGTCGGCCGCTGAAAGCATGGCGGTGAATGTTCGGGATACGGCATCATTGGCCTTAGGCTCGCCGATTATTGCCGATGCGAACTTGGGTAATTCGGGTACGGGTGTCATTTCACAGGGCGGCATTATTCGCGTTGGTGAAGTTGATGCGCAAAGCTTACCGGCGTTTGCCAATAGTGGCCAATTGTCGCCACCTTTGTTAATTCGTTTCACCAGTGCGTCGACTTATGATGTGTTAGATAATAGCGACCCACTTAATCCACAGCAGTTAAGCCCGCCGTTAAGAAATCAAACGTTTGCGCCAAACCAAAATAATGCTTTATTGCCGCAAGATTTTAGTTCTACTTATATAGCAACAACAGCAGCACATGTCTTTGATGCTCAAGTTGGAATTATTGGCAGCGGCGTGAGTAATGGTTATCCCGATCCGAACCCGTTAATCACTACTGAGACTATTACCGTTAATACGGTTAATGCTGCGACAGGTGCAACGAGCGTTACCTCGGTTAATTTGTTAGCCGATGAATCGGCGGCCACAGCGGCCGCGCGAATTAATACTTTAAACGGCGTAACCGCTACAGCAAATACTCAAGCAACTTTGAATATTGTTGATGACGGCGATTTAGGTTTGTTACGCATTCGCTTGAATGGTGTGACGTTAACCGATCCGGCATTAGGTCCGCTGCCTAACCCGCTCACTAGCGATAGCCTTGCTGAGCGTATTAACCAGGTGTTTGCTGGCAGTGGGATTAGCGCAAGTAGTGATGGCACTTTGCTAACGGTAAGGTCTGTGAATGGTGCTGACCTGCGCTTTGAAGAGTTTGGTGCCGATGCTAATGATAGGCTTGAAATTGTTAATGTTAATGGCGTTGCTACCAATATTTTTGTGTTCAATAATCAAGAAGCGGTTGTCGGCGGCAGCATTGATATTATTACGGATGCAGGGTCAACTATTAGTACCTCAGGCGGTTTGTTTACCAATCCGACCCCGCAGCCATTGCCGGTTTATTTGGGTTATCAGGTGAGTCTTGCCGGTGCGCCAGATGTGGGCGATACTTTTTCAATTGGGTTTAATGAATCAGGTGTTGGCGATAACCGTAACGCTTTAGCGTTAGCTAGCTTACAGACGGCCGATATATTGGATAATGGTTCGATGAGTGTTGCGCAGGGCTATAGTCAGCTGGTCTCACAAGTTGGTGCGCAAACTAGCGCCACGAATATTGATCGCGAAGCGGTGCAGTCGTTATTGTTTCAAACAACAGCAAGACGCGATTCTGTGGCAGGTGTGAACCTCGACGAAGAAGCCGCTCGCTTAATTCAATTTCAACAGGCTTATACTGCTTCGGCACAAATTATTACTGTGGCAAGAGAGATTTTTGATACATTATTAGGTGCGTTTCGTTAAAGCTTTTTTTCTAACGCTCTTTTGGCTTACGCCCTTTGGGCTAAAGCAAAGTGATACGTTTTCATGACCTAATTACATGACCTAATTAACAGACACTTAAATAGTGGGTTTTATGCGTTTATCGTCAGCACAAATTTATACGACAGGTTTAAGAGGGATTACCAATGCCTCCAGTGAAGTTGCCCGCACGCAAGAGCAAATTGCATCTGGGCAACGGGTGCTTAAGCCATCTGATGATCCTGTAGCATCGGCACGAATCCTAGAACTTGAGTCTGAGTTAACCAGCAGTAAGCAATATCAGCGCAATATCGATAATGTCGAAGGTCGATTACAACGAGCAGAAATTCAAATTGATAACGTTGAAGGCGTTATTGATCGTGTGCGTGAATTAGTAATACAGGCAGGTAGTGGCGCACTAACTAATGAAGATCGTCTACAAATTACGGTTGAAATTAATCAGCGGCTGCAAGAGTTGGTCGATTTGACCAATGCGCGTGATGAAAACGGTAGTTATATTTTCTCGGGTTTTAAAACCAATGTAGAGGCATTTTCGGCGGTAGGGGATAACTATGCTTTTCAAGGTGATGAGGGTGTACGTTATGAACAGGTGGCTAATGGGCTAAAAATTGCCAGCAGCGAAAGCGGTAAAGCGTTGTTTGCCGATATTGCTACGGTGAATAATAACGTCGTGGTCTCTGCGAGCGCCAACAATAGCTCAGATGTTCAAATAGGTCGCGGCTTAGTTGTAGATCAAGCGGCTTTTGATGCGGTGTTTCCCGAAGACTATGCCATTATTTTTAATGATACGACTAGTGCTGTACCGGTGGGCCCTAATTATTCGGTAAAACGTTTATCGGATGGGCAGTTAATGAGTATTAATGTGCCTTACGATTTGGCGACACCCATTAACATTAACGGTGTGGAGGTAACGTTCAGTGATATTCCCAACCCAACGGATACCTTTGTTATTGAATCAACGCGTAAAGAAAATATGCTCAATACAGTGCAGCGTATTGGCGCTAGTTTGGCGAGCTTTACCGACCCTGTCGAAAGAAGCGCGTTTATTGGTGATGCACTCAATAATCTCAGTAATATCCAAGATAATTTACTGTCTGGACGAGGCCGAATTGGTGCGCGCTTAAATACCTTGGAATCGACCCGTGCCAGTCAACAAAGTCTTGACCTAATTAGCACCGGTGTACTGGACGAGTTACGTGGTCTTGATTATGCCGAGGCGGTCAGTCGCTTATCGTTTCAAAGTTTTGTATTAGAGGCTGCGCAGCAAAGTTTTGTTAAAGTCTCTAGTCTTTCGCTGTTTAATTTTCTTCGCTAAACCTCTTTATTTGGCTGCGTACTTCGACAGAAAATGAATGGCTTTTTACTTACGGGCCAAGATTTTTCCTCTTTTGCGCTGACAATTTAAGCAATGTGACCCGAGTAATAAAAAAAAACCTGTAAAACCGCCTGTTTTTACAATTCAAAGCTCATTTCCAATAAGCGATTAAATATCAAACAATAATCTTGTTTTTTGTAATGTTGCTCGACAGTTTTCATGTCTTTTTCTCGTTTTTAAGTCCTTTCTGTTTATTTCTATTTGTTATTTTTGGTCAATTGATCAAAACCTTTCTATGAGTTGGACTAGTTCACACTTTTGCTTATAAAAAAGCCTAAAGCTTCAATAGAAGCGGCCGTTATATCGGTAACTAAGTTTGAAGTTGGCATTTATTTGCCACTGGCAAACAAGCAGTTAGGTTTAGATTAGATAGGTAGATTTAGGTTTAGACGCTATACCCACTCTTCCGGTTCGTTATTTGCAGATAAGGAGTTACACCATGCCTCAGATTATTAATACCAATATTTCTTCGTTAACAGCACAACGCAACCTTAACAGTTCTCAAGAAGCCCTAAATGTATCGCTTAACCGTCTATCTTCTGGTCTGCGAATTAATAGTGCTCGAGATGATGCTGCTGGTCTTGCTATTTCAAATGCATTTACATCTCAGGTTCGAGGTTTAAACCAAGCGATTCGTAATGCGAATGATGGTATCTCTCTCGCACAGGTTGCAGAGGGTGCATTACAAGAATCAACCAATATTCTGCAACGCATTCGTGAGCTGTCTATTCAGTCTGCTAACGGCACGAACTCTGGTACAGAGCGAGCGGCACTTCAGCAAGAAGTCTCACAATTACAGCAAGAGTTAAATCGTATTGCGGAAACCACATCGTTTGGTGGTCGCGCATTATTAGATGGTTCTTTTGGTACAGAAACATTTCAAGTGGGTTCAGAGGCGAACCAAACCATTAGTGTCTCAATTGGTAATGCACGGGCTACAGCCATTGGTGCAAACACGGTTGCGCCTACGGGTACGTTGAGTAGCGCAATTGCTGCTGGTGCGGTGGGAGCAAATACCGTAGTGGCTGCTGAAGATCTCACAGTGAGTGGCCCATTAGGCACATCGGCTCCGGCCCTGGATATTGGTGTTGGCCAAACGGCAGATTCTATTGCGGGCTTGGTTAATGCGAATGAGGCAACAACAGGCGTAACTGCCGAAGCTAGAACTCAGGTACGTATTTCTAGTGTGGCAGTTGCTAGCTATACCTTTACTTTAGGTTCGCGATCTACTGATGCAGCGGGAACAACAACTAACTTTAATGCGGCGGGTATTACGGTTAACGTGACTAGCGCCAATGATTTATCAGGCTTAGCCGATGCGATTAATCAACAAGCAGGTGTTACTGGTGTAACTGCGCTTTCTGAAGGAAGCACTTTAGTATTAACTAATGAAGAAGGGCGAGACGTCACATTTGATGCCTTAGTTGGTACGGGGTCTTCTTTAACCGTTCAAGGTTTGACTTCATCGGGTGCTAATTCAGGCGCAGCTGATGTGGTTAGTGCTGCGGCTGATGATGCTTTTGTGGTGGGTGGTTCGGTTTCATTTAGTGCGGCTTCGGCCTTTACTGTGACTTCGGCTAACGCCGGCGGCCTATTTGCGGCGACTACCGCTAATGCCAGCACATTAAGCAATGTGGCTTCGGCTAATATTGGTACTCAAGCGGGTGCGCAAGCAGCTATTGCTGTTGTCGATGCGGCGATCCAGGGTATTGATTCGCTTCGTGCGGGTATTGGTGCGGTTCAAAACCGTTTGCAATCAACTATTTCAAACTTACAAAGCGTATCTGAGAATGTATCGGCTGCAAGAAGCCGTATTCAAGATGCTGACTTTGCTGCTGAAACCGCAAGCTTGACGCGGAATCAAATTCTTCAGCAAGCGGGTATTTCGGTTTTAGCACAAGCCAATGCATTACCTCAGCAAGTATTAAGTCTGCTTCAGTAGATACTTAGGCGTCAGCTGCTTAATGGTTTGGCTTTTTTAGCGACCATTTCAATAGCAGGAAAGTAGCTGATGCGATGAAGTAGAGTTTCTTTTAAGGCTAACGTTTTTCTCATGGCTAATATAGGTGTATTGCAAACTGTCGGCGAGGGGTTTAATCCTTTCAGCCGACAGTTTCATTTTGAAAATACCAATAACAATCTGCGCCGTTTATTCAGCAATTCAAGCGCTAACATAAGCACTGTCATAGGTAGTAGCGGCAATACATTGCCGCAATCTGCTTCAAATTTAGTCAGTCAGCCGTTTTTTCAACCCTCAACTCAGCAGCAATTTAATGATCTTGCGAATGAGTTATCTAAACAGGTGCAGTTCATTCAGCGTGATTTACGCTTTACTGTCGATGAACATAGCGGTAAAACAGTGATAGTCGTTAAAGATAGCCAAACCGATGAGGTTGCTCGAGAAATACCAAGTGAAAAGCTGCGTCAGCTGGCACAGAATTTGCGTATTTTAAGAGAACTACAGGAACAATTAGACGGTTCAACCGGCCATTTATCAACAGTAAAAGGCCACTTACTTGACGTTCACGTGTAGCTTAAAAAAGCTGCATTAGGTGTTTTTATATGGCTAGTGTTTCCTCTCTTGGTGTTGGTTCTGGGTTAGACCTGCAAACGTTGGTTGATGGCCTTGTGGCGTCTGAACAACAGCTACGTTTTGGACGCCTTGATACACAAGAAGCTATCGCGACAGAGCGCATATCGGCTTATGGTTTATTAAAAAGTTCGGTATCACTGTTCAACGGCTCGCTTTCGTCCATAGGCAATATCAGTACCTTTCAAGCACGGACCGCCAGCTCCTCGGATGAAGATGCTTTTACTGTGAGTGCAGCAGTTAATGCTGGTTTAGGCAATTACACTATTGAAGTGCTTGAAGCAGGTGAAACCCAGTCGCTTACAGGCAGTCATTTTGTTGATATCACGAATACAGCAATAAACAGTGCAGATTCTATTATTGGCGGTGGCACGCTGATTATTCAGCAGGGTAGCCAGCCTTCATTTTCGGTCGCCATTGATTCTGCCAACAGCTCACTAAATGATATTGCGGCGGCAATTAATGAATCAGTAGCTAACACCGGTGTTGAGGCCAGTGTTATTAACGCTGACAGTGGCCCAGTGTTAGTGATTAACGCGGCTGATACCGGCAGTGATAATGAAATTAGTATTAGCGTAAATGATATTGATACCAACCATACCGATGCGCAGGGTTTATCGCAGCTGACTTTTGATGTGGGTGATATCGCGGGTTCGAACTTAACACAAGCAACGGCGGCCGTTGATGCGCAAATTACAGTTAACGGGCAGACGATTACATCAACATCGGGCCGTACTTTTGATGAAGTTGTTACCGGTGTATCGATTACAGCAATCACTGAGACCGCATCAGCAGGTACTGTCAGTGTTTCGAAAAACACACAGCAAGCGGTAACAGCGGTTAATGAATTTATTGAAAACTTTAATGCTTTAACCAATAGTATTGATGATTTAGGTCGTGGTGGTAGCGAGGACGAGAACAGTGCTGGTGTGCTCGTTGGTGATTCGGTATTACGTACTTTAGATGCGCAACTTCGTCGTACCATTTTTACAGCGGTTGATAATACGCAGCCAGAAGGTGTGCGGACGTTGAGTGATATTGGTATCAGCATAGATCGTGATGGTTTGCTGTCGTTGAACAGTGCCAAGTTTAATGCCTTGCTTGATTCAAATTTTGATGATGTTGCACGCTTATTAGCGGCAGATGGCAACCCGGTTGCTCAAAATAGTCAGTTTGAATCGGTGAGTTATGACACTGTTAATACAGAGGTTGGTGAAGGTAATTTAGATATTGGTGTTGGCGAAGAGAGATTTACCGTAAGTTTTTCAGCGCTTGAGGGTAATAACACTTTAATCGGTGTGCGCGACCTTATTAATAACGCAAGCGATAACCCAGGTGTAACGGCGTCACTCGTGTTGGTTGACGACGGTACTGGTGGTACAGATGCAAAAATGATCCTCACGGCTAACGAGGCCGGCCCTGATTCAGTGATTAGTTTAATGGAAGGCAATGCCTTTTTTACTGAAATTACCGCCGCAGAATTAGATGCGCCCGAAGGTGTTATTACGCGCTTGCAGTCAGTCGTTGAAGGCTTTTTAGGTGGCAGTGGTCAGCAGGGTATTATTGATGCACGCACCGAAGGTTTAAGCCAAGATGTTGAGCGTATTGGTAATGAGCGATTAGTACAAGAGCAGCGTTTAACGGCTTTTCAGGATCGATTGGTTGCGCAGTTTGCAGCACTTGATTTGCTCGTTGCAAATTTACAATCTAACGGTAACTTTTTGCTGAGCCAGTTGAACTCAATTTCTCAAATATCCTCCAACAACAATCGTAACGATAGTTAGAGTTTAGTAATAACAGCTAAATAATACTTACTGAACACAGATAATATGAAAAAGAAGTTTTATAGAAAATAGTATTTAAAAGAGTGAAGATAGTATTTAAAAGAGAGAAGTTAGCATTTAAAAGAGAGACGAATGAAAAACTTACAAGCAGGGCAACAATATAAATCTATCAATACACAAACCGGTGTTGTCGATGCTGATCCGCATCGTTTAATTCAAATGTTATTTGCGGGTGCCTTAGAACAAATTTCAATAGCGAAAGGTTGCATGCAGCGAAGCGATTTAGCCGGTAAAGGCGAGGCTATTAGTAAGGCTATTGGTATTGTTGGCGGCTTGTTAGATAGTGTTAATGTAGACGCTGAGCAAAAAAGTTTAGGCACGAACCTTTCTGCGCTGTATACCTTTGTAACCGGTCGGTTAAGTGAAGCCAATAGCAATAATGATGAGTTAGCGCTTGATCAGTCCGCCAATGTGCTGCGGGAACTTCAGGCTGGCTGGAATGACATTCGGTCTGAGGTTTTATCTCAAGCATCCAGTGAATCAGTTTCGGTTTAGTTGGGGGTGATTTTGAATAAAACATTATCACCAGTATGGCAATTAGGTGATGCGGCAACGCCGTCACTGGACCAATTGATTAACGCTTTTGAAGCCGCTTATGCAGCGGCAGACTGGTTAAGTATCTCGCAGTTGAATGACTATACCCAGCCCTGCGTTGAAGCCGAAATTGTCGCCATTAACGCATCAGCAGCGGCTGCAGGTAAGTATGAAAGTTCATCGTTAGAGGCGTTAAAGCCCGGCCTTGAAAAGTTGGCGACTATTTATCAAGCTATGCAGCAGCAATGTGCTGCCGAGCGTGATGTGTTGTCCGCCAAGCTTAATGAAGTGAATATGGGACGATCAGCTACCGATCATTATGTATCGACGTCTTCATTGTAGTTTTTTGCTCGTTAAATAAGCATTTATTATTGTCACCATTAAAATATTCCCCTCTCAGTTTAAAAACCTCCCTTTTAAGCCCTGTTATTTTTGCGCTAGCGATTTTTGTGCGGGCGTTATCATTTTTTTTTGAGAAGTGAATGAATTTGAAGGTTTTTTTACGAATAAGCATTGCTTGCTCGAGCATTCTCTTACATAATCTCGGCTTCAAAAGTGTCAGAGTTTTGACTGCGAAGCTATCGCTTTTCAAGACTCCCGCCTTATTGGTCAAAACTATGACATTTATGCTGAATCTTAAGGCATAAATGACTGAGCAAGGTATTTGGGAAGTTTATGTGGGAAGAAACACGCATTGTTATTGTTGATAGTGATGAGCGCAGACGACAGGATTTACAGCTAGTTTTTGACTTTATTGGCGAGCCCGTGCGGGCATTGTCTTATCAAGAGTGGCTAGATCCCGACGTTCAGGCGAGCAATGACGATGGCAATCTAACATTGTTGGTGTTGGGTGATGATGCCCAGCCGTTAGATGAGCGTTTGGCTATTGCACAGCAATGGCAAAATCATCTTCCGGTGATTTTAGTTGATCACCCTGTTAATTCACCTCAAACCGCTAATTCAGAGTCTGGCGCTATAAAAAATACCCCCGTCGATCACTCGCTAGACCCCGATATCATGCGCCCGGTTATTTCACAAATACAAATGCCACCTAACTATGCGCGTATTGTTGATGATTTACATCGTGCCCAAGTGTATCGCGAGCAACACAGTGAATCGTTTAATCGCAACGTCCATCGTGACCCTCAATTATTTCGCAGCTTAGTTGGCACTAGTCGAAAAATTCAACAGGTGCGCGAACACATGGCGCAAGTAGCCGATAAAGATGTCACGGTGTTAATTACCGGCGAATCTGGTACCGGTAAAGAAGTGGTAGCGCGTAACTTACATTACCATTCGCCGCGCCGTCAGCAGCCGTTTGTGCCGGTTAATTGCGGTGCTATTCCGCCAGAGTTATTAGAAAGCGAATTGTTCGGTCATGAAAAAGGTGCTTTTACTGGCGCCATTAGCAGCCGTGCTGGACGCTTTGAAATGGCCCAAGGCGGTACATTATTTTTAGATGAAATTGGCGATATGCCGCTGAATATGCAGGTTAAAATTCTGCGTGCCCTGCAAGAAAGAACCTTTGAGCGAGTGGGCGGAAACAAAACTTACCATGCTGATGTGCGCATAATTGCTGCAACACATAAAAACCTAGATACTATGATTGAAAGTGGTGATTTTCGCGAAGATCTTTATTACCGCTTAAATGTATTTCCCATAGAAATGCCAGCATTACGTGAGCGCGTAGAAGATTTGCCGCTGCTATTAAATGAACTCATTTCACGGCTAGAGAACGAGCAGCGAGGCTCAATACGCTTTAACTCGGCCGCCATTATGTCGCTTTGCCAACATAACTGGGCGGGTAATGTGCGCGAGTTAGCCAACTTGGTTGAACGCATGGCCATTATGTATCCGTATGGCGTTGCTGGCGTAAAAGATCTACCGGCGAAATTTCGTTATGTCGAAGAACCCAACGAAGATGAAGGCGAAGAGGCAAAAGGTCAGCATTTAGCGGCACTGCAAGCCGTCGCCAACATCGTTAATATTGATGCTAAACCATTGCTGCCGCACGAAGGTATTGATCTTAAAGCCTACATTGCATCATTAGAGCAAAACTTAATTCAGCAAGCGTTGGATGACGCCAGCGGCGTTGTTGCGAGAGCGGCAGACAAGCTGCAAATTCGACGCACCACACTGGTTGAAAAAATGCGCAAGTATGATTTAAATCGCGCTTAATCATTGGGACTTTTTGTTGTTAGCCCCGTCAATTGTTTAACTTATGACAAAAGATTGACTCGAGAGTCTAATTTTTACTCATAAAATAATATAACTAATTGATATTATTGTATTAATTCTTCTCGGCACACTGCTTGCAGAATCAACGTATTAAGTAATGTATGTGTTGAAACTGTGGCGATTGTCTTATTTTCGCATCGCTCTCAACCATGCACTCAATCGAATACCGAGATGCATTATGCCGCCAGTAACCGCCTCTGATTTTACCGACGCTAATTCCAGCGCTAAAACAACCGCTATCGATAGCTTGGATACCAATAGTAAAGAAGGGCTACAGGCAACCTTTGAATTATTTAATCGCATGTCCGATGATTTGTCGGAATCTTATCGTGCACTCGAAGGGCGCGTATCGGCACTGACCGACGAACTCGATCGGGTGAATTTACAGCGTGAGCAAGAGGTGCGCTCAAAAGAGCAAGTCACTGCCCGTTTAAGTAATCTACTAGATTTATTGCCTGGCGGTGTTGTGGTGTTAGATCGCTGGGGTACGGTTTCGCAAATTAATCCGGCAGGCGAAGAATTATTAGCATCGGGTTTAGAAGGCCGAAAGTGGGTAGATATTATTGCCGAATTTTTTGCGCCGCAAAAAGATGATGGCCATGAAATTTCTATGAAAAATGGCAAGCGCGTGAGTTTATCAACGCGCTCTTTAGAAGAAGAAACGGGCCAAATTATTTTATTAACCGACCAAACCGAAACGCGTCGCTTACAAGAACAGGTGAGCCGCGGCCAACGTTTGTCAGCGTTAGGGCGAATGGTTTCGGCATTAGCGCATCAAATCCGCACGCCTTTATCGGCAGCTATTTTATATGCCAGTCATTTAAGTGAGCGTGATTTAACACGCGAACAAACTAAACGCTTTTCGCAAAAAATTGTTTCGCGTTTAAATAATTTAGAGCAGCAAGTACGCGACATGTTGGTATTTGCAAAAGGCGACGTTACGTTATCTGACTCTATGACAATAGGTTCAATGCTTGAAGAGTTAAAAGTTGCCGTTGATGTGCCGCTGTCAGCGAATAAAGCAAGCTTATTAATTAATAATGATTTTAGTGACTCACGCATTATTTGTAATACGCAAACCATGATTGGCGCCTTAAGTAACTTAGTGAATAACGCATTACAAGCATCAGAAGTGGGTGCGGATATTCAATTAACGACTCGTCGTGAAGGCCGCGACATTGTAATTTCGATAGAAGACCGCGGCTGTGGTATTCCCGAAAATATAATGCAACGTTTGCAGCAAGAAGAAGCATTTGTTTCAACGAAATCACAAGGCACAGGTTTGGGCTTAGCAGTGGTTCGTGCAGTAGTTAAAGCGCATCAAGGTGAGTTTGAATTAACCTCAACCGAAGGTTGTGGTACACAGGCATTAATTAAGCTGCCTTGTATTCATGCCGCGTCACATCATTTAACAGCGGGTTAGAGAATACCTTATGAGCGCATCAGTAGAATGTATTGATAGTAATGATGCCACGCTATCAGCTACCAAAACACTAACCACCATCTTAGTGGTTGAAGACGATCTTGCCTTACAAGAAGCTATTGTCGACACGCTTGAATTATCGGGTTTAAATGCCGTGGCTGCCGATTCAGGTGAGCAGGCACTAGAGAGCCTGAATCAACAGCGTTTCGATATGGTGATCTCGGATGTCAATATGGGCGGCATGGACGGTCATCAGCTATTAGATGCGATTAAAAAAAATTATCCTTTTTTACCGGTGCTATTAATTACTGCCTATGCCAGTATCGATCGCTCTGTGAGTGCTATTCAATCTGGTGCGGTTGATTACCTTGTTAAACCGTTTGATCCTAGTACCTTAATCGATTTAGTACGTCGTTACACGGTTGGGCAATTATCAGAAAACGACGGTCCTGTTATTGCTTCGCAAGTAAGTCGTGATTTATTTCAAATGGCTAAGCGTGTAGCAATGACTGATTCCACCGTTTTGATTTCTGGTGAGTCAGGTACCGGTAAAGAAGTTATTGCTCGTTATATTCATACTCACTCCACTCGTAAAGCTGCACCTTTTATTGCAATTAACTGCGCAGCAATTCCTGAGACAATGCTTGAAGCAACTTTGTTCGGTCATGAAAAAGGTGCTTTTACCGGCGCGCATCAATCGGCGCCAGGAAAATTTGAGCAAGCGAATGGTGGTACTTTATTATTAGATGAAGTGTCCGAAATGGACTTATCTTTGCAGGCTAAATTGTTACGAGTTTTGCAAGAGCGAGAAGTTGAACGTGTGGGTGGTCGCAAAGTTATTGCGTTAGATGTCAGGATTATTGCCACGACTAATCGAGACCTTAAGCACTGTGTTAGCGAAGGAAATTTTAGGGAAGACTTATTTTACCGTTTAAGTGTATTTCCTGTGCGCTGGCCTGCGCTGCGAGAGCGTTTAGATGATGTTATTCCCTTAGCAGAATATTTATTATCACAGCATGCACAAAAAATGGGTCGTGGTCAGGTAGGTTTTTCTTCAGAGGCCGAGCAATGCTTACTCACTTATGCGTGGCCTGGCAATGTACGCGAATTAGATAACATTGTGCAGCGCGCTTTAATATTGCAAGCGGGCGATACTATTTATCCTAATGATTTGTTATTTGATCAGAGCCTTCAGCCATCTATCAACAAAAGCCTTCAGCCTTCTATTAATAAAAGCCTTCAGCCGTCTATTAATAGCCAGCAACAAGATATTAATAGTCATCAGGATCTTATAAGTAATAACCAGAGTGAAGCAGTATCAGAAGAAGTGACGGTTAATTACAGTGCTGATTTAAAGCAACGCGAGTATGAAATTATTATTACTGCGTTAAATGATGCTGGTGGTTCAAAAAAACAAGCAGCAGAAAAACTAGGTATTAGCCCGCGAACGCTGCGTTATAAAATGGCTAAGATGCGTGAAAATGGGTTAAGCATATCTTAATCGTTAGAGTTTACTGTTGATGAGTTTAATAAATAAACTGTTGTTTAGGTGTTGCCTTGTTCAATATTTTTTAAATCTATTTTTATTTTATTTTCAAGTACCTAGTGCTTATTTTCTGAATAATAAAAATCGTTATAAATGCACCTAATTGATTAAGTTATAAGCTGTTATTACAAAAAGCGATCATCGTTTAATCATATTTAACGTTAAATCCCTATAATCTGTAACTTTTGCAAGTTTCTTGCGTTTAAAAATACTAAATGTAAATTTTAAACGCGATTAAGTCTGGCCGTTAGAGCGTTCATTACCTAATCTGTTAACCAGAACGAAAGCATATAAAAGTTCTTTTACTGTTATACAAACTTAATTAAAACAAGATTTACGGAGCATCCACTATGAAAACTTTATTTAAAGCAATTGCAGTTGCATCATTAGCATCAGCAACATTAGCACAAGCAGAAGTTAGCCTTACTGGCGGTGCAGTATCTGATTACTACTTCCGTGGTGTTCAGTTAAACGAAAGTTCAGCATACGCTTCTATCGATTACTCAGCAGGCGGTTTTTACGCAGGTGTTTGGGCTATTGATATGAATTCAGCGCTTGAGCGTGATATTTATGTTGGTTATGCAACAACTGTTGGTGATGTAGGTGTTGACGTTAGCTACACTAACTACTCATACAGCTGGCAGGGTGATAACAACGAAACTGACCTTACTTTAGCGCTTACTTTTGCTGGTCTTGGCTTAAGCTACGCTGACGTTTCTGGTGAAGATGCTGCTGGTGACGATACTGCAGATTCTTCTGTTATTACTGCTAACTACAATGTTGGCAACGTAAACCTTTTAGTTGGTCAAGTTGATTCAGACGCAGATAATGCTGACTACAACTGGGTTGAAGTATCTACTTCAGCTGATGTTGCTGGTTTAACTGCTGCGCTAACTATTGGCGGTCAATTCGGTGTTGATAGCGACAATGGCAACGACGGTTACATCGTTTTAGATCTTAGCAAATCGTTTGATTTATAAGATTATCTAAACAGATAAACTGAGTTAAGAAAAAGGCCTGCATTAGCAGGCCTTTTTTTATGGATTTTTTTCAAGGAGCCATATGTTGATTAATTAACCACCCGATAATTTAACGGTATAGCCCGCTTTTTCTAGTAATGCTTTAATGCCTTCACGATGCTCGCCTTGAATTTCAACACTACCCTCTTTAATAGCACCGCCACTCGAACAGCTTTGTTTAATCTTCTTGACCAATTTCTTTAATTCGCTAGCTTCTAATGCTAAACCATCAATAATGGTCACCCCAGCGCCTTTACGGCCTTTAGTCTCTCGACGTATACGAATGATGCCGTCACTTTTACTGGGCATTACAGCGGTTTTACAGCGACAGTTATCTTTGGCTTGGTCACACGATGGACAAATGCGGCCTTGGTCGGTGCTATAAACGCGATTTGATCTCAAGTGATTACCTTTTGTACAAATTGAATAATTATTGATTAAGTCTAAAGGTATTTTATTGCTAAGAGGGTGTCAATAAAAGCATAAGACGCAATGCGGCGTATTTTGCTTGTACTGATTAAGAATAAAATACTAATGGAGAGTTTCATTGATGTTTTATTGAGATTACATTGACGTCGCGTTGCGACGACCTAGCGGCCGTCGCGAAAGGTTTGTTAGTGTAGTAAAGCTAAAGCTTATACAACAATCACATCAGCAGCTTCTGGCCCTTTGTCGCCATCAATGACAGCGTATTCAACATCGAGACCAGGCCCAAGGCGTTTGCTGTCTTTTTGCATAGAGCGAAAGTGTACAAAAATTTCTTCGCCGTTATCGCGGGTAATAAAGCCAAAGCCTTTACTGCCGCTAAACCACTTAACCGTGCCAATTTCTCTACCTTCGGCGGCTTTACGCATGCGTGGTAAGCGAAACGACGCGCCGCTAAAGTTTATTTGGCTTAATAGTATGCAGAGTATTGCGGTGCTTGAAAAGGCAATGGCAGCATCTGTATTAAATAGGTAGTTAATGGTGTTGTCGTGTACCCAGCCGGTATAAACAGCAGATAGTGGTGTTGCAACAACGATGCAAATAAGTAGGCGGTAGAATAAAGGCATATTTTTTCTCTTTTATTTATGGTGTTCAGTCATAGTGTTTGGCTGACTCGTGGCTTGTAATGCAGCCCTTGGCTCGGTTTTAAAGTGTTACTATTTAAAGACTAGCTATTGATTTTACATTATTCATTGTTGTTTTGTGTTTTTTATCGGGCTTTTATCGCATTTAAGGATCCATTCATCTAACGTCTAGTACTTATTGGCAGCTAAGTGCATCAATAAATAGCCGTATGTTTGTTACACCCAGTTTTGCTTGATATAAAGTCATGTTATTTCAGTACTAGCTAATATCTTTAAACGCGAGCAATACATTTAAACGCCAGATAATGGCTTTAAATGCGAGAAAAATGCGGTCTGTGCTATTCTTTCTAGCATTATTCATTTTTATAATAGGGTTAACTTAGACGATCTCATTATTAAACTAAGCGATTTACTATAGCTATTACACTTTCGTTAAGTAAGGTCGTTAGGTTGCAAAAAAAGGCATACCAGTTTGTTTAATAAAAATTCAGTTAACTTGTTTAGTCAATATTTAGGTAATTTATGAACAATCGCGAATTTATCATGCAAATGCAGCCATGGTTCGGTGACGAAGAAAAACAATCGCTAAGTGAATATATGGATGGCGGTGGCTTTGTCACCGAATTTAAGCAGACCGAAGTATTTGAAAATAAAATAGCGGAGTATGTGGGCGCTAAGCATTGCATTGTAGTGAATAACGGCACCATTAGTCTTTCCTTAGCCGCGTTGGCCTGTGGTTTGCAGGCAGGTGATGAGGTAATTGTGCCTAACTACACAATGATAGCGACAGCGAATTCGCTAAAAATGTTTGGTATTGAGCCAATATTTGTTGATGTTGAGGCTGCTACTTTATGTTTAGATATTGCTTGTGTGCGTGAGGCCATTACCGATAAGACCAAGGCTATTATGTTTATGTCAGCCAATGGTCGTTATCCATTAGTGGGTATTGATGCTTTTGAGCATTTAGCTGCAGAACATAATTTGCAGTTATTAGAAGATGCCGCACAATCGTTAGGTTCACGTTACCCCGATGGACGACATATTGGAACGGCTGGAGTGGCGGGAAGTTTTTCATTTTCGGCGCCAAAAATTATTTCAACTGGGCAGGGCGGCTGTGTTGTTACAAATGATGATGTTATTGCCGATAAGGTACGTAAGTTAAAAGATTTTGGTCGCAGCGGTGGTGGTAATGATTACCATGAGAGTTTGGGTTTGAACTTTAAATTTACTGATATACAAGCATGTATTGGTATCGAGCAAATGAAAAAATTGCCTTGGCGTGTAGAGCGTAAAAAAGAAATTTATCAACGGTATCAAGATCAGTTAGCTACTGTTGAACAAATTACATTTTTTGCGCAAGACTTAACGCATACCACGCCATGGTTTATTGATGTTATCGCCGAGTCTAGAGACCCATTAATGGCTTTTCTTAAAAACCAGAATGTTGGTACGCGTGTTATGTATCCGCCCATCAATAAACAGCCTGCATATAATGTAGATGGCGAGCATCCTATTTCGAATTTAATGGGTGATAGTGGTCTTTGGTTACCCTCTGCGGTACAGTTAAGTGATGACACTATTGATTATGTTTGTCACTGTATTAAACGTTTTTACAGTTAAGGATTAACGTCTTTTGAGTATATTATGTTATTGCCTAAGTGGAAAAAAATTCACTGATTGTTGTGGCAACCCTTCACCCAATCGGACAGCTCCTGTGGGTGTGCATATTTATTCAGGTGTGTTTTCTAAGTCTGAATGTAAAAAAATGATTCGCTTAGCTGAGCAGCAACAGCGTGTATGGCTTACCTTAAAAGATGAAGAGCGCTCACAGGAGCAGGGTCAAGTTGTACAAAAAAGAGATCCTGACCGAGTGACCCAGTCTGTCGATATGTTGGAGCATAAGGATTTAGTTGTCAGTTGGATGAATCGCGCTATTGTGCAATGTATTGAGCCCGTTATTCATCAGCAAATTGAATTTTTTGAAGCGCCACAGTTATTGCGTTATCAACCCGGTGGTTTATATAAAAGCCATGCCGATAGTGAGGTTCTCGACCCGCAATCTAATCAATGGGTAAAATCTTTTGACCGTGATGTCAGTTTATTGATTTATCTTAACGATAAATATAAAGGCGGCGGTCTGCATTTTAATCATTTGAATTATACCTATCAGCCAGTTGCAGGTGATTTGGTGTTCTTCCCGTCTACCCATCGCTATGTGCATGAATCCTTACCTATTAAGAAGGGGGTTAAATATGCAATTGTTAGTTGGTCGGCAGTGGTTGGTAGTGACAGGGTGGGCTTTCCGGATTCGTTAAAGTTTGCGCCTAACAGAAGTTAATGATGTTAATATCCTATTAATATTTGGATAAAGAGGTTATGATAAAAAAGGTTATGATAAAAAAGGTTATGATAAAAAAGGTTATGATAAAAAAAGCCATGATAAAAAATTGTGCTGTAGTGTTGTCTGTTTTATTTTTATATTCCTGCGCCACAGTAGATGATCGCTTTGTTAAGCCAGAAGATGCGGATCATCCCGGTATGAAGGTTTTTTTGGATTTTCAAAAAGCCATTACCAGCGACAGCAAGTTTGATGATGAAATAAAAGCCTTTTACTCAGCGGCGGGACAAAAAAGAATAGCTGCAACGCAGGGCTGGCATAAGTTGGTTTATACGGCTTCCTTTAGGGCGCTTAAAGCCGGTAGCTGTGATGAAATAGCCATTATAAAAGAATCACCTAAACGTATTTTAGTTAGCTGTAAGGGGCCTTTTCTTTATCAGTCGGCATTTGGTTACTCTCGTGATGAGACAATGCATTTGCGCGTTAACGTTCGCAAAGTGGCTAATGATTGGTATATGGATACTGCTGGTTTAAGACATACTATGGATGGTGGCCAAAGTGTGTCGCGATCCATTGGTCTTAAATTCTCTAATTAAGTCTATTTTCATTGCGCACAAAAAAGGACAGCCTCGGCTGTCCTTTTTTGTGCGAACACAGTGTTGGAATCAAAGAACTAATCCCAAGTTAATGCACCACCTGTTTGATATTCAATAACGCGCGTTTCAAAGAAGTTTTTCTCTTTGCGCAAGTCCATGATCTCTGACATCCACGGGAACGGGTTCTGCGCACCTGGATACTGCTCAGGTAAGCCGAGTTGAGCAAGGCGACGGTTAGCAATAAATTGCAAGTAGCCTTCCATCATTTTGGCATTCATGCCTAGTACGCCGCGAGGCATAGTGTCACGCGCGTATTCAATTTCAATTTGCGTACCTTCTAAAATCATTTGAATGACTTCTTCTTGGAACTCTTCTGACCACAAATGCGGGTTTTCTAGCTTAATTTGGTTGATAACATCAATACCAAAGTTAAGGTGCATTGATTCATCACGTAAGATGTACTGGAATTGCTCAGCAACCCCGGTCATTTTATTACGGCGACCCATAGACAAGATTTGGGTAAAACCACAGTAGAAGAAAATACCTTCTGTAACGGCGTAGAAGCCAACTAAGTTACGCAGTAACTCTTGGTCGGTTTCTGGTGTGCCGGTGGTGAATGAGGGGTCACAGAGTGAATGCGTTTTGCTTAAGCTCCAAGACGCTTTTTTAGCCACTGATGGCACTTCGCGATACATGTTAAAGACTTCACCTTCGTCCATGCCTAACGATTCAATACAGTATTGGTAAGCGTGGGTGTGAATGGCTTCTTCAAACGCTTGACGCAAAATATACTGACGACATTCTGGGTTAGTAATTAAACGATAAATCGCTAGAGCTAAGTTGTTAGCCACTAATGAATCAGCGGTCGAGAAGTAACCCAGTGAGCGCATAACAATTAAACGCTCGTCTTCGCTTAGGCCATCTTCGCTTTTCCACAAAGAGATATCCGCATTCATATTAACTTCTTGCGGCATCCAATGGTTGGCACAGCCATCCAAGTATTTCTGCCAAGCCCAGTCATATTTAAAGGGCACAAGCTGGTTTAAATCGGCGCGGCAATTAATCATGCGCTTTTGGTCAACTTGAATACGCTGTCCGCTTGTTTCGAGCTCTTCGAGTCCGGCAGATACATCCATATTGGCAATAACATTAGCAGCGTTAGCAATGTTTTCTGCAATGGCAGGGTTTTCGTCTGTCTTGTTTTCAAAGGCAGTGCGATCAAGTGTGTCATTAACGGGTGCTGCAGTTTCGGCGGCGGCGTTAACCAATGCTTCGATTGCTGGCTCTAATGGCGCTGCTTGCACTTCTGCTGCCGTTTCTTGAAGCGCTGTTTGTGCAGCTTCTACAACCGGTGCTGGTGTTGCTTCTGCAACTGCGCCTTCTTCTTGGTATTCATCCCAACTGATCATTGGTTTTCCTCTTTATCGATTAGTATTTTATAAATTAATATTTAAAATTCTATTTACGTTTTTTTTAGTCTGTTAGTTCACTAATAAGCGTGTCTTTTTAACTGACATACTTGGCTCTTTTTAACTGACAAGCTTCGCTCTTTATTACTGACAAGCTTCGCAATCTGGATCATCCAACGAGCAAGCCTGAGGCACAGGTGCTGCTTGAGCAGGCATATCGCTGGCTGATGAAACAGCATTCAACTTGTCTGATTCGATGGTTGATTTTTCTGTACCTGTCGCAGCTAATGAGCGGAGGTAGTAAGTGGTTTTAAGACCACGGAACCAAGCCATACGATAAGTTATGTCGAGTTTTTTGCCGTTAGCATTGTTAATGTATAAGTTTAATGACTGTGCTTGGTCAATCCACTTTTGGCGACGACTTGCAGCATCAACAATCCAGCGTGGCTCAACTTCAAATGCGGTTGCGTAAATTTCTTTTAAGTCATCTGGGATGCGAGCAATTTGCTGCACGCTGCCTTCATAGTGTTTTAAGTCGTTGACCATGACGCTATCCCAAAGGTTACGCGCTTTTAAGTCTCTCACTAAGTAGGGGTTAATAACCGTAAACTCACCTGACAAGTTAGATTTAACATACAAGTTTTGGTAAGTCGGCTCAATAGATTGAGATACACCCGTGATATTGGCAATGGTTGCCGTTGGCGCAATAGCCATAACGTTAGAGTTACGCATGCCTTGCTTTTTAACCGTTTGGCGCAAGCCATCCCAATCTAATGTTTGGCTGTGGTCAACTTCAATAAAGTCCGCACCACGTTGCTCTTCTAAGATTTTAAGAGAGTCAATGGGTAGTATGCCTTGGCTCCATAATGATCCGTCAAAACTTGAGTAGCTGCCACGTTCGGCGGCTAATTGCGATGAAGCTTGAATAGCAAAGTAACTTACGGCTTCCATTGAGCGGTCAGCAAATTCAACTGCGGCATCAGAACCATAAGCAAAGTGCTGCTTATAAAGCGCATCTTGGAAACCCATAATGCCCATGCCAACTGGACGATGACGTAAGTTAGATGTCCGCGCCTGTGGTACTGAGTAGTAGTTAATATCAATGACGTTATCAAGCATGCGTACAGCAGTATCAACGGTCTTTTTCAGCTTCTCAATATCAAGGCCGTTTTCGCCAATATGCTGTGGCAAGTTAATAGAACCTAAGTTACAAACAGCAATTTCTTCTTCGCTAGTGTTTAGTGTAATTTCAGTACAAAGGTTCGAAGAGTGAACCACACCAGCGTGTTGCTGTGGCGAACGTAAGTTACAAGGATCTTTAAACGTTACCCATGGGTGTCCTGTTTCGAACAGCATGCCTAACATTTTGCGCCATAAGTCTTGTGCTTTAACACGTTTGAATACGCTGATTTTTCCTTCGTCAGCCATTTTTTCGTATTCGTTATAACGGTTTTCAAATGCTGTGCCGTACAGGTCATGCAAGTCAGGTGTGTCGTTAGGTGTAAATAACGTCCACTCTTGATCCTGGAAGACGCGCTTCATAAATAAATCAGGCACCCAGTTAGCGGTATTCATATCGTGAGTACGACGACGATCATCACCGGTGTTTTTACGCAGCTCAAGGAATTCTTCCATATCGAGATGCCAGCTTTCTAAGTAGGCACAAACAGCACCTTTACGCTTGCCGCCTTGGTTAACCGCAACTGCCGTGTCGTTAACCACTTTTAAGAATGGCACAACACCCTGAGATTTGCCGTTAGTTCCTTTAATGTAAGCACCTAATGCGCGAACCGGTGTCCAGTCATTGCCTAAGCCGCCAGCCCATTTAGACAACATGGCGTTATCATGAATAGCGTTATAAATGCCGTCTAAGTTATCAGGCACAGTGGTGAGGTAGCATGAAGATAACTGTGGACGCAGTGTGCCGGCATTAAATAATGTCGGTGTAGAGCTCATGTAGTCGAACGACGAAAGCAAGTTATAAAACTCGATAGCGCGACTGTTTTTATCGTCTTCTTGTGCAGCAAGACCCATGGCAACACGCATAAAGAAGACTTGTGGTAATTCAAAACGAATTTCGTCTTTATGAATAAAGTAGCGGTCATAAAGTGTTTGCAGGCCTAAGTAAGTAAACTGTAAATCACGGTTAGCATTTAGGGCTTTACCAAGACGTTCTAGGTCGAAGCTCGCTAGTTCGGGTGAAAGTAATTCGAACTCAATACCTTTAACAATGTATTGCGATAGTGCACTGCCATAAAGCGCCTGCATTTCTGACTGTGTTGCTGAGGAGGCAACGCCTAAAAATTTAAGTGCTTCGCTGCGAATGGTGTCCATTAATAGACGCGCAGTGACGTAGCTGTAGTTCGGGTCACGTTCGACCATAGTACGAGCGGTCATAACCAATGAAGTGTTCACTTCAGTATGTGATACGCCGTCATAAAGGTTTTTAAGTGCTTCGTCGAGGATTTCGGTAGCGCTAACGCTTTCAAGATCTTGGCAAGCTTCGTTCACAATGGTGTGAAGACGTTGTAAATCAAGAGGCTGTTTTGTGCCATCATCGAGTACAACATTAATATTGGTTTCGGGTAAGGCTTCTGCCTGTAGCTTTTCAGCGCGAAGTTGTGAGCGCTTTTCGCGGTAAAGTACATAGTCGCGAGCTACTTTTTGGTCGCCACTGCGCATCAGGGCTAATTCTACCTGATCCTGAATATCTTCAATATGAATAGTACCGCCAGAAGGCATGCGACGTTTAAAGATCGCGGTAATCTGTTCGGTTAATTGGGTAACTGTTTCATGAATACGGTTTGATGCAGCAGCAGTTCCGCCTTCTACGGCTAAAAATGCTTTAGTAATAGCAACACTGATTTTGCTGACATCATAAGTCACTACCGTTCCATTACGTTTAATAACGCGTATTTGGCCGGGTGCCGTTGCTGTCATATCAATGGTGTCTGAATTAAGTGAACCGGAAGCAGTTGGGCTGCTTTGAGTTTGAGCTGGGCTCGAAGTATTGGCCTCAGTTTGTTGCATGTTGACTCCTCAGTCTGATGTTTAAAACGTATTTCTTATTGGTGTTAGTGTGTGTCCGGTGCTTTGTGTGTTGTTAAGCTAGTCAAAATATTGACAAGCCTGTGTATTTCTTTTTTTAAATTGTTTATTTTTTGCTTCCTATTAAGCGACTAAAAAGCAAACAAAATCGGCGATCGTGGTGCTAAATTGGTCCTAAGTTGGTGCTTTGAATGCTTTTTGTACATTCGCTTGTTCATTTTTGGCCGCTTTACTTTAGGTAGCGCCGCTTTGGCATCTACTTTTTTACTAAAATCCTCAAAAACCCCTACATCTTGGGGTTGTTGGCCAACGGAGATACAAGATAGTGCGGTCGAGGCAATTATGCAATAGCAAAACTCATAGCTTTTACTGTGAATTAGCTGTGGATAACTTATATTGTTTGCGGCTACTAACGCTAAGGGAAAGATGGCTAAAGTGAAGGGCTAAAAAAACGGTAAGAAAACTCGCTTAAAACTATTTTCGAATTAAAATATTTTTTTTTATTCTTATTTAAACCAACGCAATAAAATGTTTTTTTGTTGATTTAATAGGCAACTTTTTTGCTGTTTGGTGCAAACATCTAAAGCATGGTTAATCTATAACCAGGCTTGCTTTGTTGACAGTATTTTTGAACGGCTAGTAAGCGAAAATAACTCACTCACTTCCCCAACAAAAAATGCCTACAATAATAAAGATGCAGTGCATGTTGGTAAACGCTTCAAGATATTTATACTCATGATAAATAGGAAGGTATGTATGGCCCAGTCAGATTCCCCTTTGCTCTTAGCCATTGACCAAGGCACTACTAGCTCGCGTGCTATTTTATTTACTCCGCAGGGTGAGATTAAGTCGGTTTGTCAGCAAGAGCTAACATTGAGTTATCCGCAGTCGGGTTGGGTAGAGCAAGATCCCGAAGCTCTATGGCAAGACACTTTACAAGTGTGTCGTGAGGTATTGCAGACAAGCCCATCAGCCATAAGCGACACGGTTGCGATTGGCATAACCAATCAGCGAGAGACAACGGTGGTTTGGGATAAGCAAAGCGGTGAGCCCGTCTATAACGCCATTGTTTGGCAAGATCGGCGAACGGCGGCGGTATGTGATGAGTTAATAGCACAAGGCCAAGCGGTAACGGTATCGGCTAAAACAGGCTTGTTGCTCGATCCTTATTTTTCGGCGACAAAAATAGCGTGGATACTCGATAATGTTAAAGGTGTACGTAAAAAAGCAGAAGCTGGGCAGTTATTGTTTGGCACCATCGACACTTTTTTATTATGGCGGCTGACCGAAGGCAGAGTACATGCTACCGATGCGACGAATGCGTCGCGTACTTTGTTACTGAATATCGCCACTGGGCAGTGGGACGATGAACTGCTGGCTTTATTTAATATTCCGCGCAGCATGTTACCAGAGGTGCGTGATAACGTTTCTGATTTTGGTGTGGTGGCTAAGTCCTTATTAGGAGCAGAGTTACCTATTTGTGCAATGATTGGTGACCAGCAAGCGGCGCTAGTAGGGCAGGCTTGTTTTGATACCGGCATGATTAAGTCGACCTATGGTACCGGTTGTTTTATGTTAATGAATCTAGGTTCTGAGCCAGTGACATCAACACAGCGTTTAGTCACGACGATTGCTTATCAGTTAAATGGCAAAATCACCTATGCCTTAGAAGGTTCTATTTTTATTGCGGGGGCGGCGATTCAATGGTTGCGTGATGGTTTAGCCCTGTTTGATCATGCCAGTAAAAGTGAAGGGATGGCCAAAAGTTTGGATGGTAATGACGGTGTTTATTTTGTGCCGGCATTAACAGGTTTGGGGGCGCCGTATTGGCGACCTGATGTTCGTGGTGCCATTATGGGTTTAGGGCGTGATTCTACTTCGGCCCATATTGCGCGTGCGGCATTAGAGGCGCAAGCGTATCAGACACGAGATTTGGTGACTGCCATGAAGGCGGACATTGATGCATCACCGGCGGTGATACGCGCCGATGGTGGTTTAGTAGTGAATCAATTTGTTTGCCAGTTTTTAGCAGATATTTTGCAGTTGCAAATTGAAGTACCAGCAGTAACCGAAGCAACGGCTTGGGGTGCAGCGAGTTTGGCTGGGGTAGGTGCGGGTGTGTTTGTAGGGACTGAGGATATTGCCGATGTTTGGCAGAAGCGGCAGGATTATATGCCGGTGATGAGCGAGGGCGAGGCGGAAAAACTTTATGCGGGATGGCAGCAGGCGGTTAAGGGGTTAATAGGAGAATAGGAGGGCGTTTACATTCACCGTCAGTTAAGTCAAAAGATAGTCGTGGGCGGCTGTGATTATGGCTTTAAACTCAATAGTCCTATCCTTCCTCTGTAATTGATCAGAGATATTTTAATGTTCAAACAAAGAAAATTAAAAATGGGCGCATCAACATGAAACTCATTATAGGTCAGCGCGTACTCTGTAAGCTCTCCAGCCTAGGCCCAGGTATGGAAAAACTATCGATTAAAAGTATCCGCCGAATATATGATGGGTTTGACAAATTATTTGGTATCCCCCGATATTCCAATGTGCAGACTGCCGATATTATGGTGCCGGCGAGTCACTGTGAAATACCAATTAGAATCTATCGCCCGCAAGGTATTGCGAAGTTATCAATGGTGTATTTTCATGGTGGTGGCTATGTGATGGGTGGTTTTGCTAGTCATGATAATTTTTGTCGCATGCTCGCCTGTCAGTCGCAAATAAATATTATTGCGGTAGATTATAGGTTGGCGCCAGAGTGTCAATATCCGGCTGCGTTAGACGACAGTATCGTGGCATGGAACTGGATTATTGATAATGCCGAACGTTTACAGTTAGGGGTAGGAGCCATTGGCATTGGCGGTGATAGTGCCGGCGGTAATATTGCTGCCATATTGGCTATGCAATTATTTTCAGCGAGTCTTCCTAATAAAACGTTAACCGCAAGACCTGCCTTTCAATTTTTATTATATCCGTTAGTGGATTTCCGTTACCAGTCCGAATCTTTTCAGCGTTATGGCAAAGGCCTTTTTTTAACCGAGCGGCTCGCGCACTTTTTTCACGAATGTTATTTAGGTAGTGTTAATCAGTCTGAGATAGACAGCATGAATTTGGCTTTTATGGAAAATATGAGTAAGGCGCCTGACACAATTATTGTGACTGCGGAATACGATATTCTAAGAGATGAGGGTTTGGACTTGGTGGAGAGGTTGCAGCAGGCGCAAGTGCCTGTGTCGCACCTTCATTTAGACGATTGCACTCATGGCTTTATTGCTGCGGCTAAATTAAGTGGTGCAACTCGTCGTCGGTTAGCCGAGATCTGTGGCATGCTTGCTAAGTATGCGGAAAATAATGAGCCATTAAAGAGCTTTTGAGTTGCTCGCTTATTGTCTGGGTAATTCCGAAGAATCCGCTTGAAATTTATGATCAAAATCACATTTAAGTGATTGTGACTATGCATTTACCCAAGCCAAAAAAAACCTTGCAACTACTCACAAGGTTTTTTTAGTTGTTGTAAAAGCACTTTAGTTAAATCAGTCTTTATCTTGGCAAGTAAACGTCGAAAGTGTCATTTGCAGCATAGTCGTCTTGTTACCCATAAAAACCGCTTTTTTACCGAATTGGTCGCAATGATCAACGGCTAAGGTTTTGACGTTTTCGGGCAACTCGTTACAATCATTGAGCTTGTCGCTAAACGATTTAAACGGATTACACGTCGCATCAAAACCCATAGATACTTGTGCATAACGAATGCTTAACCCTTTTTCGTCAGCTTTGGTGACTTTAGGTGGCAGTAAGGTTTTAATTTTATCCGATGAAACCGTCGATACATCTCTAGGTGTTTCTTGTGATGCGCAGCCGGTTAAGACTATTGCTAGCATTAAAATTTTTATACTATTTTTCATAGGTGATTTTCCTTTTTTTATCAGTATTAATAATTTACTGCGTTTAATCGTCTGATTTAGGCGAGCAAAAACTCCATCAATGCCTTCTGAGCATGAAGGCGATTCTCTGCCTCATCCCAAACAACACTGTATTGAGGGTCTTCTAATAATTCCGCACTCACTTCTTCGCCACGATGCGCAGGCAGACAATGCATAAAGAGTGCATCGCTGGCGGCGCTTTTCATTAATGCATGATTAACCTGGTAAGGTGCAAACACTTCTAGGCGATCATCTTGCTCATCTTCTTGGCCCATTGAGGCCCATACGTCAGTGACTACAAGGTCAGCATTGTTTACTGCTGCTTGAGAGTCTTGCATAACGGTTACACGATCACTGTTGGTGGCTACTAAGTCACTATTAGGTTCAAAGCCTGCTGGGCAAGCAATGCGTAATGTAAAGTCAAATTGTCGCGCAGCATTAATATAAGAGTGGCACATGTTATTGCCATCACCAATCCACGCCACGGTTTTGCCTTGAATGCTGCCGCGTTTTTCAATATAAGTTTGTATGTCGGCTAATAACTGACAAGGGTGAAGGTCGTCAGTGAGTGCGTTAATGACTGGCACGCTAGAGTTGGCAGCAAAGGTTTCAATTTGCTGGTGGGCAAACGTTCTGACCATCACAATATCAACCATTGATGAAATAACACGTGCGCTATCTTCAATCGGTTCACCGCGGCCTAGCTGCGTATCTCTTGGCGATAAAAATATTGCACTACCACCCAGTTGTGCCATGCCGGCTTCAAACGAGATGCGCGTGCGTGTTGATGATTTTTCAAAAATCATGGCTAACACTTTGCCAGCAAATATATTGCTGACGGGTGCTTTTTTTAATTCAATCGCACGATTAATGACACCGTGGAGCTCATCTGGAGTTAGATCGAGTAAAGATAAAAAGTGTCTGGTAGCCATGGTTCTCTCGTTGCCCTTTTTAAGGTCGTAAAAGGTAAAGCGTTATGTGTTTATGACTTGGCAATAAATTGATGAATTAACGTTGTTACAGTATCAACAATTTCATGGGCGTTTTCGTCGCTCATAATTAATGGCGGTAGTAATCGAATGGTTGAGCCAGCCGTCACATTAATGAGTAAGCCTGCAGCCAGGGCGTCGGCCACTAACTGTCCGCAAGGGCGGTCTAGCTCTATACCAATCATTAAGCCGCAGCCGCGAATGTCAATAACAGCGGGATTATCTGCTAAAGTTTTTTCGAAGCCGGATTTTATAGCGTTGCCAAGTGCGGTAGCGCGCTTGCAGAGCTGTTCGTCTTCTATGATTTTAATAACCGCTAGCGCGGCAGAGGTGGCGAGTGGGTTGCCGCCAAATGTCGAGCCATGAGTGCCGGGCGATAAAGTTTCTGCTGCTGCGCCTTTGGCGATACAGGCGCCAATCGGTACGCCGTTACCTAAGCCTTTAGCGGTGGTGACAACATCGGGCGAAAGCCCAAGTCCTTGAAATGCAAAGTAATGCCCGCAGCGACCATTGCCAGACTGAACTTCATCTAGCATAAAGAGTGCTTGGTGGTTGTGACAAAGCTGTTGAACTTGTAATAAATAATCGGCTTCGCCAACATTTATGCCGCCTTCGCCTTGAACGGGCTCTACAAATACGGCAGCTATATTGTCGCCATGCTCGGCAAATAATTGTTTGGCTGATTCAATATTATTGTATTCGCCATAGATAAAGCCGGCGGGCAATGGGCCAAAACCGGTTTTCATTTTTTGGCTAGCCGTTGCGGTAATGGTGGCTAATGTTCGGCCATGAAAGCTACCCGTCATAGTAATAATAATAGGGTGGCTATTGCCTTTGTGTGATGCGTGTAAACGCGCTAGCTTAATGGCGGCCTCGTTGGCTTCGGCGCCTGAATTACTAAAAAACACCTTATCCATAGCGGCGATGCTGCAAAGTTTGTCAGCGAGTTGCTGCTGCGGCGTAATATGATAAAGGTTAGAGGTGTGCAACAGTAAATCAGCCTGCGTTTTAATGGCTGAGCTGACGGCAGGATGGGCATGCCCCAAATTGGTGACGCTAATGCCGCATAAGGCATCGAGGTAACGTTTGCCATTGATATCAAATAGCCATACACCTTCACCATGACTAAAGGTCACGGGGAGTCGTTGGTAGGTGTTCATTACATGTGTTTTCATTGTCAGTCTGGCTTCAATAGCGATTATCAAGTCGGTGGCTGACTTGTTGTAAAATAGGTTGTGGTAGTCGAGTTTAAAAAACGATAGTCTGCAATTAATGGCTACTCATGATGCTTATCAATCGGCGATGAATTGTCGACTGATTGGCTAACAAGATGCTGGAGCATTCGCCATAAAGCAAAAAGGCAGCGAAAGCTGCCTATGCAGGAAGAAATACTAGCGTATCAAGGGTTCGTGAGTAAATAGGCAATATGTCACTGAGGCTTGATATGGAGGCTGTAGAGTCGTTGATAGCATAGCCAATTGAAACGCAGATCGTTATAATAGGAATTCAATAGCACTTGATAAGCGCCTTAATGGCGATACCTCAGTGCAGAATGTGTGCTGGCATGTATGTTGGCGCAGATATTAAAGAAGCATTAGCAGAGGAAACATGATTAACCATGGATATCATGGACACTATAAAAGACCAAATTGAAAGCAACCCCGTTATTATTTATATGAAGGGTTCACCCGATCAGCCACAGTGTGGTTTTTCAGCGCGTACTATCGAAGCTTTAATGAGCTGTGGCAAACGCTTTGCTTTCGTCGATATTTTAGCTAACCCCGATATTCGCGCGAATTTGCCAAAGTATGCCAATTGGCCAACATTTCCTCAGTTGTGGATTAACGGCGAGTTAATTGGCGGCTGCGATATCGTTACTGATATGTTCGATAAAGGTGAGTTAAAGCCAATGGTCGATCAAGCCGTTCCTGATGAGGCGCCTGAAAGCTAACAATAAATTTATGCTGCTCTTACAGTGCTGCAATAATAGAATTTAATGCTAAGCTCTATTTCAGTTTACATTGCGGGCGTTTCGTCCGCATTTTTATTATCAATGTTAAATAGCAAGTGGCCATTAGTAGCGGTCACCACTGAGAAAGGAAACAATTATGCCTGTTATTACCCTTCCTGACGGAAGCCAGCGTGCTTTCGACAATGCCGTTTCTATTATGCAAGTTGCCGCAGATATTGGTCCTGGCCTCGCTAAGGCAACCATTGCTGGCGAAGTGGATGGCCAGTTAAAAGATGCTTGTGAGTTAATAGAATCTGACGCAACACTGCGTATTATCACGGCTAAAGATGATGAGGGCGTTGAGATTATTCGCCATTCATGTGCGCATTTAATTGGTCATGCGGTTAAACAGTTATTTCCCGATGCCCGTATGGTTATTGGCCCTGTTATTGACGAGGGTTTTTATTACGATATCGCCACTGAAAAACCGTTTACGCCCGAAGACATTGATAAGATTGAAGTGCGTATGAAGGAATTAATTGCGCAAGATTACGATGTCGTTAAAAAGATGACGCCGCGTGACGAAGTGATTAGCGAATTTACCAATCGTGGCGAAGAGTACAAGCTGCGGTTAATTGATGACATGCCTAACGAAACAGCTATGGGTCTTTATTATCATCAAGATTATTTAGACATGTGTCGTGGCCCACATGTACCGAACACTCGGTTTTTAAAGCATTTTAAGCTCACTAAGTTGGCGGGTGCTTATTGGCGTGGCGATGCGAATAACGAAATGTTACAGCGTGTTTATGGTACAGCATGGGCCGACAAAAAAGGCCTAAAAGCCTATGTCCATAGAATGGAAGAAGCCGAAAAACGCGACCATAGAAAGATTGGTAAAAAATTAGATTTGTTCCATTTGCAAGAAGAAGCGCCGGGTATGGTGTTTTGGCATTCGCGAGGTTGGGCGCTGTATCAGGTGATTGAGCAGTACATGCGTGAAGTACAAAACCTTAACGGCTACGAAGAAATTAAAACCCCACAAGTGGTCGATCGTTCCTTGTGGGAAAAGTCGGGCCACTGGGATAAGTTTGCCGACAATATGTTTACTATTGAATCGGAATCGCGTGACTATGCCGTGAAGCCGATGAACTGCCCTTGTCATGTGCAGGTGTTTAATCAGGGGTTAAAAAGCTACCGCGATTTACCGCTTCGCTTAGCGGAGTTTGGTTGCTGCCATCGTAATGAAGCTTCGGGTACCTTGCAGGGCTTAATGCGGGTTAGAGGCTTTGTACAAGATGATGCGCATATCTTCTGTGCTGAAGATGCCATTCAAGAAGAAGTGTCAATTTTTATTGATTTACTTTATGACGTGTACAAAGATTTTGGCTTTGACGATGTGTTAGTAAAGTTATCGACGCGACCTGAGCAGCGCGTAGGTGATGATGCGGTTTGGGATAAAGCTGAAGAAGCACTGCAGTTGGCATTAGACAATAAAGGTTTGGCTTGGGATTTACTGCCAGGCGAAGGGGCTTTTTATGGTCCTAAAATCGAATTTTCGCTACGAGATTGCATTGGCCGTGTTTGGCAGTGCGGCACGATTCAGGTCGATTTCTCAATGCCGGGCCGCTTAGATGCCCAATATGTGGCCGAAGATGGCAGTCGCCAAGTGCCGGTTATGTTGCATCGGGCTATTTTGGGTTCATTTGAACGATTTATCGGCATGTTGATTGAGCAATACGAAGGTAAATTCCCCGTTTGGTTGTCGCCAGTGCAAGCGGTAATTATGAATATTACGGATAATCAGGCCGAATTTGCCACTAATGTGCAAGAAACCCTAACAAAACAAGGTTTTCGGGTCGAAACAGACTTGAGAAATGAAAAGATCGGCTTTAAAATTCGCGCCCACACTTTAAGCAAGACACCTTATCTTTTAGTGGTTGGTGATAAAGAAGTTGAATCGGGTTCGGTTGCGGTTAGAACCTTAGCCGGTGAAGACCTAGGCAGTATGTCTGTAGAGGCGTTTGCCGAACTTCTTAGCGCTGGCATTGCCCAACGCGGGCGCACACAGATAAGCGAATAACTTAAGCTGATTTTCATCTAAGCTATTGTTATTAAAAAGATTAAATTGATTAAAGTGAATTTTAATTAGCGGAGAATTAATTATTAAGCAAATACAAATTGGTGGTAACGTCGCGTGAAAGGAAAAGACAGTAAGCGTGCAATCATTAATGAAGCTGTTGAAGCATCCGAAGTCCTATTAATTGGGGCCGATGGAGAGCAAGTAGGCGTTGTTCCTACTTCAGAAGCACTGGCTATTGCGCAAGAAGCGTCATTAGACTTAGTGCAAATTGCTGGCGATAGTACACCCGTAGTATGCAAAGTCATGGACTACGGTAAACATTTGTTTGATATTAAAAAGAAACGTGCGGCTTCAAAGAAGAAGCAAAAACAAACGCAAATTAAGGAAATGAAATTTCGTCCTGGGACGGAAGATGGAGACTATCAGGTCAAACTACGCAACCTGACACGTTTCCTCGAAGCAGGGGATAAAGCCAAAGTAACGCTGCGTTTTCGCGGTCGAGAAATGGCACACCAAGAGCTCGGGATGGAGCTACTCAAACGGGTCGAAGCTGACCTTGCAGAACTTGGTGCGGTTGAACAATTTCCAAAGATGGAAGGCCGACAAATGACGATGGTCATTGCCCCTAAAAGAAACAAATAGTTTTAGCGCCTTAACCGGCACATCAAAAAGCTATTTGACTAACTATGGTGAGAGCTCATTGGGCCGCCTTTAATGACAATTAACAATGCGAGTTTTAAAATGCCAAAAGCAAAAGTACACAGTGGCGCTGCCAAGCGCTTTAAAAAAACCGGAGCTGGCTATAAGCGTAAAAGCGCTAATAAAAGCCATATTCTTACTAAAATGACCACTAAGCGTAAGCGTCAGTTACGTGGCACATCAATTATTGATGCGGCAGATAAGCCGTTAATCGATAAGATGATGCGCGCTAACTAACTCACCCATATATAACGCCGAAATTTTTAGGAGAAGAAAATGCCTCGAGTAAAACGTGGAGTGGTTGCACGTCGTCGCCACAAAAAGATTCTTAAACAAGCCAAAGGTTACTACGGTGCGCGTTCGCGTGTATTCCGTGTCGCTAAGCAGGCGGTAACGAAAGCAGCGCAATATGCGTATCGCGATCGTCGTCAGCGTAAGCGTCAATTTAGAGCGCTTTGGATTACCCGTATTAACGCAGCCTCGCGCGCAAATGGTTTAAATTATAGCCGTTTAATTGCAGGCTTGAAAAAAGCTGATGTATTGCTTGATCGTCGTGTATTAGCTGATTTAGCTGTTCATGATAAAGCTGCGTTTAGCAAAATCGTCGAGATGGCAAAGTCTGCACTAGCGTAGGCTTTAAATGCCCAATGTTATTTTGGGTGTTATCGGTTTTCCGATCTTGATCGACGTAAAAAGGGGAAAGGGCATATGCTCTTTCCCCTTTTTCGTATAAAAAATAGCGTTATGTTTTAAACGCAATTAATGGCTGTTATATAGTAGTTAATAAACTCCATCATCACAGGTGTGATATGTCTAACCAAGAAAATTTGCAATTACTCACTGACACCGCTATGGCGGCAATTAAAAGTGCCGACTCTATAAAGGCGCTTGACGATGTACGCGTTGAGTATTTGGGGAAAAAAGGCAGCATAACCGAGCAGTTAAAAGCGCTGGGTAGACTCCCCAAAGAAGAGCGCTCGGCAGCAGGCGCTCAAATTAATATTGCTAAGCAAGCGGTGCAAACCGCCATAGAAGACCATCGCACTGCATTAGAGACCGCTGAGTTAGCAGCGCGCCTTACCAGTGAAAAAATTGATGTAACGTTACCATCACGCTCCGATAGCGGTAGTGCGCATCCGGTGACGATAACTATGCAGCGAATACAAGCTTACTTTGAGCAAATTGGTTTTAGTGTTGCTGAAGGGCCAGAAATCGAAGACGATTATCATAATTTTGAAGCATTGAATATTCCAGCGCATCACCCTGCTAGAGCTATGCATGATACTTTTTATGCTCGCAAAGCTGGGGTAGAAGGTGATACACAAGACGGTGCCCATGTTTTAAGAACACATACCTCGCCTGTGCAGGTACGCGTTATGGAAACACAAGAGCCACCTATTCGTATAGTGTGTCCAGGCCGTGTTTACCGCTGCGATTCTGATATTACTCATACGCCGATGTTTCATCAGGTAGAAGGGTTAATGATTGATGAAGACGTAACCTTTGCGCATTTAAAAGGTGTGGTACAAGAATTTTTACGCGTGTTTTTTGAAAAAGATTTAGCCGTACGTTTTAGGCCTTCGTATTTTCCTTTTACCGAGCCATCGGCCGAAGTGGATATTGAGTGTGTTATTTGCAGTGGTGAAGGCTGTCGCGTGTGTAAAAAAACTGGCTGGTTAGAAGTAATGGGTTGCGGCATGGTGCATCCTAACGTTTTTTCTTACGTGAATATTGATACCGATAAATACACCGGTTTTGCTTTTGGTATGGGTGTTGAACGTTTAGCGATGTTGAAATATGGCGTTACTGATTTAAGGCTGTTTTTTGAAAATGATGTGCGATTTTTATCGCAGTTTTCGTAACTGATTAAAAAGCCCATTATTAATTGAATAAATTCGAGCTTAATGAATACAAGGTTATAAAATGAAAGTCAGTGAAAGTTGGTTGCGTGAATGGGTAAGCCCCAGTGTAAAAACAAAAGAGTTAGTGCATCTGCTAACAATGGCAGGTTTAGAGGTTGATGGCGTTGAGCCTGCAGCACCTGCATTTACTGGCGTGGTAGTGGGCGAGATTGTTGCAATAGAAGCACACCCCGATGCCGAGAAATTGCGTGTCTGTAAAGTGTCTAATGGCGAAACAGAAAGCCAAATTGTATGCGGTGCAAGTAATGCTGCCGTCGGGTTAAAAATTCCTTTTGCTCAAGTAGGTGCAGAGCTGCCTGGTGGCTTAATAATTAAAAAAGCCAAACTAAGAGGTGTAGAATCTTTTGGCATGCTGTGTGGAGCCTCTGAAATTGGTTTGGAGGATGCAGTTGATGGTTTGCTAGCATTACCTAACGATGCAGTTGTTGGGCAGGATATACGTGATTATTTAAACCTTGATGATGCCGTTATTGAAGTTGATTTAACACCTAACCGCGGCGATTGTTTATCGATGAATGGTGTGGCGCGTGAGACTGGCGTGTTAACCGTTACCGATGTTGTTGCGCCAGTTATTGATACTGTTTCTGCGAGCATTGACGATAGTTTATCGATAGCCTTATCGGCAGGAGAGTATTGTCCACGTTATGCCGGCCGTATTATTCGCGATGTTGACTTAACTGTAGCAACGCCATTATGGATGCGAGAAAAATTACGTCGTGCAGATGTGCGCTCAATTGATCCTATTGTTGATGTCACTAACTATGTGATGATTGAATTAGGTCAGCCATTACATGCTTTTGACCTAGACAGCATTAACGGCACTATTGATGTTCGTTTAGCGCAGCAAGATGAACGCCTTACTTTACTTGATGAAAAAGAAGTGCAGCTTGATGCTGATATGCTAGTGATAGCGGACGAAAACAAAGCGTTGGCATTGGCAGGTATTATGGGTGGTAACAATTCTGCTGTGACAACAAAGACACAGCATGTGTTTTTAGAGTCGGCGTTTTTTGTGCCAGAAATTCATGCGGGTAAAGCACGTAAGCTTGGTATGCATACCGATGCCTCACATCGTTTTGAGCGTGGTGTTGATTCTAATTTACAAGTGCGAGCTATTGAGCGAGCAACGGCATTACTGTTAGACATTGTTGGTGGTCAAGCCGGGCCTGTTACCGTAGTTGAATCCGAGCAGCATCTTAATGCTGAGCAAACCGTTTTATTGCGTGAATCACAAATTAAACGCGTATTAGGTTTTGCTATTCCAGCCGACCGAGTGCTTGATATTTTGACACGTTTAGATTTAACGCCGGTAGCCCTTGAAGATGGTTGGCAAGTTACGGTGCCATCGCACCGTTTTGATATTGAAATTGAAGCCGACTTATTAGAAGAGTTAGCGCGTATATATGGGTATGAGCAGTTACCTGTAGAGCCGCCGGTTGCCAAGCTAGTTTTTAATCAGCGATCGGAGAGTGCATTATCGAGCCAAGATTTTTGCCGTCATTTATTAGCTAAAGGTTACCGAGAAGCCATTACCTACAGCTTTATTGATCCTGAATTACAGCAGATGTTTAACCCCAGCGCAGCAGCGGTTGAATTACTGAATCCTATTGCCAGTGATATGGCCGTGATGCGCACCAGTATTTTGCCCGGCTTAGTGAGTGCTGCGCGTTATAACCTTAACCGCCAGCAGTCCCGTTTAAAGCTATTTGAAACTGGACAAGGTTTCACCACTAATGGTCAAAAATTAAACCACACGCCTTTGATTGCCGGTTTGTTAGTTGGACAAAGATCACCCGAATCGTGGTTAAGTGGCCGAGATACGAATGTTCAGAAGTCACAAAGTACCGATGTCTTTGATTTTTATGACATTAAATCTGATGTTGAATCCTTACTAAGTTTAAGAGGTGTAGTAGGGGTTGAAAGTGACGTCCGTTTTGTGGCCAATACCGGCGCCAGCCCAGTCACAGCCTTACATCCGGGGCAGAGTGCCAGCGTTTATTTAGGCGATGTTTTAGTGGGATATGTTGGGTTGTTGCATCCAGAATTGCTCAAAAAGCTCGATATAGAGCAAGAGATTTGGGTTTTTGAGATGGAATTAAACTTGATTTCTGTCAAAAAAGTGCCAAAATTCAAAGAATTATCGAAGTTTCCTGAAGTTAGACGAGACTTAGCGGTAGTTGTAGATGGCAGTGTGGCGGCAGGAGATATAGTTGAGTGTGCACGAGAAGCGGCAACCGAGCATCTTGTCTCACTGATTGTATTTGACCAATACAGTGGCGCTGGCATTGAAGATGGCAAACAGAGTATTGGTCTAGGCATAACGTGGCAGCACGATAAGCGCACGTTAAACGAGGACGAAGTTAACACGTTGACTGATGGCGTGGTAGCGTCGTTAAAGCAACGTTTTAAAGCATCCTTGAGGTGACACATTATGGCTCTCACCAAGGCAGAAATGGCCGAACAGTTATTTGATGAGCTGGGATTGAACAAGCGTGAAGCAAAAGAAATAGTTGAACTCTTTTTTGAAGAGATTCGATCGGCGCTTGAATCGAATGAAAATGTAAAGTTATCGGGTTTTGGTAACTTTGATTTGCGTGACAAGAAACAGCGTCCGGGTAGAAACCCAAAAACAGGTGAAGAAATCCCCATTTCCGCGCGTCGCGTGGTAACATTCAAACCTGGACAAAAACTGAAACAACAAGTAGAAACTTATGCTGGAACCGAGCAATAACGAAGAATTACCGGTAATACCCGGAAAGCGCTATTTCACTATTGGTGAAGTCAGTGATTTATGTGCGGTTAAGCCGCACGTGTTGCGCTATTGGGAGCAAGAATTCCCTCAGCTTAAACCTGTTAAGCGTCGTGGTAACCGTCGTTACTATCAACGTCAAGACGTGATTATGATTCGTCAGATTCGTAGTTTACTGTACGATCAAGGTTATACTATTGGTGGTGCGCGTTTACAGATGAATGGCGAAAAAGTTAAAGATGACGGTGCACAATCACAGCAATTATTAAGACAAATGATTGGTGAGCTTGAAGATGTACTAGAAGTACTAAGAGCTTAAATCCCCTCGCAAGACGTATTTATCCAAGTATTATTCGCAGCGAATCATTTCAAAGCATAGAAAGAATAACGGGACGTAGCGCAGTCTGGTAGCGCACTACACTGGGGGTGTAGTGGTCGCAGGTTCAAATCCTGTCGTCCCGACCATAAATAAAAAAGGCCGCCAGTGTTTATAGGTGGCCTTTTTTATTTATCGTTGAAGAGATCGGTTTGTTCGTTAGAGAGGCGAAGCCGAGCGTACTAAAGGTTCAGCGATTGCGGAGCAATCACCAACGAGCGCGAAGCGCGAAGCCCCGAAGGGGTTAATACAGCCCTGAGGCTGGATTAATTCACTCCTGTCGTCCCGACCATAAATAAAAAAGGCCGCCAGTGTTTATAGGTGGCCTTTTTTATTTATCGTTGAAGAGATCGGTTTGTTCGTTAACCTCATTTTATTCTTTATCAGCATAACCATATAAACGATCAATCATTTCACTAAATACTTTACGCTCGCTTTGATTAAAGCACTTAAGCATGCGTTTTTCATAATCATAAGAAATCGGCACCATTTCGTCATACACCGATAGCCCTGTCTTAGTTAAGCTCAAAATAGAGCGACGTTTATCATCGGCATCAAAAGCTCGCTCAATTAACTTTCGTTGTAATAATTTACTAATTGCGCGGCTAAGAATCGACTTTTCAATTTGTGTTCTACTTGAAACTTCATCTGCAGAAGCGTTTGGGTACTCACCTAATACCGCCATAATTCGCCACTCGGTAATTGATAGGCCAAATTTATGTTTATAGGTCTCAGCAATAATACCGCTCACCTTGTTCGATAAAATAGATAAACGGTAGGGCAGGTAGCGCTCTAGTGTAATTATTTTTCGCTGTTTTATTGTTTTACTCATAAAACAAACCCTAAATGGTAATAGTTGCTATTACAACTAATAATTTTTGCGAAGAACAACAGCGAGTGATTCAGCGTGTTATTAGTCAGGTGGCAGAATGTTGTTCTGATGAATGGCTATTAATATTTGAGTGTATTGAATTGGCACAACAGGCAGAATTATTGCCGGACGACTATGCGATTTTGGTAGAGCGGATAAAAGTATTAGCGAGAAATGCATTGAGCCAAGATCAAGATCTCATTGAGTATGCTTTAAAGCGTCTTAACCTATAATTTTAAACAGTTATTACCTTTTTTATTTTCGACGAATAACGGCTAATGCCAGTATAGCCGAACCAAACAACCAGGCAGTTGCAGGTATTGGTACAACAGCCGATTGGTTATATGTAAAGTTTACAGCAGTATAAGGCGAGTTTGCCCATGAAGCATTGCTACTGTTATAGCTTTCATCATTAAAGTTAACATCAACATTTACTTTGCCGTCAGATAAATAGTTTGCGGTTGATTGAGAGTTAATAAAAAAATCAACGCTCATTAAGTAACTGTCATTACTCCAAGCAACGACGTTATATACTTCTGCTGAGGTGTTATTAAATGTGCCGTAGTTAGTACCATCAACAATAATATTTGTGGTGTTTTCTGTGTCACTTGTATTTAGTTCACCCTGAAAGGTGACGGTCATAAAGCTTGCAGAGCCAGACTGATGATTGCTTGCATTTAAACTTAATGCGAAGTCTTGAAAATCAACGGTTTGGGTTTGTATTGCTGATACAGTGGTATGCGCGGCATATGCAGTGTTAACAAAGAGCAATACGCTGGCTAGCGCTAAAATATTTTTTATCATAATGGTTGTTGTTAATTCTTAAGTGCGTTATTTATTTTTGTTGTTATTTATTTATAGCTCTTATGCTGGAATTAACCATTTATTTATTTTTTATTTATTTTCTAATTCACTTGAATAATCTGTTAGTTGAGCTAGAGGGCTATAAGGTCTTTTTTTGATATTAGGGGCTAAGTGACTATTTGATAAGGATATTATGGGTTGAACTTAAATCCAAACCCAAAAAAAAGGCAGATTACGAAAACCGCAATCTGCCCAGATTTTTAACTAACAAAAAAATTAAGGAAGCAAATGCTGAACCGCATCACGCTCTTCCGTTAACTCCTTCTCAGTGGCATCCATCTTCTCTTGGCTAAAAGCATCAATCTCAAGCCCCTGCACAATAGCCCAATCACCATTGCTACAAGTCACAGGAAACGAATAAATTAAACCCTCAGCGATACCATAACTACCATCACTGTAAATACCCATACTCACCCAATCGTTTGCAGCGCTGCCCAATGCCCAAGTACGCATATGGTCAATAGCCGCATTGGCTGCTGAAGCTGCACTTGATGCACCGCGTGCGGCAATAATGGCGGCACCACGTTGTTGTACTTCAGGTATAAATGTTTCTTTGTACCAAGCCTGATCAATTAAGTCGGTCGCCGACTCACCATTCACTTTAGCGTGGAATAAATCAGGGTACTGTGTCGCTGAGTGATTACCCCAAATGGTCATATGCGTGACAGCAGAAACCGCATTACCGGTTTTTTGCGCTAACTGTGTCATGGCTCGGTTGTGATCAAGACGTGTCATCGCAGTAAAGTTACGAGGGTCTATATCGGGTGCATTGCGTTGAGCAATTAATGCATTAGTGTTTGCTGGGTTACCAACAACCAATACTTTAATGTCGCGGCTAGCAACGGCGTTAATGGCTTTACCTTGTGCCGAGAAAATGGCGGCATTGGCTTCAAGCAAGTCTTTACGCTCCATACCCGGGCCGCGTGGGCGTGCGCCAACGAGGAGGGCGTAATCGCTGTCTTTAAACGCAACGTTAGCATCGTCAGTACATACAATGCTTTCTAATAGAGGAAATGCACAGTCATCTAGCTCCATCGCTACGCCTTTAAGCGCATCTAAAGCTGGTGTAATTTCAAGCAGTTGTAGAATAATGGGTTGATCTTCACCCAACATAGCGCCAGAGGCTATGCGAAAAAGTAGGCCGTAACTGATTTGGCCGGCGCCGCCGGTAACGGTGACTTTAACAGCTGGTTTCATCTTCAATTTCCTGTGATCAAAAGTAATAAACACGCACGCAATATTGCAGGCGGCATTTTATGCGTGGTCCACTCGAAAAGCTATACGATTTCGCGCCAAACTCAGCATATATTACGTTCGCTCTTCATCTCACTTTGGGATTTGGCCATAAATCCCTTACAATGCCCGCCATTCAGGGCTCAACCGAAGTAATACTCACAGATAATCGATTATGTTAGATAAAAATCCGCTGTTTACACCCTCGGCTCAACCGCCTGTTGATTCTGCTGCTGATGCTGTTGAGCATTCGGCATTTGATCGCGTGGAGGGCTTAACGCCTCGTTCACGGACGGAATTTAATAAGCTGCATAAGCGCTTACGCCGTAATGTTGGTCGTGCTATCGATGATTTTAATATGATCGAGGATGGCGATAAGGTCATGGTGTGTTTGTCTGGCGGTAAAGATTCATATGCCATGCTCGATATTCTGTTGAATTTACAGCGTAGTGCACCTATTCAATTTGAGTTAATCGCGGTTAATCTCGACCAAAAACAGCCGGATTATCCCGAAGAGGTGCTGCCCGCTTATTTAACTGAGCTGGGTGTGCCGTTTCATATCTTAGAAAAAGATACTTACAGTATTGTTAAGTCGGTGATCCCTGAAGGTAAAACAACTTGTGGCCTTTGTTCGCGTTTGCGACGGGGTAATTTGTATGGTTTTGCCGAAGAAATTGGCGCTAACAAAATTGCTTTGGGGCACCATCGCGACGATATTATTGAAACGTTATTTTTAAATTTATTTTACGGCGGCGCGCTTAAGGCTATGCCGCCTAAGTTGCTTAGTGATGATAAACGCAATGTTGTTATTCGCCCGTTGGCGTATTGTAAAGAAAGCGATTTGGTGAGTTACGCGGAACATAAAGCGTTTCCTATTATTCCTTGTAATTTATGTGGCTCACAAGAAAATTTACAGCGTCAGTCTATTAAGGCCATGCTTAATGGTTGGCAAAAGCAATATCCAGGTCGGATTGAAAGTATCTTTGGCGCTATTACTAATGTTGCGCCTTCGCAACTTGCCGACGGTGAGTTGTTTGATTTTAAAAATCTTGCTATTGATCGATCGCTAGGAAAAATTGAAAAGGGAAAAATCGAGAACACCATTGATGTCCTCGATCTCGGTTAAGACGGCGTTTAAAGTTCGTCGAGCTGCTGTTTTTGATTCTGCAAACGCTGTTTTGCATCATTAGCATCAGCTAGCTTCTGCTGCTCTTTGGCGACCACATCTTCGGGGGCTTTATCAATAAAACCGCTGTTATTAAGCTTGCCACTTAAACGACCTACCTCTTTATCTAGTTTGGCAATTTCTTTATCGAGTCGTGCTATTTCTGCATCTTTATCAATAAAGCCTGCTAGCGGTACCATGATTTCTAACTCGCCCACTAGCTGGGTTGCTGAAGCCGGTGCTTCATCGTTAGCGTTTAACCATGTAATGCTTTCGACTTTGGCGAGTGATTGAATTAATTGCTCGCCATTCGCTAGTCGCGTTTTATCTTGCTGGCTACCGTGACTAAAAAATAACGGTAACGCTTTTGCAGGTGAAATATTCATTTCGCCACGAATATTACGCACACCAATAATAACGGCTTTTACCCATTCAATATCATCTAGCGCAGCTTGGTCTATTTTGATGGCATCGGCTAACGGGTAGGCTTGCAACATAATACTGTGCTTGTCACCTTGGTCTTTTATGCCAGCATAAGGCGCAATGGTTTGCCAAATTTCTTCGGTGATATAAGGCATTATGGGGTGGGCTAAGCGTAAAATAGTTTCTAACACGCGAACTAAAGTGCGGCGCGTGCCTATAAGTTGCACTTCGCTGGTATTTCCATCGGTTAATAATGCTTTTGAAAGCTCAAGATACCAATCGCAGTATTCATTCCAAATAAAGTCATAAAGCGCTTGGCTGGCTAAGTCAAAACGATACTCATCAAAGTGTTTACGAATATCCGTTTCGGCATGCTGCAGTTTGCTAATAATCCAACGATCCGCTAACGATAATTCATAGCCAGATTCTGTGGCGTTTTCTCCGCAGTCTTTATTTTCGATATTCATTAAGACATAACGCGCGGCATTCCATATTTTATTACAGAAGTTACGGTAGCCTTCTAGGCGATTCATATCCCAGTTAATATCTCTACCGGTAGAGGCGAGGGCGGCTAGTGTAAATCGCAGCGCATCGGTGCCGTGAGCGGCTATACCTTCGGGAAATTCTTTTTGCGTGCGTTTGCCAATTTTTTCTTGCTGCTTTGGTTGCATCATATTGCCAGTACGCTTAGCTAATAAGTCGTCTAGCGATATGCCATCAATCATATCTAAGGGGTCAAGTACATTACCCTTCGATTTAGACATTTTCTGCCCTTGCTCATCACGAATAAGACCGGTGACATAAACTGTTTTAAATGGCACTTGTGGTTTGCTGTTTTCGTCTTTTATAAAGTGCATTGTCATCATCATCATTCGGGCAACCCAAAAGAAGATAATGTCAAAACCAGTCACTAATACGCTGGTTGGGTGAAATAATTTTAAGCGTTCTGTTGTTTCTGGCCAGCCTAGCGTTGCGAAGCTCCAAAGTGCAGAACTGAACCAAGTGTCGAGCACATCGTTATCTTGAGATAGCGTAATATCGTTAGCGAGCGCATGTTTTTGTCTAACATCGTCTTCATCAAGACCTACATAAACGTTGCCTTGCGCATCGTACCAAGCAGGGATGCGGTGGCCCCACCAAAGTTGACGCGAAATACACCAGTCTTGAATGTCGCGCATCCATGAAAAATACATGTTCTCATATTGCTTAGGTACAAATTCTACCGAGCCATTTTCTACTGCTTCTATTGCAGGTTTGGCCAGTGTTTTTGCATCCACATACCATTGGTCGGTAAGCATGGGTTCAATAACGACATTACTGCGGTCACCATAAGGTACCGATAAATCATGCGGTTTAATTTCGTCGAGTAGGCCGAGTGCTTCGATATCGGCCAGTACGGCTTTACGGGCAGCAAAGCGATCGAGGCCTGCATAGTTTTTAGGAAGGCTGCCATTGTATTGGTTTGATACTTTGCCTTCGCTATCAAACACTTCGGCTATGTTGCGAATGGCGCCATCGCGGGTAAGGATATTAATTAACGCGAGCTGATTACGCTTGCCGACTTCATAGTCATTAAAATCATGGGCTGGCGTTATTTTTACGCAGCCGGTGCCTTTTTCCATATCGGCATGTTCATCGCCAACAATAGGAATACGACGGTTCACTAACGGTAATGTTATGTGTTTGCCGATAAGATCTTGATAGCGTGGATCATTAGGGTTAACGGCAACGCCGCTATCACCGAGTAAGGTTTCTGGGCGTGTAGTAGCAACTATCAAATAATCTTTGCCATCGGCTGTGAGGGCGCCATCGGCTAGCGGGTAGCGCAAATGCCACATATTGCCTTTAACGTCTTTGTTTTCAACTTCTAGGTCAGAGATGGCTGTTTGTAATTTTGGGTCCCAGTTAACGAGGCGTTTGCCACGGTAAATGAGTTTTTGTTCGTGTAATTGGATAAACGCCTGTTGAACGGCGGCATAAAAACCATCGTCCATCGTAAAGCGCTCAGTTGGCCAGTCGACGGAGTTACCGAGTCGGCGCATTTGTTGGGTGATCGTGCCGCCTGATGACTTTTTCCATTCCCAAATTTTTTCAATAAAGGCATCCCGGCCTAAATCATGGCGTGTTTGATTGCTTTCGGCAGCGAGTTTTCTTTCTACTACCATTTGCGTGGCGATGCCCGCATGGTCGGTGCCCACTTGCCATAAGGTGGTTTTTTCGTTCATACGTTGGTAGCGAGTCAGTGCATCCATAATCGTATGTTGAAAGGCATGGCCCATATGCAGGCTGCCGGTGACATTGGGCGGGGGAATCATTATGCAAAAAGGGTCTTGTGCCTCGCTTGCAGTATTCATATTAGGCTCAAAATAGCCTTTTTCTTCCCAGCGTTTATACCAGCGTTGCTCGATGTCTTGCGGTTGAAACGTTTTATCCATGGTAAATAATCTGACTCTATAGTTGAAAGCGCCGCCTTAGCTTGCGGTAGCCGCTGATTAATACAATTAAGCGGGGAATTCTAACCTAGATTGCTTATTGGTGTTAGCCGAGAAGGGGGTGAATTATGGTGAGTAGAGGGCGTTTTTTAATCTTTACATTAAAGATTATGCACTTCTAACGGGTAGCCTCGGTCACGATAGTATTTGTAGCGCTCGCGCGATTTTTTTTTGGCTTCGTCGTTACCCATAACGACTTCGGCGACACGAGAAAAGCGGCTGAAAAATTCGGGCGTTTGTTCGGTTAGATTAATTAAGACGTCGTGGTGCTCGCGAGGATCACCTGAGCAGGCGACTAAAATTTCGCCTGTCTCTGACGCGGATTCAGCTATGGCATTATTATTTTTTTCTGTTGCGTCACTGCTGTTTTCAGAATGAGTTTCAGAGCTATGAGGCAAAAAACTATTTGGCCTAAAAGTCCAAAGTAAATTATCTAATGCTGCCATATGTTCATCGTTACCAGTGTGAAGGTAGACATCACACTGCTTACGATAGGCTTTTTCTGTCAATCGACAAGCAAAGTTTAAATAGTCATCAAGCGTATTGATGTTGGTAATATAAAAATCAATTTTGGTCATGCGGTTTTTATTCTTTTTATCATTGAGCGACGGTTAAACGGCGGATTTACCCGCTAACGAGATTAAATACTGACACAGTAGTGCGACGGGGCGACCGCTTGCGCCTTTGCCACCGGCTTGGCCCCATGCGGTGCCGGCAATATCTAAATGTGCCCAGCGGTAGTCTTGGGTGAATTCGGATAAAAAGCATGCTGCTGTCACGGTGCCTGCGCCACCTGCTGCGATATTGCCTAAATCAGCAAACGGTGAGTCGAGTTGTTTTTTGTACACATCCCAAAGCGGTAGCTGCCATGCGCGATCGGCACTATCGGTACCCGCGGTTAACAGGCTATTGGCTAATTCGTCGTCGTTACTTAATAAACCACTTGCATGATGACCTAACGCCATAATACAGGCGCCCGTTAAGGTGGCGATATCAACTACGGATTCAGGCTTAAAGCGTTCGACGTAGGTTAAAGCATCGCATAATACTAAACGGCCTTCGGCATCGGTATTTAATACTTCAATGGTTTTGCCTGACATGCTGGTAACAATATCGCCAGGTTTTGTTGCCTTGCTGGACGGCATGTTTTCGGCGGCGGGGATAACGCCAATTACGTTAAGCGGCAGCTTCATGTCTGCGATGGCAGACAACGTACCAATAACGCTGGCAGCGCCACACATATCAAATTTCATTTCATCCATTCTGGCGCCGGGTTTTAAGCTAATGCCGCCAGAGTCGAAGGTAATGCCTTTACCCACTAAAACATGGGGTTTTTGGCTTTTTTTGCCACCTTGATAGTTGATGATCATTAACTGTGATTCTTCAGCGCTACCGGTGCCGACCGAGAGGAGTGAGCCCATACCTAACGCTTGCATTTGTTTTTCACCGAGTACGGTGGTTTTTATGGCTGCGTGTTGTCGACCTAATTTACGTGCTTCGCCAGACAGGTATTTAGGTGTGCAAATGTTGCCGGGCAGGTTGCCGAGTTCGCGAGTAATGTTAATACCTTTACCTATCGCTGTGCCTTGCATTATGGCTTGGCGGTTGGCGGCGGTGTTATCGGCATTGACTGCGGTAATACGATTTAGTGTAACCGGATTTTTTTTGCTTGGCTTTGTCGTAGTGTACAAGTAGGTGTTGCGAGTAATGCGCGCTGCAATTTGCTGTAATGCCCAGCTATTTGGTACGGCTTTGTTGGTTTTGAAGCCGCCAAGAATTGCACAATGTTTGCCCGATAACGCAGTTACCACTTTAGCCAGCGAATCACATGCTGTTGCCATTGCCTGGCGATTAAGTTTGTCTTTGTCGCCTAAGCCCCACAATACAATGCGATGAGCTTTCACCCCGGCCACTAAGCGAAGCGTGACGGTTTCACCGGATTTCCCCTTAAATTCATTGCTGGCGAGTAATTTAGACAGTTGCTTTTGGCTGGCTTTGTCTATGGCTCGGCTATCGCTATTCAGTTTTAAATCTTGATAAAAAGGGATAACTAAAGTGTCGCAGGCAAAAGTGGCTATATTGTTGGTCGATTTAAGGGTGGCACGCATAGTTTGACTCGCTCAATTAAAAATTTAGATGCTTTTAAAGCAGACGTTATGGTTGAATGGCGTCTGTTTTGTAAGAAGGGCATGAGACTGTTTTTTTATCATTAAGTTGCTATTGATGCTGACCCTTATTCATTCGTCTATTGTCGATTTTGCAGCATAAGAGTCAAGTGATTTGTGTTGCATTAGTCCGATATTACTCCGATTGGTAACCATCTGCTTTAGTGTGGGCCAAATGTCAGTTATTATTCGCCGCCGCAAGCGCATTTGAGTATAATCTTGCGCTTTATTTTGTTGTTTGATTTGCTGCCGTTTAGATGACCGTCAAAACGTTAGCGATCAATTAAAAGCACTGAGAAAACGACGTTAATGTTAGAAACTAATCCGCAGCAAACCAGCCTTAAAGATCTTTTGGGTCGCGTTGATATCCTTAGGGGGTATCTTTGACTATGCGAACAAGAAAGAAGAGCTGACTGAGGTTGAATTAGAGCTGGCAGAGCCCGCCGTTTGGGATGACCCTGATAAGGCCCAGCAATTAGGCAAACAGCGCGCTGCTCTTGAGGGTGTCGTGGGCGTTATTGATAAGCTTGACGTTGGTATTGCCGACGCAAAAGACTTACTCGATATGGTGATTGAAGATAACGATGCTGAGGCCTTGGAATCTGTCGATGCTGAAATTGCTGAATTAGAGAGTTTGTTGGCGGTGTTGGAATTTCGCCGGATGTTTTCGGGTGAAATGGATCCGAATAATGCGTTTTTGGATATTCAATCGGGCTCGGGCGGCACCGAAGCCCAAGATTGGGCCGAAATGCTGTTACGCATGTATTTGCGTTGGGGCGAGGCCAAGGGCTTTAAAGTCGATTTAATGGAAGCTTCTGCGGGTGATGTTGCGGGTATTAAGAGTGCAACCATTCAGTTTCAGGGTGAGTATGCCTTTGGTTGGTTGCGCACCGAGACGGGGGTGCATCGCTTAGTTCGTAAATCACCTTTTGATTCTGGCAGCCGCCGACATACTTCTTTTGCATCTGTGTTTGTTTCTCCTGAGGTCGATGAAAATATTGAAGTCGATATTGATCCGTCGGATGTGCGCACAGATACCTATCGCGCATCGGGCGCAGGTGGCCAGCATGTTAATAAAACCGATTCGGCAGTGCGTTTAACGCATGTGCCCACTGGCACGGTTGCTCAATGTCAGGATGCGCGTTCGCAGCATCAAAACCGTGATAAAGCTTGGAAAATGTTAAAAGCCAGACTGTACGAATTGGAAATGCAAAAATTAAATGCCGAAAAACAATCGTTAGAAGATGGAAAGTCGGATATTGGCTGGGGCAGTCAGATTCGATCTTATGTTTTAGATGATCAGCGGATTAAAGATTTACGCACGGGTACGCAAACCAGCAACTGCCAAAATGTATTGGATGGCGATATTGATCAGTTTATTGAGGCATCGTTAAAGCAGGGTCTTTAATAATGTCTTTATTTAATAGTGACGTTATTTAGCAGTGGCGCTAACTATTGACGAATAAGTTAAACTAATAATTTTCTCTCACTTAAGAAAAAACCAAGAGCAAGCATTATGAGCGACAAGCAAGATACTTCACCGCCTTCTTCTACCCGTAGCGCTTCAGATAGCAATGAAGAGAATAAACTTGTTGCCGAGCGTCGTGCTAAGTTGGCGACCATTCGAGAAGCGGGTGTTGCTTTTCCTAATGATGTTTGTCGCGATAGTCTTGCCAGTGAATTGCAAGCCGAGCTAGGCGAGCAGGATAAACCAACATTAGAAGCGCTTAATCGTCCTGCCAGTGTTGCAGGCCGTATTATGAATCAGCGCGGCCCGTTTATTGTGTTGCAAGATGTTTCTGGCCGCATTCAATTGTATGTCGATAAAAAATCATTGTCAGAAGACTTGGTCGCAAAAATTAAGAGCTGGGATATTGGCGATATTGTGTCTGCTTCTGGGCCGGTGCATAAATCGGGCAAAGGTGACTTATATGTTTATATTGAAGACGCTAAGTTATTAACTAAATCATTACGCCCTTTGCCGGATAAATTTCACGGCCTTGCTGATACTGAAATTCGCTATCGTCAGCGTTATGTTGATTTAATTATGAACGAAGAAGTGCGCGATGTATTTGCATTGCGTTCGCGTATTATTAATGAAATTCGCCAGTTTTTGGTAGAGCGACAGTTTATGGAAGTGGAAACGCCGATGTTGCAGGCGATTCCTGGTGGTGCAACGGCGAGACCGTTTATTACGCATCATAATGCGCTCGATATGGATATGTATTTGCGTATCGCTCCCGAACTCTACTTGAAGCGTTTGGTGGTCGGTGGTTTTGAACGTGTATTTGAGATTAACCGTAATTTTCGTAACGAAGGTTTATCAACGCGTCATAATCCTGAATTCACTATGATTGAGTTTTATCAAGCGTATGCCGATTATAACGACTTAATGGATTTAACCGAGGCCATGTTACGTACGGTTGTGACTAATGTGTTTTCTCGAACAGCGCTTGAATACCAAGGGCATAGCTTAGAGTTTGGTCAGCCCTTTAGACGAATGACGGTATTGGAATCCATTTTGGCGTTTAATCCTGAGCTCTCCTTAGCTGATTTGTCAGAGAGATCCTCAGCAGCAAAAATTGCCGATGATCTTGGTGTTGTGGTTAAAGATATTTACGGTTTAGGAAAAATACAAATAGAGATTTTTGAGAAAACCGTTGAAGAAAAACTCATTGAGCCTACTTTTATTACGGCTTATCCTACTGAAGTATCACCGCTAGCACGTCGTAATGATGATAATCCGTTTGTGACAGATCGATTTGAGTTTTTTGTAGCGGGTCGAGAAATTGCCAATGGTTTTTCTGAGTTAAATGATGCCGAAGATCAAGCCGAGCGCTTTCAGCGTCAAGTGGCCGAAAAAGATGCGGGTGATATTGAAGCTATGCACTTTGATGCCGATTATATTGCCGCGCTAGAGTACGGTTTACCGCCGACAGCGGGTGAGGGTATTGGTATTGATCGTTTGGTTATGCTGCTGACCGACTCGCCTTCAATACGCGATGTCTTACTGTTTCCGGCTATGCGTCCTAATACATAGGCTTGAGTCTGATTAATAATGTGTTATTTATTAGTGATCATAGAGGTTGAGTAACACGATATAAAAATGGATTAACACAAGTTGATATGAGAGGTTGGAAAAGCGTATCGATTCCCTCGGATATCGTTTACCATAGGGTTATTAATGAGTGATGATGGATTTTTGCTGATAGATCAAGGAAGGAGTGATCAAGGAAAGAGTGATCAAAGATGTGTCGTTTGGCAATTAATTCACCGTGTGATTTGCCGGTTGCCTACTATAACGACAAAATGATCGTAATGCGGCTTATCTGGGCCCTAATGAATAAAATAGGTTTTGATAACATTGAGTCTTAAGCACCTACAAACCGTTGTATTGGTTGGTTTAATTACCTTGCTAGCGTCTTGCGCAACAAATCCTCTTGAGCACTCTTCAGCTGCTCTTTCTGGTGACAACAATCACGTCACTCCATCCTCGGAAATGGTTTCAGAGCCTATGGCATGTGAACCCGATATCGATTTGGCTACAGAGTCGGCACTGCGCAAACTGTCACTGGCGAATGAATGGCATAGTGCAAAACAATACCAAAGTGCTTTTGAAGCTTATGAGTCGGCATTAGCTGAGCATAGTAGTTTATTGTCAGATGCTTATGCACTATGGGGTATTATTGCTCTTCGGCTCGATAGAGAGAACCCTGCGTATAGTCGCGAGGCTGCACAAACGGCTATTTACGTATTAGACCAGCGTGCCCAGCAGGCATTGGCTGGTGAAGCCTCTAATGAGGCGCGCTTACTTTGGTTTAGCGCAAAGTTAATGATTGCTGCCGATGTTAGTAAAGACCAAGTAATGGCTGAAAATATTCAACTCAATAAAGAATTGGCGCAGCGTGAAGAGGCGATTCAGCGTTTGCGTGAGTTAACGCTGGGGCAATAATAAATACTTTCTCTATGATCTTGGCTGCTTCATTGACATTCTAATTCTTTTTTCTTCTTTCCTTTTTATTCCAATAAGTCAGTATCAAAAAAGTTTTTTTATATGCTTTTATTAGCTATGCAATTAGCCTGTGTTCTATCGTTTTTAATGCATATTTTTTTATAATTCTGCTTGAACGAATATATAGATCAAGCGTCATAAATAAACAAGCCCACTGTGTCATTGTAGATGCTTTATATAACGCCTAAGGCTTGTTTTTAATGGAAAAGCTAAAATTTATTTTTGTTTTCATAAGTGGATAATTATTTCTTAAAAGTGATTTTATTTTTCCACATTTCCACATTTCCACATTTCCACATTTCCACATTTCCACATTTCCACATTTCCAC
>JBELIP010000004.1:20335-52024 GCA_042090785.1 Cellvibrionales bacterium | reverse complement strand
ATTTTCACATTTTTATTGTTATGGTTCTTCGTATTGAATATAAAGCACTTTTACACACAAATGGATTTATTAACTAGATGGATAAAGCTATGATTAATTTTCAGTATTTTATTTTTTTCTCAACCATTTTTTTTGATAGGCAATCATAAGTAACATGGAGGGTGAAATATCATGCTAATACTTACACGTCGTATAGGCGAAAAGCTTTTAATTGGCGATGATATTGAGGTGGTTGTACTCGATGTTAATCGTAATCAAGTAAAAGTAGGCATTAAAGCACCTAGAAACATGACAGTGCTGCGCGAAGAACTTTATATTAGAGATAAAAAAGTTCAGTATAATGAGTCGTAGTGAATGATGTGTTGAGCGCTCGCATGTTAATGCTTGTGTTTTTTTAACGCTAACAAAAATTTATTAGTTAGAGCAGCCATGCATAATGTGTTTGCCTGTTTTTTTATGTGCTGAATGCGCTTTATAAATCATTTATTTTTAGAAAAAAAGCGGGCATTAAGCCCGCGAGGAACATCAAGGATAAGGACTAGCTAGCAGCCGTATGGATGCGTAAGAATGGGTTAATTAGTCTGGCAATAGGACCAGTAAATTTAACCGGTGCTTCAAGCACCGAAAGACAAATACACTCAGCGTCTTCGCTGGCAATAGGTTGGTGCGCTTCGCCAGACTCTTTAACAATAAAATCACCGGGTAAATATTGGCCTTGCTGGTCAGAGAAACTGCCAGTAAGGACTACTGTCACTTCTCGCCCTTTATGATCGTGATTACCAACCCGACCACCGGCTTTAATTTTGTGCAATGCCACTTCACGTTCGGTGTCGCCGGCTGCAAGGCGAGCAACGCTTACAGCGGTGCCAAGTTTTTGCCAGTGTAATTGGTCTGTACCATTGGGTATTAATTTGTTCAGGCAGTAGGGTAACTCTGAGTTGGAGCTAACGGGTTCATCGTTTGCGCTGGCTACGGTAGTTAAAGTGGTTGAGCCTGTTGTCGATTGGTCATTGCTAATAAGATCAAGCATTTGCGCCCGCAATGAGCTTGGTATTTCGGCTTCTGTTAATGGTTGTTGTAATTCAATGCTATTGTTGTCAGCTGAAGAAGAGTTCAGCATCATGCCGCCGAGGCTATTGAGCTGCTCGACTTGTTTTCTGCATTGCGAACAAAATGACAAATGTGCAGAAATACATAGCGCTTGAGACATTGGCAGGTTTCCTGCTGCGTAGTCTGTTAACCAATGTATGTCGGGGTGGAAATGGCTCATAAAAACTAACCTTTTAAATTAACTGTTTATGGGTACTGTCTGTTGATATTGTCTGTGTGGGTATTTTTGTACCTTGTATACAGACACGTAAATTAAAATAACTTTTTCTATGGTTCACTTATACGGTACAAAACTCGCACTGGATTTATAAAAGTGTTCTGAGTTTGCTAACAGCTAGTCTAACTCTCGATTTAACCGTCCCAAGCGGTAAACCTGTCGCTGCCGAGACCTCTGAATGCGACTTGCCTTCTATATATATGCGTTTTAAAACATCGGCTTGCTCGGCCGGTAGCTTAGAAACTGCATTGTGGATATTTTTTTCTATTCTTCGGTGGTGTAATGAGGTGAATGGTTCTTCCTCTTCAGCCATAGGCCATAAATCATCGGCCGTTAGTGAGGTGTTAATACGGTTGGCTTTGCGGATAAAGTCGGTTCTGCAGTTACGAGCAATGGTAAATATCCAAGTGCTAGCACTGGCTTTTTCTGAGTCAAAGCAATGGGCTTTGAGCCATACTTTTATCATTACATCTTGAACTAGCTCTTCTGCCATTTGGGCAGATGTATGCTGAGATTTCAGCATCATGCCGTAAGATTTGATTTTGGGTGCAAAATGATCAAATAGGCGAGCAAATGCTTGGCGATCACGATCGCGAGCAATGGTTTTGAGCACTGGGCTCCAGTCGTCTTTGAAGGGCTTATCGCTATCAGTTGATTGCATTTGTGTCCGTTGCTGCGTAGATAAATGGGTTGCAGAGTTAGCCAATGTTGGCGCTGCGTCAGTCTCTAACGGAGTGCCTAGGGCTGTCTTTGTATCTGTCGTACTGCGTTTTATCATATCGCGGCGTGTCGGTATAGTAAGTTGCTTTAGGCTATAAAATTGGTTTTATTACCTTCCCAACACTAATACGCCGCAGGTTTAATATTGGATCACATTGCCCCAGCCGGTTGATATGGCGCTAAAAGTAATAAATTTGCATACTTTCTTAAGTTATTTTTGTAATAGAAGCGGGTTTGGCGGTTGATCCGTGAAATCAGCCATGGCGTATATTCTTATATGGCTAATGCAATTATTTGTCCTTCTTTTTGTTGTTGGCATACTACTTATTGGCATACTCACAACGCTTTGAATATCTCCATAAATCATAGTGGATGCAAGAGTATGGATAAATTTATGGATTTATAACGATTATGACGACGCCTTCTACGTTTTCTACTTCTGAGCAATCTGCCGATATTATTAAGCGCTTTAAACAGCTCTACACAAATCTCGGTGCAGCCGACAGCATTAAAGCTGACGCTGCGTCTGACCCCATTTTATTGCAGCATGTTTATAGCGACAATATAGAATTTCGAGACCCCCTCCATTCGATTCATGGTTTGCCTGAACTGCGCCGTTATATGGATAGCATGTATGGCAATATTATTAGCTGCGAATTTGTTTTTTTAGGTGAGTGGGTTGCAGAAGCCGATGCAGACGGAAAAGCTAGCGCTTGCATTAAATGGGATATGATTTTTAGTCATAAGAAACTGGCTAATAGTAAGCAGGTAACCGTGCGCGGTATTAGCCATATCCGTTTTGGTGAGCGCATTGACTACCACGAAGATGTGTTTGATTTAGGTGCAATGCTGTATGAACATATTCCGTTGCTTAATAGAATTGTATTTTGGTTAAAGTCACGGCTAGGGCGCTGAGAGAATATTTTACTTGCGGGTTGAACGATCTAACGATATCTCATAGTTTTTTATAAACAACGCTTTTTATAGCAAGCAGTTTTACAATAACAGTGGTAGGGTGGCATCCTATGAATAAAACGATAACGGCTAAACATATTTGGATTACTGGTGCAGGTTCTGGTATTGGTAAGTCATTAGCTTTAGCTTATGCCAAAGCGGGTAATCGAGTAGTGATTAGCGGGCGTGATGGTGAAAAACTCAACCGTGTTGCCGAAGTTTACCCTGACAACATAACAGTATTGGTATGGGACGTAACTGACGATCAATCATGTGATGCTATTCGTGCTGTATTACAGGTTAAGTTGGGCTGGTTGGATATTGCTATTTTCAATGCCGGTTACTGTGAATATACCGACGGTGCTGAGTTAAAAGTCGATTCTTTTCGGCGTGTTTATGATGTTAATGTGTTTGGTATTGTTAATGGCGTTAATGTGGCTATGCCATTATTGAGTGCATTAAATGATACGGCGTACAGCAAAGCTCCAAACGATTCGTCAAATAACAACAGTATTAAGCGTTCTCGAGGTCAGATTGTTGGTGTTGGCAGCTTGTCAGCCATGATAGGCATGCCAACGGCAGAATCCTATGGCTCATCAAAAGCAGCAGCCAATTACTTGTTAGAGTCGCTACGTATTGATGTTGCTAATAAAGGAATTGATGTCAGCGTGGTGAACCCTGGTTTTGTGGAAACACCTATGACGGCCGTTAATAATTTCCCTATGCCCTTTCTAATGAGTGCCGACGCTGCAGCCGAAAGGATTATGGCTGGCATTGAGGCTAGACGACATAAAATTCAATTCCCCAAACGCTTGCATTGGATACTTGCTGTTGTTGCCTGCTTTCCTCGTTTGTGGTTCCGTATTAATCGTGCTGTTTTATCTCGTTCAAAATTGCTCGATTCAAAATCAAAGGTATAAATTTTTCTTATTATGAAAATTGCAATTATTGGTGCTGGCATATCAGGGCTAACAGCCGCCTATTACCTTAATAAGGAACATGATGTCTGTGTTTATGAGTCAGCGCCTATAATTGGTGGCCATACAGCAACCATTGATGTTGAATCTCATGGTCGTCATTATGCCGTTGATACGGGATTTATTGTTTATAATGATTGGACTTATCCCAACTTTATTCGTTTGTTAGATGAGCTTAAAGTTGAAACACAGCCTACCAGTATGAGTTTTAGTGTTAGCTGTGAAAGTAGTGGTCTCGAGTATGCGGGTAGTAACCTAAACACCTTGTTCGCTCAGCGAAAAAATTTATTGAGTCCTACTTTTTGGAAGATCTTAAAAGATATTGTGCGTTTTAATCGTGAGGCAATAGCTGATTTAGATGCCGACAAAATCGACAAAGCCATGACTCTGCGGGAGTATTTACAGGCTAATAATTACAGTGAGGCCTTTAAAGATAACTATTTAGTACCTATGGGCGCTGCAATTTGGTCGGCTGGTGTCGATTCAATGTTAGATTTCCCGTTACTATTTTTTGTTCGTTTTTTTAAAAATCATGGTTTGCTTAGCGTGCGTAATCGTCCGCAGTGGCGAGTGATAAAAGGTGGTTCGCGGCAATATTTAGCACCGTTAACGAGCAGTTTTTTGCATTGCATTAAAACCAATACTAGGATCACTGATGTTCAGCGCGAGGCTGATCAAGTGTGGATATCAACCGACACTGGCGAGCGTGAGGCTTATGATTACCTCGTTATAGCCACTCATAGTGATCAGGCCTTAGCTTTATTAAATCAGCCTACAAAAGATGAAGAAGATATTTTAGGAAAAATACCTTATCAGAATAATGAGGTCGTTTTGCATACAGACATTACACGCTTACCATCTAATCGGCGTGCTTGGGCTTGTTGGAATTATCGTTTATCCAGTGCTGACAATAATCAGGGTGCTATGTCACGCCTAACCTATGATATGAATTTACTTCAAGGTATCGAGTCGCCAGAGACCTTTTGTGTTAGTTTGAATCAAACCGATACTATTGATCCTGAAAAAATAATCGGTAGCTACAATTACAGCCATCCAGTTTTCACTTTGACGGGTATGCAGGCGCAATCGCAATGGGAAGCTTTAGCGGGTGAAAATCGTACTTGGTTTTGTGGCGCTTATTGGGCGAATGGTTTTCATGAGGACGGTGTGAAGAGCGCTTTAAAAGTGGTGAATTCTATTGCTGACAGAATAGCATTAGAATCGGGCTTAGGAGCAAAAACAAATAATGCGCCAGTGATTTTGGATTAAATGCAGTGAATAGCGCTATTTATGCCGGTAAGGTCTGGCATCAACGATTATCACCTAAGGCACATGCTTTTCAATATGATGTGTTTATGATGTATCTTGATTTGGCAGAGTTAGATCAAGTATTTTCGACTAGCATGTTGTGGTCAACGAAGAGGTTATCACCGGCACGTTTTAGACGAGCCGATTTTTTTGGTGATGCGAGCTGCTCTTTAGATGATGCAGTGCGAGACAAGGTGCAACTAGCAACAGGCACTCGACCTTGTGGGCCTATTCGTTTGTTAGCCAATATTCGTTACTGGGGTTTTATTATTAATCCTATTAGCTGTTATTACTGTTTTGATAGTACAGGCACACATCTTGAAACAATGTTAATTGATGTGACTAACACGCCATGGAATGAATGCCAGCAATATATACTCTCTTGTGACACTCGTGTGCAAGAGCAAAAAATTTCGTTTACTAAAGAAATGCATGTTTCACCCTTTATGCCCATGAATATGGAATATCAGTGGTGTGGTTCGTCCCCAGATGAAAGGCTTGAATTTACATTGACGAGTTTTATGGCGAATGATAAGAGTGGCGATATTAATAAAGTATTTAGCGCAGGGGTAAATTTACAGCGAGAAGAAATTAATTCTTTTTCGCTTAATTGGATTTTGCTGCGCTATCCATTAATGACCTTAAAAGTGTTTGCAGGTATTCATTGGCAGGCGCTAAAACTTTGGTTAAAAGGTTTAAATATATTTACCCATCCAGTAAGACATGGGTAATTTTTTAACAAAAAGTATAAAGCCGCAGAAACAAACAGGTAAAGACAGTATGAGTAGCGAGCAGTTATTAACGCCCACAATAAAAAATAAACCATCATTATTAGGCCGGTTGGCGCCAAAGACTTGGGCAAGAGCGTTAATTCTTAAGCATCTGAGCACTATGCAGCGTGGCCAATTAATTATTGAAGAAGCTGGAATTAAAACCATTTATGGTGACCAATCCGATAAGGTTGAGCTTGTCGCACAGTTATGCATTGTTGATGAGAACACCTATTCTGCATTAGCTTTTAATGGTGTTATTGGTGCCGGCGAGTCCTATATGGAAGGGCATTGGACATCGCCAGATTTAGTCAAAGTGATTCGCTTTTTTGTCATTAATATGCAGACCTTGGATGCAATGGATGGTGAGCGTTCGTGGTTAAGTCGCATAGGTATGTGGTTATTAGACCGTATTAATCGAAATACTCTTTCGCGTGCACAAAAAAATATTTCTGCACATTATGATTTGGGTAATGATTTTTTTAGTTTGTTTTTAGATGAAACTATGATGTATTCATCGGCGGTTTTTGCTGATGAAAAGATTTCACTTTATGAAGCCTCTAATGCCAAGTTAGAAACAATTTGTCAGCAATTAAAGCTTAATAAAAATGATCATTTGGTTGAAATTGGCACCGGCTGGGGTGGTATGGCCGTTTATGCCGCACAAAATTATGGTTGTCGTGTAACTACGACAACTATTTCGCAAGAACAGTATGACTATGCCTGCGAACGTGTAAATTCTCTGGGGCTAAATGACCAAGTAACGGTGTTAATGGAAGATTACCGCAAGCTTACTGGTCGTTACGATAAATTAGTGTCCATTGAAATGATAGAGGCAGTAGGGCGGCAATATTTTAGCGAGTACTTTAGTCGCTGTGCTGATTTACTAAAACCTAATGGGTTGATGTTAATTCAAGCCATTACTATTGCCGATCAGCGTTATGATCAAGCGGCGCGCGCCGTTGATTTTATTCAGCGTTATATTTTTCCTGGTGGCTGCCTACCTTCGGTAAATATTATTGGTCATCATGTTGCTAGCAATACCGATATGATGATTATTAGCTTGTCGGATATTGGTCGTGACTATGCCATTACTTTGGAGCGCTGGCGTGAGCAATTTTTAAATAAGTTAGAAGCCGTGCGTTCACAAGGTTTTGATGAGCGTTTTATTCGTATGTGGGAATACTATTTATGTTATTGCGAAGGTGGTTTTCGTGAGCGCGTTATATCCACTGCACAAATAGTCATGGCAAAACCGGATTATCGAAAAGCCTTGTAATGAGTATTAATAGTCAATTTTTTAATGCCTTACTTTTTAATATAGCTTGGTTTTTATGTGTTAGTTTTGGCAATGCAGTAGCTGTTTTAACCTGTATCGTGGTGTTGTATTTACATTTTCGTTTTGTCAGTGATGACATGAAAGAATTGCTCCTTATAACTAAGGTTTTTGTGTTAGGCGTTTTTGTTGATGCTCTGCTTATTACTATGGGCGTATTAATCAATACCGATAATTCATTGTTGTCGGACTGGGTTGCACCAATATGGATGATGGCTTTGTGGTTATTATTCGCCACTACATTGAATCATTGTTTTGTTTGGTTGCAATCGCGATTATTAACAGCCGCTTTGTTGGGTGCTATTGCTGGTCCCTTTAGTTATTGGGTGGGTACTAATTTGTCGTCTTTAAGTCTCGCTTTGCCATTAAGCTATGCGTTGTTGGTTGTCGGATTAGTTTGGGCGTTAGTCTTTCCTGTGTGTTTGTTGCTAGCAAAATCTTACAATCATTAATCATTGCTTAAATAAAAAACATAAATAATAAACGTTATAAATTCAAATTAGGGCTTTTGTATGTCGGTAAAAAATAAAACCATTGTTTGGTTTAGGCAGGACTTGCGCCTATACGATAACCCGGCATTATTATCTGCAGCTGATGCAGGAGAGATTTTGCCGGTCTATATTCTTGATGATGTTAATGCCGGTGATTGGGCAATGGGCGCGGCAAGTCGTGTATGGTTGCATCAATCGTTAAAAAAATTGAGCAAGTCACTTAGTAATAATTTGTTATTACTTTGCGGTGATGCAGAAAAGCTTATTCCTCAGTTGGTGGCTGATACAGGTGCGACGGCGGTCCATTGGAACCGTTGCTATGAGCCATGGCGTATTCAACGTGACCAAAAAATTAAAGCGGCATTAACTCAAGAAGGTGTGAATGTAGAGAGTACTAACGGTTCTCTTTTGTGGGAACCATGGTCAATTACTAAAAAAGATGGCAGCCCCTATAAGGTGTACTCACCGTATTTTAAACGAGGTTGTTTAGGCTCGGTCGATATTATTCGTCCGGTCGTATCTGCACCTAAAGCTATAAAGTATATGCGTTGCAATAAAGACCTTAAAGGCTTGTCTTTAGATGAGCTGAATTTGCAGCCAAGTATTGCTTGGGATAAAGGTATTCTAAATGCTTGGGATGCCGGTGAAGATGGTGCACATAACAAACTCACTGCGCTGGTTGCACGTCGTTTAGAAGGGTATAAGCTCGGTAGAGATTTTCCTGCAATGGACAGCACCTCTCGCTTATCGCCGCATTTACACTTTGGTGAAATATCGCCGCACCAAGTGTGGTTTCAAGTGCGTCAAGCAGGCCCTTTTAACGAAGAAGATTTATCACATTATCTGTCTGAGTTAGGTTGGCGTGAATTTTCGTATTATTTATTATTCCACTGGCCCACGTTACCTGAGCAACCTTTTCAACCAAAGTACAAAGCTTTTCCGTGGGGTACTGATAATAAAGGACTTGAGCAATGGCAAAAAGGTCAAACGGGCTTTCCTATTATTGATGCGGGTATGCGTGAACTTTGGCAGACTGGATATATGCATAATCGAGTACGAATGATTGTGGGTTCGTTTTTGATTAAGAATCAATTGATTCATTGGCATCATGGTGCGCGTTGGTTTTGGGATTGTTTGGTGGATGCCGACTTAGCAAGTAATAGTGCAAGCTGGCAGTGGGTAGCTGGTTCAGGGGCTGATGCGTCACCATACTTCCGTATTTTTAATCCTTTACTGCAAAGCGAAAAGTTTGATGCCGAGGGCGATTACTTAGTTCGTTATGTACCTGAGCTAAAGGGCTTGCCAAAAAAATACCGCCATAAACCTTGGGAAGCACCTGATAATGTCTTACAAGCCGCAGGTATTGAATTAGGTGTGGATTATCCGCATCCTATTTTGGATTTAAAAACCACGCGTGAGCGAGCATTAGGTGCACTAAAGGCAATGAATAATCAATTGGCTATGGATTAGCGTTCAATGAATGATTGTCGCTACATTTTCATAGGCGGTATGAAACCGTTATATATAGAGCAACGAATTTATTGTTACAGGTGATGTCATAAGATGAGCAAAATTGTTTTATCCAAAGGCTGGACGGATATTATGTCATCACGTACTATTCAACTGCATTCCTCATGGTTGTCTCAACTTGAGGCAGAATTTGATGCACCTTATATGGTGCAGTTGCGTGATTTTTTATTGCAGCAAAAACGCTTAAAAAAAACCATTTACCCAAAAGGCGATGCGATTTTTAATGCGTTAAATAGTACGCCTTTTAATCATGTCAAAGTGGTGATTATAGGGCAGGATCCGTATCATGGGCCTGAACAAGCGCATGGTTTATGCTTTTCTGTGCCAAAAGGTATTCGTACACCTCCTTCATTAATTAATATATTTAAAGAGTTGAATAGCGATATAGGTTTACCTATTCCGGCGCATGGTTGTTTGCAATCATGGGCAGAGCAGGGAGTATTATTGCTGAATGCTGTGTTAACCGTTGAACATAAAACTGCGGGTGCGCATGCGGGTAAAGGTTGGGAAGCGTTTACCGATAAAATTATTGCGCTGTTAAATGAGCAGCAGGAAAATATTGTGTTTATGCTTTGGGGGGCTTATGCGCAGAAAAAAGGTCAGCTTATTGATAGCAGTAAGCATCTAGTTTTAAAAGCGGTGCATCCTTCGCCACTTTCGGCGCATCGTGGGTTTTTAGGTTGTCGACATTTTTCGCAAGCCAATGATTATTTACTTGCTGCAGGTATTGAGCCAGTGGATTGGTCGTTATCTTAGCTGCTGAATGGTAAAACGCTAAAGATTAATAAGTGGTATTGCGGCCTTAGCGCCGGCGGAATCATTACTCAATCCTAAGTTGTTTTTTTCTAAAATACGGTCAGCTCTATAGCTGGAGCGAACCATTGGACCGGCAGCTATTTCAGTAAAGCCCATTTCTAAGCCTTGTTCACGATAAGCAGCAAACTCATAGGGGTGAACCCAGCGCTCAACGGCTAAATGATTTTTAGTGGGTTGTAAGTATTGGCCAAGGGTCAGTATATCTACGTCGTGGCGTCGCATGTCTTCCATGGCTTTGCGGATTTCATCATCACTTTCGCCAAGCCCTAACATTAAGCTTGTCTTCGTTAAAATAGAAGGCTGCTGTTGTTTACCAAAAGCTAAGACGTCTAACGTTTGTTGATAGCCTGCACGTGGGTCTCTGACTCTTTCGGTGAGTCGCTCAACCGTTTCGACGTTTTGCGCAAATACTTGAAGGCCTGAGTTAACCACGGTAGCGACATCATCCATTACACCGCAAAAATCGGGTGTTAAGGCTTCAACTGCGGTGGTTGGGTTAAGTTCTCGAATGGCGCGCACACAATTGGCGTAGTGCAGGGCACCTCCATCGGCTAAGTCATCGCGGTCAACGGATGTTAACACCACATAGCGTAAATTCATTAATTGCACAGAGCGCGCAGCGTTAGCGGGTTCTTCGTTATCTATCCACCCACCAGGGTTGCCAGTGTCGACCGAGCAAAAACGGCAAGCGCGGGTACAGACTGAGCCCATTAACATAATAGTGGCGGTGCCGTTGCTCCAGCACTCGTTCATATTGGGGCAGTGGCTTTCTTCGCAGACAGTGGCAAGGCGATGTTCGCTAACGGTTTCGCGCACGGCGTTAAAGGCGGGGCTGGTTTTCATGGAAATGCGCAACCATGGCGGCTTACGCTCGGTAGATAGTTTTTCGGTATCGGTTTTTTTAATACCGTCTTTAATTGCTGAGAAACCTTGCGGTGTAGAGAACTTTACGCCACTCGCCGTTTTCTTTTTGGCTTTAATGGGTGTGTGTTCGGGCTGATCTTTTGGGTTAGCGCCTGGCATGCAATGGTTCCGAATAACTGAATTAAGAATACTGAATTAACGCTATGTTGAATTCTGGTTGAGCCTAGTTTGGATAGGTTTAAATACTTGTTAAATCTAGTATTAATGTGGCTATCACTTTAATTGAAAACGAATGCGATGGTCAAACCAATAAGGCCTTTTTTGGCCTGCTTAGTGAATTGTGAGGGTAGGGGATCTAACACTATTACGTGACTCTATTCGCCGGTCCAATTTTGACTAACATGCCCAAATGGTAAAAATCCTATAAATGCAAATGATAATGACTTGCATTTAGATTTGTATCTCTCTATTATTCTCCCGCCTTGAGACTATTTGATTTATTGGCGACTTTGTTCAGTGAAAAGCCTCGAGGTTTAGTGGTCGTTGGTTAAGGTTGTATCGAATGGCTCGCTAGCGAATTTAAATGGGAAACGGAGTTAATACAGAGAGAAACATGAAGAGAATATCGATGAAAAACCGACTATTAAGCGTAATTGCTGCCTCATTAGCGCCGTGTTTAGCTATTGCTGATCATGCAGAGAAAGCAGAATTTTTTGAAGAAATCACCATTGTCGGTAACAAGCAATCGGCGCAGCAGGTAACCGGTTCTGCACAGGTGATTAGCGATGATGATTTAGAAATATTTGCTTATAGCGATATTCAACGTATTTTACGCTCAGTTCCTGGGGTGAATTTACAGGTTGAAGACGGTTATGGTTTGCGACCTAATATCGGTATTCGTGGTGTGCCAACAGAGCGAAGTGCACGAGTAGTACTACTGGAAGATAATGTGCCCGTTGCTCCAGCCCCATATTCTGCCTCATCAGCTTATTACTTTCCGACTATGGGCAGAATGTACAGCGTTGAAGTCTTAAAAGGACCATCGGCCATTACTCAGGGCCCAAATACTATTGGTGGGGCAATTAACTTTGTTTCTACACCTATTCCAACATCTTCAGAAGGTAACTTGTTATTGGATATCGGTGAAGATTCTACGACTCGCATTCATGCTAATTACGGTAGCGTGACCGAAAGCGGCTTTGGTTTTATGTTAGAGACGCATCAGTGGAAATCGGATGGCTTCCAAACCATTGATAACAGTCATACGAATACAGGCCTAGATGTAGAAGATTACACGGTTAAGTTTTCATACGCGCCAACAGATTCTCGTCATACGTTTGAATTAAAGTATCAGTATGCACAGCAAGATTCTAACCAAACTTATTTGGGTTTAACTGATAGTGATTTTAGATCTAATCCTTATCGTCGCTATGGTGTTTCGCAATTAGATAATATTGCTACTGAGCATAACCAACTGATATTGCGTCATGAATTTACTATTAGTGATGATGCGACACTGACAACGACGGCTTATAATAACGAACATAAACGAAGCTGGTATAAGTTGCAAAAGCTGAACGGTGAAAGCTGGGGTAATGTTATCAGTGATATCAATACGGATGCAGCAAACGCAGCTGCTTTACAGTCTATTTTAGACGGCGGTGACAGTGATGTTGGTGCGGTAAGATTACGCGATAACAATCGTCAATATTACTCGCGTGGCGTGGCTGTTAAGTTAGATTGGCAAGCAGGTATTCATGATTTAGAGGTAGGTTTACGTATTCATGAAGATGAAGAGGACCGTTTGCAACATGACGATCACTATACTCAATTGGGTGGTGCGTTAGTGTTAGACTCGGTCGGTGAATTAGGCGGTGCAGGTAACCGAATTCAGCAGGCAGATGCTTTAGCGTTTTATATTCATGACACAATGACTATGGGGAATTTTGTTTTGACGCCAGGGGTTCGCCTTGAAGATATCGAGTTAACACGTCGTGAATATACCTGCGGGAGTGATCGTGTATTAAACCCAGCCAAAAATCGCGATAATTCAGTGACCGCGATATTGCCAAGCATGGGTGCACTTTATCAAGTGAATGATATGCTTTCGGTCCTTGCTGGTGTGCATAGCGGTTTTGGTTCGCCAACAACTAAAGAAGGTACCCAAGAAGAAGAGTCTATTAATTACGAGTTTGGTGCTCGCTACCAACGTGATGAGCTTGCTATTGAGTTAATTGGCTTTTTGAATGATTACGAGAACTTAGTTGGCGAGTGTACGGCTTCATCGGGTGGTAGTGATTGTACTATTGGTGAAACGTTTAATGGTGGTTCAGCCATGGTTAAAGGTGTTGAGTTTTCTTTGACTAACCGTTTTGATGTGGGTTCAAACACTTCTATGCCGTTAGCATTTGTTTACACTTATACCGATTCACAATTTGATTCTACTTTTGATAGCGAGTTTTTTGGTGATGTCGAAGCTGGCGCTGCCATTCCTTATGTTCCACAGGAGCAAATGACATTGTCGCTAGGCCTAGAGCAAGGTGATGTTCGTTTGAATGCCAGCGTTAACTATGTTGATGCGGTTTGCGTGAATGCATCTTGCGCTGCTTTTGAAAAGACAGATGCTTCAATGACGTTGGACTTATCTGCTAACTATCATGTTAATAGTGATTTGTCGGTATTTTCTCGACTTGAGAATGCAACGGGCGAAGAAGATATTGTTGGTCGTCAGCCTTATGGTGCAAGACCAAATAAGGCGCGTACGGCAGCAATAGGCATGCGTCTTTCATTCTAGTTTTTCATTCTAATTTTCATAGTCCCATCTTATTGATGTGCTGTTTAACGCTAACAATAAAATAATATTTTATTGTTAGCGTGGCAGCCTTTTTTTAACGATAACCAGTTCTCGTTTTTTCTATAAACCCGCCATAAATTCTATATAAACCAGATAACTTCCTTAAGCTAGCCAACCTTATTTTTGAGCTTAGTTATACTCTATAAGCGCCTGTCTACAGTTGATGATTTTTGCGTTTTTTTGGTGGTTGTTTTTTATAGCGGAACAGTTATTTATGGTTTTTGGTTTTGATCCCACAAGCTACGATGCAGTGTTGTTTGTTGACCAAAATAAGGTCATTAAAGAAATGTTGCTTACCGAGTTTGAAGCAGTGTTAGATGGTGTGGTCGGTGAGCCTGAGTTTGCCGATACCAATGCGCACGCAGTTTATCTTAAAATCAATCGTCGTTTAGAGATTGTTGGTGCCGTGTTTTTTATTATTAATTTTGATAAGAAGGGCGGTGCTGATAAGCGATGGAATATTCCCTTAGCACAAATGGTTGAAACGGCTGCTTTTGGTCCTGAATTAAATGGCATTCAGTTACGTATTGCTTGCCGTAGCCAATGTCAGATTCCTTGGCATCAACAAGATTTATGGGAGCCAGGTCTTTCGGTAGGCTCTAACACGTTAAAAATATTATCCGCCAGTATTCAAGCTAATCGATTAGGTTTATTGGTTGATCATACGCCAGAGCAAACACCCATGTTAAGCGATACTGGGTCTGGACTATCAAGTACGCAGTCTAATCAAAGCACCAAGCCAGTTGATACTGGCATAGTCATCGAAAAAGAAAAACGCGAGCAAGAGCGTTATAACATGGCGCAGAATATTAAAAAGCAGCGTGTTTATATTGCTAGCTTAAAGTCTTTGCATGAGCAAGAAATGGAAGGACAGCGGAAGTTGTACTCAAAAGATAGAGAAATGTTTTTATTGGCCAATAAAAAACTTCAGGAGCAAATAGAGGCGTTAGAGTTAAAGTACTGTGATGCTGTAATTGATATTGAAAATAAGCAATTATCATTCGATAAGCAATGTGCTGAGTATGAGCAACGTTTAGAACGTATGATGGATCAGCGCGGCATTGATCATCGAAGTTTACGCGTACAGTTTAATAAAGATTTTCAAGCTAAATTAATAGAGCAAACCTCAGAGATTGAATCGAAGTTGGAAATGCGTGAGGTGGAGGTTTATTACCGTGAAGAGCAAATAAACCGTTTAAAAAGCGAGGTTTTAGAATTAAAAGCCTATGCTAAACAGTTAGAGTCACAGTCGGTAGCTGCAGAGATAAGTAGCTTGGTAGAAAATGGTGTTTACTTTGTGGTATCTCAGCCAGGTGTTGGGCCGTTAAGTATTGAGGCGGAAGATTTAATTCGCTTTAACAGCGAGCCAAATCGTTATATTGCAGAGCGTTTAGGTGTGAGCATTGAACCCTATCAGGCATGGCTTGCGCATATTAAATTACCGCTGTGTCGAGGGCGCAGTAGCGGCGAGAATAGCAAAGAGAATTGTGGTGAGCATCTTGAGGCAGTCACAACGCCGCAAGAGTTTGTGCATGGTATATCTGATTATTGCGCTGCGCATCAGCAGGGCGGGTTAGCAGCTGCAAGCGGTCATTAATTGTTTTATGTTATCCATTAAAGTCCAGTGCCCGCCAAGACATTTTTTACCACAGTGGCTACGGTGAAGACAAATAAGGCTGTAAAAATAATACCAGCAGCAATATAGATATAAATACTGTCCTTGCCATTAAAGTCTTTTTCTTGATTTTTTTTATTTTGTACGCCGACTGCTGCGGCTAATACGCTAGTGATTATATGTAATATAGAAAGCTTTTCTTTTTTGTCGGCTAGATTCTCGGGCAAATGATCGGGCTTTTCGTTAATCGGGCTCACAATTCAATTTCCTAGTCTAAGATGGGTTGTAACCAGCGAGTCATTTCCTCAAGGCTTTTATCTTTGCGTTTAGAGATACTTTCTAATTGATCGTTCCCTATTTTTCCGGTGGCAAAATACTGTGACTCAGGATGTGAAAAATAAAATCCGCTCACTGATGCGGCAGGCGTCATGGCATAGTGTTCAGTTAACTCCACGCCAATTGTTTGTTCGGCATTGAGTAATCCAAACAGCGTAGCTTTTTCTGTGTGATCGGGGCAAGCTGGGTAGCCCGGGGCGGGACGGATACCTTGATAGCACTCTTTAATAATTTCTTCGTTGCTCAGCGATTCGCTGTCTATATAGCCCCAGTATTCAGTTCGCACACGTTGATGTAAATGCTCAGCAAAGGCTTCGGCTAGGCGATCAGCTAATGCTTTAATCATAATGCTATTGTAATCATCACCGTTAGCTTCAAATTCTTTAGCCAGACGTTCGGCGTTAATGCCAGCAGTCACCACAAAGCCACCCACATAATCTGCTATGCCCGTTTCTTTAGGCGCAACAAAATCAGCTAGCGATAAATTAGCTTTGCCGCTGGGCTTGGCTACTTGCTGGCGAATATGATGCAGCGTGGCTAATTCTTCACTGCGTGAATCATCTTTATATAAAACAAGATCATCGTCGTTAGTTTGGTTGGCTGGCCAAAATCCAAATACGGCACGCGCCTCTAACAGCTCTTCGTCAATAATGCGTTTAAGCATTGCTTGTGCATCACTAAATAGATTAGTGGCTGCTTCGCCGACGACTTCATCGGTGAGGATGCGTGGGTATTTGCCCGCTAAATCCCAAGTAATAAAAAATGGTGTCCAGTCAATCATCTCAACTAACGTGGTAATTGAGTATTGTGTTAATACCTGTGTTGCCATCTGTTTAGGCACGGGCGGCTTGTAGCCATCCCAGTTTATAACGGGCTTGTTGGCAATGGCTTTGTCGTAGCTAAGCTGTGCTGCTTTAGGTTTGCGGTTGGCATAACGGACGCGTACTTTTTCGTAGTCTTCGGCGGTTTTTGCCACAAAGTCTGTTTTTAGCTCGTCGCTGATTAATTGTGTAGCTACTGCGACACTGCGTGATGCATCAGGTACATAAATAACTTGGTCGTTAGAAAAGTTTTTATCAATTTTTACCGCAGTATGTGCTTTTGATGTGGTGGCGCCGCCAATCATTAGCGGAATATTAAAATCTTGTCGCTGCATTTCTTTCGCGACATAAACCATTTCATCTAGCGACGGAGTAATTAAGCCGCTTAAGCCAATAATATCGACCTCTTCTTCACGAGCTTTTTGCAATATGTCTTCGCAGGCCACCATAACGCCCATGTCGATAACTTCGAAGTTATTACACTGTAAGACAACACCCACAATATTTTTACCAATATCATGTACGTCGCCTTTTACGGTAGCCATTAATATTTTACCGTTAGCTTTTTGGCCTTCGGTTTTTTCTGCTTCGATATACGGCTGTAAATAAGCAACGGCCTGCTTCATAACGCGTGCGCTTTTAACGACTTGAGGCAAAAACATTTTGCCTTCGCCAAATAGGTCGCCGACGACGTTCATGCCGTCCATTAGCGGCCCTTCAATGACTTCAATGGGGCGATCAAACTGTTGGCGTGCTTCTTCAGCATCTTCAACAATATAAGTGTTAATACCTTTTACGAGAGAGTATTCGAGACGTTTACCAACGGTGTCTTCGCGCCATGCGGGGTTTTCATCTTTTGATGCTTGATCGCCTTCGCCGCGGTATTTGTCAGCGATATCTAATAAGCGCTCTGTGCTGTCATCTCGGCGATTAAGAATGACGTCTTCGACATGTTCTTTTAATTCTTCGGGCAAATCATCGTAAATAGCGAGTTGCGAAGCATTGACGATACCCATATCCATACCGGCCTTAATGGCATGGTATAAAAATACCGAGTGAATCGCTTCGCGGACGGGGTTGTTGCCACGGAATGAGAATGAAACATTACTCACGCCGCCAGATACCATAGCGTGCGGTAAGTTTTGCTTTATCCAGCGTGTTGCTTCAATAAAATCGACAGCGTAATTATTGTGTTCTTCAATACCTGTGGCAACGGCGAAGATGTTCGGATCAAAAATAATATCTTGCGGATTAAAGCCGGCTTTATCAACTAATATGCGATAAGAGTTTTCGCATATTTCTATTTTGCGTTCAAATGTGTCGGCTTGTCCTTGTTCATCAAAGGCCATAACCACAACCGCAGCACCATAGCGTTTACACAGCGCGGCTTTTTCTAAAAACTCAGCTTCGCCTTCTTTCATGCTTATGGAGTTAACAATTGCTTTGCCTTGCACGCATTGTAGGCCGATCTCAATGACATCCCATTTAGAGGAGTCGATCATGATGGGTACACGACTTATTTCTGGCTCTGATGCAACCAAGTTTAAAAAGCGCTTCATGGCAGCATGCGCGTCGAGCATGCCTTCGTCCATATTAATATCAATAATCTGTGCGCCATTTTCGACTTGTTGCTGCGCGACTTCTAATGCGGTGTCATAGTCTTCATTAATAATTAATTTTTTAAAGCGTGCAGAGCCGGTAACGTTACAGCGTTCACCAACATTCACAAATAAGCTGTCGCTACTAATATTAAACGGTTCTAGACCACTTAAGCGGCACGCGACTTTAATATCAGGAATGACTCTTGGATTTGCTTGCTCTGCTGCTTTGGCAATGGCTTTTATATGGTCGGGTGTGGTGCCGCAGCAACCACCAACGGCATTAAGAAAACCACGATCGGCAAAGCTTTGTAGGTCTTCATACATATCTTCGGGCGTTTCATCATACTCACCAAAAGCGTTAGGTAAGCCTGCATTAAAGTGACCGCTAAAGTAACAATTGGCGTTGTTGGCTAACTCTTCGACAAAGGGGCGCACTTCTTTAAAGCGGCGACCACAGTTAACGCCGACAATTAATGGTTCGGCATGCGCTATAGAGTTCCAAAAAGCAGCGGGTGTTTGTCCTGATAATAAGCGGCCACTCATATCGGGAAAAGTCACCGATATCATAATAGGCAGGGTTTTTTCAGGCTGTTCATTAAAGAATTGTTTAACCGCAAAAATCGCTGCTTTAGCATTAAGCGTATCGAAAATGGTTTCGATAAGAATAATGTCGACATCACCGGCCACTAAATGACGGGTTGACTCGATATAGTCGCTGACTAAGTCATTAAAATAAATATTTCGCGCGGCTGGGTCGTTGACATCGGGTGAAATAGAAGCGGTGCGCGGTGTTGGCCCAAGCACGCCTGCGACGAAGCGCGGTTTATCAGGGTTAGCTTGTGTGTATTCGTCGGCGACTTGTCTAGCGATTCTTGCGCCTTCGGTATTAATTTCAGCGGCTATGGACTCGAGTGTGTAGTCGCCTTGAGCAACACGAGTACCATTAAAGGTATTGGTTTCAATAATATCGGCGCCAGCATCGAGAAAGGCGCGATGGATTTCATCAATAACGCTGGGTTTTGTCAGGCATAGTAGGTCGTTATTGCCCTTAAGATCCTTAGGGAAGTCAGCAAAGCGTTCGCCACGATAATCGGCTTCTTGTAGATCATAGGTTTGAATCATTGACCCCATAGCACCATCAATCACCAATACACGATCTTGTAATGCTTTGTGGAGAGCCGCTACGCGCTTATTGGTGCCAGCGTAGCTTAGGTCAGTAGATGGTTTTGCCATGATCTAAATGATTGCCTTTTTGGTTTGCTAATTTACCGGTACCTGAATAGATAGTACGTGGGTGTTTATCTATTATTTTTTACCGCTGTGCAGTCTAACAAATTATCACGGTGTAATAGGTGAGTAAGCGGTGTTTTGTGATTATTTAGTGTGACCCGCCCACTTGATAGGGCCTGATTTATAGCCTTTCTAACTAATTTCATGAATAAGTTGGATTCTTGTGATCCGGTCAGATCTCGCACATCAGTCTGGATTGAATTAGAATAGGTCATTCATCAAGAGCGATTAGCGAGCAATAAGCATGTCAGATAAACCGATTAATGAAAGCCCCGAAGCCAAGACAGATTTTATTGAGATTGATTTATCTGATAGTGCGCAGGAATATTTAAAGGGTTTGCTTGAGAAGCAAGAAGGCGATGTGGTGGGTATTCGAATCTTTATTAATGATCCTGGTACACCTAAGGCGGAGACTTGCATAGCTTATGGCCGAGCGGACGATTTAAGTGATGATAATATCGTGCGTGAATATGCCGGTTTTACCGCGTATTTTGATGAAAAAAGTTGGTCTTACTTAGAAGAGGCGAAAGTTGATTATGCGGCCGATCGTATGGGCGGCCAGTTGACGATTAAAGCGCCAAATTCGAAGATGCCGAAGGTGGGCGACGACAGTCCCTTAGAGGATAGAATTAATTATTTGTTGTATACGGAGATTAATCCTTCGTTGGCTTCTCATGGTGGTGATGTGTCATTGATGGAGGTTGATGATGAGAATTTTGCTGTGTTGAAGTTTGGCGGCGGTTGTCAGGGTTGTGGCTCGGTTGAGATGACATTGAAGGATGGTGTCGAGAAGACGCTGATGGAGAAACTGCCGGAGTTAGCTGGGGTTCGGGATATGACGGATCATTCGGATAAGACTAACGCTTATTATTCGTAGGTGGGTTGGGAACTTGGGTTTGAGTTTAGTTTATAGTCAAGGCCAAGGCCAAAGATAGTCGGGCCACCCCCGACGGTTTTGGCTGTGACCTTGACTGTGAACCTAACCCTAAATTAACAATAACTCTCCAGTGCTAATTTCGCCTTCTCCAGCTCCATTGCCCGATCCTCATCCGACAAAACCACCACATTCCCCTTATCATCACGCTGTCTAATAACCGCCTCACTTGACAGCGCCTCAATATTTTCTCTAGCCTGCTTGCAGTAATCCTCTCGTTGCTGTTTAGCCACTTTATCGGCATTAGCGGCCTCATCAGTTAAATCCTCCGCTTGCGTATCCGAAGTACTGTCACGATGACTCTCTCTATTACTGTGCGTCTTAATCTCAATAGCCGTAACTCCCACCGGTGGATGTTCACCATAAACCCAGCTACCAGAGTCATCTTGCCACTTATAAAACACTTCGGCATAACTGCTCGATAGCGCAATCAATAGCCAAAAAATCAAAGAAAAGGGGGGTAAGACCGTTGAAAATCGCATTGCATAGACCTCTTAATGATATGTATAGAGAGGCCAATATTGAGTTGATCCAATATCAGGCTCTAAATCGTAAACTTTAAGACCGCAGCCAATGAGATTTACGCCATGAATAGTCATTAAAAGCGACTATTTCTCTGGCATATAACCACCTGCTATTGACAGTCGGCGGTTGAGATTAAACAATTGATTATCTGTTTGGCTTATGGGTGCCAGTCAATCCAACCCTAATAAGATAATCAAGTAACAGCTAACAGATGGCTAAAAGACAGCTTTAACGCAAATATGTCCTCTTTTCTAAGCAAATCAATAGTTTGTTGATAAGAATGGTATAAACTTTACGGTCATTCTGGATTTTTATAACTCTCAGTTTAAGAGTAAGTATCATGTTAAAAGATAAAGACACTTCTGCCAGCGATACCAATGCAGGTACCAAACTCACCGAAATGAACGGTGATGTAGAAATGCTCTCTGGCGGCGATATGATCGCGCGAGTATTAAAGGAAGAGGGTGTCGAGTTTTTATTCGGCTATCCAGGTGGTGCTGTACTTCATATCTATGATGCTTTGCATCGCAATCATTCAGTACCTCATATTTTGGTTCGTCACGAGCAAGCGGCTACTCATGCGGCCGATGGTTATGCTCGTGCAACCGGTAAAACGGGGGTAGTTCTAGTCACTTCTGGACCTGGCGCAACCAATGCCATTACGGGTATTGCAACCGCTTATATGGATTCGATTCCCATGGTGGTTATTTCGGGTCAAGTACAAAGTCACTTGATTGGCGAAGATGCATTCCAAGAAACCGATATGATTGGTATTTCTCGTCCTATCGTAAAACATAGCTTTTTAGTTAAGCGCACAGAAGATATTCCGCGCATTATTAAAACGGCATTTTACTTAGCAGCCTCTGGTCGCCCTGGTCCTGTAGTTGTCGATATCCCTAAAGATATTACTGCGCCTACCATGAAGCGCCCTTATCATTATCCTAAAGAGGTGTCGTTGCGTTCTTATATGCCAGCAGAAAAAGGCCATACCGGCCAAATTAAAAAAGCTGTTGAAATGTTGCTGCGTGCGAAAAAACCCATTATTTATGCGGGTGGTGGTGTTATTCAAGGTAATGCCTGTGATGCATTAACGGCCTTAACACGACATTTAAATTTCCCTATTACTAATACTTTAATGGGGCTTGGGGCTTTTCCGGGCAGCGATAAACAGTTTCTGGGCATGTTGGGTATGCACGGTACCTATGAAGCGAATAATGCGATGCATGAAAGCGATGTTATTCTTGCTGTAGGTGCGCGTTTTGATGATCGCGTTACTAACACTATTAGTAAGTTTTGCCCGAATGCGAAAATTATTCATATTGATGTGGATCCAGCCAGTATTTCTAAAACAGTTATGGCGCACTTGCCTATTGTTGGCCCTGCATTGCAAGTGTTAGAAGAAATGCTGAGCCAAGTTAAAGATGCGCAATCGCAACCGGGTATTAGTAACCAACCCGATGCTAAAGCGTTAGAGCAGTGGTGGAGCCAAATTAATGCATGGCGTGCTTCGCATGGCATATATACTAAAAATCGTTTTGACGACACTAGCGAAAATATTAAGCCGCAAGAGGTTGTGCAGTTATTGCATGAGTTGACGGAAGGTAAAGCCTTTGTCACTTCCGATGTGGGTCAGCATCAAATGTTTGCTGCGCAATATTACTTGTTTGATAAGCCACGCCAGTGGATTAACTCTGGCGGCCTAGGGACTATGGGTTTTGGTTTGCCAGCGGCCATGGGTGTTAAGTTAGGCCACCCCGATGCTATTGTTGCCTGTATTACGGGTGAAGGTAGTATTCAGATGTGTATTCAAGAGCTATCAACATGCACGCAATATAATGTGCCGTTTTTAATTGTTAATTTGAATAACGGTTATCTTGGCATGGTTAAGCAGTGGCAGGATATGCAATACGAAGGACGTTATTCACAATCGGTTTATCAGGACTCTTTACCTGACTTTGTTAAGTTGGCCGAAGCCTATGGTCATGTTGGTATTAAAGTCACCGATAAGGTTTCGTTGCGTGAACAAATGCAAACAGCTATTGAAACCAGTAAAACAAAATTGGTGTTTATGGATATTTATGTTGATCCCCATGAGCATGTTTACCCTATGCAAATTGCACCCAACGGCGCAATGAATGATATGTTACTTAGTAAGACGGAGCGCACCTAGGATGACTGACTTTTCAGATGCGGGTTCGCGTCGTATTATTTCTTTATTAATGGAAAATTCGCCAGGAGCACTTTCGCGTGTCGTAGGTCTGTTTTCTCAGCGCGGTTACAATATTGAAACCTTAACCGTTGCGCCAACGGATGATACTTCACTGTCGCGCTTAACGTTGACTACGATTTGTGATAACCAAACAACCGAGCAGATTACTAAGCAGTTAAATAAATTGGTTGATGTTGTTAAGCTGGTTGATTTAACCGAAGGTGCGCATATTGAGCGTGAGTTAATGTTAATTAAAGTACGTGCCGCTGGTGCTTCTCGCGAAGAAGTTAAGCGCACCGCAGATATTTTTCGCGGCCAAATTGTTGATGTGAATAGCTCGCTTTATACTATTCAATTAATTGGTACGCAGGAAAAACTCGATGCTTTTATTGAAGCTATGAAAGATGCGAATATTCTTGAAGTGGTTAGAAGTGGTGTTTCAGGTATTGCTCGTGGCGAGAAATTATTAACGCTTTGATTACTGCTTGTTATGTTTTAAGTATAAAAAAGCCCAGCATAAACTGGGCTTTTTTATTGTTTAGGTGTTAGCGCTAAACAATTTTCTTCATTGCTGTCATATGGTGACGAAGTTCATCGCCGATATATTCAACGGGATGGTTACGAATTTCATCGTTCACAGCAATTAATACTTGGTTATCAACACCATTGTCTTCTAAGCCTAAGCCTTTACCAATAACATCGGTATCAATGTCTTTCATAAACTCAGTAAGCAAAGATTTGCATGCGTGATCAAATAAATAACAACCATATTCAGCGGTATCTGAAATAACAACATTCATTTCGTACAGCTTTTTGCGTGCAATAGTGTTGGCGATTAATGGTGTTTCATGCAATGACTCATAGTAAGCTGACTCTTCGATAATGCCAGAAGCAACCATGGTTTCAAATGCAAGTTCAACACCGGCTTTAACCATTGCTACCATTAAAATACCGTTATCGTAGTATTCTTGCTCGCTAATGTCTTGCTCGGTGTTTACTGACTTTTCAAAAGCCGTTTCGCCTGTTTCTGCGCGCCATTTTAAAAGATTAACATCGTCGTTCGCCCAATCTTCCATCATGGTTTTTGAGAAGTGACCGGTAATAATGTCATCTTGATGCTTTTCATAAAGCGGACGCATGATGTCTTTTAGTTCGTCAGCTAATGTGTACGCAACAATTTTTGCAGGGTTAGATAGACGGTCCATCATATTGGTAATGCCGCCATGCTTTAAGCCTTCAGTAATTGTTTCCCAGCCGTATTGAATAAGCTTTGATGCATAGCCAGCATCAATGCCTTCCTCAATCATTTTGTCATAGCATAAGATAGAGCCGGTTTGTAACATACCGCAAAGAATGGTTTGCTCACCCATTAAATCAGACTTAACTTCAGCAATAAATGACGACTCTAGACAGCCGGCGCGATCGCCACCGGTTGCTGACGCATAGGCTTTTGCAATTGCCCAACCATCACCGTTTGGATCGTTTTCTGTATGTACAGCTAATAATGTGGGTACACCAAAGCCACGCTTGTATTCTTCACGTACTTCGGTACCAGGGCATTTTGGTGCAACCATAACAACAGTAATGTCGTCACGAATTTTCATGCCTTCTTCAACAATATTAAAACCGTGAGAGTAGGCCAGTGCTGAACCTTGTTTCATTAACGGCATAACACTATTGATAACGGGTGTATGCTGTTTGTCAGGCGTGAGGTTAAGCAGTAAATCGGCCTGTGGAATTAATTCTTCATAAGTGCCAACAGTAAAACCATTTTCGGTGGCGTTTTTCCATGATTGACGTTTTTCAGTAATGGCAGCGTCGCGCAGTGTATAAGAAATATCTAAACCGCTATCGCGCATGTTAAGACCTTGGTTTAAACCTTGGGCGCCACAGCCAACAATGACAATTTTTTTGCCTTTTAAAAATTCACAGCCATCGCTGAATTCTGATTGGTCCATAAAGCGACATTTGCCCAGCTGTTCGAGCTGTAACCGGAGCGGGAGTGTATTGAAATAGTTTGCCATGCGGGTGAATCCTCTTGACTGGGTAGATTTGCTATATAAAAGACAGTGCAGGCTAATTAGCTTACAGACTGGTCAGCGACCAAATAAAGTGTCAACTACCTGCAGGTGGCCATTCTATGCGCTTTTTAAAATTGCGTAAAATGATATATATGCAACTATATGTTGCATAATTTGCAATAATTAGCGATTATCGAGCTTATATGGATACTAAAGCACTGAATATCTTTATCGATCTAGCTCAAGACCTGCATTTTGCTAGAACCAGCGAGCGCAATAATATAAGCGCTTCGACCTTATCTCGCCTTATACAAAGGTTAGAGCTCGAGGCGGGTACACCATTACTAGAACGCAGTAATCGCTATGTAGGTCTTACGCCTGCAGGTCAGCGCTATCTTGATTTTGCGCGGCAGACGTTAGCCGCTTGGCAAGATTTTCAACAAGATACGGGAATTGATCAACATCAGCCCAGCGGGGCGGTAAGCCTATATTGCTCGGTAACGGCTAGTCATAGTGTACTTAGTGATATTCTTTTTGATTTACGCCAACAGCAACCCAACATTGAAATTAAACTGCATACTGGCGATCAAGCCTTATCATTAGAGCGTTTAAAGCAAGGGCAAGAAGATTTTGTGATTGCCGCGCGGCCAGATCAACTCGACCCACAAATTGAGTTTAAGCCGTTATCGATGTCCGACCTAGTGATTATTGGTCCTAACAGTCAGTCACTGGTTTTTGATCAATTAACCCAGATGCAGCAGGCGGGCAATATCGCTTGGTCCGCTTTGCCATGGATTGTTGCCGAAAGTGGTTTAACGCGCAGTCGTTTAGACCGTTGGTTTCGGCATCAACGCATTAAACCTTCAATCTATGCCGAGGTGACTGGCCATGAAGCTATTGTCAGTATGGTGGCTTTGGGTTGTGGAGTGGGCTTGGTGCCAAAACTGGTGCTCACAAGCAGCCCAGTATTTGATAGCATACAAATCCTTGATGATGATCGTGAAACGCATGCGCAGTTATTAGCCGATGTTGAAATTGGTTTATGCGTATTAAAGCGTCGTATTAACGAGCCGTTGATTAATGCTGTATGGTTAGGTGTGAAGGCATCTTTTATTCCACAATAATGCTAAGCAATCGTTGAAACTGAATTTTCGATTATTTATAAATGTACTTATGTCTGTAACTGTTTTGGAATAGCGCTAACTATGAATGACAATGAACACGCCGTGAATGAAAATAACAACACTGCAGAGACAAATCAGGCAGCGGCTGATGATAGCTCGATAATAGAAGAGTATTTACCGATTGATGAATTGGTTGAAGAGGTTTCTGAAGACGGTAAAAAAGTCCGCCGTAAGGGTATTTTTTTGTTACCGAATTTATTTACTTCGGCGGCTTTGTTTGCCGGTTTTTACGCCATTATTAATGCTATTAATGGTGACTTTGCTGCCGCAGGTTTAGCCATATTTTTTGGCCAGTTACTCGATGGTGTTGATGGTCGTGTGGCACGAATGACTAACACGCAAAGTAAGTTTGGTCAGGAGTTTGACTCACTGTCTGATATGGTGACCTTTGGCGTAGCGCCAGCCATTATTGTATTTATGTGGTGTTTGTCTGACTTAGGTAAGTTAGGGTGGGCGGTTGCCTTTATTTATGTCGCGAGCGCAGCTATTCGGCTGGCGCGCTTTAATTCACAAGCAGAAAACAGTGATAACCGTTATTTTACCGGGCTTGCTAGTCCACCAGCGGCCACTTTGGTTGCTTCATCGGTGTGGCTGGGTTTTGACTTAGGTTATACCGCAGAAACTATGCCGTTGATTATGGTTATTGCCATGGGCTTATTAACCGTGGCTGTTGGTTGTTTAATGGTTATGAATGTTCGTTACCATAGTTTTAAAGGTATCGATTTTACTAGTCGTGTATCGGTTGTGGCGTTATTTATATTTTTGTTACTGTTGGTGTTAATTGCTTCAAACCCGCCTACGGTTCTCTTTATACTTGCAGCGACGTATGCTTTTTCTGGCCCGCTAGCTTTGCTTTGGTCAAAGCTAGGTAAATAAAAGCTAGGTAAATAAAAACTGTACTTAAGGAAGAAGAATTACCGGCTTATTGCGAGTGGTTTGGGGAATTATTTTTAACCCAGTAGTTCAAAATGCTATTTATGATAGTAAGCTAAAGGGTTTATAACTATGCTAATAAAAAAACCGGCCGATATTTTACCGTCAGAAATTACTAGCGAATCGAATTATCTTAACCGTCGCCAGTTTATGGGGGCGGCAGGTGCGGTAGCCATGGGAGGTTTATTATCACCTGCTATTAGTTTAGCGCTAGATAAAACTCAACCAGCGCCAATAAATTTTTTACCTGCCTCTAAAATGTCGCCCTCTGGTTTTTATACGCCTGAAGTTAAAACACCGTATCGCTATGTTACCGGCTATAACAATTTTTATGAATTTGGTACCGATAAAACCGATCCTGAAAAATATGCTTCAAAGTTAGTGACCGACCCTTGGTCGGTAACCATAGAAGGCGAGGTTGATAAGCCGGGTACTTACACCCTAGAAGATATTCTTAAACCACATGATTTAGAAGAGCGTATTTATCGTTTACGTTGTGTGGAGGCATGGTCTATGGTGGTGCCGTGGATTGGTTTTCCGTTAGCAGATTTACTCAAGCGTTATGGCGTTGGCAGTAAAGCGAAGTATGTAGCGTTTGAAACCCTTTACCGTCCCAGTGAGATGCGTGGTCAGCGTTCGCGTTTTGGCACTATTGATTGGCCTTATATTGAAGGGCTTCGTCTTGATGAAGCTATGCACCCATTAACCATTTTAGCGGTTGGTGTGTACGGTAAAACCATGCCCAATCAAAATGGTGCACCTATTCGCTTAATAGTCCCTTGGAAGTATGGCTTCAAAAGTATTAAATCCATTGTCAAAATTCGTTTAACTGATCGCAAACCTGCAACGAGTTGGAATAAAACCGCGCCCAGCGAATACGGTTTTTACTCGAATGTTAATCCTGCAGTAAGTCACCCGCGTTGGAGTCAAGCGAGTGAGCGACGCCTACCGAATTCTTTATTAAAGCCCAATCGTATGGATACATTGCCCTTTAATGGCTATGCCGAGCAAGTGGCTGGTCTTTACAAGGGTATGGATTTAAAACGGAATTTTTGATGGTTAATGTGTTTAAAAAAAATCGTATTGCAATTAAGGTATTGGTTTTTTTACTGGCTTTACTGCCACTAGTCTCGTTAGTTCAGGGTGTATTGCAAGATTCGTTGGGACCTGATCCCGCTAAAGCGCTCTCGCATATTGCGGGTGAGTGGGCGCTGTACTTTTTAATGTTCACTCTGGGAATTACACCGTTACGCCTTCTTACGCATTCAAGCGAATGGGTCCATTACCGGCGTATGCTAGGGCTATTTACTTTTTTCTATGCGCTTATTCATTTGCTTGTTTATTGTCTATTTTTACTGGCTTTGCAGTGGCAAGATTTATGGATGGACATTCTCGAGCGGCCATATATCACGGTGGGTTTTCTGGCGTGGTTATGTTTGCTGCCTCTAACGGTAACATCAACGAATAAATGGCAACGCAAGCTTGGGCGGCAGTGGTCGCGTTTGCATCAGTTAATTTATATTGTGAGTGCACTGGTTTTGCTGCATATTATTTGGCAGGCGCGCAGTGATTTATTTGAGCCGCTGATATATGTAGCAATATTTTTTCTGTTAATGCTATTTCGGTTGCCATTGGTAAAGAGAAAAATAAACCGCGCTATTAAAACCAGAGCGAAAAACAAGCGTAACGCATAAGCATTAAACCGATATAGTGGTTCGTTGCCAAATCTAGCGGTTGTTCTGCTAGTAACTTCATGAAAGTTGTTATAATCAAACATCATCTAATTGAATGTCGACTCTTGCTTTGTCGTGACCGACATAGCGAGGATGTATGCAGAGATATTTAAGCCTTAATGTTTATTAAGTGCTTCTTCCTATGAGTAACTTTTACATTATAAAAATTAATCTCGTCAGCTGAAATTAAGCTAAAAAAGAATAAAGTCAGGACCTATTTCACATTCATCAAGTTGGTTGTCGCATTAACGTATTTAGTTGAATCTGTAAGGTGGGGTTTTTTTACGCAAAAGCGTCTTATTGATATGTGAGCAGTTTAATATCGGACACTACCGTCAATTGTTGATTTATTATTATGTTTAATTTTAATGGTATTAGGTTCAGCCTTAGTGGCTCTTGTGATAGCACCTCAAACAATTATGACCAAAATTTTATAGGTTATAAATCGGCGTCTCGGTTTTTATTGTGTTCGTTTATGGTTTTGTTAGTATCTTGTGCCGTAACTAATAATACTGATTACGCCAACACATCGCATACAGACATTATCCCTTCTGCCAATAAAGGTTTATTAGTTGCCTCTATTACACGTGATATTAATGCTCTGACTCAACGAGGAGCTATTGCTTTTTTCTTTGTTCGAGATAAAAAAACCGGTATCGAATTTGAAATGAGTTCTAAAAGCTCACGCCAAAGAAGCTCATATGAACACTCTAAAGTAGGTGCCAATATTTCAGAGCTAAACGGACCTAATACATCGATTGGCGCGAACAATAAGTTATTGTCTTATACGTCGGAGAGCGAAGGAGTTTCTCTGACTTTAGCAAGCGATATTGCTAGTGCTAAAGATCAAGCGGGCAGTGTGTTAGCTTTTGAGCTTAAGCCGGGCATGTATGAAATCTCTAAGTGGAAATTGATTACTGCTGGTGGAGAAGACTTTGCTTATTTTGATTCGGATCATCGGCCACCCATTACCTTTGAGGTGAAGTCGGGCGAGGTTTCTTATTTATGTAATTGTCATATTGAGCTTGATATGGGTGAAAATATCTTTGGTCTTGCTGTAGAGGATGGCGCTGAGGCAGCCATTTATGACAAGATGCACAGAGATATGCAGTATGTCGATGACAAGTACCCTAATCTTAAAGACTTAAAGGTCAACAATATTGCGGCAAATCTTCGTTTTATTGAGCATCCGTTGGCACCATAATTACGCTTTGTATAACTGACGGTAATCGCTATAATATTTCTTATTCTAATAATACGGTTTAACTTCTTTTTCTCTCGTCCTATTGGCTGACATGAATAGATAGCTTCTTTATATAGAGATATAGAGGCTTGATTTTAGAGGCTTGCGGTTATTGTATTTCTTACATTCAAGCAGTTAGGTTAAGAAGGGCAAATAATAATAATGTTTATTGGCGATTTATACGCGGTGAGTTCTGCGGTTTTTTGGTCGTTTTCGGTAATCCTTATGCGGGTTGCTGGTTATCAGATACCTCCTATTCCATTGACCTTTTTCAAAAACTGTATTGCGATTGCCTGCCTAGTCATTGCCATGCTCGTCTTGGGTGAGCCTTTTCTCATTGATTTGCCTGTGACTGATTACTTGCTTCTTACAGTGAGTGCAGTGATTGGTATTTGTGTTGCTGACCCTATGATTGCCGCAGCGCTTAACCGTTTAGGTGCCAGTTTGCAGGCGCTTGCAGATTGCGCATATTCACCTGCAATAACCTGTATAGGCTTTTTGATGTTTGGCGAAATGCTAACTAGTTGGGAACTTGTCGGTGGCTTTCTTGTGCTATCGGGTGTTTTTGTGGGTGCCACAATGACAGCGCAAATTAAAAGCTCAAAAGATTTATGGATAGGGTTATTACTAGCGGCTTCTGCGCATATTATTATGGCGGTTTCTATTCTTATGGTGCGTGATATTTTTCGTGAGTCATCAATCCTTTGGGTGTCGAGTTATCGCTATCTCATTGCCATTGTCGTAATGATTATATGGGTTTATATAAGGCATCCTAAAGTAGTAAAAGAGAAATTATTTTTAGGTTTTTACCGTTCAGACACTTGGTTAACCATGATTCCTATGGCTATTTTGGGGCCGTTTCTTGCCTCGATAACTTGGATAGCTGGATTTAAATACCTCGATGCTGGAAGAGCAGCAATTTATAATCAATTATCGACGGTGTTTATTATTATATTGGCGTATTTACTGTTGAAAGAGCAGTTTACGGTAAGAAAAGTTGTTGGGATTGTACTGGCTTTAATCGGCACATTTATGGTGGCAACACATTAGCTAGAATGTGTTTGTTTGGTACCAGTGGGCGGAATGATGACAATAGCCTAAGGGCTCTTGTCACTTGCTTCGCAAGCGCATCGCTTTGCTCTGCGTCCAAATTGCTTTCGCAATTTGTCGAACCGGTGGCGGTACTCGCCACCCACCAGCACCAAACAAAAAACCCCGCCAAAAAGAGGCAGGTTTTTTTTATTTGGTACCAGTGGGCGGAATGATGACAATAGCCTAAGGGCTCTTGTCACTTGCT
>JBELIP010000004.1:0-20235 GCA_042090785.1 Cellvibrionales bacterium | reverse complement strand
TCGCAAGCGCATCGCTTTGCTCTGCGTCCAAATTACTTTCGCAATTTGTCGAACCGGTGGCGGTACTCGCCACCCACCAGTACCAAACAAAAAACCCCGCCAAAAAGAGGCAGGGTTTTTTTATTTGGTACCAGTGGGCGGACTCGAACCGCCACTCCCGAAGGAACCAGATTTTGAATCTAGCGTGTCTACCAATTTCACCACACTGGCTTTACTTTACTGTTTAACTTGGCGCTTTGAATCTTGCGCTAAACGTTATAGGCGAATACTTTTAGTGGCCTCAAACGGGCTGCGATTATATCAGCGGATTTGCGCGGTGCAAGTGCTAAACGTGTTTTATCACTTCTAGATAGTAGGTATGACTCTGCCATGTTAAACCTAATGTAATGAGCTATGCCTTAAATAAGATTGTCCGGTAAATCACTGGCTTACATTACGTTTTTCCGCTAACCTGCGCAACAATTCTCGATTAAACTAATAAGTAGTTTTTACGCGCCATGAATCTAACTGATTTTCAATACCAACTCCCTGATGAATTGATTGCTCGTTATCCAGCTGAACAACGTACCGCTTCGCGTTTACTGACTTTGGGGCGTAAAGACGGGGCTCTTGGTCATCATGGTTTTATCGATTTAGTTGATCTTTTGCAGCCTAACGATTTATTGATATTCAATAATACGCGGGTTATTCCTGCGCGTTTGTTTGGTGAAAAGGAAACCGGCGGTAAAGTAGAGGTGTTAGTAGAGCGAATTACCAGTGGTTCAAGAGCTGTTGCTCAAATTCGCGCCAGTAAATCGCCGAAGCCAGGTAGCCGAATTTTACTCGATAAAGATTTGTCTATTCGTGTTATCGATCGCTTAGATGATATGTTCCTAATTGAAAGCGATGATGAAGCCTCTTTAGCTATGGTCCTTCAGGAGGTTGGCCATATGCCATTGCCACCTTATATCGATCGTGAAGATGAAGAGATGGATAAAGAGCGTTATCAAACGGTTTATTCTGAAAGAGAGGGTGCTGTTGCAGCACCAACGGCGGGCTTACATTTTGATCAGTCTATTTTAAATACTTTGCGCGACAAAGGTGTTAATTTTGCCTTTGTTACTTTGCATGTGGGTGCTGGTACGTTTAAACCGGTGCGAGCAGAGCGAATTGAAGACCATAAAATGCATGCTGAGTATGCTGAAGTGGATGCGGATGTTTGTAATCAAATTCGTGAGGCAAAATCAGCAGGTGGTAGGATTATTGCCGTGGGTACGACTTCAGTTCGTTGTATTGAAACCGCAAGTGTTGCACCAGGCTGGATTGAACCCTATTACGGCGATACCGAAATTTATATTTACCCAGGTTATAAATATAAAAGTATTGATGCCATGGTCACTAATTTCCATTTGCCTGAATCCAGTTTAATTATGCTGGTTAGCGCTTTTGCTGGGCGTGAAAACACATTAAATGCTTATCAAAAAGCGGTAGAAGAGAAGTATCGCTTTTTCTCTTATGGCGATGCTATGTTTATAAGTTAGTGTTTATAAGCAAGCGTTGATTAGCTAAAGTTTATTAGCTTTCCAATCCCCACAATATTTTAATTGTTAAAAATAATTTTAGAGAGTGCCATTGAAATTTTCTGTTAGTGTTAAAGACGGTCTTGCGCGTCGTGGTCAGCTTCGTTTTGATCGTGGTGTAGTGCAAACGCCTGCGTTTATGCCGGTGGGGACTTACGGTACGGTTAAAGGTATGTTGCCAAAAGATATTCATGCCATTGGCGCTGAAATTATTTTAGGCAATACGTTTCATCTGATGCTGCGCCCTGGTACCGAGGTTGTTGCTGCACACGGTGATCTTCACGATTTTATTGGTTGGGATAAACCTATATTGACAGATTCCGGCGGTTTTCAGGTCTGGAGTTTGGGTAAGCTGCGCAAGATCAGTGAGGCAGGTGTTAAGTTTCAATCGCCTGTTGATGGTAGCCAAATTTTTCTTGATCCCGAAAAGAGTATTGCGGTACAGCATGCTCTGGGTTCGGACATTGTTATGATTTTTGATGAGTGTACGCCTTATCCAGCAACGGAAGAGCAGGCGCGTGCATCTATGGAGTTATCGTTGCGTTGGGCCGATCGCAGTAAACAGGCGCATGGCGATAACCCTGCTGCTTTGTTCGGTATTATCCAAGGCGGTATGTATCAACATTTACGAGAAGAGTCGCTTAAAGGCTTGGTTGATATTGGCTTTGATGGTTATGCGATCGGTGGTTTGTCGGTGGGTGAGCCCAAAGATGAAATGCTTCATGTGTTAGATGGTTTATCTTCACAGCTGCCAGAAGATGCACCGCGTTATTTAATGGGTGTAGGTACACCAACCGATTTGGTTGAAGCTGTGTTACGCGGTGTTGATATGTTTGATTGTGTGATGCCAACGCGGAATGCGAGAAATGGCCACCTATTTACATCGACTGGCATTATTAAAATTAGGAATGCGGTGCATCGCCACGATACAGGGCCGTTAGATAAATCTTGTGATTGTTATACATGCCAAAATTTTAGTCGTGCTTATTTGCACCATTTAGATAAATGCAAAGAGATGCTGGGCGCGCAGCTTAATACTATTCATAACCTGCGCTATTATCAAAATTTGATGGCAGGCATGCGAGATGCCATTGCTAGCGAATCCCTTTCTGAGTTTGTCGAAAATTTTTATCGTACTCAAGCGGGCAAAGAGCCTTTAGCTAAAAAAGAAGATGTATAAACTGTGTTTTTTTGTTCCTGATACGCATCTTGAGCCGGTTAAATCGGCTTTATTTGCATTGGGTGCAGGGAAAATGGGCGACTATGATTGCTGTGCTTGGCAGGTAGCGGGGCAAGGGCAGTTTCGTCCCTTAGAGGGCAGTGTTCCTTTTATCGGTCAGCAGGGTGACGTTGAAAAACTTGTGGAATATCGTGTTGAAATGATAGTGGGTGATGAGATGATAAAGTCAGTAATTGAGGCTTTATTAGAAGTCCATCCCTATGAGCAGCCTGCTTATGAATACTGGCAAGTTAACCCTAAAATTTAACTGCTTTTTTTAATTAGCTAATGGCTTATATGGCGGAAAGGTAAGATGTCGGCAGTAGTTTTTTTTGGGTCTTCTTCGAAATTGTTATTGCCGTTTTCATGAAAGCGACGGGTCGATAATAAAATACTTTCTGATTGCATTGATCGTAAGTCTTTTAACATAGACTGCATGCGTTGAAGCGACTCTTGCATCATGCTGGACAATTCTTCGCAGGCTTCCAGCTCCGAAGCGGCTAAGCTGCGGCGACTATTAATTTGAAACATTAAGCCTTTAAGGCGTGGCTTAGCGTGCTCAGGTGCTTCGTCGATAACTTTATTGCACAGTGCTATACGAAGGTTTTCAAGTCCCTCAGGGTCGTTTTTAGCCATCATTCGCAAGGTATCAAAATCTGGCAGCGTTAATTTTTGACGCTCTGCGAAATCAGTTAAATTTGAATTTGTGTGTTTGCCGTCGAAAGACATCCCTAACTCGCTCTAATAATCCTAGAAGATTGTGTAAAAACATTAACAACTTTGTTTGCAGTTATATTATTTGCCGCAAAATTTACTGCAAAGCTAATTAAGACGATATTTAATCGTCAGTGTCGTTTTTTCTCAGGTGTTAAACGTTATTTAGCACAAACAGTTATCAATCAATTGGAGTGGCTCCAATGTCTTTCTTTTTGTTGTGTACGTCTTAAATACATTTATTAACGGCATTATTTTAAGGTGCTGCTTATTTAATGCTAATAATTAATAAATATGTTTTGTAACCCCGAATGATTTTTTAATTGACTTACTCATGCCGTATTGCAATTAAACTGCTAAGGTGCTGATTAGTCCTTAATTATTGCGATCGAGGGAATACTACTCTATCCATCGAGATTGTTCAATAAGTAATCAGCTGAGCTTGTTTTTCTGGGTCATAAAAATCGGCTTATTGTGGTGCGTATTAGTAATAATTTATGTTAAAACAAGCGTTTAGTGTTGGTAGCTAATTCTACCTTTCTGACCAACGGTTATACTTTATTTTTTTGCAGGTGTAGTTTGTTTGTAGCAAAGCTTAAATTGGATTAAAAAATTATGATGTATTCGTTAGGTGAGTTTTCACCTGTTCGGCAACAGCCGGTTAATTTTATAGCCCCAGACGCACAAGTGATTGGCCGGGTAGAAATAAAAGCGAATGCCAGTATTTGGTTTTCTGTGGTAATTCGCGCTGACGTTGAAAGTATAACTATTGGCGAGGGGTCTAACATTCAAGATGGTTCGGTGCTACATGCAGATCCTGGTTACCCTCTAATAATTGGCCGTTACGTTACTGTTGGTCATAAGGCTATGTTGCATGGCTGTACTATTGGAGATAATAGTTTGGTTGGCATTAATTCGGTGATACTCAATGGCGCTAAAGTAGGTAGTTTTTGCTTAATTGGTGCTAACGCTTTAATTACTGAAAATACTATTATTCCTGATGGCGTGATGGTTTTAGGTTCGCCGGCTAAAGTGGTAAGAAAGTTGACCGAGGAAGAGTGCGCAGCACTATCATTAGGAGCTGAGCACTATATGACTAACGGACAGCATTTTATGCGCGATTTAAAAGTGGCTAATTCGTCTGATTAGGGTTGGTTTTTAATTGTTATAAAAGGTCTGTGCTTGCCATGACAATTAGCACGAAAATGGGTAGGACAAACAATACGATGAATGAAAAAAAAGATGTAGATAAAGTTGAGTCACCCTGTATTGGTGTCTGTGTTTTGGATATTAACGATATTTGTGAGGGGTGTTTCCGTAAGACTGAAGAAATAGGTCGTTGGTCTATTTTAAGTGAAGATAAGAAGCGGGATATTGTTCGCAGCAGTTGGCAGCGAGCAAAGGATATGGGTAAATTAATTTAATGACGTTAACTATTTCAATGGCACATTAAAACAGCTATTTTAATCCTTGTACTTCGCAGAGGAATCGGCAGCAGTATGCATTCGATGCGATCTGACGCTGCTAATCATCTTGTCTTGAATGTCTAATATTTCGAAGCGATAATCGTTAAATAAAAGAGTAACACCGCTGGCATCGGGGAATGATTCGAGTTGTTCTAGAATAAGACCATTCAATGTTTTTGCGCCCTGTGTTGGTAAGTCCCAGTCTAATTGTCGGTTAATGTCACGAATTGTGGCAGAGCCGGTAATGACAAAGCTGCCATCTTCCAAGTGAGTAATGTCGGCAAATTGCTCGGTAAAGTTGGTGGTGTAGTCGCCAACAATTTCTTCAAGAATATCTTCTATGGTCACCAACCCTAAGACAACGCCGTATTCATCAACCACTATGCCTATGCGGCGCTTTTCACGCTGAAAATTAAATAGTTGGGTGTGGAGCGGAGTGCCCTCGGGGATGAAATACGGTTCGCGTGCCGATTCAATCATGGCGCGTTTATCTAAAATGACTTTATCGCTGCTGGTATCTAATTGTGAAGGGCCTAAAAACCGAGAGGTTTGGCGTAAATGTAATATACCAACGAGGTCATCTAATTCATCGCGAAATAATGGAATGTGGGTATATTCGCTAGCACGTATTTGGTCGAGCAATACTTGGGCGTCATCATTTACATCAATACTATAAATTTCATTTCGCGGAATCATAATGTCATTAACAACAACATTTTCTAGGTCGAGAATGTTCATTAGCATGCCGCGCCGTTTTTTAGGAATCTGTCCGCCAGACTCTTGTACTAAAACACGCATTTCTTCAAAGCTAAGATCGTCGTTTTGAATATATTGTGGGTTGCCACCCAGCCACCGAATAATAGCGTTAGTAATATGATTGGTGACAAACACTAACGGATAAAATATGGCTTGCAGCGGTTGTAAAATATAAGAAGCAGGAAAAGCCACTTTTTCAGGATATAAGGCAGCAAAGGTTTTAGGTGTGACTTCGGCAAATATTAATATCACAACGGTTAAGGTTGCAGTGGCAATAAAATATCCGGCATCGCCATATAGCCTAACGGCGATTGCTGTCGCTAGTGAGGCGGCTGCGATATTAACGAGGTTATTGCCAATAAGTATTAAACCAATTAACCGATCGGTACGATCAAGCAGTCGTGATGCTTTTCGTGCACCACGATGACCACTTTGTTTAAGGTGTTTTAGCCGGTAGCGGTTAAGCGCCATCATGCTAGTTTCTGAGCTGGAAAAAAATGCTGAACACAGTATGAGAAAAAACAATGCTGCGAACAGCCAACTTATTGGAATAGCGTCCAAGTGTGGAATACACCTCTTTGTAATAATCGGAGAGCAATAGTGAAGAAAAGTGGGTGGTTTAGCAAGCGTAAATTAACGCTAAAGCTTAGGGCTGTTTTAGTCGGGTGCTGTTGTTAATTAAGGAGGATTTCAAGCACAAATTTCGACCCGAAATAAGCCAATACTAGAGCGAAAAAGGCTGTAAGGGTGAATTTAACGGCGGTGGCTCCGCGCCAGCCATAGTTGTGACGACCAATGAGTAGTAAGCCATAAAGTAGCCAAGAGACCATTGTAAACAGGGTTTTATGAGCGAGATGTTGGGCAAATAAATTCTCGATAAATAGGCCGCCACTAATAATCGCAACAGTGAGTATTATCCAACCGGCGGTGACTAGCTGAAAAAGGAGGTTTTCCATGGTTTGTAAGGGCGGCAGTTGGCGCAACCAGTTGATTTCACGGTGGCCTTTTAATCCGCGCTCCATAATTTGTAGGATTAATGCTAGCAGCATGGCAATACAAAGTAGGCTGTAGGCAATAATAGAGCTGAGAATGTGGGTCAACATACCCGACGAGGTGGCAAGAATCGGTGTGTGGTGCGAATAGCTACTGGCTAAGATTAAGCATGCTATGGCGATAATAAATGCGGGTAAAAGCATCGCTCGTAGTGTGTAGCGGGTTTGTGCGATTAACCCCATGCTAATCACAATAAAAGCGGTCATTGATAATGCATCAAACAGGCTGCTGCTTAAACCTTGATGTTCAACGGCGTGAATCGTGATGGTAAGCAAGTGAAACACTGCACCTATTAGGCCCCAAACTGGAAACGGTTGCTCGGCGAGTGTTTGCAGTTGGCGAGCATTGCTGCCAACGGTCATCAGTAGCTGTACTACCGCTATGGCATAACAAATTACGCAGCTGATGGTGGTGAGTATGGCTAACGTTGGTAGGTTCGACATTGCCTGCTTAATCCTTTTAATTTGATTTCATTGCTGGCGCATCTTTTGATAAGCGATTGTGGCATATGTGCGGTTGTGGGTGAAGCCTAAGAAAGGTATTTACTTGCTGCAAATATTGCCATCTTTGACTTAAATGAACGATACGCTTGGGCTGTGCCTACTAGCTAAGGTATACTCATTGCCCACTTTTTTTATACGTGTGTTACCGCTTATGTTTGAAAGTCTCAGTGATCGCTTGTCCCAAACCTTCCGCCAAGTTAGCGGTAAGGCGCATTTAAGTGAAGATAATATAAAGGATGCCTTGCGTGATGTGCGCATGGCATTGCTTGAAGCCGATGTGGCGTTGCCGGTAGTTAAGGATTTTGTCGAGCGTGTAAAGCTTCGCGGTGTTGGTCAAGAAGTTACCCAGAGTTTATCGCCGGGTCAGGTGTTTTTAAAGATAGTCCAAGGCGAGCTGCAAGCGACGCTAGGCGAGGCTAATGAGGGCCTTAATTTAGCCGTTAAGCCGCCAGCTATTATTTTGATGGCAGGTTTGCAGGGTGCGGGTAAAACCACTTCGGTTGCCAAACTGGCCAGACACTTAAAAGAAACACAAAAAAAATCGGTGATGGTGGTTAGTGCTGATGTTTATCGTCCTGCGGCAATTCAGCAATTAAAAACCTTGGCCGAAGAAGTGGATGTCACCTTTCATCCTAGTGATATTGACCAAAAACCTATTGATATTGTTAAGGGTGCTTTAGCGGCTGCAAAGTTAAGCCTTAATGATGTGTTAATTGTTGATACCGCGGGTCGTTTGGCCATTGATAGCGACATGATGCAGGAGATTGGTGCGCTGCATAATGCGTTAAACCCTGCAGAAACCTTATTTGTTGTCGATGCCATGACTGGGCAAGACGCAGCAAATACTGCCAAGGCCTTTAGCGAAGAGTTACCGTTAACGGGTGTTGTACTGACAAAAATTGATGCTGACACACGTGGTGGTGCAGCATTATCGGTGCGAGCTATCACCGGCAAGCCGATTAAATTTATGGGTGTCGGCGAAAAAACTACGGCGTTAGAGCCTTTTCACCCCGATCGTATAGCTTCTCGTATTTTAGGTATGGGCGACGTAATGTCGCTAATAGAAGAAGCTGAGAAGAAAGTCGATAAGCGCAAAGCTGAGCGTCTTGCGCGCAAGATGAAGCGCGGTAAGGGTTTTGATTTGTCAGATTTTCGTGATCAGCTTCAGCAAATGAATAATATGGGCGGTATCGGTAGCATGTTAGATAAGATGCCTGGCATGGCGGGTATGGCGCAGGCAGTTGAGCAACAAGCGGCACAAAAGCAATTTGGTCAAATGGAAGCCATTATTAACTCGATGACGCCGAAAGAGCGCCGCAACCCAGAAATCTTAAATGGCTCTCGCAAGCGTCGTGTGACGATGGGTTCGGGGACGCAGTTACAAGATTTAAACCGTTTGCTCAAGCAGCATAAGCAAATGCAGAAAATGATGAAAAAAATGAAAGGCGGTGGCCTAGCCAATATGATGCGTGGCATGGGCGGAATGGGTGGCCCTGGCGGAATGGGCGGCGGTATGGGTGGAATGGGCGGTTTACCGCCGGGCTTTAAATAGCCTGTCATTCTGCTATTTAGGCCTTAATTGGCGCCAAAAATTGCTGCCAAGGCTGTTTAGCGCTTGTTTTCGTCTAGCTAATCTTTGTGTTGGCATAAAATAAGTAGTGAAGCACTATATTTAACCTTCTGAAAAACATCAGTTTTTTATCTATTTGGGTGAAATATTTGGCATCTGCCGTAAGATTCAAATTGGCAGTGTTAAATAAGATTTCTATACCGTATAATGCGCGCCTTTTTTCCACCCAGTGAAGACTTGTGGCTATTATTTTCTTTCTAGCGCTATTTGAAGGGTAATTAGCTTGGTAATTAGCTTGGTAAGGCCAGTTAACAGGCGATGTAAGATGCAAGTCATTATTAGGCTTGGTGTTTGAATTTGGCCCAATAGATTTTGTAACAAATAATTTTAGAACGGTTCACTTTATAAGAGCGGTTCACTTTATAAGAACGGTTCACTTTATAAGAACGGTTCACTTTAGAACGATTCACTTTAGAACATAGACTTTCAGGAAAGTAAAAATGGTAATTATTCGTTTATCACGTGGCGGATCAAAAAAACGTCCTTTTTATCATGTCGTTGTAGCTGATAGCCGCAATGCACGTGATGGTCGTTTTATCGAGCAAATTGGTTTCTTTAACCCAGTTGCTCGTGGTCAAGAAGAACGTTTGCGTATTCAGCAAGATCGTATTGATCATTGGGTGGCTCTTGGTGCACAGGTTTCTGACCGTGTTGCGTCATTGTCTAAGCAAGCTAAAAAAGCGGCAGCCTAATTTTAGCGTTGCTTTTTATGCCAAGCGCAGTCTTATGCCAAGCACAGTCTTATGCCAAGCACAGTGACTTGCAATTAAACACATGACAGTAAAAGAGTTAAATGCTGAGTCGTCCACCAAATTAGTCGTTATTGGCGAAATCAGTGCAGTATTTGGTGTTAAAGGTTGGTTAAAGGTGCATTCTTACACTGACCCTATAGATAATATTTTAGCTTACGATAATTGGTGGCTAGATAAAAAAGGACAAACTCGTCAGGTCGTTATTGATGAGGCGCGTCGACACAGTAATGGTATCGTTGTTCACATCAAAGATGTTGATGACAGAGATGTTGCCAAAGAATACTGCAAGTCGCAGATTAAAATACCATTGAGTGCAATGCCTGAATTGTCTAACGACGATTATTACTGGCACCAACTTGAAGGTTTGCAGGTGTACTTGCAAGATGATGCCGGCCAAGCAGGAGTGTTAGTTGGCACTGTTGATCACTTAATAGAAACAGGTGCAAATGATGTGCTTGTCGTTAGGTCTAAGTCAGAAGGTAAGTCTGAGTTAGAAGAAATATTGATACCGTATTTGCTCGACAAAGTAGTTAAGTCTGTCGATATTGCCAATGGAATAATGGTGGTTGATTGGCAGTTGGGTGAAGCCGAGTAAGTTAAGGGGGCGGCGTTATGCAAGTGAGTATTGTTACGCTGTTTCCGGAAATGTTTAAAGCATTATCCGAGTCGGGTATATCGAGTCGGGCAATTGAAAAAGGTTTATTGTCGTTATCTACGGTTAATCCTCGTGATTATGCTGACGACAAGCACAAGTCAGTTGATGATCGTCCTTATGGCGGTGGTCCTGGCATGGTGATGACGGTGCCGCCACTAGCGAGCGCTATCCAAGCGGCAAAAGCGGCTATGGAGGCCGATGCAAATAGTGATGCTAGCGCTAATGATGCGGTTAAAGTGGTTTATATGTCACCGCAGGGCAAGCGTTTAGATCAAGCGATGGTCACTGAGTTGTCGCAGTGCCAAAAGCTAATTGTGTTATGCGGTCGTTACGAAGGTGTAGACGAACGTTTAATAGAAGCCGAAGTCGATGAAGAAATTTCCATTGGCGACTATGTGATTAGCGGCGGAGAGTTAGCAGCCATGGTGCTGTTAGATGGTGTGATTAGGCAGTTACCTGAAGCTTTAGGTGATGCTGAATCAGCCAAGCAAGATTCATTTGCGAGTCGTCCATTATTGGATTGTCCGCATTATTCAAGGCCAGAGAGTATTAATGGCCAAGAGGTCCCTGCAGTGTTATTAAGCGGTGACCATGAAGCAATAAGGCGCTGGCGATTACAGCAGTCTTTACTAAGAACCAGAGAGCGTCGACCGGATTTGTTTGAACGGTTGGAGTTAAGCCGGGAAGAACAAGCTTTGCTCAATGAGCATTGCTAGCTATAAGTTATAAAAGACAATAGTTATTTTAATTTGTATTAATTCATTGGCTGCTATGTAGAGCGTTAATGAGATCAGGAGTTTACCATGAGTAACAGAAACACTTTAATTCAACAAATCGATCAAGAGCAGACTGACGCTAAACAGATTCCTGAGTTTTCTCCAGGCGATACTGTGGTAGTTCAGGTTAAAGTAAAAGACGGCGAGCGTGAGCGTTTGCAGGCTTTTGAAGGTGTTGTTATTGCTAAGCGTAATCGTGGCATTAGTTCTGCGTTTACTGTGCGTAAAATTTCGCATGGTGTTGGCGTTGAGCGTACTTTTCAAACTTACAGCGAAATGATTGGTGAGATTGAAGTTAAGCGTCGTGGTGATGTTCGTCGTGCGAAGCTTTACTACTTGCGTGAGTTGTCTGGTAAGGCAGCACGTATTAAAGAAAAATTAACTAGCCGATAGTTTGTTATTTGCTGTTTTTGCAGCTGAAAAATATTGTGTTAAAAGCCATTTGAGTTTTTTGTTTGGCTTAAAAACCCTGCTTTTTTAAGTGGGGTTTTTTATTGGGGCTGGAGGAGGTTTTGATTTTTAATTTGAACTTAAACAAAACCAAAAAAACCGATGACACCCGCCACCGGTTCTTAAAAAAGCAAAAACACTTATCGTTTATTTTAAAGGCTAAACTGGTAACCAATAGTTAGCATATCCTGCATTTCCATTTGAATACCGTTAGCATCCTGATCGATAGTCGTCTCATACTCAAGCGCCAACCTATGGCCCTTCTGCGCGCCTTCAGTACCAATAAGCGTAATGCCAACACCCAAATCAATACGCTCACCACCAAAGTTGTTAGGGTTCGACGTTTGAACAGGTAGGGCGATTAAAGCATCTTGTCCGTCTATTTCATCAGCGTTGGTATAGGTTAACCTGAGTGAACCTGTTAGCCAGTTAGCAAAGCTGTAAGCTCCCCAAGACGTGATTTTAGTCTGGTCACCTAATGAGTACCCTTCATCATTATCGTCAAGTCGAATAGTCATTTTAATTTGGCTACCCCAGTCCCAAGCGTCACGAGTACCTGCATAAGTGATACCCGGTTCAATATCATATGTGCCAGAACCTAGCTGCATTGGGTAAGGAAGTCTTGGGCTAGGCGTTGTTCCCATGGGTGTTAAAATTTGATCGGTGTAATCTACTTTTCCGGTTGGAATACTTAATCCTAAGTTTAAATGAATCTTAGTATTATCATTGCCATGAAGGCTATATAACCCAGCAATTTTTGAGTCCCCTAGACCTGAAGTCTTAGTAGTAAATACTCCGATTTCATTCATCGGCATTGTTTTAAACGTTAGATGGTCCATTTCTTTTTCAATATAGTTAACCATCAACATGAGCGTGAGTTTATCGCTGGGTGCATACATAGTGCCAAACATATGCATATCAGTAGTCATTTGAAGCGGAACCACACGTAATCCCAGGCCGGCATCTCTTATGCCTTCGGGTGAAATGGTATTGTCACCTTGTAGGTTGCCTTCCATCGACATGCTCATATAGCGGTAAGAGAACATCCACTCGCCAGCTTTGTGCATATGGTCACCCATTACGCCAATGGGTGCATGTGCCGAAGGTTTATGGTGAGACGCATCTGCCCATAATGATTGGGGTAGTAGGATATTTAAAAAGAAAAAAGTCGAGATTTTAAGCAGTTTTTGAGCAGTCATAATAGGTTTCCGTCGGGGAAAGGGAGGCAAAAAAATCAGGCGGTATTTTAAACTTTGGTGGGATAATTTCTATGCGGCATATTGTCGCAGAGACTTTCAGTAAGTATGGCTTGATCGAGGGGCGGTGCTTGGCAGGATGCGTTTGCGAATCATAAAAAATCGGGCGACAATGCTTGGGTGTTACTGCCTTGGTGAAACGTTTTTTTCATGACCATTATTATTGGCGTATATTAACGATTATGTGCTCTGAAACGACTAAAAAAGCCCAAATAGCTGATGAAGATGTGTTGCTTATTGAGCGCTATATCGACGCTGTTTGGCTTGAGCGAGGCCTCAGTAAGCATTCGCTTGAGGCTTACTCTCGCGATTTACGTTTAGTGGCTAAGTATCTTTATGCTAAGAGTAAACGATTGTTAACTGCGGATTATGCTGACTTAGTGGCTAATTTAGCCCAGTTGGCCGTGGCTAATCGGAGCCCTAGATCGCAAGCACGCCTAGTTTCCAGCTTACGAGGTTTTTACCGCTTTTGTTTGCGTGAGTCCTTAGTCACTATCGATCCGGCCTTACGGCTGGAGCCGCCTAAATTGGGCCGGCCTTTACCCACAACTCTCACCGAAGAGCAGGTTGATAAACTTCTTGCCGCTCCGGATGTGTCACAAGCCGTTGAGCAGCGTGATAAAGCTATGCTGGAGTTGCTTTATGCTAGCGGGTTGCGTGTATCTGAACTGATTAACCTTGAAATGCCAGCCATTAATTTGCGCCAAGGTGTGGTGCGTGTGTTAGGTAAGGGGGGTAAAGAGCGTTTAGTCCCTTTGGGCGATCAAGCAGCATACTTTTTGCAACATTATTATGCAGATGCACGTATCGCTTTGCTTAAGGCGGCAAAGGTTGATCAGGCCTGCGCAACGGTCTTTCCCAGCCGAAGAGGCGATGTTATGACGCGGCAGGCGTTCTGGTATCGTATTAAGCTTTATGCGCGTCGTATTGATCTACAGGCGCCATTATCTCCTCATGGCTTGCGGCATGCTTTTGCAACCCATTTATTGAATCATGGCGCTGACCTACGAGCCGTGCAGATGCTGTTAGGGCACAGCGACCTTTCAACAACGCAAATATATACCCATGTGGCGAAGCACCGTTTACAGGAGCTGCATGCGGCTCACCATCCAAGGGCTTGATGACTTATCTATGCAATATGCTGTTATAATCGGCAAAACACGTTAATAGTCTTATTGATGCTTGCATTAATGCGTGGGTATCAGGTAATTGCCAGTGCAGTTTCGCTAATTCTGGCTATAATTTATTGATATCTAAAGAATAATTTTTGTTTATTGTTGCTGGCATCTCGAAAGTGTTGTCTGGCATTAAATTTATGAGGGTAGTATGCGTAAGTTTATATTTGTATTGTTTTTAATGGTCTCGCAACTAACAACAATTGGCGTTGCATCGGCAAAACCTGTTAGCGATAAAGTGCTAGAAAAATTAAAAAATGCACGTCCTGATTTTAAATTTGGCGACGTATCCAGTACGCCGATTAAGGGTATTTATAAATCGAGTATTGTTAACGGCCCAACGATTTATTTAACTGGCGATGGCAAGTATTTTTTTGCTGGCGATTTTTTCGAGGTGGGTGATAAAGGTTTAGTGAACTTGGGTGAAAAAGAGATGGAGCAAGAGCGAGTAGTTGCTTTATCGAAATTAAGCTTAAATGACTTGGTGATATTTGCACCGGAAAAAACTAAAGCCTATGTTTATGTTTTTACCGATGTTGATTGCTACTACTGCCAAAAATTACATCAGGAGATGACAGCGATCAATGAGTTAGGTATTGAGGTCCGCTACCTTGCTTATCCTCGTGCAGGGATAGGTTCACCTAGTTATCGTAAAATTGCCTCGGCATGGTGTGCAGATAGCCCAACTGAATCGCTGACTAAATTAAAAAATGGCGAAGATATTCCTGATGATGTTTGTGAGCCCAACCCTGTTGGAGAGCACTTTCGCATAGGAGGTAAATTAGGTGTGGCAGGAACCCCAGCGTTAGTAACAGCCGATGGCGAGTTGTTGCCAGGGTATATGCCTGCCGATAAGCTGGCTGCGGCATTAGGGTTGTAGTTTAAAGCTTGGCGAGCTTGTTAGAAGGCGCAGCCACTTAGCTGCGCTTTTGCGTTAATAAACTAATAAATTAATTAAAAGTGAAGGTGTTTTGAAAACAATTAATATAGGTATTTGTGGTTTAGGTACGGTAGGTGCTGGTGTTGTTAACGTTATACAACGCAATATAGCAGCTATTACAGCGCGATCCGGTCGTGAAATATCCATTACACACATCGGTGCAAGACGTGACAACCCAGCATGTGATGTTGGCTCTGCAACAGTCAGTCGTGATATTTTTGCCGTGGTTAATGACCCGGATGTTGATATTGTTGTTGAGTTAATTGGCGGTTATGAACCTGCGTTAGAGCTTGTAATGCAGGCTATTAAAAAGGGTAAGCATGTTGTTACGGCGAATAAAGCATTAATTGCCATGCATGGTAATGAGATTTTTGCTGCTGCTGAAGAGCGTGGTGTTAGCGTTTTATTTGAGGCAGCTGTTGCAGGTGGCATTCCAATTATTAAGGCCATGCGTGAAGGTTTGGCTGCAAATTCAATTGAATGGTTAGCTGGTATTATTAATGGTACGGGTAATTATATACTGACAGAAATGCGTGACAAAGGCCGTCAGTTTGAAGATGTGCTGGCTGATGCGCAGCAGTTAGGTTACGCCGAAGCCGACCCTACGTTTGATGTTGAAGGTATTGATGCCGCGCATAAGTTAGTGATTTTGGCTTCGTTAGCTTTTGGCATGCCGTTGAATTTTGATGCTTGTTTTACCGAAGGTATATCAGCTATTGCACCGCAAGATGTCGTTTTTGCTGGTGAACTTGGTTACCGTATTAAGCATTTGGGTATTGCACGCAAAGGTGAGCAAGGTGTTGAAATGCGTGTGCACCCAACCTTAATTCCACAGCGTCGTTTAATTGCTAATGTCGACGGTGTAATGAATGCAGTGTTAGTTAAAGGTGATGCCGTAGGGCCAACTTTATACTATGGTGCTGGCGCAGGTGGCGAGCCCACAGCATCGTCAGTGATTGCTGATATTGTCGATGTGATACGCACTATTGATGCTGACCCTATTAGCCGAGTACCTGCTTTAGGCGTGTCGCAGAAGTCGCTTTCAGCGTCACCTGTATTACCCATTGCTGAGGTTAACACGGCTTATTATTTACGTATCAATGTAAGCGACCAGCCAGGTGTTTTGTCGCATATAACACAAATTCTTAGTGATTCAGGTATTAGTATTGAGGCCGTATTACAAAAAGAAGTAGTACAACAAGATTCTACCGTCGTTCCTATTGTCCTAATTACGAACCACACGTTAGAGTCACAATTTATTGCGGCAGTTAAACGTATTGAAGCGTTAGAGGCTGTGCAAGAAAATGTTCATTTTATTCGTGTTGAAAGTTTAGGTTAACAGCACTCAAAAATTATCTTTATTATTAATGTTTAGGTTTAGAGAGTAACAGTGAAATATATCAGTACGCGAGGCAATGCGCCGGAACTAAATTTTGAGCAGGTATTGTTAACCGGTTTAGCCAGTGATGGCGGCTTGTATGTGCCTGAAAGTTTGCCCAAGTTTTCTGCTGATCAAATTGCTGGTTGGGCGGGCTTGGCTTATCACGAACTCGCTTTTGAAGTCATTTCACCTTTTGTTGGTGACTGTATTCCTGAAAATGATTTGAAAGCTATTTTAGCCGACACTTATAAGGGGTTTTCTCATCCTGCTATTGCGCCGTTAATTCAGTTAGATCGCAATGAGTGGATCTTAGAACTATTTCAAGGCCCAACGTTAGCGTTTAAAGATTTTGCTTTGCAGTTACTAGGGCGCTTACTTGATTATTTTTTGAAAAAACGTAATCAACGTGTAGTGATTATGGGTGCCACTTCGGGTGATACGGGATCAGCGGCCATTGAAGGTTGCCGCTCTTGCGATAATATTGATATTTTTATATTGCATCCCAATAATCGTGTATCCGAAGTGCAACGTCGCCAAATGACAACAGTGTTAGAAGACAATGTTTACAATATCGCGATAGAGGGTAATTTTGATGATTGCCAAGATATTGTTAAAGCCAGTTTTAGGGATCAATCATTTTTACCTGATGGCATGCAACTAGTTGCGGTTAACTCGATTAACTGGGCGCGGATAATGGCGCAGATTGTTTACTATTTTTATGCAGGTTTATCATTAGGTTCGCCGGCTAAAACAATGGCTTTTTCTGTGCCTACAGGTAACTTTGGTGATATTTTTGCCGGTTACTTAGCAAAAGAAATGGGTTTGCCCATTAGTCAGCTAGTGATTGCAACCAATAAAAATAATGTTTTACACCGAGTAATGACCGATTCGGTTTATGCGCGCACCGAGCTGCATCAGACGTTATCGCCAAGTATGGACATTAGTGTATCGAGTAACTTTGAACGCCTTATGTTCGATTTATATGATCGCGACGGTGATTGTATTCGCAACTTAATGGAAACATTTAATAGCGAATCAATTGCACTTAATGATAATGCTATGGCCTCAGCGCGGGCGTTATTTTCAAGCGCTTCGGTTGACGATGCTTCGACATGCGAAATTATTGCTAAGACATTTAATGACATTGGTTATCTGCTTGACCCTCATTCGGCAACAGGTGTGGGGGCGGGGCGAGTTTGTAATAGGAATCCAGAACAACCAATGGTGGTGCTCGCTACAGCGCACCCTGCTAAATTCCCCGATGCTATTGAGCAATCAAGCATAGGCGTAGAAGCAAAAATGCCCGCTCATTTAAGTGATTTGTTAGAGCGCGAAGAAAGATTTACCGTATTGCCTTGCGATAAAGCAGTGGTAAATACATTTATGTTTGACCAGCTCTAGTCGCAGTGGCTGCTTTAATTCAGCGTTATGCCGCAGCGGTTAACGCTGACGCTGATTTTTCACCGGATTTACACCCTTTATTGCGTCGTGTGTTTATTACGCGTGGCGCCCTCAGTAGTGCGGACGTTGACTTGTCGATGTCTTCATTGCTCTCACCTTCTCAGCTTATGGGTATTGATGGCGCAGTTAACTTAATTGTTAGCGCTATGGAAACCGCCTCGCGAATATTAATTGTCGGCGACTTTGATGCTGATGGCGCGACCAGTTGTGCGTTAGCTATTCGTGCCTTTGAAGCTATGGGGCATAGCGATGTTCGCTTTATAGTCCCTAACCGTTTTGAGTATGGTTATGGACTAACGCCCGAGATTGTTGACTTAGCTAAACCACAAAATCCCTCGTTAATTATTACTGTTGATAACGGCATATCCAGTGTTGAAGGTGTTGCGGCTGCTCGAGCAGCAGGTATTGATGTGTTAGTAACCGACCATCATTTACCCGGTGAGCAGCTGCCTGATGCTAATGTTATTGTGAACCCCAATCAACGAGGTTGTGAGTTTCCAAGCAAGGCATTAGCGGGTGTGGGCGTTATTTTTTATGTCATGTCGGCAGTACGAAAAGCCCTGCGCGAAAAGCAATGGTTTAATGATACTCGTAAAGAGCCCAATATGGCCGACTTTCTCGATCTGGTTGCCTTAGGTACAGTTGCAGATGTTGTTCCGTTAGATAAAAACAATCGAATTTTAGTTGAGCAGGGTTTACGAAGAATTCGTGTCGGAAAATGCAGTGCAGGTGTTCGTGCATTAATTGAAGTATCGGGTCGTAGTGCCGCAAAATTAGTCGCTTCTGATATGGGGTTTGCCTTAGGGCCGCGTTTAAATGCGGCCGGTAGGTTAGACGATATTTCTATCGGCATTGCCTGTTTGTTAACAGACGATTCAATGCTGGCGCAGGATATAGCGACAGAGCTCGACTCGATGAATCGTGACAGACGACAAATAGAGCAGGGTATGCAATTACAGGCCGAGGAAGCACTTAACTGCTTAGAGAAAAATGATGGTGCCCCTTTGCCCATTGGCATGTGTTTGTTTAATGAGGAATGGCATCAAGGTGTTGTTGGTATTTTGGCTTCGCGGATTAAGGATCGTCATCAACGACCGGCTATTTGTTTTGCGCTTGCTAACGACAGTGATGATTGTAATGAGTTAAAAGGTTCGGCTAGATCAATTAAGGGTTTTCATATTCGTGATGCTTTGGATGCGGTAGCGGCACGTCATCCTGGTTTAATTAATAAGTTTGGTGGGCATGCAATGGCCGCGGGTTTAAGCCTTAATAAAAGTCAATTTGCCGAATTCAGCGCTGCTTTTAATGAAGAAGCGAGCCGGCTACTCACGGAAGAGGACCTTCATTCACGTATATTAAGCGATGGCGAATTATCAGCAGAAGAGATAAGTCTTGATAATGCGTTAATGATTCATTACGCAACGCCTTGGGGGCAGTTGTTTCCTGAGCCGATTTTCGATAATGAGTTTCTGCTAGTTCAGCAGCGCATTGTTGGCAGTAAACATTTAAAGCTAGTTTTAGGGATAGATGATGGCGGTGGGCATATTATTGATGCGATTGCTTTTAATGTTGATACTGAAAAGTGGCCGGATGAAACAATTAAAACAGTGAAAGTGGCTTACCGCTTAGATGTGAATCGCTATCGTGGCAGAGAGTCGGTGCAATTGATTATTGAGCATATAGAAAAAGTGAGTTGATTATGAAAACGATAACCGCTGGTTTATACCAGCACTATAAAGGCCCTCAGTATGAAGTAATGGAAGTTGCCCAGCACAGTGAGACTTTAGAGTACCTAGTTGTTTACAGGGCGCTATACGGTGAGTTTGGCCTATGGGTGCGTCCGCTTGAGATGTTTGCTGAAATGATAGAGTTTCAAGGTAAGCAAGTTGAAAGATTTAAGCGTATATCGGATTAAATATAAGTCATTGCCATTTTAGTTTGGTGTTTCTTGTGCTTTGCTAAGTGATAAATAGTTAATTAATAGTGAGAGTCTTTCAGTGGCTGCCAATATTAATATCGAAACAAGAATATTTTTAAAAAGTCATTTAACTTACTGAATTTTCATGTCATAGAAAGCAATTAATTTTGCGTTATGGGTTGCTTTGAATAATTTTTTTGTACATGTTTATCAATAGCTTATTATTATTTTTGGTTATTGTTGAAAAAAGTGCTTGCATTTTGATCGATAAATCAATTATATTTTCCCTGTTGGATCTTATAGCATCTTCGAGGGATTGAGCCTTCTAACACTCACCTTCAGTTCTATATTGATCCCAATGTTTGGGGTTCCCTGGTATGTCCCTCATACAAATTAACTAACACCGCTTTTCTGTGGTTGTTTTTTGTATGTACTCGTCTACCAAATGAATCCCAAAAAAATTAAAAAACAAATAGGTATATTCTTATGCCTGTGTGTTTCTGGCTTTAAAGCCGAAGGGGTTTCCTGGTAGATTCCTCGTACATAATAAAAATAATATTGAACCTTCTGT
>JBELIP010000020.1:0-36583 GCA_042090785.1 Cellvibrionales bacterium | reverse complement strand
CTGCATGCGCTGTAGAAACAGCGGCAACCGCTGCAGCTAATACGCCTAATTTTTTATTGATCATCATTGTTAACTCCAATTTTTTTTATAGATTGAAAATTTAATTATTGTTTTGAACCGGCATTTCAGGCAGTTCGTTTATTTAAATATTTAAGTAAACCACTAACTTGTTTCTAATTATCATTTTTATATACCGTCGCAAGGCCGCTAAACCTAGGACTTGGACGAATACTACACAAATAAAAACGTTAGTGCAAGCCGTTCTGGGGGTTTATTAACCGCCTAAACAGCCTTGTTAGAACTTAAACATTAAATGCCTTAACCACAATTAATCCTTAAATATCAATATCTTATAGTTTTTAGAAGATTGATAACGCTTATTGCCGCTATTTAACCAACCTTTTAAAGCATAGCCTAAAGATACATCGTGGCCACCCAAGTATCCATACTCATTAAATATGTAATGAAGTAAATCCTTTTTTTATTGCAGCAAACCTAAAGTTTTTTAACTTTTTAAAAATAAGTACAACAATATGTTTGAAATTTTCAAATGAGAAGAAAAGCTAACTGATAGCTCTTTATAGTTGAGACAATAAACCTCTTTTACTATCACCGGCTGAGCTTTGCTGCCCCTTGGCCCCTGGAGAAGCCCAGCAAGGCTCAACCGGCGTTAGTAAACTTTTAAACCTTCTTTTTAAACGCTGACCTTAACTATGGTCTTAACTCTTTTCTTTCTTCTTTTCTTAAATGGACCTGCCGCTCTGGCGATCTCTATAAACTTTGTACTGTTGCTGGCGGAAATGAGAACAAAAACTCCGTTTTAGGCTTATCGCCAAAAACACCTGGTATAAGTCTTTATTCCCATACCCACCAACATCAGCAACAACAAACTTTTATTTTGGGGTGCTAAATGCCTTAACTCTTTCTTTACTATCACCGGCTGAGCTTTGCTGCCCCTTGGCCCCTGGAGAAGCCCAGCAAGGCTCAACCGGCGTTAGTAAACTTTTAAAAACTTTGCATCCTTTAAATATTCCTTGGAATCGAGCTGTTGAGGGAAACAGCAACTTCATCCGCTCAATATTCAAATTAATTCGTGCCTTTAGCCCTACAAGACACCTCTAGCCTTATCTGCAACCCAAATCACTAATGATTATGTCGATCAATTGGCCGTCATCTTAGACTCGCAATTTCAATCTGTCAACATTTATTTGCAAAAATAACCAGTTATAAATTTTAACATTAAAACAATTACATAGCAATAGATGAAGCGCATATATTTCACATGCACTTGAATTTATTGCAAAAAAATATCGCAATATTCAGCTTTTTACTCTACTCAATCGATAATTCAAAAATTAATTTCAAGAATTGAACAAATAATTAAATTAAACAGCATGTAAAAATTTTAACATATACTGTCAAGGCTTTATAGGTAGCAGAAACTGCAGGCAGAGCTTTAAAAAAATAAGCGAGTCTGAACTAACACTAATAAGCGTAACTATTTGAAAAACCTATAGTTTTTGAGTATTTTTTAAATTATCGATAATCGATAAGCAGCACCTCTAAGAGTAATAAACTATAAAAAATCGTATTAAGATCTTCGCTGAATCACCGTTAAAGCAATCAACGCAGAACCAAAAAACCATACTGCCGATGGCAGAGGAACCGCTGAAGCATTAAGACTCACAGCTGATTCATCTTCATCGAACCTGGGAGCTGACACCAAAGGCAGCCCACTCCCAACATCAAGATCAGACGGAATAAGCTGCAATAAGGACAGCTCATCGCTTACAAAATCATTGGCATCACCATAAAAGCTGAAGGTAGCTACCTCCAACTGGTCAAAAGCTGATTGCGACGGCACCGCAAAAACAATTGCGGCTGTTAAAACGCCTATATTTATCTTTTTCATTAGTAGTAATCCCCAGTTTCTTATTTTTATGTGGGTCTTTACTGCTTTTAACAACCATTACAATAACGGCGATTACAACAAAGCAGCACAGAACTCTGCACGACCAAACAATACTTATTGTGAGCCACACAGATACGACAATTACTACTCATAAATTCATGAATAGCAAAAACGGTCAGTGAAAATGTCTAGGTAGATTTCATACAGCAGGACGAGTTAACCAAAAAATGGTTAATTCGCTACGTGGACAAGGTCTACCAGGACGACCCACATACAACTTGGAACCTATATTTAATAGGCTCTTTTAAAATTTATCTTTTTAAGTAATTCAATAAACCTCTCTAACTCGACGATCTAATAGCGACAAGTACAACTATGTATAAAAGCTAAGCAGGCAACTTATTAAGAAGCAGAGCCTTTAAAATACTGTTATGAGGAAATTTAGGTAGGAATACGCACACGTCGCCGCCTAAGGAATAGACAACAATACGAATACGGGGCGAGACCTACCAGGAAGACCCCAATGTCAGCCTGTAACTCAATACAGGCCAGAAAATTTTTACCTACAAACCATTAAATCTTGAAGAAGAACCACTAAAAAGTTCGCCCAAATCTACTGGCTTTTAGATCTGTGTATTTATCACACATCCAGCACATTTTAGCAAGACATTTATCATTAAATATCACTGATATAGAATGTTAGCATCGGAAAAAGCGTTACTTATTAGTAATATTTGGACACAAACGTATTTAAATCAATACGCTCAAAAAAATCATTCCTCACCGAGGCTCTGCTGAAAAGGAGGTAAACAAGCGAGTAATTGCTGGCCATAGCTTTTTCTAAGAATTCGATTATCCAACAGAGAAACTCGCCCAACATCTGACTCGCTGCGTAGCAAACGCCCACAGGCCTGTAGTAACTTAATTGAAACACCAGGAACGGCAATATCCCAAAATGAATTACCACCGTTCTTTTCAACCCATTCACCTAACGCTTCATCTATAGGACTATCAGGGACGGCAAAAGGTAATTTAGCAATCACTACCTGAGTACAATAATCACCAGGCAAATCTAACCCTTCTGAGAAGCTCGCCAGTCCTAATAAAACACTTGGAATACCTTTATTCACCCGCTCTTTATGTTGATTAATGAGAGCCTGTTTAGACCTATCTCCCTGAACAAGCACCCGCTCTTTAAGGATAGGATCTAGTCCATCAAATACCGCATCCAGTTGGCGTCGCGAAGAAAACAACACCAATGAGCCCTGCTTTTTTGATACCAATTGGGGAAGCATCTCAATAATCTCTTCAGTATGCTGATCAGCACGTGTTGGATCACTCTTCATAAGTGGCACATGAAACACAGAGTCGGCAAAATTGAGCTCACCCAATATTCTATAAGCTTGATCAAGGTGGCCAATACCAATTTGCTCTATAAAATGATCGAATCGACCTAGCGCGGCTAAAGTTGCAGATGTTAAAACTGATGCGTAACAACGGCTCCAAATAAGATCGTTTAGAGTCTTAGCCGTAGATAAAGGTGCCGCATACATCGACACTCCATCAATCCCCTCTGAAGCCTGTAGCCTTAACCAGCGCACTGTTGGCATAAGGTTTGGAGCATCAGCCCTAGCATAATCAACACAAACTGAACGAGCTGACTCACACATAATAGAAAGCTCGCCTAGCGCGGCATAAAGAGATTCTCGAGCCACTTGGTCTTGACTCTGAGTCTCAGTAAATGATGCGAGCGTTAAATCGGATATTTTTTGAAGGCAATTACACTTAAGCACATAACAATCTGATAACTCCTGAAAAACAGGCTGTAAGTTGTCTGGAACAACCCCACCAGGAAAGCGTAACTCATCAGAGCTATTAACCAATTCAGAGTGATTTTGAAACGTCATTTCCAACAATGGCTGTAAATTAACGAGGCAGGCATCTAAAGCCTCATCAATCTGCGCCGCCGTTTTAGCTAAGCGCTTTATTTCATCTTTCTGATCCAATACTTTAATAGCACGTGCTACGGTTTTTTGTGTAGTCGCTACTCGTCGACGCTCAGCCGAGAGTGACATATGACGGCTTAAGTGACTCTGTGATTTTGATGGCAGATGATGGGCTTCATCAAAAACATAAATAGTTTGCTCGGGCTCAGGTAAAACATTACCGCCGCCAGTTGCTAGATCGGCCAAAACCAAGTCATGGTTCGCTACCACCACATCCACATTTCTAATTTTATCCCGCGCCTTAAAAAGCGCACACTGATGATAGCTCGGGCACTTTTTACCACTACAACTGGCTCGATCAGCTCCCACTAGCGACCAATCTTCGTGGCCTAGGTTTTGCTCCCAGCTATCACGATCACCGTTCCACTCGCCTGCCTCAAAAGCTTTTGTTAATTCCTTTACTTGAGCAATAGATGAATCAGGTAGACGCCGCTCCTCATCGGGAAATATGGGTAAATCTTTACCTGAACGGTCAGCATCTTTGAGGCGCATAGACGCTTTGCTAAGACATAAATATCGCCCTCGGCCTTTAGCAATAGCAAAGGAAAAATCGATACCACTGGTTTCTTGAAGGTTAGGCAAGTCGCGTAACACTAATTGCTCTTGCAGTGTGACCGTGGCAGTTGAAATAACTAGTTTTTTATCTAGGGATTTCGCTAAAATAATTGAAGCAATAGAATAGGAAACTGTTTTTCCGGTTCCGGTTCCCGCCTCTACTAAACAGATATGGTCATTAAAATCTTTATCTCGAACACCCTCTGCATCGAATTCAACTTTACCTAAAGCCTTAGCGATAACTGCGATCATCGTTCTTTGAGCACGCCGCGGCTTATATTTATTACAACTCAACCAATCAGAATAAGTTGTTTGTATCTGTGTTTTCGCTTTATCTGCAAGTTTCATAAATAGACTTCAGTAAAAAATTTAAGCTTAATTATGCCCACAGACATGAATACGATTAACAATGGGATTGGCATATATACTTAATGCGCAAACAGTATCATCATCAGGGATACCGGCTATGCGCTGATGAAATTTTTCACGATCTTGTTCTGTGTAATGAATCTCTTCATCTGAAAACAAACCAGGTATTGCAAGTGCAGATGCTAATTTCTCCTTGCCATATAAAAGCTCATATGCAAGGACATTAGTAGGCTGAATTTGATAATTTTGGGCAATCGCTTTATCCATAGCCAGGGCAACAGCATCGGCATTTTCATAAGAACCTTGTAGGCATTCGCCAAAGTGCACATAAATCCGTCCTTTTGACCCAACGATACCTTTACCGATACTGTCCATATCTTCATGCTCAGACTTCGTATAACTGCCGGTTAACTCTATTTTTCGTAACTCAGCGGCTTTCATTGCATCACAAGGGTCATACTCATAAGAAATACTCACCGGCACGATACGTAATTGATTAATATAATCGGAAAAAGCCATCTCTTTAGGCTTGGCAATGGTTAACATTTTAATCACCGCTGGCTCGGTTTTATCCAAACCATCTTTTGCACGGCCCTCACGATGAGCAATCCAAATATTCTCGCCATCGACCTTTAACGAATGCCAAATATAAGCCGAAAGTGTTTTTAACGATTTTAAAAGCTCTCTTGGGCCGCTCAATGAGCGCTTAACAATAAAACTCTTGTTAGCTCGCATTAGGTCGGACGCAAAGGGTTTACTCAGCAAGTTATCACCAATAGCAATACGGACCGTCTTTGCACCATTGTTATAAAGTGCGTAATTTGTAACCGCAGGATCAAGGGCAATATCTCGGTGATTACTCAAAAAAAGGCAGGGCTTATCGGAACCTACATGCTCAAAACCACGAATGGTTAAGCCATCCGTGGTCTTAGCCAACATTTTATTTAAATAGCCAGCCACAATATCTTGAAAGTCATCTACCGAGCGAATAACTTTAGCTTTACTTTGTAAGCTCACACGCAATATAGGCCTTAGTAGCCAAGGGCATAAAGAGAATAATCGTGGAAACTTAAGAACGCCAATAAGGTTTAGACATTCGTCACTGCTAATAATTCTTTGAATGGCTGCAATAGCTTCATCATCATTATAAGGACGAATATCATCAAAATTAGTCATTTATGGTTTACGCCTGTAACTGCTGTTAGAATACTTATCATCATTATTATGCAAAAACTAAAAAACGATCTTCAATACTTAATAACAAACACCATTTCAAGAGAAGAGCATTATGAGCGAATGTCATTGTGGAAAAAAGATAAGCTTTGAAGATTGTTGTGGCCCTGTCATCAATGATATAACGAAAGCCTCTTCGGCTGAACAACTTATGCGCGCTCGTTACAGCGCTTATGCCACAGCATCAATCGATTTTCTACATGATTCACTGCATCCAGACAGCCGCGAAGACTTTGACTTTGAAGCCACTCAACAATGGGCCGAAAGCTCTACTTGGCATCAGCTTACCATCCTCACTAGCAAAGCAGGCCAAAATGAAGACAAAGTCGGCAGCGTCGATTTTATTGCTGCTTATACTGACAAAGATGACGTTGAACACCGCCATTGTGAACGATCACAATTCAAAAAAGTTGATGATGCTTGGTATTTTTGCGATGGACAAACCATTGTCCCTGAGAAAGTAGGCAGAAACGACCCCTGTAGCTGTGGAAGCGGTAAAAAATATAAGAAATGTTGTGGTTAAAACAACCAAGTTAAATAAAAGAACAATAATTGCCTGACTGCTTGTCATTACACTTGACCTTAGCGGCAGGAATCCATATTATGCACGCCCTTCGTAGCTAGGCCTGTTCAAGCGCTTACTATGAGGATAATCATATTGACCTATTTAGCTAGTTACCTAGCTGAATAAACTCAAGTGATTAATATGATATTGATGCGGGGTGGAGCAGTCTGGTAGCTCGTCGGGCTCATAACCCGAAGGTCGTTGGTTCGAATCCAGCCCCCGCTACCAAATTTAAGTAGCAATTTCCAAGTCTTACGGTTGTTTGTCTGTGTTGACGCTAATGTCAAATAACCTGCCATCACAAAACCATCACAGTTTTGTTGATTGCGCTCTTTTATGAGGTGAGAAATGGCTTCAATTCGAAAGCTCCAAAGTGGCAACTTCCAAGTACAAATTCGTCGCACCAACTTCCCCAATGTTAACCAAACGTTTTCACGTAAACGTGATGCCACTGAGTTCGTTCGCCAAGTCGAAGGCAACAGTGAACTATTGCAAAAGCTTGGGAAAGCTTGTTCTGACATTCCAAATTTTCAACAACTATGCGACCTTTATATCGCCGAATATAAGGGCAAAGATCCCAGCACACTAGGGAGGTTAAACTGGTGGGTTAAACAATTTGGTGAAATGCCTGTTACGAAAATTGATGAGTTCCACGTAGATGAAGCACTTAATAAATTAGCTGCTAAACAGCTGACCGGCAGCACTATCAATCGCTACAAATCAACACTTTCAGCAACGCTTATTTTCTTCATCCGGCATCCACTTTACAAACGTGCCGGGTTTACTAACCCAGTAAGAAAAGAGTCCGTCACTCGATTCTCAGAAAATCCCGGCAAAGATAGATTCCTATCAGCTCAAGAGCAAAAATTACTACTCGCCGCTTGTAGACAATCACACTGGCCAAAACTGTACCTTCTTGTCCTCATGGCACTGACAACTGGCGCCCGTAAAGGCGAGCTACTTAGTCTAAAGTGGGGGGACTGTGACCTTAGCCAACGCTCAGCAATTTTATATGCAACAAAAAATGGCAAAGCGCGTCAGCTACCCCTTACACAGCCAGTGATTATTGAGTTAGTCCGTTTTCGTGGCAGCCCCGCAGAGTTAGTATTCCCTGCCCTATATACTAAAAACACTGAAACTCGACAAAAATCCTCACAACATCAATTAATAACCCGTGCATTTGACTCAAAAAAAGCATGGAACACAGCTCTGCGTGAGGCTAGCATAGACTATTGTAGGTTCCATGACTTGCGTCATTCCGCTGCATCCAATCTAGTCAAAGCGGGCCGCACACTCTTTGAGGTTAGCGTTCTCCTTGGGCATAGTAATATTCAAATGACACAGCGCTATAGTCATTTAGCAATTCACGATACTAGGTTAATGGTAGATTCAGTAATGGGAGACTTATCATGACAAAAAACACTCGGCCATGGCACTCATCGATGTTCGTCACAACAGTCATGACCACTCTCGACGGTCAGGATCCAGAAGCGATGAGCAATTTTATATATAAAATTCAAACCGAATATCTCGACGACACCTATGAAACCTTTGGCAGTAGCAAATATAGGAGCAAGACAGACGACAGTCTCATTAGCGACATAAAGAAGGCAAAATCACTACTCGATAAATTCGATAAAATAGCCATCTTCGATATGCAGAAATTACTTCACACTCGCTCTTGCGACTACAACCTGCTACAACTGTACACAGGCTATACGATTTGCGCCAGTAGGGCTCCAGTTTATCAATCCAATCGTCGGCGTGAAACGCAGCACTCTGAATCTGTTATCTACGGTTCCCGAGGTTGTTGTCCAATAGGGCTTATCTGTAGGCCACTGATGAGTCGTCCGAATCGTATCGTCGGTGAATAGCGGGAGCAAATTAACCTGTAACTCAGCTTCGGTGGGCATGCGGTAATCACCCTCTAGGCTGTCACAATAAGCTAATGCATCGGCATGGTTAATATTGCAGTAGCGAAGACCTGTGAATGCGTCAATAGTGGAACCACTGCAAGTCAATTCATTATTACTGGGTGGACGAATAAAGGTTAAACCATTAGCGGCAATCGAACTCGAAACAGGGTTGCCAGCACTCGTGCTGATTGCGGGTGGAGAATAAGGCTCAATCGCAATATCGTTTATAGTAACCTCGATGCTTGTCGATGCGGTGTTGCCGCCCTGTTCGGTGGCCGTTAACGTCACTTCATAAACATTATTTGAATTCGCATCTTGCCGCGACTCAAAGTCTTTCATGCTCATCGACAGCACGCCAGTGCCACTGAGGGTGAATAGGGCTGCATCAGCCCCGCTTTTACTCCAGTCTAACGGTAAGTTTACAATCGAAAGCGGATCATCGAAACCAGGTGTCGCCCCAGTATAGGCGGTGTTCTCATCGATACTAGCACTGGTAATACCGGTAATCGAAAATGGGTCGGAGCTGCTCAACTCAATGACAATATTCCCCGCGCCCTCTTCAAGCGTGAAGTCGATCATTTGGTCGAGCTCGCCATCGCGCGATACTGTTGCGCGGTAATCACCCTTGAAGCCATTAAGTATATGCTGGCCATTGCGATCGAGCTGAGTAACGACATGAGTCGCCCAGTATTTTTTTGTTAGGTACAACCAGGTTTTGCCGCGCAAATTAGGCTCCCCATCCGAATTAACCAAATGCCTAGCATCAGTTCGTCCCTGATCTTGCATAAAAGTAAACGCCACAATGTCAGTCACTGCTGGGTGGCTAAAATACGTCGTCATCACCCTCTCTGTCATCACCGCCCGATCAAACTCATCGGTAATTCGATCATCTTTTATTTCAAATTCGGTGGCCGCTATGGGCAAACCTAAATCAGAAAAATACTCGAGCCTAGCGAAAATGTCATCGGCTGCGTTCATCGCTCCGAATCGACTTTGAAAGCCTAGCGCCTGCAACGCACCGCCACCCGCAAGAATCGAATCGGCTGTCGCCCTAAAACTATCGATTCGATTAGTAATAAGCGTTGCGGTATCGTCGTCTGAGATTACTTTGTTTTCATTCAGGAACAACAGTGCCCCAACATTAAACACGGAGGCCTCGGCCAAATTGAACCAACTAACTTCCTCAATAGCATTCTGCACAGCGCCGAGTTTGTCGCTTACGTCTGTTTTGTCCCGCGGCTCATTCAGCACATCCCATTCAACCACATCCCATTTGGCCGCCTGTGTGGCAATCATATAGTTGATATATATTTTTAGGTTATCGCTAGATAAGTCCTGCGGCGCAGTATCCGCAACAGTCTCAGTAAAGGACGCATCGAAACTGGTGATTAGCGCAAGATCCTCAGCACTTATAGTCGCTTCCATATTTTCCCATGCAGGCCATATTAGCGCATGGCCCCTCACGTCAATACCATTAGCCGAAAACCAATCGAGCATAGGTGGCACTAACGACGCAAAAGATTCGCGAAGCTTATATTTTAACGCATTCTGAAAACCGCCTTTGTTAAAACCAAAACCAAGATAGGCTTGTTTGTAATCATCGGCTGTGGGGTCTCCGGCAAAGCCAGCTGTGCCATGCCATAGCTTGGCCTGCGCGGCAGCACCAAATTTAAATTCATGACTGAGTAATTGCAACTCTATACCAGCGTTGGGTACCGGAAATCCGTCGGCATCCACCAATTCAATAGTACGCTGCAACTTGCGGTAGTTGTCTATCCGCTGGTTCGCCGCCGCACGCCAACTTTCGGAGGGGCATTCAATTTCCTGCACTAATGCTTCAATACCAACAATATTATTTCCAGACAGATCTGCTGGGTCGCTGGAGGGCATCGGCAAGACTGATGGGCATACTGGCCTAGCTACACAAAACACCGCTAGGTCATCAATATCGTTCGATGGCGCAACCGTTGTACTGTTCACAAGTTCGCACGATGTGTCGCTGGGTTGGCTAGTAATAGCAACTGCAATATTAGGAGTCGGTGTTATTTCGCCACTAAATTCAAAATCACCATCAGCGCTGACTTGTAAAGTATCGGCACCATTAATCATCAGGGTCACGCTATCAGCATTTAAGCCCGCTACCGTGCCAGAAATCGTCGGCAAGTTTAGCACCGACAACGACAATGCTGCAGTGGCTACATTATCATCGTCATCGGTCGCCACAACAGTGACTTGATAAACATTGTCGAGGTTAGCATCTGCCGTGCTTTCAAAATCACGAGCAGTGCCTGTTATAGAATCTTCAGAAAATTGCAGCTCGCCAACGCTGCTAATTTGAAATTGCGCACTATCCTCACCGCTCAGCGACCAAGTAATCTCACCTACAGGTGACTCACCAGCAGTCGTCAACGCATTACTAAACGGTTCATTCTCATTAATACTTTCTGATAATCCGCTGATGACAAACAAACGATCATCGGCAACCAAAGGTTCCCGATCGGAGGAGTCAATGCAACCGGCAAGTAGCATGAGTAACGCAGACAAAAAGAGCAAGGTGATTTTATTCATAATTTATTCAGCACTTGTGATGACGCAAAGCCATAGTTGTAAAAATGCACGCATTAAAGATGAAGCATCAACGTTAAAAGTCATTGGCAATCTCTTTACGCATGAAATCGACATAACAAAATAGTGAGTTCGATCAACGTTTTTTCATCATCGTTTTTAATTTTTGATGTAACGCATCAACAGTTTTTTTATAAGCTGGATCATTGGCGAGATTGTTATTTTCATCTCGATCACTGCTGTGGTCGTATAACATTCTCGCTTGCACACGCCCATTTTTTCCATACCATTCTGTCATAGCAAATTTTTCGGTTTTGATGACCTCGCCTTTTTGCCAGCGCGGATACACAGCCTCTTTTCCGGGCGCTTGTAAATTATGAAGCTGCGCAGTAAAACTACTGCCCTGTAACTGCGGCGGCGGCTCAATGTCTAGCAAGTCGACAAGCGTGCTATAAATATCAACAAATTCGACAAGACCGTCGGAGCTTCCACTGACTTCATTACCGGGTAACTTAACTATCAGTGGCGTGTGTGTCGCCAGGTCAAAGGGGGAATGCTTTGCCCAAAACCCATGCTCACCAAGAAAGAAACCATGATCGCCAGCGAACACAACAATAGTATTCTTATCCAAGCCCTTAGTCCGTAACGCATCCATGACCTTACCGACCTGAGCATCTATATAACTGACGCCTGCGTAATAGCCATGCATTAGCTTAAGCGCTAATTCATCGGGCATTAGCTCAGGAGACTTAGGTACACCAACATACTTGCGCATTTCGCCCCAATTATGATTAGCCTGTTTTGGCAGACCTTTGGCCAAAAAAGGATTATCACTTAGCGACAGCTTGGCAGGATCATAAAGATCCCAATATTTTTTTGGGGCGTTAAACGGTAGATGCGGTTTCAAAAATCCCACGGTTAAAAAAAATGGCTGCTCTGCGTGTTTAAATTGTTCCAGCGCTTCAATAGCATGATCAGTAATTTGACCGTCATAATAAGCATTGTCTGGCATATCTGCCGATTCGTAGGCCGGGCCTTTGCGATTCTTCTTGAATGATCGAATATTTTCTTCTAATTGATAGTTTCTATGCCCTGTGCCCTTTCCTCTGGCTAATGCAAGCCTAGGATGCCAAGTCGGAACACTCCAACCCTCCTTTGAATCGTCAGGGAAGTGCATAACTTTACCAATGCTCTGGGTAAAATAACCATTGCTCTTGAGTAGGCTGAATAATGGTACGGCATCCGGAGCATCTTCATCCATGCGCGCCTGATAGCCCACAAAACGTGATTCAGTGGGACGAATACCTGTCATCATACTGGCACGCGATGCGCCGCAAACCGGCACGTTGACATAAGCATTTTGAAAAACGACCGATTCTTTTGCCAGCCTATCAATATTAGGCGAAACAATATGATCCTTCCCATAAACCGGAAGCTCGGTTCGCAAATCATCAACCAAGATAAAAAGAATATTGGGCCGCTCCAGCGATTTAAAATTATCCATTGCCGCGACATTACACGCGTAAAAAATTAAGCCCAAAAAATTCAGAGTAACTACGGGCAGTCGATTTATCATATTCATAACAATGGAACTCATTGATTACCTATCCTTAAGGAATTTAATTTGTTTTTTTTCGCCCTGATTCACGAATATTTTTCATCGTTTCAATATTACTTATTAAATGTTATTTATTTTTACTGTTACTTATTAAGCGTTATTTTCCTTTTCTTCCAACCCGCTCGCTTTGTATCCGGAATCATAAAGTAACGTAAATCTTTTTCTACGCCATCTCTCAACACATCATCAGGAAACTCAGCAGAGCTTGCACCTGATCGATTTCGAAACATCGCACCTGAGCTAAAGCGTTCGGTGTAGGGAACAATTAGCTGCCCGCTGGTATTCGACAGTTTCGCAAATAGGCGTTTTCTTAGCTCGGCGACCACAGCTATGTAGTCGGGGTCATAAATAAGATTGTTCATTTCACGCGGATCATCTTTAATGTTATAAAGCTCTTCAAGATCCCAAATGCCGTGGTAGGTTACAAACTTATAGTTGTCCGTTCGCAGTGCAAAGGTGGTGGGTGTGCTGGGGTAATTAAACTCCCAGTAGTATTCGTAGAGCAGTTCCTCACGCCATTCCTTTACAGTATCGCCTTTTGCTAGCGGGTAAAAACTATGCCCTTCAAAATAATCGGGTGATTCAATACCGGCGATATCTAAAATAGTCGGAGCAATATCAATATTAGCAACAATCTGCTCAACTCTATGATTGGCTTTTAATCCAGGACCGTAAGCCAGTAGTGGCACACGCATAGATTCCTCATAGGCATTGCGCTTGTCGATAAGACCATGTTCACCAAACATAAACCCGTTATCGCCCATCAGCATCACAATCGTATTATCGGCCTGACCACTTTCTTCCAGCCACTCCAACAAACGGCCTATGCTGTCATCAACCGCCGATAAGGCTCGGTGATACTCCATTTTATAATCCTGCACATCTAACGAACTATGATAGGGGAAGTCGACACCGTGCCAGCTATTGCGCTGATTTTTAACCCAAAGTGGTTTTCCCTTATAGTTCTCTTCGGTATCAGCCTGACTGGCAGGCACTGGTATTTTCTTGCCCTCATACTGCTCTTTGTGACGCTTGGCAGGCGCGAAATTGGCATGCACCGCCTTGTGCGATAAATATAGGAAGAAGGGTTTATCAGCGGTTGGTGAGGCCTCTCTTTTATTTAACCAGTCCAGCGCATAATCAGTAAGCTCATCGGTTATATAGCCCTGCTGGTTAACTTGCTCGCCGTTTACATTTATCTTATTCGGCTTACCGTTTTTAATAACCGGGTAGTACTCGCCCTGCCCAGCAAAACTCACCCAATGATCGAACCCCGGCTGTGGGTCATCCAACTTCCTATTAGCCGAAGCATGCTCGCCCATATGCCATTTACCTACCAGCGCGGTTTCATAGCCAGCTTGCTGCAGGTATTGAGGAAAAAATACGGTGCCCTCTTTAGGCGCTGCATTATTATCAACCACGCCATGATTATGCATATACAGCCCCGTCAATATTGTTGCGCGACTAGGCGAACACAGCGATGTGGTAACAAAGCTATTGGCAAAATGAACACCCTCTCGCGCCAGCGTATCCATATTCGGCGTACTAATGACAGGGTTAAGAAAACCAACTTCGTCATAGCGCTGGTCATCGGTCAGGATGTAAATAACATTCATACGCTCGGATTTGGCCATAGTCGCAAGCGAAAACATCGCCAGCATACATACAAACATCCAACGCAGTGTTGAATAAAAAAGCCTCATAAGAGGCAAAGAGCTGCTTGCACAGCCGGAGAGAGTATTCGATACATATCTATTGGCGATATCATATTTTGTATAACAGGTCATTTTTAACTTCATACTTCACCTTGCTTAATGCTGAAAAACTGGTACATCAATATTTGTTTTTAATATTTAGAGAAACTTCAACTTTGCTTCAAGACCACCAACTTCTATCTTGAAATCACCAGGCTCGACCACACGCTTAAGCGAGGCATCAACAAACTCCAGATCTTGTTTATGTAAATCAAAATGCACGACCTTTTGTTGACCAGCGCGGAGAAACACCTTGGTAAACTTTTTCAAACGTTTGGTTGAAGGGCTAAGCGATGCATATAAATCGCTCATATAAAGATCGACCGCATGCTTGCCGTCTCGATCACTGGTATTTTTAATCGTCACAGATACCCGAACCGACTCATTATTTTTTATAGTCGACTGACTTAGCGAAAGGTTGGAGTACGTAAATGTCGAATAGCTCAACCCAAAACCAAATGGCCACTGAGGTTTGTAACCATTATTGGTTATTTTGCCAGGGGTCAATTGCTGGATGTTTGACAGGACACGACGATCATAAGGCGTTATATCGCCGGTATATTGAGGGTAACTGTAAGGCAGCACGCCGCTCGGATTAAATTCGCCCGTTAGAACGCCAGCAATAGCGCGAGCGCCCTGACTACCCGGCCGATAGGTCTGCATAATTGCGTCAGACTCCTCAACAATGTCGGCAACAATTCTTGGCCGTCCTTCCGCCAACACCAGCACGACTGGTTTACCTGTTGCATGTGCTGCCTTTGCGAGCTGAATTTGATTTAAAGGCAAGCGTAGATCATCGAGTGCGCCTGGCGACTCGGCGTAAGCAGGCTCTCCTAAAGCTAAGACAATATAGTCCGCCTTTTTTGCTAGCTGCTTGAGTTTCTCGGCATCATAATTTCTAGCATCCGAATATTTTGGAAAGCCCATCACAGTAAGTGCACTACCAAACTTCTCACTTAATGCATCCGCCAGCGATAGCGTTGTATCTGGGTAATTTTTTTCTTGGTCGCCCTGCCAAGAGTATGACCAGCTACCATGCAATGCGCCGAGGTTGCGTGCGGCAGGACCGGCCAACAATACTTTTGACTTCGCAGGCAGTGGCAGTACATTGTTAGCGTCTTTCAAAAGAGTGATCGAGTCAACGGCCGCATCAAGCGCCAGTTGCTGATACTCTGGCTTGCCAAAATTAGCGAAGGCGGCAGGTTCAGGGTAGGCATTATCAAATAGACCCAAACGATGCTTTAACGTAAGAATAATCGCCACCGATTGATCGATGCGCTTTTCAGTTATCGTGCCGTCTTTTACCAACTTCACTAAGATTTCTGCAAACGAAAAGTCATGAGGTACCATGCTCATATCGAGGCCTGCCTCAATGGCCAACCTCACGGCTTCTTCCGGAGTTTCTGCAATATTGTGTCGGGTGTGTAAACGAATAACGTCTTCCCAATCCGACAAGATCAAACCTTTAAAGCCGAGCTGTTTGCGCAGCACGTCGGTTAACAAGTATTTATTAGCATGAACAGGCATGCCGTTAAGCGATGCTGAGTTAATCATGATGGTAGAGGAGCCGGCTTCAATCGCCGCTTTAAACTGAGGAATATAATGCTCCCACAATTCAATATCGGGAATATACGCAGGCGTTCTATCTTTACCGTTCGCCGGATCTGAATAACCGACAAAGTGCTTCATGCAGGAGGCAACGGCGGTTATATTCTCAAGGCCATCTTCCTCGTAGCCTAGCACCGTTGCGACACCCATCTCGGAGGTTAGCACTACATCTTCGCCAAAGGTTTCTTCAAAACGAGACCACAACGGATTGCGCCCCGCATCGAGTACCGGATCAAAATTCCAGCGAACACCCGTCGCTCTCACTTCCATTGCTGTTGCTTTAGTGGCTTGCTTTACCAGAGACAAATCACGACTGGCTGCGAGACCAATGTTATGCGGGAATAACGTTGAACCCTGCGTGTAAGTAACACCATGAATAGCATCAACACCGTAGAGCACTGGTATCGCTTGCTCGCTCGACAGCGCTTTGTCCTGAATCGCATTGATGACACCATGCCATTCGCTAAGCGTTAACGCTCGTGATATAGAATTGAGTACAGAGCCTACTTTGTATTTATCAAATGCTTCCGCCATTTTTTCTTCATCGAATGCGACCCGACCTTTGACTTTTTTGTCAATCAAAACACCGATATTGACCTGTGTCATTTGGCCGACTTTTTCTTCGATTGTCATGCTGCGTAATTGTTTGCGCACCCATTTTTTAATTTGCTTTTCGGTTTTTGGGACAACTGAAACGCTCGCCTCTGAATCAGCATAACTATTTACACCATAAGCAGTTAACGAGACACCTAATACAAAACTAAACGTACCGAATAACTTGCAGCCCAATTGTCTAGCGGGTCGTAAATTTAATAACATAATTTAAAAACACTCATTTAAGAAAAATTTATTTCAGCCAAAACGTTGGCATCTTTTAATTGCAACTTAAAGCGGCTTGACACTGAACCTGCCGCCGCAGTGATATGGTATAGTCCTTTAAAACCTCGAAAATAAACCATCCCCTCTTTATCTGAAACTAACTTGATATCGGTTGACCATGCATCATTGATCAAGTCATGCCACACATCACCGTTCGGTTTTCTACGTAAAGATTTGTCATATAACGCGGCAGCTGGTTTAGACACACTCTTTTCAGCAAACTCAAAGGGCGTCCAATTGACTAAACCGACCATAGCAGGATGACTAAATACTGCAGTTAGAAAATCATGCGTGTAGCGCGCCTGAAAAAATTCATCTTTATGTTCAAAGTCAAATTCGGTGACTTGAAGCGGCAGGCCAAGCGTTTGAAAGCGATCCATAATCGACAACAACTTTTCTGGCGCCGTTGGCTTGACTCCTTGCGGAATATGAGACTGAAAACCAATACCTTGAATCGGCGTATTTTTTCTTAACAACCGTTGAATATAATCAAAATAGAAATCACGATGCTTTTTAGTATTCTTAGTTAAAATGCCGTAGTCATTTATATAACGAATGACTTTCGGGTTGGACTTTTCAACGGCCTTGAACCAATCAATAACCACGTCCTTACCGAGAATTTCCATAAATTCATTATCTCTAAATGGCTCGTTAAGCACGTCCCACTCCGTGACAGGGCCGCCATATTTTTTTGCCATGCGCTGACCGTGAGCCAACAAAACTTTGGCAAACTTCTTTTTATTGTCGCGATAATTTTGAATCTCTTTTGGAACGCGTCTAAAACTAGGCCAATACAAACAATGACCTCGTACCGGTACCGATATCGATTCACTCCACGCCAAAAAGGAATTTATATAGGGCTTATGCTTTTCGAAATGCTTCCACTTGAGCGCATTAACGGGTGTAAACTTATGAAATTGTTGCTGACAAATCTCAAGGTATTGTGCTCTGAGTTCATTCGAATATTTTTTGTCGAACAATCTAGGAAGACGTAGCGCTGCACCAAAACCAAAATCATGTCTATAGAGCTTGGCATGAAGTTCTGCATTAGGTACTGGCTTACCAATCGCATCGAGCACCTGAATACCGAAATTCCCTTTTCGCAACGTTTCTATATTATTCGCAGCCTGTGCACGCCAAGCTGCGCTGTCTTCAATGCCGCCGTAGTTAGCTAACACATCGTCAACTGGCGGACGCGCTTGCTGCGCATAAGCTAACATGGGGCTTGTTGCCACCGCGCCTGCGGCCGCCGCATTACCCAACGCGCGAATAAACTGTCGTTTGTTTAACATTGCAAAATCTCTCGGTAAAGTCGCCATAATCAAATCTTTCAATCAAGCGGCTAGTAAAAACGGTACCGAAAACCCAGCGCGAATCGACGGCCGGACAGATGTTGCGAAACTAAACGCTCCGAGATACCCGCATAATCAACCGTTTTTTCGTCGCCAAGGTTGGTGCCTTCTAGCTGAAACGACAAACGTGTTTTAGGTACTCTATAGTTCATTGAGAAATCGAGTGCGCCAAAATCTTCTCGATAAACGGGTAACCCCTGAGCAAGGCTTCGACTAAAAACCAAAAATTCATCACGATAGTTATAGGCGATCCGCGCAGAAAAATTGTCGTTTTCCCAAAACCCAATTGCGTTGAAAGAGTTTTCTGACAAACCCTCCAACGGCAGCGCCCTGCCCTTGTTGTCCAATTCATCCGTTTCACTATCGGAGTACGTGTAATTAAAAACCGCACCAAGACCACTTAATAAGCCGGGCAATTGATCAAAGTTTTTTTGAATAGCAAACTCTAACCCCTTAACCGTCGCACCAGCACCATTTTCGAAAGTTCTAATAGCAAACTCATTGCCGTTTATTACTTCTGGTACTTGCGCGCTGATGACATAAGATCCAACATCTTTGTAAAAGATAGCTGCAGATAAAATACCGCCTTCTTCAAAATACCATTCCGATGACAAATCAAATTGATTGGCTCGATAAGGCTCTAACTGGGGATTGCCCGCGACGCCAGTCAACGCGGCTTCGTTCAAGCGCACACCGATGCTCAACTCTCGAAAAGGTGAACGAGACATCGTTTTTGATGCTCCTGCTCGCACTACATAAGTATCGGAAACGTCATAACGTACATTCAGGCTAGGTAAAATATCAGTATATTTCTGACCGTCTTTAATAAGCGGCGCATCGGCAGGATCAGTGCCGTCTACTACAGCAAAACCTTCATTGCGCTGGTCTGTTTTAACCACGCGAACACCCACATCACCGCGCGCGAGTCCCATTTCAAAATCAAACTGGAGGTAGGCCGCTGTAATGGTTTCTTCGATAAATGAATTCGAACTTTTTCGACTAACGTCGTCAGCAGTAACGCCATCAAACAATTCGCTGCCGTAGGTCTCGTAAACCAGTGCCGAGTCAATATCGGGTAGCACCGATGGTTGGCCGCCGCTATGACCAAATTCATAATCAGTAAAGGGCGTAGCCAGAAAATCGGCTAGGGTTAAACCCATACGGTCTACAGTTTTGTCGACTTTTGAAATGGTGTCGTTAGAACGGTCGCGGAGTTTGGTACCAAATTTGATAGCGGTCAGGAATAAATGATCAACACGTGCATCCACATCAATCGCGAAAAAATTCTCCTTGTCTTTAAAGCCGCCGCCTGCGTTAGATAGCGCAGTAAATCCGTACTCAGAGGGAGTAGCGAAATCAAGTCCCTGTCCATATTCAATAGTATCGAGTGTGGCGCCAGGAGCGGCATTGGCAGTTGTTTTGATATTGGGCAGACCAACATCACTAAAGTCGTAGGCCATTTCGTGCGCGCTACCCACTTGAAAGAACAAGCTGCGCTCGAGGTCTTGCTCGCCCTGAGTCGAGCCGGCTGATATAGAAACTGTTGTATTATCCGTCGCCCACTCGGCATCCAATATTAGAACATCTATGCTGTTAACGAATATGCGATCGAAATAGGCAAGCCGATGAGGATTTCCTGTGGCTCCATCGACCGAACCCGTAACAAAGGTGTCGCCCGCGAGTCGACCGTCGAAACCGCCTCGGCTCTCAAACATTTGCAAGATCGTTTGTGGACCAAACGAATGATTCTCGAGCTCGGAAAAAAAGTAGTTAAGCCCCAGCTCCCAATTTTCGGTCGGCAACCACTGCAAAGCGATATTGCCGCCGTTAATCTCTTGTGCTTCTGTTCGTATTTGATGACGTATGTCGCGTGGGGCAAATCCAACCAGCCCAGGCGTAGCCGATGCAGGACTTGTCGTCGTGTTATTTTCCCAGCCAAAGGATTCGTAGCGATCGCGGCGCTTAGTATTATCGGAAAAGTTATAGCTAAGTAATACGCCAAAGGTACCGTCAAGAAAAACATTACTGTACAAACCAGCAAACAATGCACCGGTATCGTCTGCCAGTTGGTTATCGAACATTTTGCCAGTCAGGTTTAGTCTTTGCTTTCCAATCGCCAATGGCTGGTGCGTAACCATATTGACCGTACCACCCAGCGATCCCTCCGTCATACTCGCGCTCGGGGTTTTATAAACTTCTAGCCTGGAAACCAGCCCCGGCGAGAGTGTTTGAAAGTTAAAATTTCGGCCACCAGTGGTGGTACCCAGTGATTGACCGTTGATGGTAGCGCGGTTCAAATCTGGCCTTATGCCTCTTATAGACACCTGCTGCCCTGCTCCGGAACCGCTGGAATCGCCAGCAGAAACATCAGACCCTCGAGACAACTGCACACCAGTAATGCGTGCCAGCGATTCGGCAATATTTAAATCGGGGAATTTGCCAATATCTTCGGCGCTAATCGCGTCAATCAATTGGCCGGATTCACGTTTGAGGTCTATCGCTTTTCTGAGACTTTCTTTAACACCGAATATCACAACCTCTTGGATTGCCGGCTCTTCGGTTTGCGAAAATACACTATTGCAAAACACAGCAGAAACGAAGGTAGCAGTAAAACAATGTTTCGACGTAGTCAATATTTTGCTGCCCATCAATTTTATTAGCATTTTTATCTCTACAAAGTGATAAGTTATTGTTATCAATGATTAGTTATTTATAGCACTTGTGCAATCAGGCAAGTCGGAAAGCGCTCATCGGAATGTGAGTATTTAACTTGTGAGACTTACCCTACACCAAGCTATTGCTCACACTAACAACCCTGCGCACTAACTGATTGACATAACCGGTACAGGACGGGAGGACCAAGTTTGCCGCACGAAATTACTGCGTAACTGAAAACGAGTCTATATTCGGACCTTGCTCGCTAGCCGAAACTAGTTTAATAATGATGGAATCGCCGGCTTCAATCAAGCCGTTAACCGTGTGAGTAGACCAAATATTGAAGCCGCCAGTTGCTGGGAATGTTTCACCAACAATAGTGTGAGCGTTAACACCGCTGTTATCGGTGGTAACAATATTAATTGTTCGCGCAACATCACTGGCATAACGAAAGGTCAACTTATAAACATCACGGCGCGGAATAAAAATGGTTTGATTGGCAAACACACCGCCGCCAAATGCGCCGGCAGGAAAAGTGATATAGCCACTGCCGGTGAAACCTGAATTTTCACTTTCAACCGCCACATCACCAAATTGATTACCACCCTCCACTTCATAGAAAGTTGTCAGCGCATCGACTACATCACTATCAAATGTTCGTAGCGAGGGATTGTTGATCTCGGTTTGAGTCCATGGGCCCATACCTTTAGCCGTCGCGGTATTGTTATACATCTGCCAATGCGCCCACGAAAAACCCTCGGACTCGGCGACCATCACCACCCAGCTCAACCAGTTGAGCCTGTCGGACACCGGTGCATCGTTGTCAACGCCGAATTCGCCTAAATAAACAGTTAATGGGTTAACGCCATTACGCGTAGCCCAAGTCTGGTTTGCAGCAGCCACCTCAGAAAAATCATTCACAACGGTATTGTATTCGCCGTTGGTTCCCCAAGAAACGTCAACACCGGGACTGTCTGAACCCTGCTTAGTAAACGGTCTTGGATCGTAATAATGGAACGTCGCAATTAAGTTTGCATCATTGGTTGGGATATCATCATTGTTGAAAGCATCAATCAGAGCCTGTCGGGTTGTAAACCCGTCACCGCTAACAATCACTTTACGATTCGCATTACCTGCATCCGCTCGGATGGCGGTTAAACCAATGGAAGTAATCTGCACAGCGTTACCGGTATCATGTGGCTCGTTTAGAATTTCAAACACCACATTCTGAACTGGATAGTTGGCGAAATGCGAAGCAACCTGCTCCCATATTTTTTGCAACTTGAGGCGATTCGCAGCGGTATCTTCGTAGGCATTGACTGTGCCGTTATTTGCCCAGTTATGTACCGGATCAACAATACATATCAGGCCAGCGGCCATACAGTCATCGACCTCACTCTGGAGTAATGTCATCTCACTTGATGGGATGATGTGATTCGGCGCGTCGCCAGCTTTTTCATCCATTTTGTAGCCAATGCGTACGTGTTGAAAACCATTGCTTTTAAGGAGGGCATAGTCTTCAGGTGCGCCCTGCCCCTGAATTATCCTCGAAGCACCAAAATTATTGCCGCGGCCCAAAAATCCCACGTTAGATTGATTAGATGACGCAGATGGCCCGGGTGGCGCATTCTGGAATGACTTCATAATAGCCAGATCGGCAAAATCGACCTGCATATTGCCATCAAAATCGGCGTTGGCATCGCTGCTGTAGAATTCCAGTTTTAGCAAACTGTAATCGTCGCTGTTAACGATGTTGTTATTGTCCAAGTCAGGATCACAATAGTTACCGTAACCATCACCATCGGTATCGCGCTGATCTTCGTTGGCAACCTGGGTACAATTGTCGATTGAGTCATCAATGGTGTCGCCATCAAACGACTGGGCAAATACCTGACCACTCCACGCCGTCAGCAAAGACAAAAAAAACAATCTACAAATATTAGATTTAACTGTTGTGCTCATCTATAACTACTCACATTGTATGATATTGGTTGCATGACATTGGTTGCGTGACATTAATTTTGCGCCATAGACTTTGTGTCATAGAGTTTGTGTCATAGACTTTACGTCATAGACAACGGCTACTGCCAACCAAGACTTAATTTAAACTATGCCCACTCTTTTTGATTTAAGGTGCAAACCAACAAAACTCAAACACCCAAAGAGAATCGTCAACCCTAATCCGCCCATAATAGAAACCTCTTTGGCAAATACACAAGAACCATTATCGACCGTTGCATTAGAATCATAGTTGTATGCGGTTGGGTAAACGCAACCCATAACTGCAGCACCGATAACGGTTACATCAATAGAATCAAAGGTTACAGCCATCGATGAAAATGTCTGGTCAGATATAAAATCGCCACCACAAGACGGGCAATCACTATTCGCTGCGGTCACGATAAAGTTGCCTAAGCTGGCGGCCGTAAAGGTCACGCTACCAACAACCCCATAAGTGCCCACACCGTCAATGCCGCCGAAAGCAAAACCTTCAAGCTTATTGTTTTTTATATCTGGAGCGCGATTCAGGTCAGGGTCTTGCATAGTTGTTGCAGTGGAGAAACTCGTATTTTGGTAGGTCAATAATGCATCGCTGGTGACTATATCAAAAGAGCCACCCAGGGTTGCCTCAGCGCTGAAGTCTGCAAACACATCAATGGTTACGCTATTGCCCACTTCAACACTAACCGAAGTGGTGGGTGAACCATTTACACCAAAACTGATTGAAGCCGCTTGTAAGTCAATAGCAAGAGCTGCCGTGCTTAACACCACAGCTAGCACAGCAATTTTTGATCGCTGAGGTTTGAAAAAAATCATAATCGTTTACTCTTGCGTTTTGGCCTATCCGATTACAGCATTGCCAAGCGTAAAATGATTTGCTGGCATCACCGTTATTGCCACTCAAAAATTAGAAAGAAAAAGACTAGGCACCAAGCTACCCAGTCGTCATCTTCCTATTAAGATTTACTAAGCTCGACTTTTACGAATGCTTATATGAGTACCAATACCTAAAAGACTAACTAGCAAAGCCGACAAGCCAAATAAACCCATGGCTGGAACCTCTTTACCAAACACGCAAGAACCATCATCTACGGTCGCAGACGAATCGTAATTTGAGCCTGCACCATAAGTACAACCTGAAGGATCACCAACGCCGTCCGAAGCCGTCAAGGTAATCGCCGTTATGTCGTAATCACCAGCGAAAGCACTGACAACAACCTGGATGATGCCATCGGTTTGGATGTCAGCAAGCGCGATAGCTGCATCTGCACCTGCAATGGCTGAAAAATCATCGGCGCTGGTAATAGTAAACTCGGTGCGACCCGTGTCAGAAAAATCTTCAGCGCCATTAGTACCGCCGCCAGGCTCGCCAAAACTCTGACCAGCTAATGAAATACGTACTCTTTCATTCGCCTGAAAAGCCCCACTGCTTGTGTTAGTCCATGCGCCAGCTGCCTCAGGACCACTTGAAGAGTCTTCATCATCATTGAGGGTGATAGTAATAGACCAATCTACAATGGTATCGGATACAGGATTAAAACCTGCGCCGGTCAGGTCAGGGAAATGCTGTAATGAAATATTGCAATTGTCCTGCCCTGACACTGAGCAGGTAACTGCGTTGGTCGCCTGATTGGCATCGTCGTCCCAGTTGGCGGCAAGTCTTTGGTCAGCAATATCCAATGTGGCAGACCAAGTAGTAGCTTGGGCTGCGAATGGCGCAACACAGAATACTGTGGTGGCAACTAATTTAATCATTGAAGAATTTTTCATGGCGATATCCTCGAATTGAAACTATTTAATATAATTATTCATTAGATTTATAAAATTAAATTGATACTTGTGCTTTTTAAAAAATACTTTTTTATCTGTGCCTATGGTCACGCGACTAAAGCTTAATCAAATATTCCTATTGGACAAGCTGTAGTAGATAACTCGCCGACATCGATTATTGAGAGCTATCGGCGCTTGCGCACACCAACAAGGCCTAACAACGCCGAAGCCATTAACCAAGCTGAAGCTGGCACTGGTACCGCTGTCACAGGAGTATTTACCGACAAAGTGGCAGACTGGATAATCATGTCTCCAGCAAAGGTTTGGTAAACAGCTTTGAGCTTACCATTGCCCTGTATACCCGTAAAAACACCGTCTACCTGCGCAGCTGTTGTGGACTCGAAAGTATCCAAGTTAGTGACGGTAAATTCAGTTCTACCTGTGTCAGATAGATCCTCCGCACCATTATTGAGTCCGTTAAACTCATTAAAATTCACTCCGCTAAAAATTGCGCGTAAGCGTTCGTTAGCCTGATAACTTCCGCTAGAGGCGTTTGTCCACGAACCCGATGACTCGGGGCCAGAAGATGAATCTTCGTCGTCAACAAGAAACAGTGTCACCGACCAATCTGTTAAAGCAGTACCGGGCGTATAACCCACGGTAGTTAAATCAAACAGGATGTCGGCAGATTTGTTACAACCATTGACGCCTTGCGTGCTGCAATTGTTGCCCTCATTTTGAGAGGCCAGTGTCTGATCGGTAAAATCGATTGCTTGCGTAAAAAACTCAGCATGGGCGCTTAAAGGCGCAAGCACTACGGTTAAAAGAAGTGTACCTACGGATGAAACATTCATAACGCTATATCCTTTTTATTAAAGTTTTATTTTTATTGTATTGCCAACTCTGAGCATCGCACTTTAAAAATGAAGACGTGCGGGACATTAGCTCTCGGATTGTTTACTGCCCGCCTGCTGAATAAATAAAAGGCTTTGTATAGCTGAGCGGAGCAGGTTTTTCTTGATATTATTAATCTTTATTTAGCAATTCAAGCTACCATTAAATTGTGTATAACTTGTTCTATTTATTCAATCAGGCACTACGGAAGGAGTCAGTAGGGTTAATGGAAACTTTCTTGTAGGGAATCCCCTACAAGAGTGACCTAATATACTTTACGCTCGCTTGAATGAGGCTAGACAGAAACTAAAAAACATAGAGTTATTAGGTTCTTAGCAAGTCTCACTCAATCGATTAGCTAGTCGCGCGTTCGCTGCCATTCTGAGAAACTCAACTGGCCATCACTATTTGCGTCTTTGAATCTCATGCGTTTTTCTGCTTGTTTCTCCCAGCCTGACTTGTCATTTTTTTCAAACCGGACTTTTAGCATGTGTGTGTACTCTTCCTGACTCAGGTGGCTATTTGCATCCAAATCAAACTTACTAAAATATTTAAGCTTTTTCGCATCGTCGGCAAAAACCATTGACGACACGCTAGCGAGTAAAACACTGATGAATAAATTTAATAGATTATTTTGCATTTTTAGAGTTCCTCTATTGGTGGTCTGACGCTATTTAATATTTCATAGGCAGCGCATAAAAACTATATTAGTACCTTCTTAACTTTGGACTACAGTAACAGCCCATACACAATGGAAATATAGGCACACAAGAATTTATTTTGTAGGCCTGCGCTTACAAAGATAACAAGCCGCCAAATGCAGGCGCGGAGTTATGAATATAGGAATGAGTGGGATTAATATCTAAGAAAAAAAACGGTTAAATGGGTACTTGCAGGCGCAGACTAACACCGCCGTCTTCAGCAGGTTCGACATGCAGATCTCCACCCAACGCCAACGTGCGCTCACGCATACCTTTTAGGCCAAAAGAGCCCTCCTTAGTTTCCCAATTGCGGCTAAGGCCTTTGCCATCATCAACAATACATAAAATGATGGCAGCGGCTTCGCGTTTGAGCGACACAGTGATGTGAGTCGCGTCAGCATGTTTAGCGATATTTGTTAGCGACTCTTGGACAATGCGAAATAGCGCCGTCGCCGCGTCATCACTAATCCCTGCTGAAATATCATCAGCAAATAATATGCAGTCGATATCGCATTGCGCTTGAAACTCATGAACCAACCACTCCAGCGCCGCGGTTAGTCCAAGGTCTTCCAGTACACCCGGTCGCAAATCGGACATAATATTGCGCGAGGTACGGCTGGCCTCTTTAACGAGGTTAATTAATTCCCTTATTTTATTCTCGATTGGCACCCCTGCAGCCTGACTACTCACTTCTGCGGCAACACCATCCTGTCCAATCGCGCCACTTTTAAAAAGCGCCTCAAGTCGACGCATACCCATCGACAACGCGGTTAGTGTATGACCTAACTCGTCATGAATTTCTCGCGCCAGCATCGATTTTTCATCCTCGCGAACTCTCGTCATGTGCCTGGCGAGATCTCTTAACTCATTGCTGGAGCTTTCAAGTTCCATCGTTCGCATTGCGACTTCAGATGCCAAATGTCGATTCCAGATAAGAATGCCGGCAATTACCGTCAAAACTATCAGTAGCAACAGTCCACCCCAAAATATTATGGTTCTCCAATCCAATTCTCGCTCAACCTGAATGTTAATCCACTTATCAAAAAGCAGCCTTTTTTCACGCTCACTCAAGCCCGCCATCACTTTATGTAAAATAGGTATTAGCGGCGCCAATTTTTTATTGACGGCGAAATGAATATCGAAGGTATACGGCGTAGTATTAACTATCTTAAAGGGATTAAGACCCATTTTTCGTTGGAAAAACTCAGCCGAGAAAGCATTATGTATAAATACGTCGACTTCAGCTTTTTCTAATGCTATAAGGCCGTCTTGAGTTGAGTTTACATAGACAATGTTAATGTCAGGGTAATCTCTTTGCAGTATGCGATCTGCATAAGAATATTTTTCTACTGCAATAATTTCAGTATCGACTGAAGAAAGACTGGTAATGAGAGGTGCCTCTACCCTTCCCAACAACACAATCGGCATACGGATAATAGGTTCGCTGTACTCTCGGTCTGTACGTCGACTGTCTACCAAGGGTAAATAACTAGCTATATCAATCTCACCCGAATCCAAAGCCGCGCCAATGGCAGGCAAGCTTTGCTTTTTTACCACAACAAATTCTAAGCCAAGCTGTTCGGCAAGAATTTGAATGTAATCCGACGTTAAGCCACGGTACTGACCATTATCATCATAGTATTCGAATGGCTCGTGCTCTTGAGCCTGATCAACAACGCCATGCAATATCACCGGGTGCTGCGCAAGCCAGACACGCTCTGACTCAGTAATAATAGGATAATTAACTTCATCGGCGAGACAACAAGGCCCTACTAGCAGCATTAGCAGACATAAACCTCGTGCTTTTAAAATACGCAGTCCTTTTAGCATCCGCATCTTAAACATCAATCTAGTTGAAAACGTTAAAAGAACTATCTGTCGTAAAATATTATTCATCGTCATTACGCACCAGTTTCTTGTGGATATGGACCTACTCGAAAATTAAATAAGCCCAGTACGACTAGCATAAAGCGTAAGTTCAGCATTATTTTTTAAACCCATCTTTTGCAATATGCGCGATCGATGTGTGGTAACGGTTTTAGAACTAACGCGAAGCTTATCTGCGATATCGGTAGTTCGCGCACCAGCGGCCAGCTCGAGGAAGATTTGAAATTCGCGATCCGAAAGCATGGTGTGCTGTGTGTCCTCATCGTCAGAGACATTATTGTTAATATGATTAGCTAACAATTCTCCTACCGTGCTACTGATATACCGAGAACCTTTGGAAGCCAGTTGAATTGCCTTAACAATATCACTTTCCTCAGCATCTTTGCTTAAGTATCCTGCAGCGCCCGCATGAATAAGACGGACAGCATACTGTGACTCCGGATAGGTACTCAAGATAAGCACTGGGAGCTTCGGCTTTTCTGATTTTATTTTTTTCAGTACATCAACGCCACTTCGCCCAGGCAAACGAATATCCAGCATCACTAAATCCCAATACTGAGCTGCAACAAGTTGCAAAGCTTCACGCTCGTCAGCAGCCTCACCAATTTCAACCAAGTCAAAGGCGTCCGTGATTATCTGTTTTATACCGTTTCTAACAACAGCATGGTCATCGACTAGTAGCACTTTCAACATGATAATAATTCCTGTGGTATACGGCGCATCACGCCCAATAGTTTTCTATTCCAAGCGCTCAAATTATATTAATGCACAGCATAGTATATTCATAGATAAAGATGAGGCGCCCTCTAGAAGACCCCGAGCTAAGCTTAATAAATATGCCTACCTTTAAAAAATTTTCCGAATCTTATTTACTTTTAGTTGAAGCAGTTTCTAGATCGCATACTTTTCGTTAATTATTTTTCAACTTACCGAAAGTGACAATTTGTTAGAGCATAACATTAGGAGAGGAAAGTTGGCCAGACCATACGTTAGAGACCCTACTTATTAAAACTGACGTGGATTAGTCGAACTCTCTCTTAGCCATTTTGATTTCTAGGGCATTCTATATAACCCTCGAACCTGATTTAGTGCCATTGTCATCATCACCCCAAGCACTAATAACAGCCGTATCGCCGTCTATAGAGACACTAAAGCCAAAATTATCATTCGCCGCAGCATCACTAGCTGTTAGTTTTTGCTGCTCACTCCACACGCCATTATTGCGGACATACACATAAGCCGAGCCTGAGTAACCGTCATCTGCCCGAGCACCAATCACAGCCGTATCGCCGTCTATAGAGACGCTGACGCCAAATTCATCGTAGCGAGCACCATCACTAGCAGTTAGTTTATTTTCCAACGGACTTGTTTGGTCGTTAGGGTCTGAACCTAAAGTCGCTTCGTCAGCATCACTAAAGCCATCACCGTCTGTATCGACAGCAAAAACATTCAACGATAATAAAACAGTAAGACACGCACTCAAGCGTAATAGATTAGACATTTTATTTTCCAAGTTCCATTTTGATAGAGTCATCGTGGGAGGATGGGGCCCTATAGTTTTTATTATTTATTAGAATGAACATAGCAAATGTTTATAAAGCAAACAAATAGAAAGAATTTCGCAGCAGTATCAAGCTGTTAGAAGTTATGATTTTCAGTAAAAACCAATTCCTTCGTCTAAATTAGTAAACTATAGGTAGCTAGAAGTCCCAGCTGACAAGATGGGGGGTACCCGGGGGGTATGCTTGCGCTAGCGTGAAATTAGGAAAACGTGTTTGGCTGTGGAAAGACAGAAAAAAAGTGCAGTGCCATCACAAAACCATCACACTTCCATCACACTAACAGGCTTTAACTAGCTCCACTGTACGCGAATGTATTTCAATATATGTCTTTATTTCAACGAGTTAGTTGGAGTAAAATGGAGCACGCAAGTGTTCAATACTGGCTCATAACCCGAAGGTCGTTGGTTCGAATCCAGCCCCCGCTACCAATTTTCAGTAGTTCTCATGTCTTATAGCTGTTCCTCTTCCAAATACAAATTCCTCGTATCAACTTCCCTAATATTAACTAAACGTTTTCACGTCAACATGCTTTAAATGCGCTCATTCGCCAAGCCTAAGGTAATAGCCAATTGAGAAATTGATTATGATATTTGACGCCTAACCCAACGATTAACCACCAATAAAATTAGCGCTAATATTGAAATACTGAGTTGCGGTATCGGCACGCTCATAACCGCTATTTTTGTAGGATCAGTACCATTAGCTACCTCGACCCCATCATCAAGACCATCGTTATCACTATCGATATCATGTGGGCTGGTACCTGTATTACTCGCACTCACAAATATTTCTGTATTCGTTTCAACACCGTCTAACAAGCTGTCACCGTCGGTGTCGCTATTATTCGGATCGGTTCCCGTATCGTTTTCATCAACATAAACGCCGGTATTCGTTTCAACACCGTCTAATAATCCATCGGCATCGGTATCACTATTATTCGGATCAGTACCTGTATCACTACTATTTAAAAAGACACCAGTACCCGTTTCAATATCATTGAGTAGACCATCACAGTCATTATCATCGATTGCCTGCCCAACAATACAGACTGGCAACGAAGAGCCACCATCATGATCAATTTGTAAAAGATAGTCGATAAGTAATGCTTGCTCAGTATGATTAAGTGAACTGGCTGCACCGTGACTCGGATTAAGGAGTACGTCTTCTAACGTGGCGGCTTGTCCATTATGCAAATAGGGAGCAGTAGACCAAATACCTTTGAGTGTAGGTGTATCAAAACCATTACCTTGAAGCGGCTGACCGCTTGCAGTTCCTGAAGAAAGCTGAACAGTGCCTACATCATGGCGAAGATTATCAATAAAATTTGTGCCTTTATGGCAACTTGAACAGCCCGCATTGTTAAATAGCGTGCGCCCTACTTCAGCCGATGTGGTTAATGAACCGTCCGCTGCACGATAAGGACTACTCGGCAAAGTATTTAATGAAGAGGTATAAGCGGCTAATGCATCTAAATCAGCACTTAATCCCGCCTTGGGTAAACCCAGAGGATCCGAAGTCTGAGCAAATTGCTCATCACTCAAAAACCCTGTCCCACCAAATGCAGAACGCGCTTCATTTTCAAAATCTTGAATTTCGTCAAAATTAGCTGTCCAGTGAAGATGTCCATGTCCTAGACCCGCACGGCCGCGAAGATCGATTGTGTTTCGCAATCCCAAGCCACGGTCTGTAAAATCCCACACACGGCCATCTTGCCCACCCTCAAGGTGACAGCTCGCACAACTAATGTATCCGTTAAGACTCATTCGCGTATCGGCAGCATTGTAAAAAATTTGCTTGCCTACTAATACATCAGGGGCAAGCGTCTCATTAGCAACCGTCGATACGGTCGTTAATGGCAAAACATTCACGCCAGCACCTAAAGACAATTCAGAAACATCAAACGTTGACACTGAGCGCTGCATAAAATTATGAACGAACAAACGTGTGCCGTCGGTCGAAAGTGCCAGTCCTTGCGGCGCAAGCTCAGTATCAAAACCTGCTACGGATGATCCACTGTAAGCATCGCGTATATCAATTTGATTATTGCCTGATAAAGCCACGAAAGCCCAATCACCCAACGGCGAAAAAGCAATGGCCGAAGCCATACTGCTGTTATCAAAATCAATTCGTTCATCAAGCCGCTCAATACGCTCGGCTAAATCAATTTTTGAGGCAATGGTTCGTACGGTACTTTCAAAAGTGAGAGGCTCTTGCCCCAAGAATGTACCTCGGTCTGTGTTGTCTTTTTTAGAAGGCACCCATGCACGTAAACCATCAGGCGATATTGTGATTGCGCTAATATAATTTGGTACACCTCTGCCACTGCTCGGCGTATCAGGCCCAGGGTCTTTAGCTAAAGCAATAACCGAAGTTATACTCAATGATGCCGCATCGATTTCTGTCACTTCGCCTATTGAATTTGGCGAAATAAACCTTGTGACTAAAATACGCTGCCCATCGGCCGTGACCGCAATGCCACGTGGCGACGAACCAACACTCACTGTACGTAACACTTGCCTCGTCTGCGATGAGATTTCGACAAGCTCACCCGTAGCCTCAAGTGTTATATACATTAATGCACTGTTAGTCGCGTTGGTAATACCGTATGGCGCACTGCCATACGCGAGGGTAATCGTCTGCATTAAACTACCGTCAATCGCACTCAGCACACTAATAGTGGCATCATTTTGATTCACGACCCAGATCGAGCCATCCTCACTAATGGCCAGCGTACGCGGATGATCGCCAACACTGTACTCGCCGATTTTAGCTAATGTCGAGGCGTCAATAACCGTTACGCTGTCGTTATCGGGATTAACATTCCACACCCTATTCAGCACCGAATCATAAACGATGGTGCTTGAACTCGTTGGTCGTTCAGAGCTCACGGGCAAGTGAACTGTTTGCAAATAATTTTTACTCACCTGTTGGCCTTGTTGATCGCGCACAACAAGCTGCACCGTGTAATGCCCAGGTTCCGCAAAAACATGTTCGACCGCAGACGAAGTGAAGAATGGCGTTGCTGAACTACCATCATTAAAATTCCAAGAGTACTCCAGCACACCCTCGCCGCCAGAAACATGACTAACATCCAACATCAATGGTGAACCTGCTAGCACAGGCAATGCCGATGATAGCTGCACCGATAATGGTCCGCCCGAACCAGGCGTAGCCAAACCAACGACTTCTGCCTCGTTGAGCGCTCGCGCATAAATTCGCACATCATCAAGATGACCATTAAGCCAAAATCCCGAACCGTCCATTTCTCCTAGATGAACAGGTGCGCTGATATTGAAATCGTTCACCATAGTGAAGTCCGTGGTGACATCATTACCATTATAAAAAATTCTTGCAATGCCGGCCGGCCGGTCAACAACAGCGGCGACATGATTCCACTGACCAAAAACAAAGGTTCCTGGTAGCGACACGGCCACATCTCCCAGATCATCATTACCCGTCTCAAAAACAATTCTGCCGTCAGCCGTATCATAAGTATTAATAAAGAAACGAAAACCGTCAGGCAAAAGACCTCCTGGGGCATTCGCTGCCAAGGTCTGAATATTAAAATTGTCATCGTCAATTTTAACCCAAGCCGCCACAGTGAAGCGCTCAGCAAGTTCCATATGGCCAACATTGAGTTTGTCATTAAAGCCATCTAAAGCAAGCGAGTGACTGCCAATAACTCGATCGTTAGAAAATGATGCACCACCAAACAGCGTGCCATCATGAGTGTTTAGAGTTGAATCTATCGCATTGTTGTCAAACATCCAATGCGCCATCAGTCCCGGTGCGCCATCACCTAAAGAAGTGGTGCTAGTAGCCTCATTACTATAAGCAGAAACACCATTATGATTAACACTACGAATTCGATAGGTGTATGTAGTTGCAGCATCAAGGCCACTGTCCTGATACGAAGTAGCATTGGCTCCTATGCTAGCCACTTGCACAAAGACATTCCCAGACACTCCACCAACGACTTTACGCTCAATAGTAAATTCGGCCTCATTACTACTTTGATCCTGCCAAGCAAGATTAATGGCACTAGCCGATGGTGCCGTAGCATTAAGCGATTGCGGTTTAACGGGTAGTGAAGGATCAGCTAGAATTGATACCTCATTTGGGGTAAGTAAATCACTATAAATACGAACATCATCAATACCGCCGTTCAATTCAAAATTATTAAGCATTCGGCCTAATTCAAGCGCTCCAACGGTATTGAAGCTATTCAGGATTGAAGCATTAACCGTCACATCTTCGCCGTTATAATATATTCGCGCTACGCCGTTAGGACCATCAACAACGACTGCCAGATGATTCCATTGATCAAGAGCAAAGGTACCGATAGGTGAAAACGCTACGGCACCAGCAAGGTCTTTTTGTGTTTCAAAACGAATGCTGCCGTTAGTTGTATTGTATTGGTTAATAAAAAAACGAAAGCCATCAGCCGGAGCACCACCCGAAGTGTTAGCCACTAATGTTTGAATATTACTGTGCGTTGAATTGACCTTTGCCCAAAGAGAAAGAGAAAAACTTGAACCTAGATCAAAAGCATCAGTACTAATCCAATTATTGCTTCCCTCTAGCTGTACCGCATGACTTCCAACGGCTCCGCCTTCTAAAAAGCTTGCATTACCTTGTAAGACGGCAACATTCTCATTCCCAGACATATCAGCAGTGTTAGCATCAAAACGCCAATGAGCACTGAGTCCACTGTTACCTAAAAAACTTGATGTTGTAACCGCTGCTTGGTTAGAAAAAATAGAATTGCCATTGCCTTGAGCTCGCACGCGGTAAGTGTAATTCGTGGAGGGGTTTGTCGTGATATCAGTGTATGTGGTGATATTTGAATCTACCGTTGCTAACGGTAAGAAAGGCCCTACTTCTATTTTTCGCTCTATCAAAAATGTATTCGCAGCAGCACTATTATTTTGCCAGCTTAAATTAACACGAGAACCCAACTCAGCCTCGGCCAACAATTCGCTGGGCTTTAGTAGAACATCACCAACCACACTACTGCCGGTAGAAAAACGCGTAACTGACTCAACAAGTACACCATTACCAGCAAGATCAAGCACACCATCTTTAACTACGACAATCTCGTAAGTAGTACCTGTGCTTAACGGTTGATCGGGAACAAAGTTAATACTACCGGTTTGCGTTGTATAAGTGCCCGATAACGGCGCCCCACTCACTGGACGAATAATAAAATGCGTATTGTCGACAGTACGCGGATCTATCTGATCGGTCAGCGAGATACCAATCATTGATGAAGTAGCAACATTAGTTTCGCCGTCTGCCGGTCGCACGGCACTAACGACCATGCCTCGAGTGTCAGGATCCGTATCATGCGCCAACAAATAGCCACCGGGTAACGCGACATCCAATACGCTATTACCAATAAAAACCAAATTACCCATCGGCAGTGCAATTTCTGGGTCTGAGTTGGAACCACCAGGAAGCGGCGCACTGGCCACCATTTTAAGTCTGTTGATATCAAGCTTCTGATAACTGTCGTTACCGAGATTGCCCAAATGAATAAATTCATCTTGAAGCATGGGATAACGCGGGCTTCCACCGGGCTGAACACTGCCAACATGCACTATATTAGTAGGGTCCGTTAAATCATAAACGTGCAGCCCGCCCTCTTGGCCACCACTATAAAGACGGTTACCGTTAAGTAGCGAGGTATAAGTGGAATCGCCCGGAACACGCAATACGTCTAGCAGCACAGGATTAAATGGGTCACTAATATCAAAGGTAACGACACCGTTTGTTTGGCTAGCAGAGACAACCAGCAGGTTACCTAACACATGTGTAGAGCCGCACCTAAAACCAACTAACGCGGGCATATTAATTTCACTAGCAACAACAATATTATCGGGATCAGAGGCATCCAGAATACTGACCCAACCAGACGCATCGCCGTAACCTTCTCCACCCTTGTAAATATAGGGTGCAGCGTAATAGGTCCATAAACTACTGGCCACTCCACCCATGGTGCCACGACGCTGAGGGTTAGCAGGATTGCTAATATCATAAAGCACCCCACCCTCAGAGCGCGCAGTCATAAGGTTATTTGAAAAACCCATGGCATGGGTTTTAAACATTTGCGTATCGGGAGTAGAGCTAAAAAGTGTTGGCGATGCAGGGTTATTAATATCCCAAAATGTCAGCGCACGGGGCTCGTTACCCACGCCACCGCCAGCAACAATAAGATAACCACGGTGCATACCGGCGAAGGTTGGCCGAGCACCGATTTCATCGGTTGAAAAAGTATAAAGCGGACTGTATAGCTCGCCCTGTTGAAAAGCCATAGATGGCACACCGCTGCCATCTTGCGCCGTTACCGGTGAACAAAATAAAACAAGTAATGAGAGCCAAGCGGCAAAAGCATAGCCATAAATCATTGAATAACTATCACCTATTAATTATTTTTATATTTAAGCTAAAAACACATTTTTAATATTATATAGCTGACTAACGAGTAACGGACATATTTAAACTATTATGCTGAATAATGGGTATATTAACTATGCGCACTCTATCGCCCCATAACAGAGTCGTAAAGCGTTTTTCTAAACATACACAATGACAAAGGAGTAATTGAAAGCGGTGGGAAATGAATGAAATGCAGTAATCTAATAAAAATCAACACACTAACAGGACTAACTCAGTCAGCTGAAGGCGAATGTATTTCCAATATTGTTCATATATTTTAATAGGTTAACTGGATTAGGGATAGATCCGGCAAGCGTTAAATACTAACTCATAACCCGAAGGT
>JBELIP010000028.1:0-7380 GCA_042090785.1 Cellvibrionales bacterium | reverse complement strand
TGTTTATAAAACAGTCTAAGCAAATGCTTGCGTAGTTAATTGATCAAGGTATGATCAGCTCCGTGTTCAGGATGAATGCATTAAGTCAGATAGACGGCGAAAGGGATAACCGCTATTACCAAGGATAGGTAACTGTTAGGGATAACAGGTTTAAGCTGGCAGGGAGCGCGCAGCGCTCCCGTCTAATTTCTTTATTGTTGTTTTTTAAAACGCGTTTAAAAAACAACAATAATATTTTAAGTTTTTCTTGTTAACGATTAGGCCTGATGCTTTAAGAGGTTCGATAACTTCGGGTTAGGCCTTTTAGCGGTTCTAAAAATTAATAAGACATTGCCAATCGATTGCACTAACTCAGCTTCTGCGCTGGCACATACCGCTTGAATGGTTGCCGGTTTATCATCTACATTCAATTTCACCTTGATTAACTCATGGTCTTCTAATGCACGATTCAATTCTTGCAGTACGGTTTCGGATACACCTTTAGAGGCAACCGTCACAACCGGTTTTAAGCTGTGGCCTAATTGTCTTAGGTATTTTTTTCTTTCATTGGTTAACGACATAACATGGCTTCTATAATAGTAGTGGTTTAGCATGCACGGCCAATTTAATAGGGCGCTGCGAGGCGGCATTCTACAGTGAAAAGGAATATTCCCCAAAAGGCGCTTAGCTGTCAGAATTGGGGTTTTCGGGGGTATTATCTCTCTTTTGCCGCTATATTAAGCGTTTCAATAATAAGTTTATGTCCAATGGTTGATAAAAATGGGTAAAAGCAGGTCAAAAAGTAGTGGCGCTTGGTTGCGTGAACACTTCGACGATCACTACGTTAAAGAGGCTCAGCGCCTGGGTTTGCGCTCGCGTGCCGCCTTTAAGTTGATGGAAATTCAAGAAAAAGACCATCTTATTAAGCCCGGTATGGTGGTGGTTGATCTTGGTGCGGCACCAGGTGGTTGGTCTGAATATGCGATGAAACAGGTGGGTGATCGCGGTCGAGTGATTGCCTCAGATATTTTACCCATGGATAGCCTTGCCGGCGTTGAGTTTGTCGAAGGCGATTTTACCGAAGAAAGCGTGTTTAATGAGCTAATGGACTTAGTCGGCGAAGACAAAGCCGACCTTGTAATTTCTGATATGGCCCCCAACATGAGTGGTATGCAGGCGGTTGATCAGCCTCGGTCCATGTATTTGGCCGAATTAGCCCTCGATATGGCTAAACAAGTGCTAAAACCCGGCGGAGCCATTGCTTTTAAGGTGTTTCAAGGCGAAGGTTTTGACGAATTACTGCGCGAAATGCGCGCCGCTTTTGGCCAAACAAAAACGCGAAAGCCTGATTCGTCACGATCTCGATCTCGAGAGGTCTATTTGGTGGCTAAATCGTATAAATAATAAGCCCGCAAAAATGTTATTCTACAATAGCAATAAAGGGGTTTTTCACGCGTCAAATTGGCTGCATTCGCGCTTATGTAGTACGCTTTAAACAAGCAGTTGAGTCTCGGTGGGGGTTGCGCTACCGACCAAAATTCAATTGAACAACAAAATGGTCAGCTAGTGCTTGATCGCAAAGAGGGAAATCCATGAACGACATGGTAAAAAATTTATTATTGTGGGTTGTTATTGCAATGGTCCTATTGACGGTATTTCAAAACGTCAATGCCCCGCAAGAAAGCAAAAATCTTGATTACTCGCAATTTCTTAACGAAGTGCAGTCTAACCAGATTCGCCGTATAGAAACCGATGGCTTTACCATTTATGGCGAGCGCTCTGATGGCAGCCAATTCAAGACTATACGTCCGTATATGGAAGACCCGAAATTAATTGATGACCTACTTGAGCATAATGTTGAAGTCATTGGTCGCGAACCTGAGCAGCAAAGCTTATTCCGTCAATTATTAGTAGCCTGCTTCCCCATCTTAATTATTATTGCCGTGTTTATGTTCTTTATGCGCCAGATGCAAGGCGGTGGCGGTGGTCGCGGCGGCCCAATGGCCTTTGGTAAAAGCAAAGCGCGTTTACTGGGCGAAGACCAAATTAAAACAACCTTTGCCGATGTTGCTGGTTGTGATGAAGCTAAAGAGGAAGTGAAAGAGCTGGTTGACTTTTTACGTGACCCTAGCAAATTTCAAAAACTTGGCGGACGTATTCCACGCGGCGTATTAATGGTTGGCCAACCAGGTACGGGTAAAACGTTATTAGCCAAAGCCATTGCCGGCGAAGCAAAAGTTCCGTTCTTCTCTATTTCGGGTTCTGACTTTGTTGAAATGTTTGTTGGGGTGGGTGCGTCACGAGTGCGTGACATGTTTGAGCAAGCGAAAAAACAATCACCGTGTATTATTTTTATTGATGAGATCGATGCCGTTGGTCGTCATCGTGGTGCCGGTTTAGGTGGTGGTCATGATGAGCGTGAACAAACGCTTAACCAGCTCTTAGTTGAGATGGATGGCTTTGATGGTAACGACGGCGTTATTGTTATTGCTGCTACTAACCGTCCTGATGTATTAGACCCCGCGTTACTGCGTCCCGGTCGCTTCGACCGACAAGTGGTTGTGGGTTTGCCTGACTTACGAGGCCGTGAGCAAATATTAAAAGTGCATATGCGCAAAGTCCCTATTGCCGATGATGTTAATGCATCGGTTATTGCGCGTGGCACGCCAGGTTTTTCTGGCGCCGACTTAGCCAACCTTGTTAACGAAGCGGCGTTATTTGCTGCGCGTGCTAGCGAGCGTTTAGTGGGTATGGAACAGTTTGAGTTAGCCAAAGATAAAATCATGATGGGCGCTGAGCGTAAATCCATGGTGATGTCCGAAAAAGAAAAACTCAACACCGCTTATCATGAAGCCGGCCATGCCATTGTCGGTCGCTTAGTGCCAGAGCACGACCCCGTTTATAAGGTCAGTATTATTCCTCGTGGTCGCGCTTTAGGTGTCACCATGTTCTTACCTGAAGAAGATCGTTATAGTCATAGCAAGCGTCATATTAATAGTCAGATCTGTTCATTGTTTGGCGGCCGCATTGCCGAAGAAATGATTAATGGTGCCGATGGTGTAACGACAGGTGCATCGAATGACATTCAGCGTGCCACCGAATTGGCGCGTAATATGGTGACCAAGTGGGGCCTATCCGACAAGATGGGTCCACTCATGTATGACGAAGGCCAAGAAGAAGTTTTTCTAGGCAAGTCTGCTAGTAGTGCGGCGAGTCATATTTCTTCGCAAACATTAAATGCGATTGACGAAGAAGTAAGAAGCATTATTGATGGTTGTTATGCCACGGCCAACCAACTGTTAGAAGACAATCGCGACAAGCTCGATAAAATGGCGCAAGCACTAATGGATTATGAAACCATTGATGCTGACCAAATTGAAGATATTATGTCGGGTAACTCACCAAGACGTCCTGCTAATTGGACCGATGACGACGGTGATCAACCGGGTGTAGGTGATAGTAACGTGAGCAATAAAAAAGCTTCAGATACGGGCTCTAATATTGGTGGCGCAGCTAGCGAGCATTAATTGGATATAGCTGCTTAAAAACGGTGACATTAAACGGTCGCCGTTTTTTTTATTTATTATGATTATTTTTTTCAAGGATCTTTAGTTTAGCGTCTTTTTTATAGCGTATAGAAATAAGGATTTAATTTTTGTCTGTAGAGCAACCCTTTAAAGCTTCAACACTGATTGGTGAAAAACCACGAGTGATGGGTGTGCTTAATGTAACGCCAGATTCTTTTTCTGATGGCGGCCAATATGTTAGCGTTACTGCTGCAGTAAATCGTGCGCAACAAATGGTGGCTGAAGGTGCTGCATTCATTGACGTAGGTGGAGAGTCAACGCGTCCGGGTGCTACACCAGTATCAACTCAAGAAGAGTTAGACCGCGTTATTCCTGTTATAGAAAAACTTGCTGCTAACCTTAATTGTATAATCTCTATTGACAGTAGTTGTCCGCAGGTAATGGCCGAAGCTGCGCAAGCAGGTGCAGGGTTATTAAATGATGTGCGGGCTTTTCAGCGTGAAGGTGCTTTGCAAGTCGCCGCCAAAACCGGTTTGCCAATTTGTGTTATGCATATGCGTGGCGAACCTAAAACTATGCAGCAACAGCCGACTTATTATTCGGTGGTAGACGAAGTGAAAGCATTTTTATTAGAACGCGTAGAGGCTTGTCTCGCGGCCGGTGTTAATCGTAAAAATATTATGCTTGACCCAGGTTTTGGTTTTGGTAAAACCTTGGCTCATAATTTACAGCTGTTATCATCATTAGCGCAATTAAAGTCGCTGGAGTTACCGCTGTTAGTTGGCATGTCGCGCAAGTCGATGATTGGCGCAATATTACAGAATGAAACCAGTGAGCGGCTTTATGGTGGTTTAGCATTAGCGACCCTTGCCGTGCAGCATGGCGCGAATATTATTCGTACCCACGATGTTAAACCCACCAGCGATGCAGTAGCGGTTGCTTATGCGGTAAAAACCTCAGTGGCTTAACTTGCGCTGCCTATTTAAAGACAGTGCATTATTTAAATAACACAACGACAAAAGAATTAGAGCAATGACTAAGCAATATTTTGGTACCGATGGTATTCGTGGAAAGGTAGGTTCTGGGGCAATTAATCCTGAGTTTATTTTAAAACTCGGTTGGGCCGTTGGCCGTGTATTCAGCCGGCTTGCCGAAGGGCAGTCATCAGTGCCGCGTATTATTATTGGTAAAGATACGCGCATATCGGGTTATATGTTTGAATCTGCATTAGAGGCAGGTTTAGTGGCCGCAGGTGTTAACGTTGCGTTAATTGGTCCCATGCCAACGCCAGCTATTGCTTATTTAACGTGTACCTTTCATTGCACGGCGGGTATTGTTATTAGCGCTTCGCATAACCCGTTTTATGATAATGGTATTAAATTCTTTTCGGCTGAAGGTAAAAAACTACCTGACGAAATTGAGTACGCCATAGAAGAAGAGTTAGGTAAGCCCATACAGACAGTAGACTCTGCTGAGCTAGGTAAAGTGACACGCATAGAAGATGCCGGCGGTCGCTATATTGAATACTGTAAAAGCACTGTGCCTACGGGCTTCAATTTGCATGGCAAAAAAGTGGTGGTCGATTGTGCGCATGGCGCAACCTATTACGTAGCGCCGTTAGTGTTACGTGAGCTAGGTGCCGAAGTTATTGCCATTGGTGCAAAACCTGATGGTTTAAATATTAATAATGGCTTTGGTTCAACACAGCCTGCGGCGTTAACTGCTGCCGTGTTAGAGCATGGCGCGGATATAGGTGTGGCCTTTGATGGTGATGGCGACCGTTTATTATTTGTTGACAGTGACGGCAGCACCGTAGATGGCGATGCCATTCTTTATGTTATTGCTATGGATCAACTTCGTTCGCAAGGCAGTTGTAGTGGCGTGGCCGGTACTTTAATGTCGAACTTAGGTTTAGAGTTAGCAATGAAGGCTAAGGGCATTCCTTTTGATCGTGCAAAAGTAGGCGACCGCTACGTCAGTGAAATGATGCAAGAAAAAGGTTGGAGTTTGGGCGGAGAGTCATCGGGCCATGTGATTTGTGCCGATGTTGCATCGACGGGAGATGGCTTGGTTGCGGCACTGAAAGTCTTTTTTGCGGTCTCTGATAGTGGTCAATCACTTAAAGCCTTATTGTCTGGGTTGGAGGTTTGTCCTCAGGTCATGATTAATGTCCGTCGCAAAAAAACCGTCGATTTAGATAACGACCCGGTGATTACTGCGGCAGTAAAAGAAGTTGAAGAGGCAATGGGTGCCAATGGACGTGTTTTATTACGTCCGTCGGGTACAGAGCCATTAATTCGTGTGATGGTTGAAGGGCAAGATGCAGCGCAAGTTCAGACGTTTGCCGAGCAGCTAGCGGCCAAAGTAAAAGCGGCTGTTAGTTAGTCAATTACTTAGCCAGTGGCGCTGTAGGGTTAGCCGCGGCTTGTATGTTGTTGAGTGCTTCGGTACCATTGCGGCCCGTTTTTTCGGTAGGATTTTATGCGTAAACGCTTAATAGCTGGAAATTGGAAGTTAAATGGTGACTGGGCATTATGTCAGCAGTTTATCGCTGCATTCGCTGCCGCACCTGCAACGAAGCAAAACCAAGCAGATGTTGTTATTTGTCCGTCTGCGGTTTATTTGGCCCGTTTTGCCGAACGCATTCAAGCTAAGTCGTCAATACTCCAGTTGGGTGGGCAAGATGTCTCAACGGAAATTACGGGTGCTTATACCGGCGAAATTGCGGCGGATATGTTGGCTGAGTGTGGCGCGGCTTTTGGTATTGCTGGGCACTCTGAGCGCAGGCAGCGCTTTGCCGAGACAGACCAGCAAGTGGTGCAAAAAATGCTAAATTTATTTGCTGCTAATATATTGCCCATTGTTTGTGTTGGTGAGCCTATAGAGCAGCGAGAAGCGGGAAGTGCAGAAGCCTTTATTGAGGCGCAACTGTTACCAATAGCATCGGCCGTTGCTGAACAGGGTTTAAGTGATAAACCCATGGCCATTGCTTACGAACCCATTTGGGCAGTAGGTACGGGTAAGTCAGCCACGCCCGAACAAGCGCAAAGTATGCATGCTTATATTCGCTCAGTGATGGGGCGATTTATTCATGCAGACCAGCTACGAATTATTTATGGTGGCAGTGTCACGCCAGATAATGCCTCAGCATTAATGGCTATGCCCGATATTGATGGTGCTTTAATTGGTGGTGCATCATTAGACCCTAACAAATTTATCGCTTTAGCTAACGTTTAATTGTTATATAAAGCGGCATAGAAAGACTTTAGTACTAAATAAACAACTTAAAATTAGAAAGGCAGAATTAGCGTGATTGAACAAATTATAGTGGTATTTCATGTCCTGATTGCTTTAGCAATTGTAGGGCTTATTCTTCTTCAGCAAGGTAAAGGTGCCGATGCCGGCGCATCATTTGGTGGCGGCAGCTCGCAGACCATCTTTGGCGCCAGTGGCGGCGGTAATGCATTGACACAAGCAACAGCTATTTTGGCAGCGGTATTTTTTGCAACCAGCTTTGGTTTGGCAGTCATTGCAAAACAAAAAGCGGCATTGCCTGTTAATGATTTAATGTCAGGTTTAGAGGCTGCAGAGCAAGTTGAAAGCCAGCCAGCGGTTGATGTTGCTGCTGAAATTCAGGAATCATTTGATGACTTACCGGATTTCGACAGTGTTGCACCGGCTAGCAGCGATATTATTGATAGTATTCCTGAATAGAATATAAGAAACAATAAATTAGCCTAATTGCGTTCATGTGGTTAGGTAAGCACCTCGTTATTTAGATATACAGCCGAAGTGGTGGAATTGGTAGACACGCTATCTTGAGGGGGTAGTGAGCTATGCTCGTGCGGGTTCAAGTCCCGCCTTCGGCACCATA
>JBELIP010000019.1:0-36852 GCA_042090785.1 Cellvibrionales bacterium | reverse complement strand
AGGCGGTCGTACTGTTGGTGCGGGCGTTGTAGCGAAAATCTTAGATTAAGATTTTGTAAAGACACCAAAGCCGCCTGAACGCCGAGTGTTTATTCGGCGGCCCCGACCGAAGGAAGTGGGTGAGGGCGTAGCCCGAATAACGTGGTCGTACTGTTGGTGCGGGTGTTGTAGCAAAAATTCTTGACTAGTTTTTGTAGAAACACCTTATAGAAATACCGAAATGCCTTAGCTTTTTTAAGCTAGGGCATTCGTTTAAAGCCAAAGTAGTAAAAGTGTTAAAGGCCAGTAGCTCAATTGGCAGAGCGACGGTCTCCAAAACCGTAGGTTGGGGGTTCGATTCCCTCCTGGCCTGCCACTTTTTTCTAGTTAGGTCTAATAGATCTAACGAATAAAAAAAGTGGCATGGAGTAAGTGCAAGGTCAGGGTATGGTTGCCGCGAGGTAGGCCTTGATTCCGTAACTGCAGCTGACTGAATAGTGTGTGCAGATGCAAAAAGTAAATACAGCAAATGCTGTGAACGATTGATAGGTATAAATGAACAACAATACTCAAGTAGCTAAAAGCCCATTGAATGCTGTCTTGTGGATACTGGCTGTCGCATTAGTTGTAGCAGGTATTTACGGCAACACTTACTTTGGTGGTGAGTCTCTACTCTACCGTGTGTTAGGTATGTTGGCGGTAGCCATTGTTGCTGCGATGGTCGCGTTTCAAACAGTCCAAGGTAAAGCGTTTTGGGAGCTGTTAAAAGGTGCGCGTACAGAAATTCGTAAAGTCGTTTGGCCAACACGCCAAGAGACTGTGCAAACCACTATGATTGTATCGCTGGTTGTTATTGTGGCGGGCCTTTTATTGTGGGGCTTAGATACATTGTTAGGTTGGTTAGTATCACTTGTTATTGGTTAACTCTAACCACGGGCCTTAGCCTGCGGTAATGGTTTTTTAAAACAGTTCTTGTACGTAAATTGGAATAGGTAAATAGATGAGTAAGCGTTGGTACGTGGTACATGCATTCTCGGGATACGAGAAGAAAGTCCAGGCCGCACTTCGCGAGCGCGTTGACCTAGCGGGTATGCAAGAATATTTTGGCGAGATACTGGTGCCTACCGAAGAAGTGGTAGAAATGCGCGGTGGCCAAAAACGTAAAAGCGAACGCAAATTTTTTCCTGGCTATGTGTTGGTCGAAATGGACCTCAATGACGATAGCTGGCATTTAGTTAAAGAAACGCCACGCGTTATGGGTTTTATTGGCGGAAAAGCGGATAAGCCTGCGCCTATTACTCAGCGTGAAGCTGATACGATATTACAGCGTATTGAAGACAGTGGTGATAAGCCTAAGCCGAAGACTTTGTTCGAGCCAGGCGAAATGGTACGTGTTATCGATGGGCCGTTTAACGACTTTAATGGTGTTGTCGAAGAAGTGAATTACGAAAAGAGCCGCATTCAGGTGTCGGTTCTTATATTTGGTCGCTCTACGCCCGTTGAGCTTGAGTTTGGCCAAGTAGAGAAAAACTAATTTTTTAACAGGGGAGTATCGAGGCGTATTTGCTATTTAAGCAATTGCACCAAGCGATACGTTGGTACCCAATTTAGGAGAGCTATGTAATGGCTAAGAAAGTAGAAGCTTATATTAAGCTGCAAGTGCCTGCAGGTCAGGCAAATCCAAGTCCACCGGTTGGTCCAGCACTGGGTCAGCACGGCGTTAACATCATGGAGTTTTGTAAAGCCTTTAACGCTGAGACACAAAGTCTTGAGCCAGGTCTACCAACACCCGTTGTTATCACTGTTTATGGTGATCGCAGTTTTACCTTTATTAAAAAGACACCCCCTGCATCGGTATTGTTGCGTAAAGCAGCCGGTATCCAAAAAGGCAGCGGTGAGCCTAACGTGAATAAAGTAGGCAAGGTAACGCGCGCGCAATTAGAAGAAATTGCGACGACTAAAATGGCTGATCTAACAGCTTCGGATATGGATGCAGCGGTTCGAACTATCGCTGGTAGTGCCCGGTCCGCCGGCATAGATGTGGAGGGTTAGAACAATGCCTAAAATAAGCAAACGAGCAAAGGCAATAGCCGAGAAAGTTGAGCCAGGTAAGTTATATTCAATTGATGACGCAGCAGCGTTATTAAACGAGCTTTCTGCAGTTAAATTTAAAGAGTCGATTGATGTTTCAATCAACTTAGGTATTGATGCACGTAAATCTGACCAAGCGGTTCGTGGTGCAACTACGTTACCACACGGTTCAGGTAAAGAGGTTCGTGTAGCTGTTTTTACCAGTGGCGCTAACGCCGAAGCTGCAACAGCAGCGGGTGCCGACAAAGTCGGTATGGACGATTTAGCAGCCGATGTAAAAGCAGGTAATCTTGATTTTGACGTTGTTATTGCTTCGCCAGATGCAATGCGCGTTGTTGGCCAATTAGGTCAAGTGCTTGGTCCACGCGGTTTAATGCCTAACCCTAAAACGGGTACGGTTACGCCAGACGTAGCAACAGCAGTTAAAAACGCTAAAGCGGGTCAAGTACGTTACCGTACTGATAAAAATGGCATTATCCATGGCGCTATTGGCCAAGTGGGTTTTGATGCTAAAGCGGTTAAAGAAAACTTAGAAGCGTTGTTAATTGACTTGCAAAAAGCTAAGCCAGCATCTGCTAAAGGTGTTTATCTTAAAAAAATCAGTGTTTCTACCACTATGGGGCCAGGTCTAGCTATTGATCAGTCCTCGCTTGAACTTAAGTAGTAGAAGCTAAAAAACTCTGAGGCGCTTCGCTTTTATATAAAAGCGAGCCGTCAAAGACCGTAGGTGTTATTGGCCAGTGACCCAATTTTTATTGGCAGGTATTGGTCAGGCTTAATCGTTTCGTTAGAGTTGTTGTTAAACTCTTTCGTAAATAACCTACGCAGATGGTGAGTGCGAAATCAAATTCGTCCCACCAGTAAGGTGGTTGTTAATTTGCAGTACTTGTTTTTTTTGTGTCGTTATACGATTCATATTAAGTAAGTGATGCAGCGTTGTTACATATTCATAAAGTAACCACGTAAATAACAGCTTAAATAGAACGGCTGAGCGGCAGTACTGGCTCGGTCAATTCACAGGAGTAATAGTGTGGCATTAGGACTCGAAGGCAAAAAGCAAATTGTCGCTCAAGTTAACGAGACTGCCAGTGGCGCCCTGTCTTTAGTGGTTGCAGATGCGCGTGGCGTTGATGTAACTGATATGACAGAGCTCCGAGCTAAAGCACGAGAAGCTAATATCGATTTGCGTGTAGTGCGTAATACGTTGGCAAAGCGAGCTTTTGAAGGAACTGAGTACGAGTGCGTAAGTGGCGCTCTTGCAGGTCCATCATTGTTTGGTTTTTCAATGGAAGATCCAGGCGCTTGTGCCCGATTGTTTAAAGACTTTGCAAAAGAGAACGAAAAGTTCGACATCAAAGCTTTAGCAGTTGGCGGTGAAATGCTCGACGCGAATAAAATTGATGTATTGGCCAAGTTGCCAACACGCGATCAAGCTTTGGGAATGTTGGCAGGCGTTATTCTTGCCCCAGTTACCAAGTTGGTTCGTACATTCAACGATGTTCCTTCATCGGTAACTCGTGTTGTAGCGGCAGTTAAAGACAAAAAAGAAGCTGAAGCGGCTTAATACTTGCGTTAGTTCGTAAATTACTCGCTTTATATTTATTTAATTAATTGATTAGGAGATGTGAGTCATGGCTCTATCTAAAGATGAAATTCTAGACGCGATTGCTGAAATGAGCGTTATGGACGTGGTTGAACTTGTTAGTGCAATGGAAGAAAAATTTGGTGTTTCTGCTCAAGCGGCTGTTGCTGTTGCAGCACCTGCAGCTGGCGGCGACGCTGGTGGCGCAGCTGAAGAGAAAACTGAATTTGATGTTATCTTAACTGCTGCTGGCGAGAAGAAAGTTAACGTAATCAAGGCTGTTCGTGGTATCACGGGTCTTGGTCTTAAAGAAGCTAAAGCAATGGTTGATGGCGCACCATCAACAGTTAAAGAAGGTGCTTCTAAAGACGACGCAGCTGAAACTGTTAAATTACTTGAAGAAGCGGGTGCTTCTGCAGAAGTTAAGTAATTCTGAACAGATGCGTTGGCGGGTTTAAATTTAACGCCGGCGCATAAAAATTAACCGCTAGTGATATCTTACGATATTGCTAGTGGTTGTTTTGTGTTTTAAATACGCGTTTTTTTATTGGTATTTAGGCCGCATATTTCAGTTAGTTTGGGTTTGCTCTAAAGAGCGTTTTAGCTGTGAGCAGGCACAAAAAAGCCCATTAAACAGGGGAGTTTAATAGGCGATAAGTTTTGCTGTTGCTGATTTAAGCTGTGTTCTATTACAAGCTGTATGTTCTATTAAATAGAAACTGTTTTTATTAGTTGTTACTTAAAGCTTAGCTGGTATTTCGAATTTGCCCATGTTTTTTGCAAAAAAAATTGGCTATAGCAATTCGTTAGGTTGGTTGTGGTGTTTGAGCCAGCCGAGTTGGTTAAAAAAGTAACAGTTAATAAAAGCATTGCATCTAACATGTTGTTTAGGCTGTTATCAAAAGATGTTTTGTTTTTATATAGATTTAGCAGGGAAGCCCGATAGTGGATAGAGATTACTGATCTCACTTTCGGATTGCGATTAAGTGAATGAGGTCAAAGTAAAAATTTATATGGCTGCTTTTAAGGCCTATGAGTTTTTACTTTGACCCCATTGACTCAATTTAATATTAGACCATTTTCCTTTAGGAAATGTGCTCAGGAGCGCTAATGTCTTACTCGTATACAGAACGAAAACGTATCCGTAAAGATTTCACTAAATTGCCTCATATAATGGAAGAACCTTTTCTATTAGCAATTCAGTTGGATTCATACCGCAAATTTACTCAAGAAGGCACCGCTGTAGAAAGCCGTAAAGAATACGGTTTACATGCTGCCTTTAAATCTGTCTTTCCAATTATCAGTTACTCAGGTAACGCTGCACTTGAATATGTTGACTACAAGCTCGGTGAGCCTGTATTTGATGTAAAAGAGTGCCAATCACGTGGCGTGACTTACGCTGCACCATTGCGCGTTAAAGTGCGATTGATTGTTTACGATAAAGAGTCAGCTGCTAAAACCATTAAAGATATCAAAGAGCAAGAAGTCTACATGGGTGAAATCCCATTAATGACGGATAACGGCACCTTTGTTATTAACGGTACTGAGCGAGTAATCGTTTCTCAGTTACACCGTTCGCCAGGTGTTTTCTTTGATCACGATAAAGGTAAAACGCATTCTTCGGGTAAGTTACTTTATTCCGCACGTGTTATTCCTTACCGTGGTTCATGGTTAGATTTCGAATTTGATCCTAAAGATTTAGTTTTTGTTCGAATTGATCGCCGTCGTAAGTTGCCAGCTACTGTATTGTTACGCGCCATTGGCCTAACGTCAGAAGAAATGCTTGAAATGTTCTTTGACAACAATACTTTTGAGTGCAGCAAAAAAGGCTACTCAATGGTGCTTGTGCCTGAGCGTCTGCGTGGCGAAATTGCTGCCTTCGATATTAAAGATGGCAAAGGTAAGTTGATTGTTGAGCAGGGTCGTCGTGTAACGGTTCGTCATATCCGTCAACTTGAAGAAGCAAAAATCAATAAGTTAGTATGCCCAGCCGATTATATTTATGGCCGTTCGTTAGCTAAAGATATTGTTAGCAAAGATACTGGCGAAGTAGTAATTGAGTGTAATACTGAAATCACTGAAGAAGTGCTAGCGCAGTTTGAAGAGCTAGGAATTAGTGAGTTCGAAACTATTTATACCAACGAACTGGATTGTGGTTCGTTCATTTCTGACACCTTACGTGGCGATATTACGCGTACACAGTTAGAGGCATTGGTAGAAATTTACCGCATGATGCGTCCTGGTGAGCCACCAACAAAAGAGTCGGCAGAAAACTTATTTGCTAACTTATTCTTTTCTCCTGAGCGTTATGACTTATCTGCCGTAGGCCGAATGAAGTTTAATCGCCGTTTAGGTCGTGAAGAAATTGTCGGTGAAGGTATTTTATCTAACGATGATATCGTTGATGTGTTACGCACGTTAATCGATATTCGTAACGGTAAAGGTATTGTCGACGATATCGATCATTTGGGTAACCGACGTGTTCGTTCTGTTGGCGAAATGGCTGAAAACCAATTCCGTGTGGGTCTTGTTCGTGTTGAGCGTGCAGTTAAAGAGCGTTTAAGTGTTGCTGAATCCGAAGGCTTAATGCCACAGGATTTAATTAATGCTAAGCCAGTGGCTGCAGCGGTTAAAGAATTTTTTGGTTCTAGCCAGCTGTCTCAGTTTATGGATCAGAATAACCCGCTATCAGAAGTGACGCATAAGCGTCGTGTCTCTGCATTAGGGCCAGGTGGTCTTACGCGTGAGCGAGCAGGCTTTGAAGTGCGTGACGTGCATCCGACGCATTACGGTCGTGTATGTCCTATCGAAACGCCAGAGGGACCAAACATTGGTTTGATTAACTCACTGGCTACTTATGCGCGTACTAACGAATACGGTTTTCTTGAAAGCCCGTATCGCAAAGTGATTAATGGCAAGTTAACAGAAGAAATTGAATACCTATCGGCGATTAACGAAGCAGAATACGTTATTGCACAGGTTTCAGCAGACTTAGATAAAAATGATGCATTTACCGAAGACCTTGTTGCGGTAAGACATTTAAATGAATTTACTGTTATGCCGCCTGAGCGCGTTCAGTATATGGATGTCTCTCCTCGTCAGGTTGTATCGGTTGCGGCTTCATTGATTCCTTTCTTAGAGCACGATGATGCTAACCGAGCATTAATGGGATCAAACATGCAGCGCCAAGCTGTACCAACATTAAAGGCCGAAAAGCCATTAGTGGGTACAGGTATTGAGCGTAAAGTGGCGGCTGACTCCGGCGTTTGTGAAGTTGCACGACGTGGTGGTGTGATTGAAAGTGTTGATGCCAGCCGAGTGGTTGTGCGGGTTAACCCTGAAGAAATCACAACCGGTGAAGCGGGTGTTGATATTTACAACCTCACTAAGTACACGCGTTCGAACCAAAACACATGTATTAATCAGCGTTCTATTGTGAAGCAAGGCGACACAGTGGTTCGTGGCGATATCTTAGCGGATGGTCCATCGGTTGATATGGGTGAGCTTGCACTCGGTCAGAACATGCGTATCGCATTTATGGCTTGGAACGGTTACAACTTTGAGGATTCAATTCTTATTTCCGAAAGAGTTGTACGCGAAGATCGCTTCACCACTATTCATATTCAAGAATTAACTTGTATTGCTAGAGACACAAAATTAGGTTCAGAAGAAATTACTTCTGATATTCCTAACGTTGGTGAGTCTGCGCTGAATAAGCTAGACGAGTCGGGTGTTGTTTATATTGGTGCTGAAGTTGGCGCTGGCGATATTCTGGTAGGTAAAGTAACGCCTAAAGGTGAAACGCAACTGACGCCAGAAGAAAAACTATTACGTGCCATCTTTGGTGAAAAAGCATCGGATGTTAAAGATACCTCGTTACGTGTTCCTTCAAGCGTTAAAGGTACTGTTATTGATGTTAAAGTTTTCACCCGTGACGGTTTAGAAAAAGATGAGCGTTCACTGGCGATAGAAAAAGCTGAAATCGAAGCCTACCGCAAAGATTTCCGCGATGAGTATCGCATTGTTGAATCAGCGACTTTCGATCGTTTACGCGATGCGTTACTCGATAAGAAAGTGCACAGTGGCGCAGGCGACATTAAGAAAGGTTCAGTCATTACTGATGAGCTGCTTGATGGCTTGCCACAAGAAGACTGGTTTACTTTACGCATGGCCGAAGGCGCACTCAACGAATTGTTGGATGCCGCTAAGGTTCAGCTTGAAGAACAAAAAGCGCGCTTAGATGCTCGCCTTGCTGATAAGCGTGGCAAGATCGAAAGCGGTGATGACTTAGCACCAGGCGTACTTAAAATTGTTAAGGTTTACCTAGCTGTTAAACGTCGCATCCAACCGGGCGATAAAATGGCGGGCCGTCATGGTAACAAAGGGGTTATCTCGGTCATCATGCCTGAAGAAGATATGCCGTACGATGAAAATGGTCGTCCGGTTGATATCGTCCTTAACCCACTTGGCGTACCTTCGCGAATGAACGTCGGTCAGGTGTTAGAGATGCACTTAGGTTTTGCTGCTAAAGGACTTGGCGACAAAATTGACGTCATGATTCAAGAGCAAAAATCAGCTGCCCAAGTTCGTAAATTCCTAGAAGAAATTTACAACAAAACGGGTGACTGTAAGCGTCAAGAAACGATTAGCCAATTGTCAGAAGTTGAAGTTATGGAACTGGCTGAAAATCTACGTGAAGGTGTGCCTATGGCCACTGGCGCGTTTGATGGTGCAGCAGAAAGCGAAATCAAAGCCTTGCTGCGATTAGCTGACCAATCTGACACTGGCCAAATGAAGTTGTATGACGGCCGTTCGGGTGATGCATTCCAGCGTCCAGTAACGGTTGGCTACATGTACATACTCAAATTGAACCACTTGGTTGACGACAAGATGCACGCGCGTTCAACCGGCTCTTACAGCCTTGTTACTCAGCAGCCGCTGGGTGGTAAAGCGCAGTTTGGTGGCCAGCGATTCGGTGAGATGGAAGTATGGGCACTTGAAGCTTACGGCGCGGCTTACACCTTGCAGGAAATGCTAACGGTGAAATCCGATGACGTTAATGGCCGAACAAAAATGTACAAAAACATCGTTGATGGCGATCATAGAATGGAGCCCGGCATGCCGGAATCATTCAATGTATTAGTGAAAGAAATCCGCTCTCTCGGTATCGATATCGAGTTAGAGCAAGATTAACTTATTGCTGACATCCCACAACCATAGGGGATATTGCATAGCCTAGCGGCACAATATCCCCGTCACACTCCAGTGGAGGAATGACATTGAAAGATTTATTGAATTTATTAAAAGCACAAGGTCAGCAGGCAGAGTTTGACTCTATTCGCATTGGCTTAGCCGCACCCGGTTTGGTGCGCTCATGGTCATTTGGCGAAGTGAAAAAGCCCGAGACTATTAACTACCGTACGTTTAAGCCAGAACGTGATGGTTTATTCTGCGCCAAAATTTTTGGCCCGGTAAAAGATTACGAATGTTTGTGCGGCAAGTACAAGCGTCTTAAGCATCGCGGTGTTATCTGCGAAAAGTGTGGCGTTGAAGTTGCACTAGCTAAAGTTCGTCGTGATCGTATGGGGCACATTGAGCTGGCTAGCCCAGTGGCGCATATCTGGTTTTTAAAATCGTTACCGTCGCGTATTGGTTTATTATTAGATATGACGTTGCGTGATATCGAGCGGATTCTTTATTTTGAATCTTACGTTGTTGTTGACCCCGGTCTAACAACGCTCGAGCGCGGTCAATTATTAAATGACGAGCAATACTTCGAAGCGATGGAAGAGTTTGGTGACGAATTCAACGCTAAGATGGGTGCCGAAGCCGTTCAAGCATTATTGATTGGTTTAGATCTTGAAGAATTGGTTGGTGAGTTACGTGAAGAGATTCCAAACACCAACTCAGAAACAAAAATTAAGAAATTATCAAAACGTTTAAAATTAATTGAAGCGTTTTTAGGTTCAGGTAATAAACCTGAATGGATGATTCTTGAAGTCTTGCCGGTACTTCCGCCTGATTTGCGTCCGTTAGTACCATTGGATGGTGGCCGTTTTGCTACCTCTGATTTGAACGACTTGTACCGTCGTGTTATTAACCGTAACAACCGCTTAAAGCGCTTGTTAGAGTTAAACGCGCCAGACATTATTGTTCGTAACGAAAAGCGTATGCTGCAAGAGTCGGTTGATGCTTTATTAGATAATGGTCGTCGCGGTCGTGCGATTACTGGTTCTAACAAGCGTCCATTAAAGTCACTTGCCGATATGATTAAAGGTAAGCAAGGTCGCTTCCGTCAAAACTTATTGGGTAAGCGAGTTGATTACTCAGGCCGTTCGGTTATCGTTTGTGGTCCTACACTGCGGTTGCACCAATGTGGTCTACCTAAAAAAATGGCGTTGGAATTATTTAAGCCGTTTATTTTTGGCAAGCTAGAAGCGCGTGGTATGGCCACAACCATTAAAGCGGCTAAGAAAATGGTAGAGAAAGAGCCGGCTGAAGTATGGGATATTCTTGCCGAAGTTATTCGCGAGCATCCAGTACTGCTTAACCGCGCACCGACACTTCACCGTTTAGGTATTCAAGCGTTTGAGCCGTTGTTAATTGAAGGTAAAGCCATTCAGTTACACCCATTAGTCTGTGCAGCATTTAATGCCGACTTTGACGGTGACCAAATGGCGGTTCATGTACCATTAACGATTGAAGCACAGCTAGAAGCACGTGCATTAATGATGTCGACTAACAACATTCTTTCGCCAGCCAGTGGTGACCCTATTATCGTACCGTCGCAAGACGTTGTATTAGGTTTATATTGGATGACGCGTGAGCGTGTTAATGGCAAAGGCGAAGGCATGGTATTTGCCGATACTGAAGAAGTATCACGTGCGTTTGGTGCTGGCCAAGTTGATTTGCAGTCACGTATTAAAGTGAGAATCCGTCAGGTATTGTTAAACGATGCGGGCGAAAAAGTTGAGACGTTTAACGTTCTCGATACTACGGTTGGTCGTGCATTGCTTTGGGAAATTGTCCCAGACGGTATTAGCTTCGACTTGGTTAACTTGGATATGACCAAGAAATCCATTTCACGCATTCTTAACGCTTGTTACCGTGATGTTGGTTTAAAGCCAACGGTTATCTTTGCGGATAAATTAATGTACACCGGTTTTGAATACTCGACGAAGTCAGGTAGTTCAATTGGTGTGAATGATTTTGAAATTCCAGCAGCGAAAGCCGAAATTATTGGTCAAGCCGATAACGAAGTAAAAGAAATTGAAGAACAGTATGCCGCCGGTCTAGTAACACAAGGCGAGAAATACAACAAAGTTATTGATATTTGGTCGCGTGCTAATGACTTAGTTTCGAAAGCAATGATGGAAGGTATATCAACTGAGCCCGTGATTAATCGCGATGGCGAAGAAGAGAAGCAATCATCATTTAACTCTGTATTTATGTATGCTGATTCAGGCGCTAGGGGTTCACCAGCTCAGATTCGTCAGTTAGCCGGTATGCGTGGTTTGATGGCTAAACCAGATGGCTCTATCATCGAAGCGCCGATTACCGCTAACTTCCGCGAAGGACTTAACGTACTGCAGTACTTTATTTCTACTCACGGTGCTCGAAAAGGTTTGGCGGATACTGCACTTAAAACAGCTAACTCCGGTTACCTAACCCGTCGTCTTGTTGATGTTGCGCAAGATTTGGTTGTTACCGAAGTGGATTGTGGTACTACCTCAGGCTTATTAATGACGCCAGTTATCGAGGGTGGTGAAATTATTGCAACCCTAGGTGACCGAGTATTAGGTCGGGTAGTCGCTACTGATGTAGTGCATCCTGAAAGCGGCGAAGTGGTTATTGCTGCTGGCATCATGATTGATGAAGCATTGGTTGATCGCTTAGAAGACGCTGGCATTGATGAAGTGTTAGTTCGTTCAGCCATTGCCTGTGAGACTCGTCATGGTGTGTGTGCGCAGTGTTACGGTCGTGACCTTGCACGTGGACACTTGGTTAACCAAGGTGAAGCGGTTGGTGTTATTGCGGCGCAGTCGATTGGTGAGCCGGGTACGCAGCTTACTATGCGTACCTTCCACATTGGTGGTGCGGCATCGCGAGCTACTGCTGTTGATAGTGTTCAAGTTAAGCAAGATGGTACGGTACGGTTACATAACGTTAAAACGGTTGAGCGAACTGATGGCAACTTAGTCGTTGTATCGCGTTCGGGTGAACTATCGGTTGCGGCACAAGATGGTCGTGAGCGTGAGCGTTATAAGCTGCCATACGGTGCTGTATTATCGGTTAAAGATCAGGGCGAAGTTGACGCTGGTCAAACCGTTGCTAGCTGGGATCCGCACACGCATCCAATTATTACTGAGGTTGCGGGTACGGTTAAGTACAGCGGCATGGAAGACGGTATTACTATTAAGAGTCAAGCGGATGAGCTTACTGGCTTATCAAGCAACTCGGTTATGGATCCTGCCGAACGCCCTGCAGCGGGTAAAGAGATTCGTCCAGCTATTACACTGGTTGATGACAACGGTGAAGAGTTACGCTTGGCCGGGACTAACGTGCCAGCGCATTACTTCTTACCTTCGGCTTCTATCTTCACCATTGCGGATGGTGCGCAGTTAGGTGTAGGTGACGTTATCGCAAGGATCCCACAAGAGGGATCGAAAACACGTGACATCACGGGTGGTCTACCACGTGTTGCCGACTTGTTTGAAGCGCGTAAGCCTAAAGAGCCAGCCATCTTGGCAGAAATTAGCGGTACTGTGAGCTTTGGTAAAGAAACCAAAGGTAAGCGTCGTTTGGTGATTACACCTACTGATGGCAAGCCGTTACCGAATGGTAAAGATCACTACGAAGCGTTAATTCCTAAGTGGCGTAACCTCAGTGTGTTTGAAGGTGAATTCGTTGAAAAAGGTGAGGTGGTTTCAGAAGGACCATTAACGCCACATGATATTTTGCGACTCAAAGGTGTTAAAGAGTTAGCCAAATATATCGTTAACGAAATCCAAGAAGTTTATCGTCTACAGGGCGTAAAGATAAACGACAAACACGTAGAAGTTATTTTGCGTCAAATGTTGCGTAAAGTGACGATTGTTGACCAAGGCGAAACCAACTTTATTCGTGGTGATCAGGTGGAATACACCCGTGTCCTCGAAGAAAATGATGTGGCAGCGCTAGGCGACAAGCAGCTAGCGGTTTACGAACGCGAGTTATTGGGTATTACCAAAGCCTCGTTGGCAACAGAGAGCTTTATCTCTGCGGCCTCGTTCCAGGAAACCACACGGGTGCTGACAGAAGCAGCTGTAACCGGCAAGCGCGATTACCTTCGCGGCTTGAAAGAGAACGTAGTAGTAGGACGTTTGATTCCAGCGGGTACAGGTCTGTCTTATCACAGCGAGCGCAAGCAGCAACGTGAAGCACCTGAAGCAGAAGAGTTTGTTGTTAAGAGTACCGATGAAATAGAAGCAGAATTGCAGGAAGCATTGAGCCAAGAAGTGGCTGGTTCAGATTCTGATACAGGTGCTGGAGTAGAAGCTGACGGAAACGTATAAGTTGTTTGTTTGACTTACCCCATCAGTAATAAAAAAGCCGCGTTATAAACGCGGCTTTTTTTTGCCTAGTTGTTAACTCAGATTTTATTTTATAGGTTTTGCGGTTAGCTATGTTTAATGAATAATAAAAAGTCTTTTAAGCGCATTGTCCAAGCTCTAAAAAATCGCTGAGTAATTCCCACACCTCATGCCGCGAATCATTGACCACTTTTTTAGGCTGCTCAATCACCATGCGATATAAGTCACTGCCTATTTTAGTAAACGACTGAATGTAGTAGCCGACGCTAGTGCCCTCGGGTAAATGACCTGATGAAACGACCTGATCTTCGCCTTGGTAATTAAATGAAAAGCCCACCGACAAGGGTCGAGCAGCCTTGTTAATTAAACCTGCTGCTACACAGTGCGATAACATGCGCGTTTGTGAAAATAGCGGATCGGCTTCAAGTGCATTGTCGACCGAGCGAAATACAAAAGGGTGACCGTTTTTACCAATAAACGCAGATACAGCCACTTTTTTAAAGGCTTTGATTTCCCAGTTTTCTAGGTTATGCAAAAATTTTAAACTGCATTTAGAAATACTATTGGGGCGGTAAATTTCATGCACCATGGCATTGGCCCAAATACTTTGCATAGCGGGGTCAGAAATATCTTCGGCGAAATCAAAAAACACATTGGCCCAATCATTGTCGATAGCTTGTTGCGGAGCGGTGCCGTGAATACCTTTACAGACTTGTTCTAATATTGCTTCCAAATTCATCTGACGTTGCGTTTCTTTATAGCGCATACGTCCATGTGTGCGCTCAATAAGATTGGCCTCAGTCATTTCGATTTTGGATCCGTGCTCAGTGCTAGGATAGGCGCAGCTTTGAATAGTATCGTTGGCTTGATACAAGCCGCCTAGGTTTTGCGTGCAAAGCGCAATAAGCTTTGATTTTGCTTCTACGGTATCGTGATTTTTTTGCTGGTGCTTAACATCTTCCATAAAATGATAAATCCTGTTTCAGGTGTCGTTTTTACTACAAGGGTTAAAAATTGGTCGCATTTTAACCAGCTATTAAGCTGTTGTCACCCTGTTTACCGTTGATATAAATGTAAAAGATCTTTGCGCTAAAACGGGCAGGGGCAGTTGCCGTTGACTCTCACGCCAGTGGCTGGATGATCAAAGCTTAGCGTTGTTGCATGCAGCATCAGCCGATCGGCCAGATTAAACGCGTCATCTGTAGCGTATAAATCGCAGCCTAAAATCGGGTGGCCTATCTCACGACTGTGAATGCGTAATTGGTGGGTGCGACCGGTAATGGGGGTAAAGAGAACGCGTGTGGTGAGTGTTGATGGCATATGTTCAATAACACGATATTGAGAGACGGCGGGTCGGCCGGTTGCATGGCAAATTTTTTGTAACGGGAAATTAGGTGGATCTTTGGCTATGGGTAAATCGATAATATTTTCATCTTCCACCATATGTCCATGCAAAAGTGCGGTATAGGTTTTGGTAACCGTACGCGCTTGAAACTGTTTGCCAATATGTGCATTAATTTCTTTGTTGAGTGCCACCACCATAATACCCGATGTGCCAAAGTCTAGACGATGCACCAGTGTGGCGGTTGGAAAATCTTGTACTAAACGGTTGTGAACAGAGTCTTTATTGAATGGATGTTTGCCCGATAAGCTTAAAAGCGAATGTGGCTTATTAATAAGCAGCAGATATTCATCTTTATATAAAACCGTTATTTGTTCATGGCAAGGTGGCGCAATAAAGGGGTCAACTGGCGGCTGCATAGTGTTCATCGGTGAGTGTTTAGGCTTATAAGGCATAGCCTTTGGGCTGATGCGCCAATATAGCATTGGCTATGCTTAGCATTCAGCTTTCTTCAGCAAAATAATAAAGAGTATCCAGTGGCTGTCATCAGCCAGTATGGCGGCTATTAGCTGCTTGAAGGCCGGCTCTGCGGGTTAAACAGATTCTGAGCCCCTCATGGTTTCTTTAAAAGCCTCTCCAAAATGAAGCTGTTTCTCTAAAATGACTTAAATCTCATCTTTAAGTTGGTCAATTGTCGCCAAGATGGTCTGTTTTAAGTCTTTCTGTGCCTTCTTAGTTGACTCGTATAAGCGGTATCTATAGAATTCGCGCTCCGCCATATTGGTGATGTTTCATCGACCGTGTTATTCGGCTATTTATCTGGCCTTTAGCTTGAGTGAAACAGGGTAGCTACCACGCAGCAGCGCAGTAGCATGACCAAAGAGAAAGTTACTAACTTATTGAATTTTGGAGTATTTTTACATGGCAACGATCAACCAATTGGTTCGTAAGCCGAGAAAAAGAAAAATTAAGAAGACAGACGTACCTGCATTGCAGGCCTGTCCTCAGCGTCGTGGCGTATGTACACGCGTTTACACAACTACACCGAAAAAACCGAACTCAGCATTACGTAAAGTATGTCGTGTTCGCTTAACCAGCGGTTTCGAAGTTTCTTCGTATATCGGTGGTGAAGGCCATAACTTGCAAGAGCATAGTGTGGTATTGATCCGTGGTGGTCGTGTTAAGGATTTACCGGGTGTGCGTTATCACACTGTTCGTGGAACACTTGATACCCAAGGTGTTGCCGATCGTAAGCAAGGTCGTTCTAAGTACGGTACTAAACGTCCTAAGTAAGCTCTTTAAAAAGAGTAAGATCTTGAAAGTTTAAAATTTTTAAAAACAATTTATTAAATCGTTTTATCATCCATGGTTAACCTGAGTCACTCATTGACTTAGAGGGTTGTCCGGCGGAGCACTCACAGGATGCAAGTCCTTTGTTTTATCTGTCACAGTAAGGCCAAGCAGTTATTTAGCGTTAATTAATTTTATTCATTAACGCTTAGGTGATTTGTCTTGGGTTAGCCTGAAAAAGAGGAAAGTTGCATGCCAAGAAGACGCGTCGTCGCCAAGCGCGAGATATTACCTGATCCTAAATTCGGTAATGTCACACTCGCCAAATTTATGAACCACGTCATGGTCAGCGGTAAAAAATCCGTTGCAGAACGCATTGTTTATGGTGCGCTCGATATCGTAAAAGACAAATCTGGAAATGATCCTGTAGAGGCTTTTCAATCTGCCCTCGAAACTATTGCGCCTATGGTCGAAGTAAAATCTCGCCGTGTAGGTGGTGCAACTTATCAGGTACCTGTTGAAGTTCGTGCTTCACGTCGTGAAACCTTATCAATGCGTTGGTTGGTAGAGTACTCACGTGGTCGTGGTGAAAAATCAATGCCAGCACGTTTAGCGGGTGAAATTCTTGATGCATCGCAAGGTAAAGGCGCTGCGGTTAAGAAAAAAGAAGATGTTCATCGCATGGCAGAAGCCAACAAAGCGTTCTCGCATTTTCGTTTTTAAGATTGTTATACACGTGCTGTCTATCGTTGCACTGCCAATAAAAAGAGCATTGCAGCCAATAGGCAGCTTTTTTTCTATTAGAAGGAAACTTTATAGTGGCACGTAAAACGCCAATCAACCGCTACCGAAACATCGGGATATGCGCACACGTTGATGCCGGCAAAACGACCACGACAGAGCGTGTTTTGTTTTATACCGGCATGTCTCACAAAATTGGTGAGGTTCATGACGGTGCGGCCACCATGGATTGGATGGAGCAAGAACAAGAACGGGGCATCACTATTACCTCGGCAGCAACCACGTGTTTTTGGGCGGGCATGCAGCAGCAGTTCGACCAGCACCGTATTAATATTATTGATACGCCAGGACACGTTGATTTTACCATTGAAGTAGAGCGTTCATTACGCGTACTCGATGGTGCTGTTGTCGTATTATGTGGTTCTTCGGGCGTGCAGCCACAAACCGAAACGGTTTGGCGGCAGGCCAATAAATATGAAGTGCCGCGCATGGTCTTTGTTAACAAAATGGACCGAGCCGGCGCAAGTTTTGACATGGTCGTTGATCAATTGCGTGAGCGATTGGGTGCGAATGCTGTGCCATTACAGATGACTATAGGCGCTGAAGAAGAATTCAGAGGTGTAGTTGATCTGTTAAAAATGAAAGCTATCATCTGGAGTGAAGATGATATGGGAATGACCTTTAATTACGAGGATGTTCCCGCCGACATGCAAGATACTTGCGAAGCAATGCGCGAGTATTTAGTTGAAGCGGCAGCAGAAGCCAACGACGAGTTAATGGAAAAGTATCTCGAAGAGGGCGAGTTAAGCGAAGAAGAAGTGAAGCAAGGTATTCGCGCACGCACACTGGCTAACGAAATTATTCCAGTACTTGGCGGTTCGGCGTTTAAGAATAAAGGCGTACAAGCCATGCTTGATGCTGTTGTTGAATATATGCCATCACCAATAGAAGTAAAGGCCATAGAAGGCACGTTAGACGACAAAGAAGAAACAGCGGCGACACGTGAAGCCGATGATACAGCGCCGTTTTCTGCGCTAGCGTTTAAAATTGCTACCGACCCATTTGTGGGTACCTTAACGTTTTTCCGCGTTTACTCCGGTACGTTAAAGCAGGGCGATAGTATTTATAACCCGGTTAAGGGTAAAAAAGAGCGTATTGGTCGTATGGTGCAAATGCACTCGAACAATCGCGAAGAAATTAAAGAAGTTCTGGCTGGCGATATTGCGGCGGGAATTGGTTTAAAAGATGTAACAACTGGCGACACATTGTGTGATATTGATTCAGTGATCACGCTAGAGCGAATGGAATTTCCAGAGCCGGTTATTTCGGTGGCCGTTGAACCGCGGTCACAGCCAGACCAAGAAAAAATGGGTATCGCGTTAGGTAAATTAGCGCAAGAAGACCCATCGTTTCGAGTGAAGACCGACCAAGAGTCAGGTCAGACCATTATCTCTGGTATGGGCGAGTTACATTTGGATATTTTGGTCGATCGTATGCGCCGCGAGTTTAGCGTAGAAGCGAATATTGGTAAGCCGCAAGTGGCCTACCGAGAAGCGATACGTAATACCTGTGATATTGAAGGTAAGTTTGTTCGACAGTCGGGTGGGCGAGGTCAGTACGGTCACGTTTGGGTTAAGTTTGAGCCAGCCGAAGATGAGAATGCCGAAGGCTTAGAGTTTGTCAACGAAGTTGTTGGCGGTAACGTACCTAGAGAATATATTCCAGCGGTCGAAAAAGGTATCGCGGAACAAATGCAAAACGGCGTATTAGCGGGCTACCCATTATTGGGTTTAAAGGCAACGTTATACGATGGTTCGTTTCACGATGTTGATTCGAATGAAATGGCGTTTAAAGTAGCCGCATCAATGGCCACTAAAAAGTTAGCCGATGATGCCGGTGCTGTTTTGTTAGAGCCGATGATGAAAGTTGAAGTGGTGACACCCGAAGCAAACATGGGTGATGTTGTGGGTGATTTGAACCGACGACGTGGTATTATTTTAGGCATGAATGAAAGCCCAATGGGTAAAATTATTGATGCTGAAGTACCGCTAGCAGAAATGTTTGGTTACGCGACCGACTTACGTTCAGCAACGCAAGGTCGAGCAACGTTTACCATGGAATTCGATAAATATGCTGCGGCACCTAATAATATGGCAGACGAGATTATCAATAAAAGTAAATCGGGTGGTTAGTCCCCGAAGATAAAAAAGTATTTGAAAGTTTTTGATAAGCATTAATGAATATTGAATAAATTAAATAGTTAACAGTTAAATAGAATAGAGGATTAGTATCGTGGCAAAAGAAAAATTTGAACGCACCAAACCACACGTCAATGTAGGCACAATCGGCCACGTTGATCACGGTAAAACAACATTAACAGCAGCGCTTACCCGCGTAGCAGCAGAAGCCTTTGGTGGCGAAGCAGTTGCCTTTGACGGTATTGATAATGCGCCAGAAGAGCGCGAGCGTGGTATTACGATTGCTACTTCACACGTTGAATACGACACACCTGGACGCCACTACGCACACGTAGATTGTCCTGGTCACGCCGATTATGTAAAAAACATGATTACCGGTGCGGCTCAAATGGACGGTGCGATTCTAGTGTGTGGCGCAACTGATGGCCCAATGCCACAAACGCGTGAGCACATCCTTTTATCACGTCAGGTTGGTGTACCTTACATCTTAGTATTCTTAAACAAAGCAGACCTACTTGCCGAAGATTGTGGCGGTGCAGGTTCAGAAGAATACAACGAAATGTTAGAGCTAGTAGAAATGGAGCTTCGTGAGTTGCTAGACACTTACGAATTCCCAGGCGATGACACACCGATTATTCCAGGTTCAGCGTTAATGGCTTTAGAAGGCAAAGACGATCACGAACTAGGATCTACTGCAGTTAAAACATTGCTTGAGACGTTGGATTCTTACATTCCAGAGCCAGAGCGTGCAATTGATGGTGCATTCATTATGCCTATCGAAGACGTATTCTCAATCTCAGGTCGTGGTACGGTTGTAACGGGTCGTGTTGAGCGCGGTATCGTAAATACTGGCGACGAAGTTGAAATTGTTGGTATTAAAGAAACAGTTACCACCACTTGTACGGGTGTTGAGATGTTCCGTAAGTTACTTGACGAAGGTCGAGCAGGCGAGAACATTGGTGCGTTATTACGTGGTACTAAGCGTGAAGACGTAGAGCGTGGTCAAGTATTAGCGAAGCCAGGTTCAATTACCCCGCACACTAAATTCGAAGCAGAAATTTACGTGTTAGGTAAAGATGAAGGTGGTCGTCATACCCCATTCTTTAAAGGTTACCGTCCACAGTTTTACTTCCGTACAACAGACGTAACAGGCGCATGTGAATTACCAGAAGGAACAGAAATGGTAATGCCGGGCGACAACGTACAGATGAAGGTTGAGTTAATCGCGCCAATCGCGATGGACGAAGGTCTTCGCTTTGCAATCCGTGAAGGCGGTCGTACTGTTGGTGCGGGCGTTGTAGCGAAAATCTTAGATTAAGATTTTGTAAAGACACCAAAGCCGCCTGAACGCCGAGTGTTTATTCGGCGGCCCCGACCGAAGGAAGTGGGTGAGGGCGTAGCCCGAATAACGTGGTCGTACTGTTGGTGCGGGCGTTGTAGCGAAAATCTTAGATTAAGATTTTACTGCACACTTAGATCGGGTGTTTGTTTGCTAGGTCGAGTTAAAAAAGGCTGCCTTAGGGTGGCCTTTTTTTGACTGTGAACTTGACTATGAGCTAAAACTACCCCAAATGAAACCGCTGCGTCCCAAGCGTCTTCCCCGCCAAGCCCAACAACACCATCTCAATTAACAACCAAGCCGTTTCCTTATTAACACTCTTACTACAAGTGTCCGCCTCAGCCGCCAGCTGAATAAAATGATTAAACTGGCTTGCCGACGTGCGAGATACCAACGCCGTCATAGCCGATTGTCGCTTACGATTTATGCGCAACACACGCATACCATCCGCCATTTTATTTTTTGATTCAAAATCTTTTAATTGCGATACATTACGCAACTGGTGCGCTAGTGCAGCAATAATCGCCGCCGGCTCGTTACCTTCTTCTTGTAAATGACGCAGTGCTCTACAAGCACTGACTGCATCACCATCAATTGCATGATCAAAAGTGTTAAACGCCGAAAATCTTGCGCTATCGGCAACAGCTTTGCCTACAGTTGAGCGTTCAATAGTACTGTTTTTTGGCAGTAATAACGCTAGCTTATCAAGTTCTTGCGCCGCGGCCATTAAATTACCTTCAACGCGGTCTGCTAATAATTCGGCTGCATCATGCGCTAAGGTTAAATGATGTTTCTTAGCGCGTTGCTTTAGCCAGCTGGGTAGTTGATTGTTGTCTAAGGGGTAAATGGGTACATACACGCCGGTTTGCGAAGCGGCTTTTACCCATTTTGGATTGCCTTCTATCCGTGCAGCAATAATTAAAACAATGGTGTCAGGAGAGGGGTTTTCGCAGTAACGACTAATCGCTTCGCTGCCTGCCGTACCAATTTTACTGCTTGGTAAACGTAACTCAATAATACGTTGGCTAGCAAACAGTGAAAGTGCATTGCAGCTTTCATTCCATGCCTGCCAATCAAAGCCGGCTTCAAAATTAAACCGCTCGCGTTCGTTGTAACCTTTTTTGTTGCAAGCGGTTCGGATTTCATCACAAGCTTCGTTCTGTAATAAAATGTCGTCACCGGCTACTAAGTAAATAGGTGCAAGTGATTGCTTTAAGTTGGCTGCGAGTTTGTTGGCGTAAATTTGCATGGCTTTTTATTGAGTTTTTTTCTTTAACGGTAGCGAATTAAGTTTATCATTTTTTCAGCTAAACGTTCGCGAAGCTCGCGTAATAGTATTTCGCTTTCGCTGTTTTGGGCAGCTACATTGTCTGGGTTTTTAACTTGAACGACTTCAGTGCTAACGAATGTTTTTTCTAATAGCTGCTGCGCATTACGATTTTTCTTGGCAGTTCGATGACGCCATTCTATAGAGGCTGTCATGCTGCGTAATATTTCGGCATCACGTGCATCGGCGCTAACAGAATAACTGCGGTTATCGGTATTAATAAGCGCAACGGTTATCACACTATTGGCGGCAGATGTTGTTTTTGCTATTTGAATGCCATTGCTACGCAGTTGTTGCTTTAACGCTAGGCTAATAAGTCGGTCCCCTTCAACATATACAGGCTGTGTGTTCTCTTCAACAACTAGCGGCTTTTGTAGTTGATAGCCGCATGCTGATAATAGCAGCGCTATAACTACAATGATGGTTGCTTTTATATTTAGCCAGCTAGTCACATGGGTTTCCTTTAATTGAAAATATCAATTTGCAACAATATTGATGAGTTTCCCGGGTATCACAATCACTTTTCTTACTGTTTTATCTTCCGTAAACTTTTGGACGTTCTCGTTGGCTAAGGCAGTAGCTTCTAGCGTTGCCTTGTCGGTGTCGGCCGGCATTTTTAGTTTTGCGCGTACTTTACCGTTAACTTGTACAACTAACTCAATAGAGGATAGTGTTAATGCACTGCTATCTACTTTTGGCCATGGCGCCGATAAAATATCTTGGTCAGCTAAATCGTGCCATAAACTATGGCAAATATGTGGAGCAATAGGTGAAAGAAGGCGTAATAAAATACTTGTGCCTTCGGCTGCTACTGGTGCTGCTGCTGGTTTGTCCGCAGAGGGTAAGTGGTTCAGTATGGTCATGCATGCAGCAATAACGGTGTTGAATTGGTTTTTATCAAAATCAACTAAGGCTTTTTCTAGTGTAGTGTGAATGCTGTGTCTAGCGTCTTGGCTGGCTTCGTCAAGTTCAACACCGCTAATTAACCAATCGCTATTTAACTGAGCTTTGCCAGTTGTGATTAATGTTTTTTGATCCTGGCAGTAGGTCCATAGTCGTCTTAAGAATCGTTGTGCACCGGCAACACCGTCATCATTCCATTCTAGCGTTTGCTCTGGCGGTGCGGCAAACATGGTAAATACGCGAACGGTATCGGCGCCAAATTTTTCGATGGCGGTTTGTGGGTCTATACCGTTGTTTTTTGATTTTGACATTTTGGTCATGCCGCCAATTTCAACGGCTTGGCCACTGTTGCGATCAACCGCTGCAATGACTTTACCTTTGTCATTGCGTTCAAAGTTAATGTCTTCAGGGTTGTACCAAATTTTTCCGCCGTCTTCTTTGTTGCTGTAAAACGATTCGGCTAACACCATGCCTTGGCATAACAGGCGCTTAAAGGGTTCGTTAGATTTTACAAAACCGTCGTCACGTAATAGCTTGTGATAAAAGCGGGCGTATAACAAATGCAATATGGCGTGCTCTATGCCGCCAACATATTGGTCGACCGGCAGCCAGTAGTTGGCGCGTTCACTATCTAAAATGGCTTCGTTATAATCGGGACAAGTAAAGCGCGCGTAGTACCAGCTTGATTCCATAAAGGTATCAAAGGTGTCGGTTTCGTGCGTTACGGCTTTGCCGTCTAATGTGGTTTCACACCATTCGGGATCGGCTTTAATGGGTGAGCGTACGCCATCCATGACTACGTCTTCGGGTAGCAAGACAGGCAAGCGATCGGCAGGTACGGGAATTTCACCGCCTTCGGGTAGGCTAAGCATGGGGATGGGTGAGCCCCAATAGCGTTGGCGTGATACACCCCAGTCGCGCAGACGGTAATTGGTTTTGCTATTGCCTTTATTTAATGCGGTTAACTTTTCGCTGATAGCATTAAAGGCTGCGTTAAAGTCTAGGCCATTAAACTCGCTAGAGTTAATGGTGAGTGTGTCTTCTTTACGGGCGTACCATTCTTGCCACTCGGTGCTTTTAAACGCATTATCGTCAGCACGTTTCGACTCAATGACTTGTTGTATGGGTAATTGATAAAGATTGGCAAAGGCGAAGTCGCGTTCATCGTGAGCAGGTACGGCCATTACGGCACCAGAGCCATAATCCATTAATACGTAGTTAGCTATCCATACTGGGATAGTTGCGCCAGATAAAGGATGTATAACCGTTAGGCCAGTATCAATGCCTTTCTTTTCCATGGTGGCCATGTCGGCTTCGGCAACCGATTGCGCTTTGCATTGCGCGATAAAGCTGGCCAAGGTTTCGTTAGTTTCGGCAAGATGTAATGCAATCGGGTGCTCGGCGGCAAGGCTAACGTAGGTAGCGCCCATTAAGGTGTCGGGGCGGGTGGTGTAAACCGGTAGTTGTTCATGACCCGCTATGGGGGTTGATAAATCAAACTTGATATCGGCACCGCGACTTTTGCCTATCCAGTTTTTTTGCATGGTTTTAACTTGTTCGGGCCACTCTGTGAGTTCGTCTAAGCTTTCGAGCAGTTCTTCGGCATAATCGGTAATGCGAATAAACCATTGCGGAATTTCTTTGCGCTCGACTAATGCACCCGAACGCCAGCCGCGACCGTCAATGACTTGTTCGTTGGCAAGTACGGTGCAGTCCACTGGGTCCCAGTTTACTGTGGCCATTTTTTTGTAGACCATGCCTTTTTCATACAGGCGGGTAAAAAACCATTGCTCCCAGCGATAATAGTCGGGCTGGCAGGTGGCGAATTCGCGTGACCAGTCAAAACTAAAGCCTAAGGATTGAAGTTGTTGCTTCATGTAGGCAATGTTTTGGTAAGTCCACTTAGCCGGTGCGGTGTTGTTTTGAATGGCGGCGTTTTCGGCTGGTAGGCCAAAGGCATCCCAACCCATGGGGTGTAATACGTTTTTGCCCAGCATGCGTTGGTAACGGGCAATGACGTCGGTAATGGTGTAGTTGCGCACATGACCCATATGCAGCTTGCCGCTGGGGTAGGGGAACATGGCTAGGCAGTAGAATTTTTCGCGTTCGGGGTCTTCGGTGGCAAGAAAGCTAGCTTGCTGCTGCCAATAGCTTTGCGCCTCGGATTCTATGGCCTGTGGGTCGTATGCGTTTTGATCGTTTACTTGCTGTTCCATTATTGGGGGTCTTTTGCCTTCAAATTGTTGGGCCGCCACGCGGTATTTCAGCCCGCAAGCATACCCCGAACCACGCCTTTGGAGCCAGCATTGTCTCGGTGATTAATCAATGATCCGGAGTGGTTGCTGGTTAATCGGTAGGGCGATTGGTGATCCATACGGTTTGATAGGGGGCTAGCTCAATGGTGTCATTGTAATCGGCGTAACGCTTGCCGCTGATTAAGTCGACCCAGTCGTCAGTGCCAATAAGGTTGACGTTTGAGAGTGGCAGACTGCAAGGTGCTTTATCGATATTGGCTATGCAAAAAATACTTTGCTGGCGGTCGTGGCTTTGGCGCCAAAAGCCAAAAATGGCATCACCTAGATGTAAGGTGAATTGTGTGGCATTGGGATGAAATGCTGGCTGTTTAATTCTAATGCTAAGTAATGCTTTTATTTGAGCAAATACCTGAGCATGTTGATGCTCGGGGTCGGCTAATTTTTCTTGCAGTTGTTCATAGTCCCAGCGGTGACGGTTAATGGCACGATTATGGCCAGTGGCATCGCATTTTTCGTAGTCGTTGCGGGTGCCCATTAAACTATGAATATAAATACCTGGAATACCTTCGAGTGCCAACATAATGGCATGGGCGCAAATAAAGCGTTCGATGTTGTATTTGTCGGGACCGGCATGGGTGCCTTGCAGTGCGTCAAACAATGAAATGTTAATTTCATAGGGTTTGGTTTTGCCTCCGGCTAATTCTCTATAAGAAATTCGGCCACCGAAGTTTTCCATAATCGCTGAGAGGTTATCGATTTCTCGTTCTGACAGCAGTCCCTCTGTGGGTCGTAAACCAATGCCATCGTGCGAAGCAATAAAATTAAAATAAGTGGTGCCGTTTTGGGCTGGCGGCATACTCATCATCCACTGTTTTAAATAATAGCTATTGCCTGAAATGAGCGTGTGCACTAACAGTGGCGGCAATGAAAAATTATAAATGCAGTGGGCTTCGTTGGCATTGCCAAAGTATTCAAGGTTTTCTCTATTCGGTATATTGGTTTCGGTAATAATAATGGCGTCATTTTGTGCATGTTCAATTAGCAGCCTTAGTAACCTAACAATTTCGTGTGTTTCTTTTAGGTTAATACAGCTGGTGCCTGCTTGCTTCCACACAAAAGCAACGGCATCAAGACGAAAAATACGCACGCCTTTATCGAGGTAGTACCTAACAATTTTTATAAACTCAATAAGCACTTGCGGGTTGCGAAAATCTAAATCGACTTGGTCATGACTAAAGGTACACCAAACATGTTCTACGCCATTGTTAGTTTTTACGGCTTGTAGTAAGGGGTTGGTTCTTGGTCTTACTACGCGAGAGGTATCTTGCTCGGGGTCTTCGGTATAAAAATAATTTTTGCCTGGCGATTGGTCGGCAATAAAGTTTTTAAACCAGACGCTTTCTTGTGAGCAATGGTTAATAACTAGGTCGGCCATTAAACGATATTCAGAAGCGATGGTGGTGATGTCTTGCCAGTCGCCTAGACTTGAATTGACTTGCATAAAATCAATAACAGAAAAACCATCATCTGAGCTGAATGGGAAAAACGGCAAAATATGCAGGCTGTTAATGGTGCCGTCGGTATGGTTGTCAATAAAGTGCTTGAGTGTTTCTAGTGGTTTTTCAGCAAATTCTGATGACGAGTCAATAATGCTATCGCCATAACTGATTAATATGATGTCACGCTCAGACCATTGGTTTTGATGCGATGGCGGCGCTTCTGTTTGTGGTTTTAGGCGCATAGCCTCTAATATTTGCGCCATTACAGCTGTGATATCAATAGCAATTTTAGGTGTTTCATAAATGCTATTGCGGTCTATATCATCAGCGTTTTTATGTGAGGTGTCGTAAACACTGTCGTAGATAACTTCTAAGTGATTATATATCCGCTGACCTAAATCGTTATTCATAATGGCGTCTTTGTAATGGTGTTATATAACAATGTTTTTTAAGAAAAAATTATTTCTATGTTTTAGCTGTATTTAATGCGATCGCTTTCAACGGCTTCGGCGATTTCGGTAAAAATATCTGGAAAGGCACTGCGTACTCGGTTCCAGCATGGAATAAAAGGTGTTTCCATGGGTTTGTCTAAATAAGCTTCGCCGGCTTTCATTATATTTTCTGCAAACAGTTCTACCGCTTGTTCTTCTTTATGAATATCATACGATAAATTATTCATGGCCGCATCGTTGTGGTAAGCGTCAACATAATCTAAAGCCATACGGAAATAGGTGGCTTTTAATGTACGGAATGATTCGGCATTAAAAGTCACGCCTTGTGTTGCGAGTTTTCTAAATAAGGCTTTTGAAATATCAATAGACATTTTTGATAAGCCACCTTGGTCATCATTAGATGATAAGTCTTGATGTTTGTGATCATAAGTATCGGCAATATCAACTTGGCATAGTCGGTTAAGCGAGTAGTTGCGATGCATTTCTGATAGCACGCCAATCTCTAAGCCCCAGTCGCTTGGGATGCGAATATCGTTGAGTACATCGCGACGAAAAGAAAATTCGCCAGCTAGCGAATAGCGGAAGCTATCCATGTATTGTAAATACTCGCGTTCGCCGCAAATCTTTTTCAAGGCGTTTAGTAGAGGGCTAACGAGTAAGCGGCTTACTCGCCCATTAAATTGTCCGTTAGCGACTCGTGCATAGAAACCTTTGCAGAATTCATAATTAAATTTAGGGTTAGCAACCGGATAAATAAGTCGCGCTAACATGTCGCGTTTATACGTGGTGATGTCGCAGTCATGCAAGGCAACGGCTTCGGCTTTTGTCGCCGCTAAAACATAGCCCATGCAGTACCAGACGTTTCGTCCTTTGCCGGCTTGTCTAGGTGCTAAACCACTGGTTTCAAGCTTCTTATGGATAGCTTGCATGGCAGGGCCGTCATTCCACAATACGCGAAACTTTTGAGGCAGTTTAGAGAAAAATTTGAGTGCGTAGCGAAATTGTTCTTCGTTAGCACGGTCTAGGCCAATAATAATTTCATCGAGGTAGGGTGCGCTTTTTAACTCTTCAATAATACTACTAAGTGCTGGACCTTCTAATTCTGAAAAAAGCGATGGCAAAATTACTGCCATTGGTCGCTCGTCACGAAAAGTCGACAATTCTTTTTCTAACTCATCAATGGAGCGGTTAGATAAATTATGCAGTGTTGTAATGATACCGTTTTGATAAAAATCAGCCATGCTCTTTGTCCTATTATCTTTTTTGTTTATAAGTTATATATTTTTGTTGCTCGACATTTCGTTTGCTAATATTTTGCTAATGACTTCGTTCCAGCCTTCAGGCCCAAAGTGTGTGCTTAAGTACGTTTTTTCGTTGCGATTGACTCTGGGTGTTGCGTGCACCGGTGATCGAATTAGCGCAGCAATATCGGCAGCTTCCAGCATAGAAATATCGTTATGGCTATCGCCGGCGGCAATGCAAATATACTGATTATGTTTGCCGTTTTCTTTAAAGCTGGCAGTCAGTCTTTGCATGGCTGCGCCTTTACAGGCATGGCGATCAATTAGGTGTAAAAAACGTCCGCCTTCAACAATATGTGCGCCTATGCTTTCTAATGCGGCTATAAATTTTTTTTTCTCAACATTATTGCCTAGCCAGTGTATGGGCTCACTAAAGCCCCGCTGGTTGGCAAGTGCAGCTTGGGTTAATGACAAGCCTGTTAAATCTGCAATCCCTTGCGTGCCTAGGTGTTGAAAATCAATGTATTTTCCAGAAAACTTATTGTTAAATTGCTCGCTGAGCTTGTTTAGTAATTGCTGCCAATAATTGCGCGTAGGTGCTTGGCTATATTCCCAGAATTCGTATCCTTCTTTTACGCATAGCGTGGTGTTATCCGGTTGCTTTGCAAAATAGCCAACAGGAATATAAATAGCCGCGCCGTTTTCAACAATAAACGGATCCGTATTATTAAGTGCAGCACGAATGGGTAAGAGTTCGGCCAAGGTTTTACTGGTAGTAGGAATAACGGGTACGGCCAACGATTTTAATACTGCCAATGTTGGGCTGGCCGCTGCATGCGAATAAGTATCGTGATCCAATAATGAGCCATCAAGGTCAGTAAAAAGTAAGGGTCTGTTCATTTTATTCCCGCTGTTGTGGCGCTTGTCATTGTTACGGGTCGGCTATGGCTTATAATTTTTCGCTGTGTATCTAGCTCATATAAATGGTGCATTTTTTTAGGCAGAGTAGTGAAACCGTGTTCGGTAATGCGCTGGTAGTGATCAATAAAATACTGAAGCTCTTCAGTATTCATAATGCCAGGATGCGCTTGGTTATCTTCAGACAAAAAATCAACGCCCAGTTTTTTTGCCATTTTGTGTTCTTGCTCCATGCGCCATTGGTAAACGCAATCAAACGATGGGGCTTTTAACATTAGCCAGCAATCCACTAAGGCAAATAAATCGGCGTAATCTTTAGCTAATGCCTTGTTCACGAACTCACGCCATTTGCCGTCAGCATCTTGTTGGCTTTCTAATGTATTAATAGATGTTTCAAGTTGCGCGGCTGTTTGTGGTTCAGCACCAAGGCACCAGCCTTCAACAATAATCACTTTAATGGGTAGCTCAATAACTTGGGGGTGAGCTATGTCTCGGTCGTCATGGCTTTTATCGAAAACGGGTAACTCAACTGTACCTGTGCTTTGTTCTTTTAAAGCCTTGAGCTGTTGAATAGCTAAGGCGACATCGTGAGTGCCGGGTACGCCACGTGTAGAAAGAAGAGGGTGTTTGCATTCAGCTAATGCCAGACGATCATTCTTAGTTAGATAAAAATCATCGAGTGACACACAAATTGACTCAACATTGTGCGCAAGCACCAAGGTGGTGCGCAAATAGTTGGCCAGTGTTGACTTACCCGAGCCTTGGCAGCCATTGATGCCAATAACTAAGGTTTTTTCTGGCGCTGCACTTAAAAGAGAGAGCGTTTCGTTTACCAATGGTGCAAACCACTGCTCCGCCTGCACTAAGTAGGCCTCAGTTAATTGATGTTGCTTTAAAAAAGGCGCATATAACGCGTATTTACTCATTATTTTCATCTTTAAGCGTTGAGAGCAGGCCTTATTTGCCAATAAAACCATGACAGATGCATGGGGTAGGCAATATAGATAAGGCTGCTATAACAATATCTCTATTAAGGAGAGCAGGTATTGTGCCAAGTTAGCGATTTTTACTTGAAAAAGGATATTCAAGCTACTGTATGAGCTATATGCAGGATATAGAAAGTTTGGTTTTTTATATCCTTTGGCGGAGGGCTTGGTTGTCTTGAGAAATGAATCAGTAGCTTGAAGTGGTTTCTATGTCACCATTACGAAATGTTTCGGGCTTTTTTAGCCATAGATTAATTTGCAAACCAATGCGAGTGCCACGATAAATACGTGTGACTCGATGCTGCTTACTCACATCCATAATAACTACTCGGTTATAAATAGGGCGGATGCGCTCTACATCGGTAAAGGTATCTTCGGTGGCGATTTCTAAAAAGCCACCTTCAATGTCATGTGGGTAGCCATAAAAAATAGTGCCAACCATTGGGCAAACAATTTCACCGCTTTCTTCTTTTAATAGTTCATCTTTATCGCGATGCCAGCCAAGGTGGTTGGTTTGCTGGTTGTCGCTTTCTAAAATATTACACCAGTATTCGAAGCCAGCAATTTTTCCTTCAACACCTTGGGCTGCCCAAATCATTTTTATAATGTATTCCCAAGTATTACGTGGCTCACCAGCCCACCAGCCATCCCACCAATGAAAACGACCAGCAAGTTCTTGCCACTTGGCTTTATCGCTTAATTCTTGCAGTAGCTTTTTGTCTGGACAGTAATCGTCTTGAATAAACATAGTGTTGGATTCGAATTAGTTCAATGCAGTCCAGTGTTTAAAGTTAGGCATCAAGTGCTCAAAGCCTTGACTATCTTTGAGCATGATCGTGATGTCACCTGATAATGAGATGCGCGTCTTACCTGATTGGTTAGGCACGGTGGCATGTGAGGCTTTTGATGGAAAGATAACAATCGCATCTTGTTCAGCATCTATAATGATTTGCTTGGCATTATGAGCATTAGTTTCAGTGATCAGTGACTGCTCATATTTATCGCGGTTAAAAATATCCTTCGCAACTTCATTTTGGAGTTCTCGACCATTAAATATAATGCCTCCTGAATTTTCTGGTTTGACAAGGTAGTAGGCAAAGCTAATGTTCGATTGGGCATGTGTATGAAAGGCAATGTTTTGCTCTCCCTGAGTAAACGTAGCCCATGAGCGTTGATAGTAAAGATCGAGTAGGTCGGTATTAATTGAAAGGGCCTTTAAATAGTCGATAACTTTTAAAGCAATTTTTTCAGCTATTGGTTTAAAAACCGGGTCGTTGAATAAAAACTCTTGCCCTTGTGTATCACCCGTCCAGGCGCTGCTTTTATTGTTATGCGGATTAGCTTTTCGCATGGCATTAATAGCATTTGCCATTGTTCGACGATCATCTTCTGTAATGCTAATACTGTCTTGTCCAACAGTTAGTGGAAACAATTGATGCGTTTTCATAAAGATACTCGTTAAATCGTTTTGTTATTTTTCAATTCTCTTATGAAAGTACTTTATTATATTAATAGGTCAGTTTTATGACACAAAAAGATTGAGTATTGTCAAGCGGCGGGGTCTTTTTTAAGCTCAGTTTATTGATGGCTATTTAGATTGGTTTAAATTAAGTAGATGATAATTAAGGAATAAAAATGTTAAATCTAACAGTTTGTATAAGTTGTTAGTGTTTTTAAATCTGATAATTTTTAAATATGATTGTTGTTTTAAAGTCCTGAGCTATGACGTTTTCGTCACAAAATTGTAATATAAAACCATTATTCTGCATCCGCACAAGAAATTGAAAAAATCAACGCCGTTCAAGGTTTAGATTGATGGTGTTTTTTATATTTCTATCGCAAAAATGTCATTAACTTCGCTACTACCAGCTCTTCTATTACTTTTTTTGGATTAAGAAGTCTGGCTATCGTCAATACCTTAATTTCAATATATAGAGAATTTATTATGATACAGCCCGCCATCACGCTAATTCGATTAGCGGTTATGACTGTGCTTTTTGTTAGCTGTCCTTCAATGGGGCAGGAAATCGAGGAGGTCGTGATTACAGTTGATTTCAGACCTGATGAAAAATTACAGACGGCGGAAGTCTCTGATATTTTAAGTGCTGAGGATATCACTGTTGCTGGTGACAGCAATGTCGGTGACGCATTAAAGCGTTTACCTGGCTTGAGCCTGGTTGGTGGTAAGTTTATTTATGTTCGTGGTCTTGGTGAGCGCTACTCTTCGACTTACTTCAACGGTACGCCTATCCCGAGCCCAATCCCATTACAGCGTTCTGTGCCGTTAGATATTTTTGGCACATCTATTGTTGAAAGTCTTTTAGTTCAAAAAACATACTCACCTAATTATGGCGCAGAATTTTCAGGTGGTGTTGTTGATATTCGTTCATCGGCATTGCCAGATGAAGCATTTTTTAAAATAAAGCTATCTACAGGCCATAACTCTATTTCGACTCATGAAGCAGGTCTAGCCTATGCAGGTGGTGGTAATGACTTTTGGGGTGTAGATGACGGCACTCGTGATATCCCTAGTGCAGTTCGGGCTGGTTTGGATTCCTATCCCAATGTGTTTTCGCCTACCGCATCAAGTCTTGATGCTAACGGTCAGGATGCGGCGCGTTTAGGTTTTAACAATCATTTTTCTGTTCATGAAAAAGAAAATCCATTAGATCTTGGGATTTCTATCGCTGCAGGTAATCGTTGGGAGCTCAGCTCGGATTCCTCGATTGGTGCAACATTGCGTGCCTCAATTGATAACAAATACCGAAATTCTTCTATTCAGCGTAGTCGATATGCAGCGGATTTAATTACTTCGCCTAACACGCTTTCTGATGGCCAGCTTGATAAAGCGCATAGTCAAGCACTGACAACCGGTGATTTAGGTGAGTTGGGTTACAGTCGTTTAGGTAATGTAGAGCGCACTACGAATAAAATTCGAACCAATGCTTTGGCCTCGGTAGGTTGGGAGTGGCGTGAAAGTAATACATTTAAATTTACTTCATTGCTAACACGTATGACAACCGATGAAACATCAATCGATACACGTCGTCGCGGCAATAGTGAAGAGCAGTTATGGCAAGACCATCGTTTACAGTGGGCAGAAAATGAAATAATTTTTAATCAACTGAGTGGTGAGCATTTTTTTGATGCGGTTGAGTTGAATTGGCGTTATGCAAAAGTTGATGCGAGTCGTGATGTACCTGATGGTCGCACTTATCGTTTGATCGAAAACACAGAGGATTTACAAAATGCCATTGATAATGCTTTGGCAAATGGTATTCCTGTTAGACGGATTGAGGGTGGGCAGCTAACCACGGTTAATGTACCGGTAACGATTGATGACTTACCGCCGGTCCAATCGTATTTGCCCATCAGAGGGGCAGGTTTGCCAACCCGTGAGTACACAAGCTTAGATGGCGAGACAGAGGATTATGGTTTTGATGTTGTCTTTCACCTTTTTCCAAGTGGTGTAGAGTCTTTTGATATCAAGCTAGGTTATACGCACTCTGAAGAGACGCGCGAATACCAATCTTACCGTTTTACCTATGACCTTAATGGTTTAGTGCTTAAGCAAGACGATCAATTAGGGCAATGTTTTGGTGCTATTTGTCTACCTGATGTATTGAGCCAAAATAGCGTGCCGTATATTAGTGATGATTTTCATCCCTACTTATTTTTACCAATTGACGAATTATTAGATTCATCAACTTGTGAAATTGGCGGTGTGCCAACGGAAGATGACAGCTGTTATTTGGCAACTAGCCTTGCTGGCCGCTCTAGCCAAGCAAAAGATCTAGCGGCGGGTGCCATTAGTTTTAATGAGGGTTTTACCAATGGTTCGCCTGATACCTATCAAGGGTCATTAAATATTGAGGCAGCCTATATTGCTTTTGATGTTGAATTTAATGAGTTTTTTAGGGCGAATGTCGGTTGGCGTTCTGAAAAATCGGAACAAGAAATCAGCTTAAACCTCAATTCGAAGAAAGTTGATGTGGTTTTACCTGCATTATCATTTACTTGGTCTTTCTACGACAATATGCAGTTACGCGGCGCCTATAGTGAATCGATCAACCGTCCTTTATTAAGAGAACTGGCAGCTGTGCAGTCTTATAATGCTGATGATGGTCGAGAATATAAAGGTAACTCTGCTTTAGAGACAGCCGATATTCGCAGTCTCGATTTACGTTATGAATGGTATTTTGGTGATGGTGATTACTTAAGTGTAAGTGGTTTCCGCAAAAAAATTACTAATGCTATTGAGTTAACAGAATCACTTGTCGGTGATGCGGATGCATTGTTTTCATGGACCAATGTACCGCTGGCCGAGAATGAAGGTTATGAGTTTGAGATAAGAAAATACCTTAGTGACCAGTGGTTTGTAACGGCTAATGCTACACATATCAATTCTGGCGTGACGCTTAACGAGGAATTTATTGCTAAAGGTCAGCGCCCTGGCCGGCCATTAACGGGATTATCTAAAGAGCTCTATAACGCACAAGTAGTTTATGAGTCAGAGTACGTTACAGCTTCGTTAGCTTATAACCATTTCTCGCGTCGTTTATTTGCAAATTTATTAGGCGGAGTAGAATTCCAAGATGCTGCTGTAGCAGGTGCGGGTGAAATATACGAAGACCCTTTTGATAGTCTTGATTTTGCCTTGCAGACTCGAATCTACGCCGATGAAGATGTTTTTGTTGTCTCAATGAAAGTGAATAATATTTTAGGAGAATCAAAAATTATTCGTTATCAAAATGGTCTACTCTACGATAAGCAAGATGTAGGTACTTCTGCTAGCTTATCGGTTAAGTGGGAAATGTATTAATTGCCTTTTTTAAGTAAGTCATTGTCTAATCGACAACGCGGCCGACTCGGCCGCTTTTTTTTATAAAAATTTTATCTATTTAGAAATTTATAAAATTAAAAATCTATACAAAAATTAATTTTAGCGATTTTTTCAGTTGCTTGGTAATCTATTTTTCTTAGGCATAATACGATTAATTCAAAATTCCTTTTTGTATTCTTGTCATAAAAATGACTTTTTTGCTTTGATCATTATTTAAATAAACTTAATTATCATAGTCTTAGTTTTATAATCTGATAATTAACTTCACTCTTTTATATACCGTTTTCTCAATTATGTTCTCATTATTTTAATCGTTTATATCAGCAATAGAGTTGAGTTAGATTTTCACTTTCCTGCCTTAAAAGTAAGGGGTTTTTAAGTGCCCTTATGTCTAATGAAAAAAAATATGATGTTCACTTTTCTGTCATATACCGGCTATAGAATGCTCGGCATTGATTAAGTTTGTCGCAAGAAAAAATATGCGTAAATCAATAAATAACGATGAATGCAAGTGGTCTTTAATGCTTGTATCCATTCGTAATTGATAACTTTATTGAGCTTATAAAGAGCTCTTAGATAAATTAAAAAAAACGCTAAAAAAGTAAATAAATTTTTAACTATAAATTAATTGGAGTTTTAAAATGCCTAAGAAATCAATGATTAAATTAGCTGCCGCAATAACTGCCGCATCTGCCGGTTCAGCCTTCGCCGCTTGCCCAGTTCACCCAAACGTTTCTTCGCCAACTAGCCCAGTAAACAATTTATTGAGCCTAGAAGAGTGTGCAATCTCAGGAGTTATCGCTCAAGACTTAACATTAACTTCTGATAAGCTTTGGGTTATCCAAGGTAAGACTTCTGTCGGTGATAGCACGGTTGCTGGTGCAACAGCTGTTGACCCTTCGGCAAGTGTTTTAACTATTGAAGCTGGTACTATTATTGTTGGTGATGATTCAACAGTTAACCCTAACAACACTTTTACTACAGACGAAGGTGATGTGATTACTACACCTGCACCTGATTATTTAATCGTGGCTCGTGGTTCGCGTATTGAAGCTGCTGGTACTGCTCAAGCGCCGATTACTTTTACTTCTGCGCAAGCTATTTCTGGTGGTACTGCTGACTCTGGTCAGTGGGGTGGTTTGTACTTGAATGGTTACGGTCTTAATAATGGCTGTAAAGATGCTGTTGCTCCTGCTGCACCAACGGGTGCATGTACACGTTCAGGTGAAGCAGATACTGGTACTCACGGTGGTAACGACAATGCAGATAACAGCGGTACTTTACAGTATGTAACTGTTGCTTACGCTGGTGGCGTATTTAGCCCTGAGTCTGACTTAAACGGTATTGCCTTTCAATCAGTAGGTTCAAATACTACGGTTGATCACATCCAAGTTCACGCAAACGTGGATGATGGTGTTGAAATGTATGGTGGTGCAGTTAACTTAAAAAATGTTGTTTTAACTGACAATGGCGATGATTCTTTCGATTCAACTGAAGGTTGGGCCGGTAAAGCACAATACGTTGTTATTTATCAAAGCTCTGGTTCTGATCGTGCGTTTGAATCTGACAACAACAAAAAATCTAACAATGCATCTCCAACAACTGATGCTATCGTTTCTAACGTAACAATTGTTAGTTCTGATCCAGGCGGTAAAGACGGCCTTAAAGTACGTCGTGGTAGTTTGTTAGGCTTTGGTAACCTTGTTATGGATAAAGACAGTGGTACTTGTTTTGACCTTGATGATTCCGCGGGTGATGGAAACCCCAATGCGCCACTTTGGGCGGTAACAACTGATTGTGCTGGTCTGGTGACTGACAAGCCAGAAAGTGATACTTGGATTGCTAATAGCCCAGGCCAAGTTTCTCAGTATGTGTCTACTTTTAACGGCTACATTAATGGTCCTGCTGAATCAGAAGCTGCAGTTTATGATATGAACGCTGTTGATTCATTCTTTGATACAACGACTTTTTCTGGTGCGGTACAAGACTGTGCGAATGACTGGACGCTAGGCTGGACTGTAAACGGTACTTTGCCTGCAGTTGATCAAAACGCTTGTGGTCTAATTGTCACGCCGGTTAACGTTCCTGTGATGGGCTGGGCTGGTTTAGCCGTCTTATTTGGTGGCTTAGCTGGTATTACTCGCATGACTCGTCGTGTGAAGTAATACGGATTTAATTTGAGTTATCTATAATTAAATTTACTGTACTAAAAATTTTGGAGTAAATAATGATGGTTAAGAAAAAATTAGGCGTATTAGCTGCAGCGGTTGCCGCTGTTTCTACAGCGCATGCAG